>JAZOML010000001.1:0-1862 GCA_045653945.1 Eubacteriales bacterium
TCCTTGAAAACAAGTCGATTATCACGCAAACAAACATATATTGATCTTTTACTTTCACATAGGTAATATCGCTTGCCCAAACCATATTCGGTGCTTCGGGACTGAATTCTCCGCGAATAAGATTGCGAAATTTATTGCGTGACAATGATTTTTTGTGTTCAAGCGTGTACGGCGCAACCTTTACTTGAAGTCCCATTTCCTTCATCAAGCGGCTGATGCGCATTTTGCTGACTTGATATCCACGTTCTTGCAACTTGTATTTTATTGGGTTTCGTCCAAACCGTTCGTTGCTTTGATAAAATATCTCCCGAATCAATACACTAAGCTCTCTGTCCGCAAGTTCATAACTGCTCGGCAAATCACCTTTCTTCTTGCGGTTGTAGTATGTACCTCTTGGTATTTGCAAAGCTTCGCACAAAACATGAACCGAGTATTTGCCTTCCAAGCGCTTTATCTCAGCAACCTTTTCGGTAATCGAAGCGGTGACACCACAACGTAATTCCTTGGATGCCTCAACGATTTTGTTCAGCTTATCAAGGTGTGCTTTGGCTTTATGACCAGTATTCGCAGGTTTTTTCGAAGCCCTAAAAAAGTGATTTTCCTCATATTTCTTTTTCCATTTAAAAAGCGTACTACGGGCAATCCCGTATTTTTCAAGAGTTGCATCAATATTTCGGTGCATTTTGTAGTGCTTGATAACCTCGATTTTGAAATTGTCGGGATAATAGATTTTTGGCATGGTAGCCTCCTGTTATATAAAGATTTCGTCAAAAGACGAACAATTATTATACCACGAATTTGTTATGAGTATATATACGAAAGCACGAGCCGTGGACCAAACAAACCAATAGCCCTCATTTTTCTGAAATGAGGGCTATTTACATTAAGAATATAAAAGCCTATATAGTAGACGATAAGTTGCGAAATCCATAGAGGTAACACCCGATATGCTGAAAACTGGGCTGTTCAAACGCTTTATTCGTGCGGTGGTCAGAATATTTGCTCAATGCTGTAAAAACTCGTTTTTATAACATTGCGGCAAGTCTTTAGGTCGATTTAGATCCGACCGAGAAAAAACGAAAAAAGCGGAGATTTCGAGAGATTTCTCCGCTTTTTTCGGATTTCCATGAGATCTATTTTCAATTTTTCTTCGAGTCGAAGGATTCGAACTTACGAAACGCAGGAAAAAACGGAAAAGCACTTGACAAATGACAAAAATCATGTTACAATATGTAGCGTGCTACACATAACAGCGGAGGTAGGATCAATGCAAAAAAGAGATATCGGTTATTTGATCAAAAACATCAATGACAAGTTAAAAGCCAAAGCCGATGCAGACTTGAAGCATTATAATCTTACTTTGGCGCAGAGCCGTGTGCTTACATTTCTGCACTTCAATGGCGGGCAAGCTACGCAGAAAGAAATCGAAGTGTTTTTGGATGTGTCGCATCCGACGGTCGTTGGCATCGTTTCAAGAATGGAGCAGAACGGTCACGTTATAAGTTGGATCGACGAGAATGATAAACGAAATAAGATCGTCAAACTGACAGAGGCTGCGGAAGCTCTCAGTATGGATATGGAGCATGATATTTCTGAAAATGAACGAAAGATGTTGGCTTCTCTCTCCGCAGAGGACATTGAACAACTCCGTGAACTGCTCTTGGCAGTCTACAAAAATCTTGAATAAGTTGAGCCGATTTACCATCGGCTTTTACTTAGAAATAAAGTGTAGCGCGCTACACTAAAAGGAGGAACCTATGATCAAAACATTAGCAAAGAGCCTGCGTGAGCATAAAAAAGGCTCTATCCTGACAATCATTTTGTCGATACTGGAAGCGGCGTTTGAGATTCTGATACCGCTT
>JAZOML010000002.1:0-6179 GCA_045653945.1 Eubacteriales bacterium
CGTATTTTTAAAACCACAGGTATTTCCTGCAAGAATTTCATTTATTTCAGCTGCGCTTTTGCCCTCAACGAGCTTGCTTATAGCCTTTAAATTTCCGTTACAGCCGCCGTTAAACTCTACGTTTGTTACAACGCCGTCCTCAATATCAAACGCTATTCTTCTTGCACAAACACCCTTAGTATTATACTCGTATCTCATATTCTTCTCCATTTTTTTGATTTTATGTTAAATTGATTTTCTTTCTTATCTCAAAATAAAAAAATCACGTAGTGATTCGATACAAACGAGGTCTAAACAAGACTTCGTTTGTATCGAAGTTCTTTTACGAACCTTTCTTTTTAGAAAGGTGGAAAATCACTTAATCATAGAAGCAAGAATTTCAGCCGCCGAAGCAAGAGCCTTATCTACGTTTTCGGGCTGTTTGCCGCCACTTTGTGCGCTATCGGGACGTCCGCCGCCACCACCACCGCAAATTGCGGAGAGTGCTTTAAGAAGATTACCTGCGTGAGCACCGCGCTTAACCGCCTCTTTTCCGCAGGAAGCAACAAAATTGATTTTACCCTCGCCCGGAACCGCTATAACGGTTACAGCGAGGTCGTTTTCCGCCTTGAAGTCGTCGGTGATATTTCTTACGGTATCAACTGCTGCTCCGGGCATCTTGCCCGTCATAAGAACAAGTCCCTTAACGTCAGTAGCGCTGTCCTTAATTCCAGAGGTCATAGAGGAAGCAACCTTTGCGTTAAGGCTTTCAATCTCACTCTTTGCACTCTTAAGGTCCTGCATTACCGAGGAAGCCTTCTTTGCAACGTCAGCAACGTTATTTGCCTTAAGCTCTCTTGCAGTATCCTCAAGAAGGTCATCACGCTCCTTGATAAGACGGAGAACGCCAAGACCGGTGGTAGCCTCGATACGGCGTACACCTGCCGCAACGGAGCTTTCGGAAACTATCTTGAATATACCTGCCTTTGCGGTGTTATCAAGGTGAGTACCGCCGCAAAGCTCGGTTGAGAAGTTACCCATTTTTACAACACGTACAACGTCGCCGTACTTTTCACCGAACAAAGCCATAGCTCCCGTTTTTCTTGCCTCGTCAATAGGCATTTCCTTTGTTTCGATGCACTCACCAAGGAAAATATGAGCGTTTACAAGGTCCTCGACATCCTCAAGCTCCTCGTCGGTTACTGCCGCATAGTGCTTGAAGTCAAAGCGCAGACGCTCACTGTCAACGTAAGAGCCTGCCTGCTCTACGTGCTTACCAAGAACCTCACGGAGTGCCGCCTGAAGCATATGACAAGCGGAGTGGTTTCTCTTTATAGCCTGACGCTGCATAGAGTTGATTTCAAGGCGAACAATATCGCCTACTCTTATATCGCCACTTGCAACGGTACAAAGGTGAACGTAAACGCCGTCGGTCTTTTGGGTATTCATAACGGTAATAAGGCTATCACGGTCATAAACTGCACCTGTGTCGCCTACCTGTCCACCGCCCTCACCGTAGAATACGGTTTTATCGGTGATGAGAGTAAAGTCGCCCTCGTTTACTTCTTCAACGGACTCGTCATCAACTATAAGTCCTATAACCTTTGCCTCGCATACTTCGTCGGTATAGCCAAGGAATTCGGTCTTTGGGAATTCAGAAATAAGGTTCTTTGACGCATCCGACCAGCCCGAAATGTTACCTCTTGCCTCTCTTGCTCTTCTCTTTTGGTCATCAAGAAGCTTTTTGAACTCGTCCTCATCTATTGAGAAGGACTGCTCTGCCGCAATTTCACGGGTGAGGTCTATGGGGAAGCCAAACGTATCGTAAAGCTTGAAAACGTCCTCGCCGACGATTTCGGTCTTACCCTCAGCAAGAGCCTTTTTCATCATATTGGAAAGAATAGAAAGTCCTGCATCAACAGTTGCATCGAACTTTTCCTCCTCCATTGCGATAACCTTGAGAATATAATCCTTCTTTTCCGTAAGCTCGGGGTATGCCTCACAGCTCTCTCCGATAGCTACGGTTACGGTATCAACAAGGAAGGGGTGATTTATACCAAGAAGCTTACCGTGGCGCAGTGCACGGCGAATTATACGGCGAAGAACGTAGCCTCTGCCTTCATTTGAAGGGGTAACGTTGTCGGATATCATAAACATTGCGCTTCTTGAGTGGTCGGTTATAACACGGATAGAAATATCGTTTTCAGCATTAGCGCCGTAGGTCTTGCCCGAAATTTCGCAGGTCTTGTCTATAACCTTGCGAATGGTATCAACCTCAAACATATTGTCAACGCCCTGCATTACACAAGCAAGTCTTTCAAGTCCCATACCGGTATCGATATTCTTTTGTGCAAGTTCAGTATAATTGCCGTTTCCGTCATTGTTGAACTGCGAGAAAACGTTGTTCCAGATTTCCATAAATCTATCACAGTCGCAGGCGGGCTTACAGTCGGGGCTACCGCAAACGTATTTTACGCCTCGGTCAAAGTATATTTCCGAACAAGGACCGCAGGGACCCGAGCCGTGCTCCCAGAAGTTGTCCGCCTTACCAAGACGAACAATATGCGCAGGGCTAACGCCTATCTTATTTGCCCAAATATCATAAGCCTCTTCGTCATTTTCATAGATAGACGGCCAAAGAAGGTCAGCGGGGATTTCAAGCCACTCGGTAAGGAATTCCCACGACCAAGCAATCGCTTCCTCCTTAAAGTAATCACCAAAGGAGAAGTTACCGAGCATTTCAAAAAACGTACCGTGTCGCGCCGTATGTCCAACCCTTTCAAGGTCGGGGGTACGGATACACTTCTGGCAGGTGGTTACACGGTTACGGGGGGGAGTTTCCTCGCCTGTAAAGTACTTCTTCATAGGCGCCATACCCGAGTTTATAAGAAGCAGTGATTTATCGTTTATCGGAACGAGCGGAAACGAGGGCAAACGAAGGTGTCCCTTGCTTTCAAAAAAGGAGAGATATTTTTCTCTTATCTCATTAAGTCCTGTCCATTTCATTTTTGTTTTACCTCTATGTTATCTTTCATTATTCTCTATTTCGGTAATAAGGTCTATACGTGTCTGATGACGTCCGCCCTCAAATTCGGTTGAGAGGAAGGTGTCGGTTATCATCTTTGCAAGTCCCTCGCCCGTAACGAGCGCACCCATACAAAGAACGTTTGCGTTGTTGTGCAAACGTGTGTAGGTTGCACTGTATACGTCGGAGCAAAGCGCCGCGCGGATACCCCTGTGCTTATTTGCCGCTATACTGATACCGATACCCGTTGAGCAAAGAAGTATTCCAAAATCTACATTTTCCGCCTGTACTTCCTTACATACTGCGGTAGCATAAATGGGATAGTGTACGCTATCCTTTGAATAAGTACCCTTGTCGTCAACCTCAATTCCCTTGTCGGCAAGATATTTCTTTAAGGTTTCCTTTAAATCGTAAGCTCCGTGATCACATCCGATTGCAATTTTCATTATTTTTTATCCTCTCTTTCAAGTCTTTCTCTTTCCGCCTGCGACATACGTAAATACGTCGGGGCAAGTGTATGTGCAGTAAATTTATTTCTTTCTTCTTCTGGTGCGCCAAGATAGCTATTATACGCTAAAAGCGCAACGTTATATGCGTTATGGTAGCGAAGTATCTCGTGCGGCAGTGCTATATTCTTGTCCGCAAGAGCCTTTTTTGCTATTTCTGAGCCATCGCCCGTTATAAAAATTCTATCCGTTTCATTTTTAAGCTCAGCGGAAAGCTCATCAGTCGACAAAACTCTATCCTCGGTTAAGCGTGTAAGCTTACCGTCCTCGCACTTAAACAGTGCATTATACACCTGATTTCGTCTTGCGTCCATTACGGGACAAACGATACCGTTTTCGGTTATATTCATCGCAAGTGCTTCAAGTGAGGATACACCTATGCAAATTTTATTATCAGCAAAGCCAAGTCCCTTGATAGCCGACGTGCCTATACGCACACCTGTAAACGAGCCGGGACCTGCCGAGCAGGCTAAAATATCAAGGTCAGATACCGTCAAATCAGCTCCTTTAAGAAGTCCGCTTATCATCGGAAGCAGGGTTACGCTGTGGGTATTGGGGGTGTTGAGTGTGGTTATGGCAATCAGCCTTTCGTTTTCAGTAAGAACCGCCGTTGCGGTCTTTGCCGTAGTGTCTATTGCAAGTATCCTCATACCGTAACCTCCAAGCCGCTTGGCGCATTTTCTATCACTATTTTGCGCTTACTTTCGCCAAGCTTGAATATACTGACCTTAATAGCGTCATCGGGCACTGCAAACGGTATTTTTTCGCACCACTCAACAGCCATAACACAGTTTTCGTAGTCGGCGCAATCGTAAAAGCCAGTACTGTAAAGGTCGTCGTCATCGTTTATACGGTAAGCATCAACGTGGCACATAACGGTTTTTCCGCCACACTTGTACTCGTTTATTATCGCATAGGTAGGGGAGCAAACCTCGGCATCAGGGCAAAGAATTTCTCCCATACCTCGGGTAAATGCGGTCTTTCCTGCTCCAAGATCGCCGTAAAAGGCTACAAATCCGCCGTTTTTGAGCGCCCTCGCAAGTGTTTTACCTACGTTTTCGGTTTCGGAAAACGAATTAGTTATAATTTCTATGCAATTTTTCATACGTTTTCCACCGCCTTTCCATTTGCGCGCATATATATTCGCATTATAATTCATATTATTATATCATATTATTTTCAAAAAGAAAAGGGGTTTTGTGAATTTTTTAAATTATTTTTGCAAATCGCTTTACTTTTTAGGTATGCGGTGGTATAATATAGTCAAAATTTCTGCCCGTAGCTCAGCTGGATAGAGCACAAGCCTCCGACGCTTGGTGTCAGCGGTTCAAATCCGCTCGGGTAGGCCAAAAAATCCTGCACAAATGTGCAGGATTTTTTTATTAATTGCATAATTATCACCGATGATGCATATCACCTGCCGTGATTTTTATAAAAACTTCTCCTTGTACCCCTCAAACAGTCCCGAAATATCACGTTCACTCACCACAAGGTCTATATCATCAAGTGTACAAAGTGTGTTTATGCACGGCTGCCCCACCTTTTCGGAGTCAAGCATAAGCACCTTCTTTTTTGAGCGCGACATCATCACTCTGCGCACAGCGTTTTCGGCTATGGCGTTATCGGTCAATATGCCGTCCTCGGTCAGAGTGCGCACCGAGAAAAAGCAGATATCGGCATTGAACGTGCGCATAAAATTCTCTGCGTAGCTTCCAACGTATGCGTAGGTGTCCGCCGCCAGCTCTCCACCCGTAACAAAGGTCTTTATCTTGGTTTTTGCAAGTACAAGCGGCGCTTTTGCACTATTGGTTACGACGACGACAGTTCTTTTATCGCCCATTTCCTGTAAAAGCGCAAGCGCAGTTGATGAACCGTCTACCATTACCGTATCACCGTCGTTTATCAAGGCAAGGCATTTTTTACCTATCAACACCTTAGCCGCCGCATTCTCGCCCTCACGAAGCGAAAGCGGAAGGTTTTCTCCAAGCTCTCCTCTGTGAGTCGCACCGCCGTGTGTTCTTATTATCTTCCCTGCTTTATTGAGCGCCGCAAGATCTCTGCGCATTGTAGGTTCACTGACAAATAGCGCCGCGCAAAGCTCCCCAACGCTTGCACTCTTATGCTCGCACAGATACGAAAGGATAGCCGTTTCTCTTTCCTTGAATGCCATTTTCTGTTCCTCCTTATGAGCATTTATGTAAAATCAAAGATTTTATCTATCATTTTTTGAGCGTTTCGTTCATTTTATTATTTCAATATTGACAAATTCGCTCAAAACGATTATAACATATGTAGAAACAAAAATCAAGCACGAGGTAAAAAATTATGCCAAAAATGAATCTTGACTGGAATACTGCGTACAGCTTTATAACCGACGCCTTTGTTGGTGCAGGTGTACCGAGAGAGGACGCCGAAATTTGCACTGACGTACTGCTTGAAAGCGACAAAAGAGGTATTGAGTCGCACGGTTGCAACCGTTTTAAGCCTGTGTATATAGACAGAATAAAAGCGGGAATTCAAATGCCTGTAACCAATTTCGAAATTATCAAGGATACCCCCACCACCGCCGTTGTTGACGGTCATCACGGTATGGGACAGGTCATCGGCTACAAGGCTATGAATATGGCTATTGAAAAGGCGAAAAAGTACGGTATGGGTATGGTTGCGGT
>JAZOML010000003.1:0-80023 GCA_045653945.1 Eubacteriales bacterium
AGACTTCCCTTGCGGCTACGCCCAAAATTTCTTCGTTTTAGCATAGCTTGGCGTTTGTGCGTTCATTTACCAAAGGTTTCTTCGTTTTATTTTTATTTTTTTGTTGTTAATTAAAAAATATTTCAAAAAACTGATTATCCGCTGGATTTGACGTAAAAATCAGTGTTTGCCCCGTTTTGGGGTGGGTAAGAGTTAGTCCGTGAGACCAAAGGGCAATTCCCTGTCCTTTAATGCGCGAGCCGTATTTCCCATCGCCAAGCAGTGGCATACCGCGGCTTGCAAACTGCACTCTGATTTGGTGCGTTCTGCCTGTATCGAGCTTTATTCTCACAAGCGAGAGGTCGCCCTGCTCACTTGTTACGGTTTTCAGCGTTTCATAGGTAAGTCTTGCGTATTTTGAGCCCTTGCGTTCGCTTTTGACAACGAAGCTTTTACCCTTTGCGCTATCCTTGAAAAGGTAGTCAACCATTTCGCCCTCGGGCACAGCTTTTCCACTGACGCAGGCGAGGTAAACCTTTTCAAACGCTTTTTCTCCCGACAAAGCTGCCGCCGCATTTTTGCTCAGTGCGTACACCATAACTCCGCCGACAGGGCGGTCAAGTCTATGCACTGGGTACACGGTTTTACCGAGTTGCCTTGAAAGTATCTCAACAAGTCCGTCCTCACCCTTGGCGTCCTTTTGCGAAAGCACACCGACGGGCTTTTCAATTACGGCTATCTCAGTGTCCCTATATAAAATTTTGATTTCTTCCATAATATCCTCGTTTAGAACGACATTCAGTTAGATAATTATATTGCGCTGAGAATTTCCACTCTCTCCCGAAAGGAAAATCTTTGGTTCTTTCTTTCAAGAAAGAACGGAAAACCTCAACACAATGTAACTTACCTTACCTGTCCGTCGCCCTGCACGATATATTTAACCGTCGTAAGCTCAGCAAGTCCCATTGGGCCTCTTGCGTGAAGCTTTTGTGTGGAGATACCGATTTCCGCGCCAAAGCCAAACTCTCCGCCGTCGGTAAATCGGGTTGAGGCGTTGACGTAAACCGCCGCCGCATCAATCTGCTCGGTAAAGCTACGAGCCGCCGCAAGGTCCTCGGTGATTATCGCCTCACTGTGTCCCGTTGTGTATTTTCTGATGTGAGCAATCGCCTCATCAAGCGAAGAAACGACCTTGATAGCCAAAATAAAGTCGTTGTATTCGGTTTCGTAGTCGTTTTCGGTAGCAAGGGTTATGCCGTCAAGGATTTCTCTTGTTACGGTACAGCCTCGCATCTCAAGGTTATATTTCCACGCCTCAAAGGAAAATTTGGGCAAAAATTCTGCCGCTATATCCTTATGCACAAGCATAGTTTCAACGGCGTTGCAGACCGAGGGGCGAGAGGTCTTTGCATTAATTGCAACCTTGACCGCCTTATCAATATCCGCCGCCTTATCAATATAGATATGGCAGTTTCCTGCTCCCGTTTCAATTACGGGTACGCTTGCGTTTTCAACAACCGCCTTGATAAGTCCCTTGCCGCCTCTTGGAATAAGCACGTCGATAAAGCCTCGTGCGTTCATAAGCTCGGTGGTTGCTGTGCGGGAGGTGTTATCTATAAGCGCAACCGCATCGGGCGAAATGGCGGTACCGTCAAGCGCTTTTTTCATTATTTTAATGAGCGCTCGGTTGGTATTTATAGCCTCCTTGCCGCCCTTTAAGACTACACCGTTTCCGCTTTTGATACAAAGTGCCGCCGCATCGACGGTTACGTTTGGACGAGCCTCATAAATTATACCGATAACGCCTATCGGCACACTGATTTTTGTAATTTTAAGTCCGTTTGGGCGAACAAAGGTATTACCCTGACCGCAAGGGTCGGGAAGCTTGACTATATCACGCACGGCATCGGCAATAGCGATAATTCGCCCTCTGTTCAGCCTCAGTCGGTCAAGCATAGTTTTGGCTACGCCGTTTTGCTCGGCTTGTTCCAAATCCCTTTCGTTTTCCTGCAATATGTAGTCCTTTTCGCTTTCAATGGAGTCCGCAATTTTAAGAAGCGCCTCGTTTTTTGCATTTCCCGACGCCGTTGCGAGTCCTCTTGCCGCCTCCTTTACCTCTTGGCAAAGGCTTAATACATAATCTTTGTTATTCATAGACGTTACTCCTTAGCATATCGTAAAATAGAAAATTCGGGTACGGGGTACGGCACGTCGATTGCAAAATTCATCATCGGGTGCGGTACGCTGTCAATTTCGGAGCCGTCCTCGTCGTAGATTTTTTCGCAAACGAAGCTGTTGCCCGTTTTTCCCGGAACAAGAAGCTCTATTCTTTCGCCCACCGAGAATTTATTTTTTTGAGTAAAGTAGGCTCTGCCCTCGTTCTCATCATATTTATAGCATACACCGAGTGCCGCCTGCTCCTTTATGTAGCCCGGCTCATCGCAAATTTTAGCCTTATCACCGACCTCCCCAAAGAAAAATCCCGTATCGTACTGTCTGTGCGATACCGATTTCAGCTCGTCAAGCCATTTTTCATCATACGTGTATGCGCTTGGATTTAAAAAGTAGCTATCAAGTGCCATACGGTATGCGTTAACAACCGCGCCGACGTAACAGGAGCTTTTCATCCTTCCCTCGATTTTAAGCGAGGAAAGTCCGCTCCCCACAAGCTCGGGGATATGCTCAATCATACAAAGGTCGCGTGAGGAAAAGGTATAAGTGCCACCCTCGTCCTGTATCAGTGTAAAGCCCTCGCCAAGGCGTTTAACCTCCTCAATTTCCGCAGTGCGAATTGTGTATTCCCAGCGGCAGGGTTGAGCACAAGCGCCTCGGTTTGCATCTCTGCCCGTCATATAATTTGAGAGCAGACATCTTCCGCTATACGCAACACACATTGAGCCGTGAACAAACGCCTCAAGCTCAAGCTCGGGCGGAATATTCGACCTTATCTCCTTGATTTCGGCAAGGGTAAGCTCTCTTGCCAAAATAACCCTGCTTGCGCCGAGCTTATACCACTCTGTGCAGGTTCTTGCGCTGACTACACTTGCCTGTGTGGAAACGTGCAGAACCATATTCGGTACTATCTCTTTTGCCGTCATAAAAACGCCAAGGTCGGAAATAATCAGCGCATCAACGCCTGCTTTTTCCAGCGCTTTAAGATGCTTTTCAAGTCTTTGGTATTCGTTTGTGTGAGGCATCGTATTTACGGTTACGTAAATCTTAACGCCTTTTTCGTGGCAATATTTTACCGCCTCAAAAATCTCGTCCTCGGTAAAATTACCTGCCGCCGCGCGCATACCAAACGAAAGTCCCGCAAGGTATACCGCATCAGCGCCAAAGGCTATTGCCGCTTTTAATTTTTCCATATTGCCCGCAGGGGCTAAAATTTCAGGCTTTTGCATAATTTTCACCTTATATGTATTCTTACACCGCAAGGGTGTAAGGTTTAATTTGCTGCTTTTTTAATATTGTTTAGGTGTGTGTTATAATCGCGTGCGTAGAGCACCGTACCGTCCTTTTTGGTAACGAAGTAGTAGTAATCGGTGTTATCGGGGGTTAAGGCATAGGATATCGCGTTCAGGTCGGGGGAGCAGATAGGAGACGGCGGAAGTCCTCCGTATTTATAGGTGTTATAGAGGCTATCCAGCTCCTTATCGGCGCTCTGCATTTCTCTTCCCAAAACGTAAACAAGCGTTGCATCGCTTTGAAGCCGTTTTGCAAAGGCGGAGCTTTTAAGCCGATTGTGAAAGACCGAGGATATTTTTCCGTAATCGGAAACGTACCGCCCCTCTCGCATAATTATCGAGCCGAGCGTTACCGCCTCATCCAGCGTCATTCCCCGTTTTTTACAGGCATCGAGATACCTTTTATCAAGCTTTTTTTCAAAGTTTGAGAGCATTCTATCTATCACCGCATAAGCCGAGCTGTCCGAATAGAAGCTGTATGTGTCGGGATAGAGGTAGCCCTCAAGTCGGTATTTCCGTTTTCCGCGAGTAGCATCAAGCGAATTTATAAAGCTATACTGCGAAAAATCTCCGTTTTGAACGGTGTCCACAAGCTCCTCTTTTGAGCAAATCTTATGCTTTTCGCACACTATCTCTATAATATCGTCAAAGGTGCTTCCCTCGGGTATAGAAACTCTTACCTCTGTGCGTGTCCCCTTTTGCTTTCCCGAAAGGATAAGGCAAATTCCGTCAAAGCCGCTGCTTTTCGGAATTTCATATTCGCCACCCCTTGCTTTAACCTCTTTTCCTCTGAGTGAGGTATAGAGCGAAAACCAAGTCTTACTGCCGATAAGACCGTTTTCCTTTAAAATAGCTGCAATTTCGCTTTTTTTCGCATCCTTTGGCACAGTTATACTTACGGACGTATCGTCTTTGCCAATAGCAAAGGCATCAAAAAGCAGCAGCATAGCTACCGTCGAAAGCACCGCCGCGACGATAACAACGGTTATAATAAATTTAAATGAAAAAATATTTTTCAAAATTCGCTTTTCAAAGCGAAGGCATAAAAACGTAGGCTTTGGTACTAGTTTATCCCGATTGCTCTGATAAAAGCCTTATTTTGAAACGGTAATTATACCCTTTTCGGTAACAATAAGGTCAACAGACAAATCAAAACGTCCGCGCGGGATACTGTCCGACAAAAACTGCGAGTAGCAAACGCCGATTTTTACCGCATTTTTAGATGAGAGGTATCTATCGTAGTAGCCCTTGCCGTATCCGAGTCGGTATCCCTTTTTGTCATACGACATAGCGGGTATTATACACACTGCCCTTTTATTTTGCTTATTTTCCCATACGGGAAGGCTTTCGGGCGGTTCAAGTATAGAAAACGAACCGTTTTCAAGCTCCTCAGTAGCACAAACAAGATGAAAGCTCATCTCTCGTGTTCCCTCTTTACATCTCGGCAGATAAAGAGCCTTCTCGCTTTTCATAACGTGCGCATTAAATTCATTTACATCAACCTCGCCGCTAAGCGGAGAAAAGCTGAGTATCTCATCGGCATACCGCACGCTTACAAGCGATAGCAATCTGCTGCAAATTTGCTTATCCCACTGAGCCTTTAATTCGGGGGACAGGCTCTTGCGCTTTTCCCTGAATTTTGTGCGAAGCTCGTTTTTTTGCTCTCTTACGTTTGGACGCGGTGCACCGCTATCAAAGAAGTATGGCATTTTTTATCCTTTCCGCATCCGAGGGCGAAAGGAGTGCACTGATTATCGCAAGTCCGAAGTCCACCGCTGCTCCTGCACCTACTGCGGTAATTATTTTGCCGTCGGTTACGCACTTTTCGTTTTCGGGAATTTCAGCGCCAAACAGGTATTCTCTGAATGAGGGATAGCATACCGCTCTCTTTTTGTAAAGAAAGGTTTTTTTACCCAGTATATAGGGCGCTGCACATATAGCGCAAATATATTTGTCGTTGTCGTAAGCGTATTGCAGAGCATCTTGCACGTCCATACAAAGCTCAAGGTTAGACGCCCCCGGCATTCCGCCCGGAAGCACAAAGCAATCCGCCTTTTTCATATCGTATTCGGCGTCAAAAATACTCATATCCGCAATAACGGTTATACCGTGAGTGCCCGTAACCGCCTTTTCCTTTGTTATTGAAACGGTTTTTGCTTCAAGACCTGCACGAAGGCAAAGGTCAAGCGGATATATCATTTCGGTTTCCTCAAAGCCGTTTGCAAGATAAAAATATATCATATTTTTAATTTCCTTTTTAAAAATTATTTGCCGTTGTTGTTTTTCCACTGCTGATACTGCTCCCACGTTACAAGCACGTCGCGCGGCTTGTTTGGGTTACCCTGAGCCTGCGAAATAAATCCGAGGTCCACAAGCTTATCAAAGATATTTGCGCTGCGGTTAAAGCCAACCTTTAAGTGTCTTTGAATAATGTTCTTGGAAATACCGCCGCCCATTTGGATAACAAGCTCGGTTGCCTGACAAAGCAAATCAAAGTCGGGGTCTGTGCCGTCAACAGCGTAATCATCGTTTTGTACGACCTTCTTTTCCGCTTTATTAAGCTTGTCCGTTTCCTGCTGAAGCGCATACATAACCTCAGGATTGTACTGAGCCCTTCCGTTATTATCAATAATATAATTTAAAACTCTCTTGATTTCCGGAGTATCGACAAATGCACCCTGAAGTCTTACTATATCCTTACCCGTTTCGTGATAAAGCATATCGCCGCGACCTAGCAGCTTTTCAGCACCGCCCGAGCCGAGAATAACTCTCGAGTCGGTTTGCAGGGCAACCTTAAACGCTATTTGCGAGGGGATATTCGCCTTGATAAGTCCCGTTACAACGTCAACCGACGGTCTTTGCGTACCGATAACAAGGTGCATACCGCAGGCTCTCGCCATAGCGGCAAGACGGTTTATTCTTCCCTCGACGTGCTCCTTTGCCTGAAGCATAAGGTCGGCAAGCTCGTCTATGATTATGACGATTTGCGGCATATATTCAAAATTCGGATTATCATCTCGGTATGCGTAATATTCATCTCGGTTTCTGACCTGAGCCTCCTCAAGCAGCTTATAACGGCGATCCATTTCGTCAACCGCCCATTTAAGAGCCGCAGCCGCCTTATTAGGCTCGTCTATAACGGGCATAACAAGGTGAGGCAGGTTGTTATAAATGCTAAGCTCAACTCTTTTCGGGTCAACCAAAATAAGCTGTACCTCATCGGGCGAGGCACGGTATATAAGGCTCATTATCATACAGTTGATAGCAACCGACTTACCCGATTTTGTTTGACCTGCAACAAGCACGTGAGGCATATCGTCTATGTTCATATATACCGACCTGCCCGAAATATCAACACCAAGACACGCAGTTATCTTGCTTTTTGCGTTTTTGAAGGCACTTTCCTCTATCATCGTGCGTAGAGCTACCTTTTTGACTACACTGTTAGGCACCTCTACTCCGACAACCGATTTACCGGGTACGGTAACTACTCTTATACCACTGCGCAGCTTTTCCGATTGAAGTCTTACGCTTATATCCTCGCTTAAATTTGCAATTTGCTTAAATTTTACACCCGGTCCGGGGTTAAGCTCGTATCTTGTAATTGTAGGGCCCTTGCTGTACCCTGCAAGCGTTACGCTGATATTGAAGCTTTCAAGCGTATCAATAAGCTTTTTTTGTGTTTCGTAAATCTCGTTTTCCGATATTCCGAGCGAATCGTCAGCCTTGTCAAGCAGCTCAACCGAGGGAAATTTAAACCTTGGGTAGCGAAGCTTATTATATGTGCTGAACGGATTTATGGCGTGGTCGTCCTCATAATCCTCATCTTTGGGAACGGACTCGGATACGGGCGGAGTATAAACGGGACGGAGCGGCTGAGCAGGTGCAGACTCCGTAACGCTTTCGTACTCATAGTCATCATCCTCGGCTACGTCATCGACGTCCTCTTCCTCGACGTCCTCAACGTTATCATCATATACAGAGGTGTAGACTTGAGCCGCCTCGTCATTTGCCTCACCTTCGTCCACGTTATCCTCGGGAATTTCGTAATCCTCCGCGCTTTCAACGTGTACTGGGGGAACGGGTGCATAATTTTGCATCGTCGGAGCGCCTTCGGGCGCACGCTCTCTTGTGCGCTCGGACTCATCATCTATACCCTGCGCCTGCTTTTGCATACGCTCCCAAACCTGCTCCGTTGCAGCATCGCCGACAGGCAAAGCCGCGCCAACGTTATCACGTTTTGGCTCCTTCATACTGCGAACAGGATTTGTAAACGGAGAATACGCCTCAGCTTCTCCCGCATCATCGCCGTAAACGATAGGCTCGGCGTTTTGCGCCGCCTTTGGCAGGGTAAAGGGCGAATATGCGTGGTCAAGATTAATCTTCGTGGGAGTCGGAGCAGGCTTTTCCTCGCTACTCTCTGAATATATGTCGGTTTTTACCTGAGTCGGCTGATTTAAACCGAGCTTTTCCATAAGATTTTCGGGAACAAACGGCTTTGCCGTTTGCTCTTCCCTATCAAAATTCACCGTTTCTATCGTGTGTCTGCCGTCGCTGACCGAAAACTCACCTGCTCCAATCTCGGTGGTGCTCACGCCGGCGGTAAGCTCCGGATAGGGTGTGGGCTCGGAAGCTCCCAGCATGGTTTCAACTCTTGTCGGTGAAACGTCGGGTTGAGGCAGCGCAGGAGCGCGCCTTTCATTATCCTTTTTAACTTTAGTTTCTTTTTTAGCATTTTTCTTAGGCGCAACAGGCTTTTCTGCAATATGAAAAACAGTTCTCCATATACCAAGCTTTGTTTTTCCAAGCGTCAGGGTGGCTACCAAAAGCATTGCTATAACACACACCACTGCCGCAAGCGTGGAAGATAGCATAACGGATAGCAAAATACCTATTGAGCCAAAAAGTCCACCGCTCTGTCCAAGCGTACCGTCTGTCCAGATTTTTGCAAACGTGGTGTCCGTCCCCGACTCGCCAAGCAGGGTAAGAAGCGATGAGCCGAGAACTGTAAGAGATGCGAGCATTATGCATTTGTACCGGAGCGTACCCCTCTTTTCAAGGTCGGCAAAGAATATCGCAAGTACAGTAGCTCCAATAAAAAGAACGTGTGCGGAGTATCCAAAAAGTCCCAAAAATAGCGTCCGCATAGCTCCCGACGCCCCTGCATCGCCGCCAAGCACAAGACAGCTCTCAAGCACCAGAGAAACGGCGAAAATTATGAAGGGCGCGAGCGCTTTAAGTATAACCTTTACTGTGCTGTTTCCCTTATTTGTATTGCTGCTTCCCATTGCTTTTTTAGTTGCCATTTGTTTTCCCTGCCTTGTCCTTTCGTACTTCTTTAACATTTATAAAATTTAGTGGATAGTTATACAATTATACTATAACACATTTTTTATATAATTACAAGAGTTAATATTGTAAACATTTATTTGCATATTAAGAAAAATCGGGCGTTTTCGCCCGATTTTTGTCATTTTGAAGAATTACTTTTCGCTGTGCCGTTCTTAGCAGTGTTCATTTCGGATTTTTTATTTTCGGTCTGATTTACTACCTTGACGTTTGTTTTTTTGTTTTTTGCCTCGTTTTTTTGTTTGTTTTCGTTTGCCATCGCTTATCTCACTCCTTTCCGATAATATTTTCGTCTTTTTTGTAATTTTTTATACTTAATATCGGGAGATAGGTAAATTTTTTTTAAATTCAAGGGATACGTTATTGCAATTTTGATAGCTTAGATGTATAATCTAAATGTAAAACCAGCGAAAGGAGTAGCGCTTTGGACACCGAAAACAAGGATTTAAAAATCATTTTCGCCGAAAACCTCACGAATTTGCGCACTGAGGCGAAAATGACACAGCTGGAGCTCGGCAATGCAATAAGTTATTCCGATAAGGCAATTTCAAAATGGGAACGCGCCGAAGCAATTCCAGATGCCTACGTGCTTATGGACCTTGCTAAAATATTCGGAGTTACGGTAGACTACCTGCTCCACGACCATAAGGGCAGAGCAAGAGCAAAGAAAATTAATTACGCAAGCGTTATTATGCTTGCAATAATCGCCATTTACACAGTTTTTTCAATACCGTATATCACCATTTTTCTCACTGCGGGTATTAGTTATTGGATGTTTTTTATCTACGCCACCGTCGTTTCACTCGTCGTTTTAACTGTATTTAGCTTTGTGTGGGGAAAAACTCATCTCAGTATGATTATTATGTCGGCTATGGTGTCAAGTATTATCTTTATGATTTACTGTATTTTCCTGCCTTGGGGTAATTTCTGGCAAATACTTTGCCTCATTCCACCCGCAATTTTAATCGTAATCTGCTGCTTCAAAATAAAAATCGTTAAATTTTCATTTATTAAGCGATTATCAAAAAAAGATACCTCAAGCACCAAAAAAGAGGTAAACTAACCCCAAAAAACTATAAAACAAGGCAACTCTACGGCTTGTAGAGTTGCCTTTTCTATTTAGTAGAGTTGATACACCAACCAAGTAGAGCACCTTATCAAAACAGTAGGTTGTCTTTTTCCCCTCTGCCGTATATAATTAAAACGTAAAGCCGAGGGCGGTGAATAAAAGCCGCCAAAAAAGGCAAAAATAACCAAAAACCGAAAGGATTATTTACTATGAGTTACATTCTGAGCTGCTGCTCCACCGCCGATTTGACCAAGGAACACCTTGATTCAAGAAATATAAAGTACGCATACTTCCATTATTATCTTGACGACGTTGAATACCCCGACGATATGGGACATACGATTGCCTTTGATAAATTCTATCAAATGATGGACGAGGGAGCAGACACACGCACCTCTCAAATAAACGCCGACGAATTCGTTACACTCTTTACTCCTTATTTAAAAGAAGGTAAGGATATCGTCCACGTAACCACCTCATCGGGAATTTCGGGCGTGTATAACTCCGCTATCATAGCAAGAGATATTTTAAAGGAAGAATTTCCCGAAAGAAACGTATATATCGTTGATAGCCTTGCGGCGTCCTCGGGCTACGGACTGCTTATGGATAAGCTTGCAGACCTAAGGGATAGTGGTATGAGCGCCGCCGAGCTTGTCGCTTGGGCTGAGGAAAACAAAAAGAGAGTACAACACTGGTTCTTCTCCACCGACCTGAAATTCTTCGTTAAAGGAGGACGTGTGTCAAGGGTTGCAGGCTTTGTAGGCTCTATACTTAAAATTTGTCCTCTTCTTAACGTATCTGACGAGGGTAAGCTCGTGCCCAAGGAAAAAATACGCTTAAAGAAAAACGCCATCCTTGCCGCCTTTGAAAAAATGAAGGAAAACGCAGAAAACGGCGCGGATTATGACGGCAAATGCTACATCTCCAACTCCGCCTGCGAGGAGGACGCACGCGAGCTTGCCGCCCTTATCGAGGGCTACTTCCCCAAAATGAACGGCAAGGTCGAAATTATGAGCATCGGCACTACTATCGGCAGTCATACAGGCCCCGGCACAGTTGCACTGTTCTTCTGGGCAGGCAACACCGACAGAGGCTAAGCTTTAATATTCATTGGCATAAGCAACAACCAATTTCCCCCTTTTATATTTATATAGGTAACACAAAATGAGCAAAGAAAACAAAAATAAACTCGCAAAATTCATTCGCGCGATTGCTATACCGCCTACGTTTGTGGTAATTCTCGCAATTTCACTCTACCTTTTAAATCCATCGGCATTCAGACACGCAGGCGACCTACTCTTAACGGTAACCTTTCTTGCACTTTTACCCGCACTTGCGTATCCGTTTGCTAAAATTATTCCTTCTTTTAAAATAAAAGGTAGAGCAGGCTCGCGCACACTCGCATTTTTAACGAGCACCGTAGGATATATCGGCGGCACACTCTACGCATTTTTAACTAACGCAACCGATGACCTTAAATTTATTTTCATCGGCTACCTCGTAGCTCTTGCCGCACTGACGGCTTTCAATAAAATCTTCAAGCTCAAAGCAAGCGGCCACGCCTGCGGCATTCTCGGACCACTGCTCTACGCCGTATATTTCTTTGGCCTTGGTTGGCTTATTCCCTGCGCCATAGTCGGCTGCGCCGTCGTATGGGCGTCTATCTACCGAGGCAGCCACACACCAAAGGAGCTGCTGCTCGGCGGTATGTGCGCAATAGCAGGCTTTTGCATAGGACTCATATAACACCAAACTAAAAAGTAAAAAAATTGTGAATATTCAAAAACAACTTGCATTTTATAAAATAATATGATATAATTCAGTTCAAGCGACGAAAAGTAAAACTTCGCAGCTTATACCCTTGCTCAGTGTACGGACGGATTCACCTACCTGCACTTAGCTTTGGGAAGAAAATCTAAAGAAAGGTGATAAAAACAATGATGAAAGACGTAAAGCAGTCAATTATCGAGGCTAACAAGACTCACGAGAACGACACAGGCTCGCCTGAGGTTCAAATCGCTCTCCTTACCTCGAGAATTCAAAACCTTACCGAGCATCTCAAGAAGAACGACAAGGACCACCACAGCCGTCGCGGACTTCTTAAAATGGTCGGCCAGCGTCGTAAGCTCCTTGCTTACCTTCAGAAGAAGGACATCGAGCGTTACCGCGCAATCATCGAAAAGCTCGGCATCAGAAAGTAATTTGGACGCCCGCTCACAGATGTACCCAAACGGGCAATTTCCGGTAACGGAAATTGCCCTATTCTTTTAATTAAAACGGAAAATAGGGAATATCTACTTTTATTCTGCCACTTCCAAGAGGTTGCACGAAGTATTCTTTTACACCGATAGACCGCAAGCGCAAAGCTTAAAGCTTAGAAAAAACAACGGGCCTATCGGTGTAAAAGAGTTCTTTGCGCCACTTTCTTGCAAGAAAGTGGTAAAAATAAAAGCTCGATTTTCCCCATTTACCGCTTAAATATAAAAAATGGAGGAATTTTAAAATGTTTGAGAAATTCAGAAGCTTCGAGTATGAGCTCGCAGGCAAAAAGCTCGTTATCGAAACGGGCAAAATGGCAGGACTTGCAAACGGTGCTTGTCTTGTAAAGCTCGGCGAAACCAGCGTTCTTGCAACCGCAACCGCAAGTGCAAAGCCCCGCGACGGCATCGATTTTCTTCCCCTTTCGGTAGACTTCGACGCACGTCTTTATGCAGCAGGTAAGATCCCCGGCTCTTTCAACAAGAGAGAGGGCAGACCGACTGAAAAGTCTATTCTTTCTTCAAGAGTTATTGATAGACCTATCCGTCCCCTTTTCCCCAAGGATCTCCGCAATGACGTTGCAATCAACCTTCTTATCCTTTCGGTAGAGCCCGACTGTGAGCCTGAGGTTGCAGCAATGATCGGTGCATCTATTGCACTTTCTATTTCCGATATTCCGTGGAACGGACCTATCGCAGGTCTTCACGTAGGACTTGTTGACGGCGAAATCGTTCTCAACCCGAACTACGAGCAGAGAAAGGTAAGCGACCTTGAGCTTACCGTAGCAGGCTCTCTTGAAAAGGTCGTTATGATAGAGGCAGGCGCAAAGGAAGTTCCCGATGACGTTATGTTCGACGCCATTATGAAGGCTCACGAGGAAATCAAGAAGCTTTGCGCATTTATCAACGGCATCGTTGCTGAAATCGGCAAGCCCAAATTCGATTACCCCTCTTGCGAGCTTGACCACGATATGTTCGATAAGGTTTTCGCATTTTGCGAGAAGGACCTTATGTTCGCTCTTGACACCGATGACAAAACCGTCCGTGATGCTCGTGTAGAGCCTATCAAGGACGCTATCGTTGAAAAGTTCAGCGAGGAATACCCCGAAATCGGTGCTATAATGGAAGAGCTTATCTACAAGCTCCAGAAGAAGATTGTTCGCCGTTGGCTGCTCGTTGACAAGAAGCGTGTTGACGGAAGAAGAATGGACCAAATCCGTCCCCTCGATGCTCAGGTTGAGCTTATCCCGAGAGTTCACGGAAGCGGTATGTTCACCAGAGGTCAGACTCAGGTTCTTACCATCTGTACGCTCGGCAGTCTTTCCGAGGCTCAGCTCCTTGACGATATAGACGACCAAACCGAAAAGAGATATATCCACCACTACAATATGCCCGGCTTCTCCACAGGCGAGGCTAAGGCTGCTCGTACCCCCGGTAGACGTGAAATCGGTCACGGTGCTCTTGCTGAAAGATCACTTCTCCCCGTACTTCCCAGCCCCGAGGAGTTCCCCTACACCATCCGCTGTGTATCCGAGGTTATCTCCTCTAACGGCTCTACCTCTCAGGCATCCGTTTGCGGCTCCACCCTTGCTCTTATGGACGCAGGCGTTCCGATAACTGCTCCCGTTGCAGGTATTTCCTGCGGACTTATCACCGAGGAGGACGGCTCTTGGTCTACTATGATAGACATTCAGGGACTTGAGGACTTCTACGGCGATATGGACTTCAAGGTAGCAGGTACTCACAAGGGTATCACCTCTATTCAGATGGACCTCAAGATTGACGGTCTTACCCCCGAAATCATCAAAGAGGCTTTCGCAGTAACCCATAAGGGAAGAGATTACATCATCGACGAATATATCCTCAAGGCTATCCCCGGTCCTCGTTGCGAGGTTTCCAAGTACGCTCCCAAGATGACCACCTTCCAGATTGACCCCGACAAGATTCGTGAGGTTATCGGTAAGGGCGGTAGCGTAATTCAGAAGATTTGTGCAGACAGCGGCGCAAAGGTTGACATCAACGACGACGGTATCATTACTATCGCGGCAGTTAACGGCGAGAGCGCAGCTATTGCTAAGGCTATGATCGATGCTATCGTATTCGAGCCTGTTGTTGGCGAAATCTACGACGGTAAGGTTGTTAAAATCCTTGCAAGCAAGGATAAACCCACCGAGGACGTAGGCTGCTTCGTTGAATACGCCCCCGGCAAAGAGGGTATGGTTCACATCTCCAAGATTTGCGCAAAGAGAATCAACAAGGTAACCGATGCAGGTATCGACGTTGGCTCCGAGGTTAAGGTTAAGTATCTTGGTCTTGACAAGAAGGGCCGTATGGATTTCTCTATCAAGGACGCAACCGCTCCCGACACCTTAGTTCAGGAAGCCGAGGTTGAGGAAAAGCATTATAGCAGACCTCTCCGTAAGCCCGAGTAAGCAAGCGCCTACGGGCAAAAGGCGATGCGAGCTTTAGTGCGAACATATCAAACATCGCTAAGCCGGGTTCAGATTAAATATTAAACAAAAATTGACCGACCTTGATAGGTCGGTCTTTTTTTGGAAAACACCAAATTAAAATAAGTTTGTTTTTTCGTATATTATGTTCTTTTTTTATTATGGGTATAATAGTATAATAAATATAGAAATACCCATTTAATAAGGAGCATAGCACAAAATGAAAATTTTTATTGATACTGCAAACGTAGATGAAATAAAGTCGGCGGCACGCCTTGGAATACTTTCGGGCGTAACCACCAACCCCTCTCTTATCGCAAAGGAAGGCAAGAAATTCGAGGACGTTATAAAGGAAATCACCGAGATAGTTGACGGGCCTATCAGCGCCGAGGTCCTCTCGCCCATAGCCGAGGGTATGATTAGCGAGGCAAAGGAGCTTGCCAAAATTCACCCAAATATAGTTATAAAAATCCCCGTTTGCGCTGAGGGACTTGTGGCAGTCAAGGAGCTTTCGGCTCTTGGTATCAAGACCAACGTAACCCTTATTTTCAGTGCGGCGCAGGCGCTTCTCGCCGCAAAGGCAGGAGCAACCTACGTAAGCCCCTTTATCGGCAGACTTGACGATATTGCGGACAACGGCAGCGAGCTTATTGAGGATATTGCGGACATCTTCGCTATCCACGGCATTGAAACCGAGATAATCGCGGCTTCAATAAGAGGACCGCAGGACGCTATCCGCGCAGCAAAGGCAGGCTCCCATATCTCCACTATTCCTTATAAAGTAATTTTGCAGATGATAAGCCACCCCTTGACCGATAAGGGCATCGAAAAATTCAACGCCGACTGGGCGCGTGGCACACGAGCTTAAATGAACACAGCGAGTGCCACTCCGAATATTTCTCTTGGTTAAAACCAAGCTTTTGCTCAAGCAAAAGACGAAATACTCCTATGGTTTATCGGATATTCGTAGTGCCTGCAGGGATAAGGCGGCACGAGCTTTGGGCGTTCAAATCGAATGCCGCTAATCAAGCTTTGTATAAGACTTGTTGCATAAAATCAAGAAAGGACGGCGAAAAGAAGGTAAGGAACAGCTTAAAACTTACTGCTCGGTTTTGGGTACGGTTGTTAAGAAGTTCTTTTGCTTTCTTTTCTTTCAAGAAAAGAAAGTGGTAAAAATACTAAATTTTGGTTCGTGTAATATAGACTTGGTATATACACTTGATCATATCGCGGTTTCGGGTGAAACGGAAAGCACACTCTCTCTTCGTACCTACCCGGGCGGAAAGGGACTGAACCAATCCGTTGCGGCGGCAAAGGCTGGCGCAAAAATATACCACGCAGGTCTTGTCGGTCAAGACGGACAGGAGCTGCTTGATATTATGCAAAAAAACGGTGTTGACACAACCTTTGTCAAAACCGTAAACGAAAAAAGCGGACACGCAATAATTCAGGTAACCCCCGAGGGTGAAAACAGTATCATCACCTACTCGGGCGCAAACAGAAATTTCACTCAAAATTACATAGACGGGGTGCTTGAAAGCTTCGGAAAAAACGATATTTTGCTCCTGCAAAACGAAATCAACCTCGTTCCTTATATTGTAGATAAAGCACACGCAAAGGGTATGAGAATAGTCCTCAATCCCTCACCCGCAGACGATGATTTGAAAAAAATTGACTTCGGTAAGCTTACCTACCTTATTTTAAACGAGTTTGAGGCAAAGGGGCTTACAGGCACCTCGGACGCCGATGCAAGCATTATGTACCTTAGCAGACTCTACCCGAATTTAAAAATTATGCTCACGCTCGGTTCAAAGGGCTGTGTTTACGCCGACGGAAGCGAGCGAATCTTCCACCCCGCATTTAAGGTTGACGTCATTGACAAAACGGCGGCAGGCACAACCTTTGCAGGATATTTTATAGCCGCCATTTCCAAGGGCGAGACGGTTTACGATGCAATTCGCTTTGCTTCGGGAGCGGCAGCGCTGTCCGTTTCAAGAAAGGGCGCAGCCCCATCTATTCCAAGCGAAAGCGAGGTGCTTGACGCACTTAAATTTCTCCGCCCTACCAAAACGGATAGCGAGTCGGAAAACCAAGTTAAACAAATTATCGGATATCTCGAAACTCATATCACCGATGCAAGACTTGACGAACTTGCATCACTTCTCGGATACTCCTCGGTCTACACAAGCGGACTCATCAAAAAGCTTATTGGCAAAACCTTCTCCGCGCTTTTGCAGGAAAAACGCTGTCATATCGCCATCAAGCTGCTTCGTGAAACCGATATGCCTATCGAGGAAATAATCTTTGCGGTAGGCTACGAAAACGAAAGCTTTTTCCGCCGTATTTTCAGAGAAACCTACGGCATAAGCCCACTAAAATACCGTAAGAAAAACAGATAATTTAAAAACCGAGGCTTTAAAGCCTCGGTTTTTTATTCTTTTTCATAAAGACCTGCCACAGCAAACTGCATCCCCTTGCGAAATCCGTCAATTTTACACACCTCTATCTCAAACACACACTTGACATCTAGTAAATGTCATTATTCATATTATAACATAATATAATTAAAAATGTCAAGCACTAAATGTCAAAGAGAGGCTACGTGTATGTTTAAAAATAAGGCGAACGGCAAAAATAATATTTGCGGTGAAAATATAAAAGAAATAAGACTTAATCAAGCTCCCAAAATGTCGCAAAGAGCTCTTGCGGATAAGCTCCAACTACTCGGCGTTGACGTTGATAAAAACGCAATTCAACGTATCGAAAGCGGTCAGAGATTTGTAACCGATATTGAAATTAAAGCGATAGCAAAAATTTTCGGCACAACCGTTGACCAGCTGTTAATCTAATATATAAAAACCGAGGCTTTAAAGCCTCGGTTTTTTTGTTATACCAGCTCTTTAAAAATCATTTGAGCCAACACGACAAATTTCTTTTGTATATAATAGTCAAAAAAAGCCAATCCAAAGGGATTGGCTTTTTATCATTATTTTACGTATTCAACGTAGTGGTAATCTCCCGGCCTGTAAAGACTCCAATACTCCGACCACCTCTCGGTGTCCTTTTCCGTACCCCTTACCGTTATACGTGCGTCGGTGCTCAAAAACGCCGAACCGTCAACGAATTTTATCGCCTTTGCATTGAGCACTACCCCATCAAGCGAGGTACAACCCGAAATAGCGCAAATACCAAGACCATCAAGCGAAACACAGGGAAGCTCTATCCTTGTCAGCTTTCTGCACGAATCAAATGCGCTACGCTCTATCACACCAACCGTATGAGGTAGGTATACCTCCTCAAGCAGCATACTCATCTTAAACGCTCCCTCGCCTATCTGCTCAACGGGACCGGTAAATACAACAACGTGATTTTTCCCCACCCTTGCGGCATCGCTTCTGATAACTTTAACCGTCGGGGGGACTATAACGTTTGCAAGGTCAGGCATCTTTACAACGGTAGTAACTCCATACGGAATTATAACGTCCTGACTCATTTTTCCGCCCTGCGGATTTATACCCATAAGCTTATCGTAATCAAGCTTAAAGTAATTTTCCCATATATATTTTCGTGCAAACTCACTGTATCCCGAAATATTTTCCCAAATCCTTGCAACTCTTTCGCTTTTGGGCACTCCGTAGCCTTTTTTGTAATACTCCGCAACGTTTTTCATAGCCTCATCGTCATAGCAACAAGCCGCCTCCTGCATATACTGTGCAGAATGAACGGCATCATTTTTGTTTTCGCCGTAAAGCTCCGCAAGTGCCTTTGCTATTTTGATAACAACCGTTCTTTTTTCGCCCTCGTAAGCTATCGGATATATATTTGCCTTTATAAAGTCAAGCGCACCGACAAAGCACTGTTCAGCCTCGTCATATCTACCCATTTTGTAAAGGCAAAGTCCTGCGTTAAAGCTCGCTTTTGAATAAAAGCAGCCCGTTTCCGCAAACATTGAAAGAGGAGCAACCTTGTTCTTAATGATGTGCGTTATATCCTTAACCAGCGCCATAAAGCCGCCAAGCGCCTCAGTAAATTGTCCGCAATCAGAAAATTTAATAAACGTATCAACGGCATTGTCAAGCTTTTCGTCGCCCGTTATATCGGTATAGTAAGTAAAATCCGCCATACTATTCACCCTACTTTCGTATTTTGTCAATTTGATTGCTTATTAAAATGCGCGCCTGTTCGGGCGCACATTTTATATAAAGTTCAATATCACTCAACAACCGGCAGCTTTGCAAGTGCCTGATTGATTTCGTCATCGGTGGGAACGTAGTCGGTCATCTTGCCGTCGTGGAACTTTTCATAAGAAAACATATCAAAATATCCCGTTCCGGTAAGACCGAATACGATAGTTTTGCTTTCGCCCGTTTCGATGCACTTCTTTGCCTCGTCTATTGCGACCTTGATTGCGTGAGAGCTTTCGGGAGCAGGGAGTATTCCCTCAATTCTTGCAAAGTATTCCGCCGCCGCAAATACCTCGGTCTGGCTTACCGAAACTGCTTCCATAAGTCCGTCATCGTAAAGCTGGGAAAGGGTACTGCTCATACCGTGATAACGGAGTCCGCCCGCGTGAGAAGCGGCAGGAATAAAGCCGCTACCGAGCGTATACATCTTCTGAAGCGGACAAATCATACCCGTATCGCAGTAGTCGTATGCGTATTTTCCTCTTGTGAAGCTGGGGCAGGACTTTGGCTCAACCGCGATAAATCTGTAATCACGCTCGCCTCTTATCTTCTCACCCATAAAAGGAGCGATAAGTCCGCCGAGGTTAGAGCCGCCACCCGCACAGCCGATGATTATATCAGCCTTTTCGCCGTATTTATCAAGTGCAGTTTTGGTTTCAAGACCGATAACCGACTGGTGGAGCATAACCTGATTCATAACGCTACCAAGCACGTAGCGATACCCTGCGGTTGTGGTTGCCTTTTCAACCGCCTCGGAAATTGCACAGCCAAGACTTCCCGTTGTGCCGGGGTGCTCGGCGAGTATCTTCTGACCGACCTTGGTTTCCATTGATGGCGAGGGTGTTACACTTGCACCGTAGGTACGCATAACCTCACGTCTGAACGGCTTTTGCTCATAAGAGCATTTAACCATATATACCTTACAGTCTAGGTCAAAGTAGGAACAAGCCATAGAAAGAGCCGTACCCCACTGACCTGCTCCTGTTTCGGTGGTAACTCCCTTGAGTCCCTGCTGCTTTGCGTAGTAAGCCTGAGCAATAGCGGAATTGAGCTTATGCGAGCCGCTCGTGTTATTGCCCTCGAACTTATAGTAAATCTTTGCAGGTGTGCCGAGCTTCTTTTCAAGGCAGTACGCTCTTATAAGGGGAGCAGGGCGGTACATTTTATAAAAGTCGCGTATCTCCTCGGGGATTTCAAAGTATGCAGTGGTATCGTCAAGCTCCTGCTTTATAAGCTCCTCGCAAAAAACACCGTCAAGGTCCTTTGCCGTCATAGGCTTATGCGTTTCGGGGTCAAGGAGCGGTGCGGGCTTATTTTTCATATCTGCACGCAGGTTATACCAAGCCTTTGGCATCTCGCTTTCTTCAAGGTAAATTTTGTAAGGTATCTTCTTTTCCATTTTTTCACGCTTTCTGAAGAAAGCTTAGCAAAGACTTCTCTTGCCACGCTTCCTTCTTATTTTGGTTTAAATTTTTACTTTTATTATTTGTGTATGATTTCGTCGACGAAATATTAACTTTCGCCGGTTTCCCCGGTTGCGTAAAGCTTCTTTGATGCTTTGAGAAAATATAAGTCCCGAGCACCGTAAACGGTACTCGGGACGAAATTACTATTTCCGTGTTGCCACCCGATTTTAACAGCCGAAGCCGTCCTCTTTGCGTACCTTCATACGCCGCGCTACGATAACGGTGCGCTCTCCGTCAGGGAATACTGCAATTTTCTGCCCCACCCTCGAAAGTCCATTTACGCCCTCTCCCCTTGCCGCGCTTCCACCAAGCGCGCGTGCTCTCTGTAAGGTTTTAGAGTACGCTACTACTCTTTCTCATCGGTTTACATTACGAATTATACACCCTTTAAAGCGTTTTGTCAAGGGATTTTTAAAATTTTGCTTTATTTTTGGCGTTTGGCTGCCTCGTTTGCGGAATATACGCAGCCGCAAAAGTCCTGACGGTACAGTCCGTATTTTTCCGAAAGCTCGCAGGAGCGTTTATATCCGTTCTTTTTCTTAAAATCGGAATAAAGGTAAGGGACTCCGTATTTTTCCGAAAGCTCCGCTCCGATTTCATTTAGCACCTGTGCGTTTTTGTGAGGACTTATGCTAAGCGTTGTGCAAAAGTAGTCATAGTCGCCCTCCTTTGCCAAAACCGCCGTTCTTTCAAGACGCAGGCGGTAGCACTCAAAGCATCTTGCTCCGCCCTCAGGGATATCCTCTTTTCCCTTTGCAATTTCGTAAAAATCGCTTGGCGTGTACGGTAAAACGACTACCTTTATATTCTCCGCGCCCTCTATTCTTTCCTCTTTCATAGCGTAAGCAAGACGAACAAGCTCTTTGTCGCGTTTATTATATTCGTCCTCAGGAAAAATGTTCGGGTTATAGTAAAGAAGAGTAATATCAAAGTATGGACAAAGGTATTCAAGCACGTAGGTCGAGCAAGGAGCACAGCAGGCGTGCAAAAGCAGGCGGGGGCGAATACCGCACCCGTCTATCTCTTTCAGCTTATTTTCAAGCAATCTGTTGTAATTTATTTTTTCGTTCATACTATGCTCTCGTAGAAGCTCTCTACCGCCTTAATATACTCAAGCGGATTGCTTTTAACTATATTGTGTCCGCCCTCAACTGTAACAAGGCGCGCTCCCTTGATGCTATCCGCTATAAGCTGACTGTGTTCGGGCTTTATCGCATCTCGGCTACCGACAAGAACGAGCGTAGGTATATCAAGCTCCGCCAAATCATCGGGAGAAATGCTCGGCTCGTGTACCATAAGCGCAACCATTTCATAGGTATCCCTTGCCTTTACGCTATCAGGATTTTTGCGATAGGCTCTTTTTGCCCTTTTGTAGCTTTTCATTATCCACTTTTGGTCCTTACGCTCAAGCCCGTCGGGGAACATATTTGCGCCGTTAAGCACCATAGAGTTAACCCTCTCGGGATACTTCATAGCAAAAAGCATTGCAATATTACCGCCGTCGCTGTATCCTATGATATCCGCCTTTTCAATACCGAGCGTATCTATAAATTCCTTTAAATCATCGGCAAACTGAACGAGCGTAAAAGGCTTATCTCCCTTAGGGGTACAGCCGTGCCCTCTCGTATCGACGTTTATTACCCTGCGAGTCTTTCCAAAATGATAGGTTACATAGAAAAAGCTGGAACTGTTCCCGCCGTTTCCGTGAAGCAAAATCATCGGCACTCCGCCGTTTTCCGCACCCACGTCTGTATAAAAAAGCTTGGTATCCATAAATTCCTCACAAAAGATTTTGTAGCTTTCTTGAAAGAAAGCTACGCAAAGAACTTCTTTTCCACCCATACCATAAAGATATAGGTGGAAAAGAAATGTTTTTTATAATTTATTTCGAGAAAACACATACCCTTTTGCAAGGAATATATGTATATCACTCTATTTTAACAAATAACCGTTAACCACATACCGCAAGATAGTTGCTCTGATTTTTCAATCTTCCTGCAAGAAAATCAGAATACTTCTCTCGCAAACGGGGGAAGTAATACCTCGTTTGTGAGAGAAGTTCTTTGGTTCTTTCTTTCAAGAAAGAACGAAAAAAACACAGTACTACCTTGTTGTTTGTGCTTCAACAAGACGTCCGCCGCAGTAGATTTCGCGGAGCTTTGGCTTTTCGATTTTACCGGTAGGATTGCGAGGAACCTTTGCGAAAATTATCTTCTTTGGACGCTTGTAGCGAGGCATACCAAGACAGTATTCGTTGATTTCCGCCTCAGTGCACTCAACTCCGTCTTTAAGCTCGATAATAGCGGCGGCAATCTCGCCAAGACGCTCATCGGGGAGTCCAATAACCGCAACGTCTTTGATTTTATCGTGAGCTCGGAGAAAGTCCTCTATCTGAACGGGGTAAAGGTTCTCGCCGCCCGAAATAATAACGTCCTTTTTGCGGTCAACAAGATAGATAAATCCGTCCGCATCACGCTTAGCCATATCGCCTGTGTAGAGCCACTCGCCCTTTAAAATTTCATCAGTTGCGGCGGGGTTTTTGTAGTAGCACTTCATAACGCCGGGGCCTTTAACCGCAAGCTCACCGACCTCCTCAGGCTCGGTAACCTCTTTACCGTTATCGCCTACAATTTTAACCTCCCAAAGGTGTCCTGCAACACCGATAGCACCAACCTTGTGTACGTTTTCAACGCCAAGGTGTACGCAACCGGGGCCAATGGACTCGCTTAGACCGTAATTCGTATCGTAATCGTGGTGAGGGAATACCGAAAGCCAACGCTTGATAAGGCTCGGTGGAACGGGCTGAGCGCCAACGTGCATTAAGCGCCACTGGTCAAGGGCGTAGTCCTCTTTTTTGAGTGCGCCGCTATCAAGTGCATCGAGAATATCCTGTACCCACGGAACAAGAAGCCAAACTATCGTTGCCTTTTCCTCGGAAACGGTGCGGAGCACCCACTCAGGGCTTACGCCACGCAAAAGAACCGTTTTTGAGCCTGCAAGGAGCGAACCAAACCAGTGCATTTTTGCGCCCGTATGGTAAAGGGGCGGTATGCAAAGGAAAACGTCGTCCTTTGTTTGGCTATGGTGAGCCTGCTCGGTGCGGCAGGAGTTGATAAGCGCCTTGTGGGCGTGTAAAATAGCCTTCGGAAAGCCCGTTGTACCCGACGAAAAGTAGATAGCCGCATCGTCGTCCTCGGAAAGCTCAACGGGGGGAATTTCGGGAGAGCAGTAAGAGGACATTTTTTCAAGGCTCTCGGCAAACTCAGGCACGTCTTTGCCTACAAAGAAGAATGTACGTACCCTTGAAAGCTGAGGCAAAACTGCCGCTACACGCTCGGTAAAGTCAGGACCGAAAACGAGGTAATCAACGTCAGCAAGGTCAACGCAGTATGCAATTTCGTCTGCGGCGTAGCGGTAGTTCATCGGAACGGCAAGTGCGCCCGCCTTTAAAATTCCAAAGTATACAGGAAGCCACTCAAGGCAGTTCATAAGAAGTATAGCGACCTTGTCGCCTTTCTTAATGCCTCTTGAAAGGAGCAAATTCGCAATGCGGTTTGCCCTGCGGTCAAATTCCTTCCAAGTCATTTCACGGCGATACTTTTCGCTCTTTGCCGTTTCAATAAGTGAAAACTCCTTATAAGTCATACGGTCATCGGGGCGCTGTGCAGGGTTAATCTCCACAAGCGCAACCTCGCTGCCGTGAAATCTCGCATTTCTTTCAAGTAATTCTGTAATTATCATATTCTCCTCCGCTTTCCCCACTTTTTGAAAAAAGTGGACAAAAACTTCTCTTACCACGCCACCGTGATATTAAGCTTTAAATTTTACACTAAATCAATTATTTGCTTTACCTTTATAAAACAAGCCCTCTGCAATTTCTTGCAGAGGGCGTAGTATACGCGGTTCCACCTCTTTTTCACTCTACTCTTACAAGTAAAGCCTCACCAAGCGCTCCCAAAAAATCGGGGTTACGCTTTGACCTCATAACGGTAGTCAGCCGTCGCCACTTTTCATAGCGCCGCTCAGCAAATGTATTCACCAAATTTCCCCGCACTGTCTTGCACCCACCGACAGCTCTCTGCAACGGCAAAAAACGGCTACTTTTTTTGCGTCCCTGCGTTTTTACTACATTAGTATAACATTTATAAAGGCATTTGTCAAGTGTTAGTTAGAATTTTTGCTTTTTCTTTCGTTTTCTTCCTCGTATTTTCTTATCAAAAGCCCGTCGTCGGTCATAATAAGCTCCACCTTACCCGTCAATTCCAGCCGTTCTCTTATATTCTTCGGTATTCCTAACCTGCCGACTCCGTCTATCACTTTAATAAATCCTATTGGTTTCATAATATCACTCCTTTTTTACTGTATAGGTATATTATAGCGACTTATCGGTTACTTTTCAATAGTAACCTATAAATTACATGTTATAATTTTTTAAACAATTTATAAGGAGATTTTTTATGTTTCGTTATAAACGCCTTCGTGATTTACGTGAAGATAAGGATATGACCCAGGCAGAGGTTGCCTCAATTCTGGGGACTGTACGTGAGCAGTACAATAAATACGAGCTTGGCAAACAAGAAATTCCGTTCCACCATGTTATAACTCTTGCGAAATTTTATAACGTTTCAATAGATTATATTGCGGACATAATTGATAAACCGAGGAAGCTGTAATGCACTATTATCAAAGGCTTTGCGATATGCGAGAGGATAGCGACAAAAAGCAATCGGAAATTACCGCAGGCTTGGGATAACCACGCAACAATATCAGCTTTTCGAAAGCGGAAAACGAGAAAACAAGGCTCACCACCTTGTTTTCTTGCAAGATTTTACAACGTTTCGGTTGACTACCTACTTGGACTGATAAACACACCCGAAAGGCTTGATGGAAATTAATATCAAAAGAGGTCAGCTTTTTAGCCGACCTCTTTTATATTCCACACCGAATTAAATTTTAACTACTTTACGCTTTTTGATACGAACTATGATAATGACCGCCACAATGCCACCGATTACCGCTACGCCTCCAAAGATTATAAGCATAATTATAACTGTATCAATACCGCATTCGCTTATTTCAACCGAAACGGTGGAGTAGTCAACGTCCGAATCGTATCCCGAAAGCAGAAGATCTATCTGCATTATCTGTGAGTTAACCGAGGAAATTTGCTCTATCAGGCTCATCTTTTCCGAAACGGTTATATTCTCACCAAGAAGTGCTTCATACTGCGCCTTTCGTTCAACTAGAGCTTGTTTTTTTGCTTGTGCGCTGACGTACTGCGTGGTTATATCATCTGTATTTACATATTTATCGGTTAATTTTCCACCGCTTTCAGCCACTGCAAGAAATTCGTTCAGCTTTTCGGTAGGTATGCGGTACGTAACGTTACAATTCGAGGTTTTTCCGTCTTTATAATACTGTCTGTCAGTTTCAATGTATCCTCCAAGAGCAACCGCCTTTTCCGAGAGAGATTTATAAATTCCCCCAACGTCTTCCGACTCAATTTCAAGCTCAACGGTATAAACAATTTTACGGTTAACACTACCGGTAATTACGGTCTGTCCCCCATTGCCCATATCGGCGTTGGTAAGCTTTCCCACGTATTCGTTTTCCGCATTAGCAGCGCTGTCATCAGTACCGCAGGAAAAAAATGAAAAGCAGAGCGTAAGCGTAAGCATAAGAGAAAAAATTGCAAAAATTCGTTTTTTCATAACTTCTACCCTTCCCTTCTTTAAGATGTTATTATTATACCATAAAATTTTCCAGCCGTCAATACGAAGTATATAAAAGAAAAAAGCGCTTTTAAAAGCGCTTTATATCTGCACATAAACGCCTATGCAGATAAAAAAAGCAACCCTTATCGGGTTGCTTTTTTGGTGGGAGCGGGTGGATTCGGACCACCGAAGTCAGTGACAACAGATTTACAGTCTGCCCCCTTTGGCCGCTCGGGAACGCTCCCTTGTCTCCAAAATCATTTGGAATGGAGCTGGTGATCGGAGTCGAACCAACAACCTGCTGATTACAAATCAGCTGCTCTGCCATTGAGCCACACCAGCGTATCCGTTTGACTTGCGGATATCATTATATCACAATGATTTTCGTTTGTCAAGTAGTTTTTCAAAAAATTTTTTTACGCTCTTTAATTTCCAATATTTTCCCGTTCTTATTATTTGCAAGACTTGACAATAAATAGTTTTTTTGATAATATTAAATTACAACTAAAAACAAGGGAGAAAAATATATTATGTCTGTACGTTTTATAACACCCGTCAGCGCCAAAAGCGACGTTTCATTTAACCTTTCCGGAAAAGAGTTTGAGTATTTTACTCCTACCTCCGAGCAGGAAGCAGCGCTTCTTGAGGAAATCAAGGGCTGGCAGCTTAAAATCAAAGAGGAAAAGAATATGGACCACGACGAATACGGCGAGTATTTCGTTTCAGAGGAAACCGTTTGCATACCGATTAGCGATATGTTTGCTTTGACACAGACCATACACGGAAGCTTAACCGCAGGCGAAATTATAGTTATCGACGGAAAATTTGTCGGCGTAGTAGTTTTCACGGGCTACACCACCAACCGCGACGGTTCAAGTAAAATCACACCCGTTGTGCTCGGCAAGGAAAACACCGACCACAACGTTAAGTTTTCCTTTTATTACACCGACGGCACCGTTGAAAATAAGGATAAGCGTATGTTTGCCGACTGGTGTGAGAGAGGAATTTATTACTACGAAAATCAATACACCCTTGAAAAAGTGTAAAAATATAAAAAAGCACCGTATTGGTGCTTTTTTTATTTCTTTCCTCTTTTTTTAGGCAGGAGTGAGCGAAGCTCGTCAAGAAACGTTTCAACGTCCTTGAATTCACGGTAAACCGATGCAAAACGAACGTAGGAAACCTCGTCAATTTTACGGAGCTTTTCCATAACCATTTCACCGATTTCCGAGGTAGTTATATCGTCGCGAAGTGAGTTAACTATCTCGTTTTCTATTTCCAAAACAAGCTCTGCAATCTGTTCCTCGGTTACAGGGCGCTTGTAACACGCACGGCGCACGCCTGCGGCTATCTTATTTTGGTCAAAGATTTCTTTACTTCCGTCCTTTTTAACGACGAAAATAGGAGTAGCCTCGATAATTTCATAGGTAGTAAAGCGCTTTCCGCAGCCAAGGCACTCACGGCGGCGGCGGATACTTGACTTATCCGAGGGACGGGAGTCGATAACCTTACTTTCGGTATTAGAGCATACGGGACATTTCATAATTTTCTTTATCCTTTCTTTGCTTTATAGCATATCATAAAAGTAACCTTGTCGAAAGGTTTATGTTTAAGCTCGTCTAAAGGTGAGCAAAATATAATCGGCACGTCAAAAACATTTAAAGGGGTTACTTAAAATGCAAGTTAAACGAGGAGATATTTTTTACGCCGACCTAAGTCCTGTAATCGGCAGTGAGCAGGGCGGACTTCGTCCTGTGCTTATAGTACAAAATGACGTCGGTAACAAATACAGTCCAACGGTCATCGCCGCCGCAATTACAAGCAGAACTTCGAAAACCAAGCTTCCCACTCACATAGACGTTTATCACACCGCCGAAAGCTCACTAAGCGGTGGTCTTGCAAGAGATTCCGTCATTTTGCTTGAACAAATACGTACCATTGACAAGCGCCGTCTGCGTGAGCACATCGGTCATCTTGACGATATAACTATGCGGCGTGTAAACACTGCGCTTTCGGTCAGCTTCGGGTTATTTTCAGAGGGGATTCCCACCACCACTATTGCTACTGAAACAACGGTTTTTACAGCTACGGATACCGTAAATGGCGGGGGCGTGGGTTAAAAACCAAGCTTTGCTCACGCAAAGACGAAATATTCCTAAGCTCTATCTGTATAGTTAGTGGCACGTCAGCTCTTACAACATAAGCGGTGCCACACCGAATATTTCTCTTGGTTAAAAACCAAGCTTTGCTGACGCAAAGACGAAATATTCCTACGCATTATCCGTATAATGACAAATTACACTTCTTTCGTTGCCCGAAAGAATATCAACGCCCGAAATTATGACACCGCCAAGGCTCATAAGCTCGGAAAAATCCGTTTCGTCAATTTTTGAGCGAAAAACGTCCTTTTGCGAGGCGAAAACAATAAACTCGTCGCCTCTGACTATCAGTGCGCCCTCTCGCCCGACTATAACGTCATCCTCGTCTTCAAGACGCTCCATAACGTATTTGAGGTGCTTGCCGTGAAGACGGTCCGCCATTTTTCGGCGGAAACGCACCTCTTTGCTTATCTTACCAAATCCAAACATTTTTTGCTCCGTTTTTAACTGAATATCGTTTAGCGGCGTTCTATGTGTTAGCACTTTGCTTACGCCGCCACTTGCCTGCAGGCGCACGCCTGCTTAATCGCCGGTTGCCATTTGCATAAGGCGTTTATTAAATTCCTCGGCGGTGTTGTGTCCCATATACTTCTGGCGCTGATTCATCGCCGCAATCTCAATAATAACCGCAAGGTTACGTCCGGGGCGGACGGGTATGCAAACGCTGGGAATTTGTATTCCCATAATCTCCATCATTTCGTTTGAAAGTCCCATACGGTCATACATTTTGCCCTCAACCCAAGGCTCGAGCTTGATTACAAGCTCGATTTTTTCTGTTTCCTTAACCGAGCCAATACCAAAAAGACGGCGGACGTCAACTATGCCGATACCTCGGAGCTCAATGTAGTGCTTGATAAGGTCAGGAGCTCGGGCAACGAGAGTTTTGGAGCTTACTCTACGAATTTCAACCGCATCGTCGGCTATAAGTCGGTGTCCTCTTTTTATAAGCTCAATAGCCGTTTCACTCTTACCGATTCCCGAGTCGCCGAGGATAAGAATACCGATACCGTATACCTCGACCATAACGCCGTGTCTTGTAAACATCGGGGCAACCTTGACACGAAGAGAGTTGATAAGAGTTGCCATAAATTCCGAGGTTCGCTCCGCTGTACGCAAAAGCGGAACGTCGTACTTTTTTGCATATTCCTTAAACTCATTATGAGGCTCTATTGAGCTTGAAACGATAACGCAAATCGGCTTCGCCGCCATAAACTTCTCAACGTTGGTCTTACGCGTTTGCTCGTCAAGTCCGTCAAGATAGGCGTGCTCCTCTCTACCGATTATCTGGAGTCGGTGAGGCTGATAAAGCTCGGTAAAGCCTGTCAGCGGCAGTCCCGGTCTATTAACGTCGGGCGTATTAACGATAACGTCGTTTTCACCCATATAGAGTATTTCAAGCTGAAATTCCTCAATTATATCCTTAAGATTTACACCTTTTCCCTGTTCTTCCATATTAAGCTCCTTTTTTTGTTTTTTCGCTTTCTTGAAAGAAAGCTTGCAAAGAACTTTTGTACTGTTTTATTATGTGTAGATATTCCGTCGCCGTTTTACTGTGTAAAACGCTCTCGTTCTACTTCGTTTAAAAGGCTCACGCGAACAAGTTCCCATCGCCTTTTTTAGCTCGTATCACTGCCACGCACACGTGGTCGACGAAATTGTTTAAACTTTGTACATTAGTTCAAATTGTGCGGAAGTTCCGACTTTAGCGGAGTGTAGTGCGATGCTCTATGCTCGAGCATTTCGGCAGTAACGAAGTTACGCTATGTTGAGGGAAAAAGCGGAGAAAGCTTGCTTTTGAGAGCCTTTTCCCGAAACATAATCGACCTACTTTAAAAAGTAGGGACGAAATGCCCACACAAATAAAATGCCATAAAAGCTTTTGCGAGCTTTTCTCGAAAAGCGAAAAGAAAAAATAAACAACAAAATTTACTCAAAAAGTTTGGTTAGCTCACTCATACATAGACATAAACTGAACGTCCATTTTTGCAAACGCCTCGTCTTCCAGTGCAGAAAGGTCTGCCTTTTCCTCCTCGGCTATGACCTTGCTAAGCTCGGGGCGGGTTTTCGGGTGTCTTGGAGTGAACACCGTACAGCAGTCCTCGTAGGGCAAAATTGAGGTATCAAAGGTATTGATTTTTCTTGCAACCTCAATAATTTCCTCTTTATCAAGTCCGATACAAGGTCTGAAAACAAGCATATCCGCCGCAGGGTCGGTTACTCCCATTGCAAGCATCGTTTGGGACGCCACCTGACCAAGGCTCTCGCCCGTAATCAGTGCGCCGCACCCTCTTGACTTCGCCACTCTTGCCGCAAGTCGCATCATAACTCGGCGCAGCAAAAGTGTGAAATATTCCTCTTGTACGGTATCTCGCAGGCGCTCCTGAATTTCGGTTACCGAGATGCAGTTTACCCTTACAGTACCGCAGTATGCGCTCATAAGTCTTGCAAGCTCAAGCACCTTTTCCTTTGCGGCGTCCGATGTGTACGGGAAGCTTTCAAAATGCACCGCCTCGATTTTTGCGCCTCGCTTTGCCATCATATAACCCGCAACGGGGCTATCAATTCCACCCGAAAGAAGAAGCATTGCTCTGCCTGCCGTTCCAATAGGCATACCGCCTGCGCCCTTAACCGCATCGGCGTGTACGTATGCGTGATTTTCACGCACCTCAACCGTTACGGTAGCCTCAGGGTTATCCATTGATACACGAATTCTACCACTCGTAGCCTCAAGCACTGCGCCACCTACCTGAGCCGCAATTTCGGGAGATTTAAGCGGAAAGCGCTTGTCCGCCCTCTTTGCGTTAGCTCTGAACGTTTTCTTGCCTGCAAGCAGCGGCGGAACGTATTCCTTTACCGTTTTAAGTATAGCGTCCATATTCTTTTCCGTTTCAGCTGCCCTGCAAACGGTTGAAAGTCCGAAAATTTTGAGCAGTGCCTCAAAAACTGAGTCGCTATCCTCGATTTCCTCAACAGGCTCAACGTAAATAGTTGACTGCGCACGCTTTACCTCAAATTTGCCAAACGGCGCTATGCGGTATTTTATTTCCTTGATGAGAGCGCTCTCAAACTGACCTTTATTAAGTCCCTTGAGCGCAAGCTCACCGTATTTACACAAAAATATTTCTTTCATTTGCGATTTTCCCTTGATTTATATTAATTTAAAATTATTTTATCATATAAAAAATGAGTTGTCAAGCACCACAGGGGTATGCGGAAGTTTTGGGTGTTGGTTTTTATTTCCACATTTCTTGAAAGAAACCGTACTTTTCTTGAAAGAAAAGTAGGCAAAAGAACTTCTATTACCACGCCACCATGTTGTGTGGTGGAAATTTTACACCAAATCAATTATATGCCCGTCGGTGCTTACCGACTCTTGAAAGAAAAGTAGGCAAAAGAACTTCTCTTACTACGCCGCAGTGTTTTGTAGTGGAAATTTTAGGCGTTAACTTTCTCGGCTTTTCGCCCGTTTTTTGAAAAAATGTAGCAAACTGACAACCTTATCTATTGTTAAGTTTAAGCCAAATAAGGAGTACTGAAATATCAGCAGGCGATACGCCACTGATACGACTTGCCTGACCTATATTTAAGGGGCGGACCTTGTTTAATTTTTGTCTTGCCTCGATGCGAAGTCCGATTATTTTATCGTAGTCGATATCGGCGGGCAGGAGTCGTGTTTCCAGCTTTTCAAGGCGGTGTGCGTCCTCGATTTGTCTTGCGATATAGCCGTCGTATTTGAGCTGAATTTCAGCCTCGGCTTTGACTGTTGGGTGTAAAAAGAGGTAGGTATCGTCTATCTCTCTCAGCGCCTCGTAGCTCAGCTGTGGGCGGCGTAAAAGCTCGGACAGGCGTATTCCCGTTGTTACGGGGGTGGTGCCATTAGCGACCAAAATTTCGTTCAGTTTCTCACTTGGCGGAACGCTTTTTGCTTTTACTCGCGCGATTTCATTATCTATTTGTGTTTTCAGGCTTACAAGCTCTGCGTACCGTTCCTCGGACAGGAGTCCCGAGCGTTTGCCCTCGTCCATAAGTCGAAAGGCGGCGTTACTTTGTCGGAGCAGGAGTCGGTATTCGGAGCGTGAGGTCATAATTCTATACGGCTCGTTTGTGCCTTTTGTAACGATATCGTCGATAAGTGTGCCGATATACGAAGAATTACGGGTAAGCACGAGAGGGCTTTCACCCTTGATTTTATATGCGGCGTTAATTCCTGCGACAAGTCCCTGTGCCGCCGCCTCCTCGTAGCCTGACGTACCGTTGAACTGACCTGCACCGTAAAGTCCCGATACGCTTTTGAATTCAAGTGTGGGGAGCAGCTGAGAGGGGTCTATGCAATCGTATTCAATAGCATAAGCAAAACGCATTACCTCGGCGTGTTCAAAGCCCTCAATTGAGTGCAGCATTTCAAGCTGAACCTCAGCGGGCAAAGAAGAAGAAAAGCCTTGTAGGTAAATTTCGTCGGTATCGTAACCCATCGGCTCGGCAAATAGCTGGTGTCTTGGCTTATCAGAAAAGCGCACGACCTTATCTTCGATGCTTGGGCAGTATCGGGGGCCCGTACCTTCAATTTTGCCACTGTAAAGTGGTGAGCGGTGAAGATTTGAACGTATAATTTCGTGAGTTTTTTCGTTAGTATATGCAATATAGCAGGGGATATGGTTTTCTGCGCTCATATCCTTTGTTGCGTGAGAAAACGGAACAGGCTCGTTTTCGCCGTCCTGTCTTTCGAGCTTTGAAAAGTCGATGGAGCGGCGGTGAATTCTCGGCGGTGTGCCGGTTTTGAAGCGAAGCAGCTTGACGCCAAGCTCTGCAAGGCACTCATTAAGTCCAACTGCGGGCAGGGAGTTATCGGGGCCTGCCTCGTAGGCGGTGTCGCCGATGATAATTTTACCGCGCAGGTATGTACCCGAGCAAATAATAGCGGCCTTGACCTCGTATCTGATACCAAGTCGGTTGGTAACGGCGCAAACGGCTCCGTCTTTGACCTCAAGCGAGGTGATTTCGCCTTGAATTACACGAAGGTTTTCGGTAGCCTCAAGCGTTTGCTTCATTATGGAGTGGTATGCCATACGGTCTGCCTGCACTCTTTTGGAGTGGACGGCAGGGCCTTTACCGAGGTTAAGGGTGCGGCTTTGCATTGTAACCTTATCAGCGGCTTTGCCCATTTCTCCGCCGAGGGCGTCTATCTCGTAAACGAGGTGTCCTTTACCTGTGCCGCCTATTGACGGGTTACACGGCATATTTGCAATTTGGTCGAGGCTTAGGGTGAACAGTATGGTGTCAAGTCCCATTCTTGCGCCCGCAAGCGCCGCTTCGACGCCGGCGTGTCCTGCTCCTATTACCGCTATATCCGCTTTTGTTTCATTAAATGTGTTCATTTATTTGTCCTTTAACAGTTACTTTGTGCCGAGGGGTTTTATCTTCTTTCTTGAAAGAAAGAAGCAAAGAACTTTTGTATAATTTTATGCGGTGTAAGGGTTTCGTCGCGTTTGGCTTGCCAAACAAAACGTTCTGTGTTGATAAAAGACTCGTGTGAGCAAGCTCTCGCCGTCTTTTTATCTACACATCACTGCAACTGCGTTGCCGACGAAACTGTTCAAGTGAAGTGCAATTAATTAGAGATTATTCAATGGTGGTAGTGTCCTCCGCCGAGGATATTGAGTGCACGATAGGTTTGTTCAAGCAAAATTACACGCATCAGTTGGTGTGGAAAGGTCATTTTTGAAAACGAGAGTCGGTAATCGCACATAGCTTTTACGCTTTCGGGGAGTCCGTCCGCACCGCCTATAACGAGGGTTATATTTCCTTGTCCATGCACCGTCGCCTTATCAAAAAGTGCCGCAAGTTCCTCGCTTGAAATTTGCTTTCCCTCGACGCACAGTGCGATTTTATAGCTTTTGCCCTCAACGGCTGATTGGAGCTGTGCGTCGTTTTTTAGCTCTACGGTGGTGAGCTTACAGTATGCCTGCAAACGCTTTTCGTATTCCTTTACGGCATCGCGTAAAAATTGCTCACGCAAAGTACCTACACAAACTATTTTTATGTTAAGCATATACGTAATCCTTTTCAAAAGTTGTTGTCCAATGTGTTTCGTCAGTAACGAAGTTACACTGCGAAGTAGCGAAAAGGCGGAGAAAGCTTGCTTTTGAGAGCCTTTTTGCTGACTCGCAGAATATCCGCTTGTAAAAAGCGGGGACGAAACATCTGCACCGTGCGGGAGCACTATACAGAAGTCTTTGCTAAGCTTTCTTCAGAAAGCGAAAAAAACAACAAAGGCTCAAAACTTACATAAAACACCACGGTGGCGTGGCTACAAAAGTTTTTGCCGAGGCTTTTTTCAAAAAGCCGGAAAAACCAACCTAAGAAAGCAGCGAAATGCAGTCCTCTCTTGGTGCGGCGGCGAGGAAATCAAGATGCGCATCGGTGCGACGCATTTCCATTGAAACCTCGTGAACGGCAAGGTCGGGGGTGTTGTTTTCGGGGCTGATGTGAGCAAGAAGAACTCGTTTCACCCCTGTTTTAGCGAGGCGTGAAACGAATTTTGCGCAATCGACGTTTGAGGTATGTCCGCTATCGCCCATTATGCGATATTTGAGCACCTGACTGTACGGCCCACAGATGAGCATAGCCTCGTCGTAGTTTGCCTCGGTTATGACGTTTTCGCAGTCCTTGAAGAATTCAAAAAGCTCATCGGTTGGCTTTCCTGCATCGGTGCAGATACCAAGCGAAACTCCACCTGAAATTCGGTAAGCAACACAAGCGGCGCTGTCGTGTCGGACAGGCATAGCCTCAACCGTTAAGTCGCCCACGTCTATACAAAAATCGGTATCCGTTACCGTAAAATCGTTTTTGTTATCAAAGCCCTTCCCTCTTATGTAGCTGATATATGAGGGCTGAGTTATGTAGACGGGTATATTATAGCTTTTCATAAAGGTCGGCAGCCCCGCAACGTGGTCGCTGTGCTCGTGAGTAAGGAAAACAGCGGACACGTCGGCAAGATTTACACCAAAATCCGCAAGAGCGTTCTTGACTCTTTTGCAGGACAAACCGAAGTCTATAAGAATGTGAGTTGCGCCCGAGCTTACAAGCGTACAGTTAGCCTTTGAGCCTGAGGCGAGTGATATAATTTGCTTTTGCATTTTGTTACCTTTTGGTTTTAAATAAAGATAAGCCCGAAACGCCTTTGTTCAGCGTTTCGGGCGTTGTGTGTTAAATTACTTAACCTTTATCGCACCCTCGGCACGAATATTGAGGGTAGCACAAGCGCCTTGACCAAATGCGGCATCAAGAGTCGCTCTGAACTCGTCCTTAAGCGCTACGGGAACAAATGCCTGAACAGTTCCTGCAAATCCGCCGCCGTGAACACGCCAAGCTCCGCCCTTGCCGCCGAGCACGTGCTTGCAAAGTGCAAGAGCAACGGAAAGCCCCTGCTCGCCTACGTTCTTTACGGTGTATACGTTTTGAAGCTGCTTGAAGCTTGAATCGCCCGATGCGAGAACGCCCTCAAGGAAGCCGTTAAGGTCGCCTGCCATAAGACAAGCCTTTTGAAGAGCAACACGCTCGTTTTCCTCAATGAAGTGGAGCGCACGCATAAGGTGGCGATCTCCGAGCTTTTCACGGATTTCGGGGAGCTTCCCGAGTATATCGTCATAGGTAAGTCCACGCAAAACCTCACGTCCGAACATAGCCGCAACAGCCTTCATTTCGGCAGGAACAGATGCGTAGTCATCGTTTAAGTCAGCGTGGTTACCGCCGGTGTTTACAATGCACAGGCAGTAGCCCTGAGCTGCGAGGTCAAACTCAAGCTTTTCAATAATGGGCTTGGTGGGGTCAGCAAAATCTATTGCGACAAATCCACCGACTGCACAGGCGGTCTGGTCCATAAGTCCGCAGGGCTTACCGAAGAATACGTTTTCGGCGTACTGCGAAATCTTTGCAAGTTCAGGTGAGTCGATTTTACCTTCGTTATAGAAGTGGTTGATTACGTTACAAATTTGTACTTCAAATGCGGCAGACGAGGAAATTCCCGAGCCCTTGAGAACGTCGCTTGTGGTGTAAGCCTTAAAGCCGCCGTAAGCAAAGCCACGCTTTGCAAAGCCGTCGCAAATACCCGCTATAATAGCGGCTGAGCCGTAGTTTTCGTAGTTATCGGGGTTAAGGTCGGATATATCGACCTCGTCCTTATCAAAGCCCTTGCTTTTGACCTCAATCCTCATTTCAGCAGTCTTTGCTGCAACCGCGATAATGTCAAGGTCGAGTGCCGCCGCAAGAACGCAGCCGCGATTGTGGTCGGTGTGGTTGCCCGAAACCTCGGTTCTGCCGGGAACGGAGAAAAGAGTTACGTCATCATCACCGTAGATGCCGATAAACTCGTTTATGGCGTCGGTGTATCTTGTTTTTTGAGCGCAAACACGCTCCGCACCGTAAAGATGCGCAAGAGTAGAATCAAGAGCGCCGTTTTCTATGTCTTTAATCAAAAGTGATGCTTTCATTTGCAAAGTATCCTCTCTTTTAAATATATTTTTTTATAGTATATCATAAAAATATTATAATTTCAAGGGGAATAGTAAAATTTCGCTTTACAAAAGAACATTTTAATGTTATAATTAAGATGCAAAAATTTAAAAAGACAAACGGAGAACAAAAATGTCAGATTTTTATATAATTTATGATAAACTTTTCAAATATGAGGGTAAGGGCGGCGACGTTTTTATTCCCAGCGGTCTGAAGACGGTAGGCATATACGCCTTTGTAAATAACGATAAGCTTGAAAGCGTGGTCATACCCGACACAGTAACCGAAATCGAGCTTTGCGCCTTTGAAGCGTGTGAAAATTTGTGGGACGTCGAGATGTGGTCTAGCGTAAAGGTTATAGGCTCAGGGGCATTTCGAGGCTGCCGCCGCCTTGAACAAATAAGGTTTCACGGAACTCCCGAAGAGTGGGATGCAATAAAAAAAGACTGGGGCTGGAATACCGATATCTGTCCCGATTGCAAAATAAGATTTTTCTAAGAGTTTATTCAACCGTACATATCCTTCAAAAAGGCGAAAAACGAAAATGAACATAATTGGACGAAAAATTCATATTATAATCGAGCGCCCGCTCGGTAGCACCCACCCAAAACACAAAAATATCAAATATGAGGTAAATTACGGCTACACGCCCGACTTTATGGGCGGCGACGGCGAGGAGCAGGACGTTTACCTGCTCGGATATGATGCACCGATAAACGAAACCTACGCAACCGTAATTGCGGTGATCCACCGCCTTGACGATAACGAGGATAAATGGGTAGCGGCGCCAAGCGGCACAACCTTCACCGCCGATGAAATTATGCAGACGGTCAATTTTCAGGAAAAATTCTTTAAATCAGAACTAATAATGAGTTAACGAGGCAAACTATGGGTATTTTGGATAAACTTCAAGGCGATGGCGGATACGTCTTTGTTTCGCATAGCCACCTTGATATAAAAAAGGTTCGCACGATAAGAAATTTACTTGAAGAAAAAGGCTTTGAGCCTATACTTTTCTACCTCAAAAGCCTAGACGACAGCGAACAGGATAAAACGGAATTTTTGCGTTCCCTCATTTACGACGAGATTGATGCAAGGGAATTCTTTTTGTACCTTGACAGCGAAAACGCAAGGAAATCCGATTGGGTACGGCAGGAGCTTGAATATATAGAAAAATATGCTCCGCACAAGCTTACAACCGTTGATTTAGAGGAAAACGACGATAGTATAAAAAAGAAAATCGAGGCACTTGCCTCGCGAATGCGCATCTTTATTTCCTACTCGATGCAAGACAAGGAAATCGCTCAAAAAATCAAGAAAGCGCTTGTAAATTCCGACTTCAGAGTCTACGACACCCTCGATATTCCGCCCGGCATCGAGTGGGAATTAAACACGGCAAATATGATAAACGAAGCCTCAAAGGAGGGAATTATTATGTTTATCGTGTCGGAAAAGTCTACAAAATCCCAAATAATACTCAACGAGTTGGAATACGCACTCAAAATACACGCAAGAATTCTTCCTATTTTCATCGACAAGTGCTACCTCGATGCTAAACAAAATCCAATTCTCTTTGCGCTAAGAAACTATCAAGGCTTTTTCTTTGAAAACACACAATGCGATGAAGAAATCAAAAAACTTGTAAAAATACTCCGCAATATATAACCACAAACAAAAGGATAGCAATATATGTCTACTTTTAACAACATATTTACTCAAGCATTAAAACTGAACGCTATATCTCTTACCGAAAAGCAGATGCAACTGTTCGAGAACCTCTATACTGCGCTCGTTGAGACCAATAAGCTCCACAACCTGACCGCCGTAACCGATGAACAGGGCGTTGCAGGACTACACTTTTGCGATAGCTTGATGGCTCTTCCCTACCTCGATGAAATTTTAAATAAAAAAGCCGATTTGGAAACAAATTTCACATCAAATACCTCAAAAAACGCTAAAAAACTGCTTGATATCGGCTGCGGAGCAGGTTTTCCCTGCCTTCCAATAGCCATAGCTCGTCCAGATTTAAGTGTTTTAGGAGTTGATAGTACCGCAAAAAAAGTAGCGTTTTCTACCGAATTTGCGGCAAAAAACGGACTAAATAACTTCAAATCGCTGTCCGCACGAGCCGAAGAACTCGCTAAAACCGAGCAAAGAGAAGACTTTGAAATTGTAACCGCAAGAGCCGTCGCAAGACTAAATATCCTTGCCGAGCTTTGCTTACCATTTGTAAAAATCGGCGGATATTTTCTCGCAATGAAGGGTGCAAAAGGTGTAGAAGAGCTTAAAGAAGCGGAAAACGGCATCAAAAAGCTTGGCGGCGAGGTTGTAAAAGTCGAAGAAAAAGAGTTGATTTTGCCAAGCGAAAGACAAGTAAGAACCTTTATTTTGATTAAAAAAGTATCAAAAACTCCCGAAGTCTACCCAAGAGCGTACGGAAAAATCAAAAAAACACCGTTAAAATAACCAAAATAAGAGAAAAATACAAGGGAAAAATACCGTGAGCTTTAAAAACCTATATTAAATTGTGTCTAAATATGAAATTTTGCAAAATAAGTGTCGTTTAAGTGTTTAAGCGTCGATAAAGAAAAACACAAAATAAAAGTATATGCCGATAAAACCAAAAATATTATAAAAATTGCTCGCAAAATCCCCCAAAAACCTTACTACAATATACATATAACGTTAGCATTTTCCAAATTAACACACAAACCGCCGTAATTCTACGGCGGTTTTTTCTTTGTTTTACTTAAATTTGCTGATATAATACGCATAGATACGAATTCAACATTGTTTCACGTTAAACAATTCAAGTTATTAGATAAAACTAATGTTTCACGTGAAACAACACAAAAAAAGGAGTTAAATTATGATATTAACCGAAAAAAACGTAGAAAAAACCGATGAAAAAGAAATAATTTACATAGATATTGATACAATAATGCCTAACAGAGCACAACCAAGAACGTTTTTTGAGTCCGAAGCGCTCAACGAACTAGCCGAAAGCATAAAACGATACGGTATTTTGCAACCGCTAACGGTGAGAAGACTGCCGGAAAGCTCTATTTATTCGCACTATAAATACGAGCTTATAGCCGGCGAAAGACGACTCAGAGCCTCAAAGCTACTCAAAATGGAGAAAATACCCTGCATTTTGATAGAAAGCGATACAAAAACATCTGCCGAGCTAGCAATTATTGAAAATCTACACCGACGTAACTTAAACGTATTTGAGGAAGCCTGCGCAATAGCATCACTAATCGAAATACACAAGTTAACACAAGAACAAATTGCAACAAAGCTCGGAATAACTCAAGCGGCAGTAGCAAATAAGCTACGACTCCTTAAACTAACCGACGAAGAACGTTCGTTGATTTTACTTAATAACCTCACCGAAAGACACGCCAGAGCATTGCTTCGTATAAAAGACAAGAAGGAACGACTCAAACTGCTGCAAAAAATCGTAGAAAAATCACTAAACGTAAAGCAAACTGAGGAATTAATAGAAGAGAAGCTGGTATTTACACCCGAAGCACCCGAAAAAACAAAAGTGCGTGATACAAAAAATCTTATTAAATATATCGAAAAAGCAATATCCGAAACAAGAAAAAGCGGTGCAAAAATAAAAACTCAGCAAACCGAAACCTCAAGCGAATTTATATTCACCATATCAATAACAAAGTAAATAAATAAAACGAGCGAAAAGTATGCAAAACACTTAATCTTTGTTTGACATGCAAAACGCTCGTTTTTCATTCTGTTTCACGTGAAACAAAATGAAACAATTTATTCCACATATAGCACCCACAAAATTGCCCACAGAATAAAGAAGATACCAAATAGCAATTTTACGTCATTTTTTAGCCATTTTGTAAATTTGAAAACAAAAAATTTCGTTTCTTCCTCATTTTTTATAATAAAATCATTGACAAATAAAAATAATATTGATATAATTGTATTAGCCCTACAAGGAAGTGCGAAAGCACAGAAAGGAAGAGCACAATGATAATATCATTCACAAACCAAAAAGGCGGCGTCGGAAAAACAACAACGGCAGTAAACATCGCCGCTACCGTTGCCGCATTAGATAAAAAGGTTCTGCTCGTAGACCTCGATCCGCAAGGAAACGCCTCAACAGGTGTGGGTTTTATGGACAGAAACCACTTAAATTCAACCTACAACGTAATCACCGAGGGTATGTCAGCCCCCGATGCTATATATCACACCGAATTCAAAAACCTTGACCTGATGCCTGCAACCATCAATTTAGCAGCCGCCGAGCTTGAAATCAAGGATTTTGAAGCAAGAGAACGCATTTTAAAGGGCGCGCTTTCAGTTATTCGTGACAAATACGATTACATTTTCATTGATTGCGCACCGACGCTCGGACTCCTGACAATCAACGCCCTCGTAGCAAGTGATGGAATAATTATCCCTTGCCCCTGCGAATTCTATGCACTCGAGGGACTAGTCCAGCTCACAAACACCGTTGAAAGCATAAAAGAGTATCATAACCCCAACCTCAAGCTTATCGGTGTACTTATCACTATGTATAATAGTCGACTCAATCTCACACAATCCATAATGAACGATCTTCGAGGTTATTTTGGCAATCTGATATTCAAAACCCACGTTGTACGCAACGTTAGACTTGCCGAAGCACCCTCATACGGCACACCCGTTTTATACCTCGATAAATTCTCAAAAGGCGCACAAAACTACATAGAGGTATCAAAGGAACTAATTGAGCGCGTGGAATACGACGGTTAAAAGCCATTGTTTCACGTGAAACTTTTTCACACTGTGCCGCAACCACCATATATAATAAATAGGAAAGGAATTTTGATAGATGCAAAAAAGAGCACAAGCTAAAGGACTCGACGCCCTTTTTAATACTCAAGGCGTCAAAAAATCAGATTCCGAGAGCCCCAAAACTCTTAGAATAACCGAAATCGAGCCTAGAAAAGACCAACCTCGCCGCCATTTTGACGAAGCAGCACTCCAACAGCTCGCCGAGTCAATAAAATCCAACGGCGTTATTCAGCCGATAATAGTAACCAAGCTACCCAACGGTTTTTACAGTATAATTGCAGGCGAACGCCGTTACAGAGCATCAAAACTTGCAGGACTTACCGAGGTTCCGGTTGTCGTAATCGAGGCAGATGAAAAGAAAATTGCTGAAATTTCACTGATAGAGAACCTGCAAAGAGAGGATCTAAACCCAATTGAAGAAGCGATGGCATACCGTGCGCTTATGAGCGACCACAAAATGACTCAAGAGGAGCTTTCAACACGCATCGGAAAAAGCAGAAGCGCAATAGCTAATAGCACAAGACTCTTAGACCTCCCCGAAGAGGTTACCGCAATGGTAATTGAGGGCAAACTTTCAGCAGGACACGCAAGAGCCCTTCTCGGACTCACAAACAAGGACGACGTCGTAAAGACAGCTCAAGCAATCGTAAGCCGAGAGCTTTCAGTCAGAGCAACCGAAGCACTGGTAAAAACCCTCAATTCGTCAGCAGCAAAAGCAGAAAAAGAATCTAAAACCGAAAAAATCAAGGTAGATTACTGCGCAGAGCTCGAAAAGAGAGTAGAGGACGTCATCGGCAGACACGTAAAAATCACCTCAAAAGGCAACAAAAAGCGCATCGAAATCTCATTTTCATCAAACGAGGACCTTGAAGAGCTCCTCAAAATGCTTTGCGGCGATGAATTTTTTGAGGATTTTTAATCTTTTATAAATTTAAACCACCCACAACACAAAACAAAAAACATTATTACGCAAAATCAAATCGAAAGAAGGCAAAAAAATGTTAGACATTAAGGTTATAAGAGATAATCCCGACGAGGTTAAGGCTCGTCTTGCAACAAGAAACAAGGATTATAGCGCGGATATAGATAAAATCCTTGCGCTCGACGAGGAACGCAGAGCGCTCATCAACGCCACCGAAACAATAAAGGCTAAGAAAAACGAGGTTTCCAAGCAAATCCCCGCTTTAAAAAAGGCTGGTCAGGACGTCGCTCCCATTTTTGAAGAGATGAAGAAGCTCTCCGACGAGATGAAAGACGACGAGGACAAGCTCGCGCAGGTTGACAAAGACCTTGAATTCCTGCTTTTATCCATTCCAAACCTCCCCAACGCAACAATTCCCGTAGGCAAGGACGACAGCGACAACGTTGAAATCCGTAAATACGGCGAACCGAGAAAATTCGAATTTGAGCCCAAGGCTCACTGGGAGCTTGGTCAACGCCTCGGAATACTCGACCCCGAAACCGCAGGCAAGGTAACCGGCACCCGTTTCCACTTCTACAAAGGACTTGGCGCACGTCTCGAAAGAGCAATCATTTCATTTTTCCTCGACACCCATACAACCGTAGGATACACCGAGGTTTTCCCACCCTTTATGGTAAACAGAAACTCTATGCAGAGCACAGGACAGCTTCCTAAATTCGAAGAGGATGCTTTTAAGGTAGCAAATACTGACTACTTTTTAATTCCTACCGCCGAAGTTCCTGTAACTAATATGCACAAAAACGAGATTTTAAGCGCAAACGAGCTTCCAATTAAATATTGTGCATATTCCGCTTGTTTCAGAGCTGAGGCAGGAAGCGCAGGAAGAGATACCAGAGGTCTTATCCGTCAACACCAGTTCAACAAGGTAGAGCTTGTCAAATTTGCTCACCCCGACACCTCTTATGACGAGCTCGAAAGCCTTACTCTTGATGCACAAAACGTACTCAAGCTCCTCGGACTTCCTCATAGAGTTGTATGTCTTTCCAGCGGCGATATAGGATTTAGCTCCGCTAAAACCTATGATATTGAGGTTTGGATGCCTTCTTACGGCAGATACGTAGAGATAAGCTCCTGCTCCAACTTCGAGGATTATCAAGCAAGAAGAGCTAATATCCGTTTTAAGGATGATCCCAAGGGCAAAGCCCGTTACGTACACACTCTTAACGGCTCCGGTGTTGCAGTCGGCAGAACTGTTGCAGCAATTATGGAAAACTATCAGCGTGATGACGGTGGAATTGACATTCCTGAAGTTCTTCAAAAGTATATGGGAACTGACGTAATTAAATAAAAACCGAAGGTTACACCCCAAAAAAGACAGTTATAGCGGCATTTTGACTAACAAAATGCCGCTATTTACAAAAACAAACACATTGTTTCACGTGAAACAAATCGCGAAAGGATAACAAATGAATTTAAGTGATATATTTTTAAGCGACGGCTCACTTTCACCCACCTTGATACTTTGGACCTTCTATTTAGCCGTCGTAATAGGCACCATTATCTACTATCTAACCAATGCGCAAATCTGCAAGCTCGTATCGAAGCTGATAGAAATAGGAGCCGACAGCCCCGAAACAGCGGTATATCTAAAGGACACTGAAATTAGCCTCGGATTTTTACTTCAACTTTCACTAAAATCCCCAATCAACTACAAAAATTTACTAGTGGCAATCACTTCCGAAGGCAAATTTTATGCCAATTCATTTTACACCGATACGCCGCCCGCAATCAAAGAACTTAAAGCTATAACGCGCGTTAAAAGGTCAAAAGTCAAAGAAAAAGACAACACCCCCGATACTGAAAACACAGAAGCACACCTCAAGGCAACCGACACTATCACAGCAGAGGAAACCGCAAATAATATCACAGAGGCTTTAAACACAAAAGAAAGCATTTCTAAGGCGCAGGAAAATACACCGAAAAACCAAGCAGTATATACCCAAAATACCCCTCAACGGGTGAAATTTAACCCACTTAACACAAAATACTACATTCCAAAGCAAGTGCACGACAGAGCAAAAAATCTATACAAAACACCAAAAATAAAATTAACATATCTTATTTTGGCTCTATTAGGATTCGCCGTCGTAACCTTCTTGGCAACACTTGCGCTCGATACGTTTATAGAGATGTTTTCCTCTATCTGAAACTAAACATAAAAAATCCACCGAGTTTTCGGTGGATTTTTTATGTAGCAATTTTTGTCTAGTTTTAAGCTATCACTTTACAAGCTCGCCGTAGCACTTGCCAAATCCGCAAACCGCATTGGATTCATCGGTATCAATATGCATTGCAAGAGCGAACTTAGGGCTTACTCTGACAACAACGTCGCCAAGAAGCGCAGTTCTGCCACTTTCAACCTTAACACTGACAACCTGACCGTTTTCAACGCCATAATTTGCCGCATCCTCAGGAGTCATATGAATATGACGCTTAGCAATGATAACACCGTTTACGGTTTCAACCTCGCCACAAGGACCAACGAGCTTAATTCCGGGTGTACCCTCAAGGTCGCCGCTCTCGCGAAGAGGAGCATCAACACCAAGAGTTCTGGCGTCAGTATAGGATACCTCAACCTGTGTTGCAGGACGAACAGGTCCGAGAATAATAACGTTTGCTATTTCTTTCTTAGGTCCAACAATCTTAACTCTCTCCTCACAGGCGAACTGACCGGGCTGGCTGAGGTCCTTTTTATGTGTAAGAGTTGCGCCTGCTCCAAAGAGAGTTTCAAGGTCTGCCTGGCTTAAATGTACGTGTCTTGCTGAAGTTTCAACTAAAATCTTTTCCATATTTTTTGTTTCCTTTCGGTATAATTCATTACTAAATCATTATACTATATTTGACTAAAAAAGTAAAGAGGTTTTGGCATTTTTTTGCCGAAATTTTTGAAAAATCAAAGAATACGTCAAAGGAGATTAGTATGAAAAACGACAAAAAAAGCTCCACAAAGGAGAGCAAATCAACACTTATTCCCAAAAGCAGGATAAAAAGCGAGGACCTTCCTTTTAATAGAGAACTGGCAATAGAGCATCAAGTTCACGGAAATAAAATGACGCACGACGAAGTGGTCGGTGGCGGTCATACAATCGACGTTTTACAGGGGCAGGGAAGTCAGTTTTCGGATTTTGTATTCGGAAAAAGCGGCTCGCAACCACCCTGCAGTAACAAAGAGAAGCCCGAAAACGGACATGCAACGCCCAATTATGAGGGTACTGTCGGCGGCGCGGACAAGGTTGGCACAACGCCCAATTACGAGGGCACTGTCGGCGGTGCGGACAAGGTTGGCGCAACGCCAAATTACGAGGGTACCGTTGGCAAAAAGAGCAGCGACGCAGATAAAAAAAGCAATTCATACGCAATCAAAAGGGAACACGCAGAGCCTCTACGCGACAATTTCGGACAAGTACCGCCGGCTGTTAACAGTGTTTACGGAAACACGGATATAAGCAGGCGCACCTACGGAGATTTTAGCGAAAGCAATTTAAAAAACAGCACCGCTACCGACAACAAAGGCGGCAACAAGGATGAAAAAAACAGCGAAAGCACAGAAAAAAACAAGAAAAAAGACCGCGCAGTAACGGTAAAAAGCAACAAAAAGCTTATAAAAACCATTGTGATAGCAGGGCAAATCGAGGGACACACTCAGTTACCGCAGGAGCAAAAGGCAACGAAGTATGAGGAGCTTATCCCACAGCTGATTGAGATAGAGGAAACCGACGAAATCGGCGGACTTTTACTGATTTTGAACACCGTCGGCGGCGACGTCGAAGCAGGTCTTGCCCTATCCGAGCTTATCGCAGGAATGAAAAAGCCAACCGCTTCCCTTGTGCTCGGCGGTGGGCATTCGATAGGAGTGCCACTCGCAGTTTCGACAAAGCGTTCATTTATTGTACCAAGCGCAACTATGACGTTACACCCCGTCCGTGTTACGGGTATGGTTCTCAGCGCTCCGCAAACCTACGTTTATCTTAACAATATGCAGGAGCGCATAATAAATTTCGTTTGTTCGCACAGCAGCATAAAGCGGGAGCGTTTCAGTGCCCTTATGCTCGCAAGAGAGGAAATGTCAACAGATCTCGGTTCGGTTCTCGACGGCAAAAAGGCGGTAGATGAGGGGCTTATAGATACGTTGGGAACACTCAGCGATGCAATGGAGTATCTATCCTCTTTCTAACCGTACTTTTCTTGTAAGAAAAGTACGGTTAGCACCAGCAAGCGAATAATTGATATAGTGTAAATTTAAACTGTATATCACGGCGGCGTAGTAAGAGAAGTTCTTTTGCCTACTTTTCTTACAAGAAAAGTACGGTGGAATATAAAACCGAAAAAGCAAGGTTTAAAACCTTGCTTTTTTACCTTTACAAATGCAAATATTTATGATATAATAATAAATAATAAATATCAAAATGTGTAATATATGTTTAAATTCACCGAGTTTAAGATAGAATTCGGATTTAGGTATTACACTTAAAAAGGAGTAAGCTTTATGTCAACGCCCACACCGTATAGCGGTAGCGAGCCTTTTATATTTCTGAGCTTTTCGGAAAAGGACAGCACTGCCGTATTGCGATTAATCTCAAAAATGCAAGTCGACGGCTACCGCATCTGGTACGATGACGGCACAAGCCTCGAAGAGAATTATTCTAAAACCGTTGCAGACAAAATAAGCAGCTGCGAGTTTTTCATCGCAATCTTTACTTCAAGCTTTATTTCCACAGATGCCTGCATTTCTCAGCTTGATATGGCACAGAAGGAAAGAAAAAGCGGCACCGCAATATTCTTAGAGGAGCTCACCCTCTCGCTGGGTATGAGATTTCGTCTTTTGCAGTTCGACGGCTTTCATAAGTACGCATATACAAACGAAAACGACTTTTGGGACGAGCTATACGAAAGCGATAATTTCGGATTGTTTAATTTATCCGATGCGCCCAAAAGACCTACCCCCGAAACCTCAAGTCCCAACAAAGATTTTTTAATAGAGAACGGAGTGCTTTCGGCTTATTCGGGCGATGACGAATACGTCGTCATACCGGAGGGCGTACATAAAATAGACCGTATGGCTTTTGCGTTCAACAATAGCATAAAGACCGTCTTTGTACCAAGCTCAATAACGTTTATTGACGAAATGGCGTTTTATCAATGCACAAGCCTTGTTGAGGTTTTCCTGCCCGACACTATAAACCATATCGGCGAAAAAGCCTTTGCGGGCTGCACGTCCTTTGCTCGTTTTTTCGCTCCCGAGAAAGTTAAAAAAATACTGCCCGGCACTTTTTGGGGCTGCACCGCGCTTGTAAGGGTAATTATTAGCAACAGTGTTACAGAGATAGGCGCCCAAGCATTCAAGCTTTGCGAAAATCTTAACGAGGTAGTTATCGGTAGCGGACTCACAAGTCTTGCCGCCGACGCCTTTGACGACTGCAAACGTCCGCTTACCATACGTTACAAGGGTACGCGGGAAGCGTGGTATAAAATCATAGAAGCTCTCGGCTGGAAAAAGGGCGAGGGAAAATATATAGTTCACTATAACCAAAAGGGCTAAAAATTATGGACAAGATGAATGATTTTGTAATAGAAGACGGAATGCTGACCGAATACATAGGAGATGGCGGGCGTGTCATTATACCCGACGGTGTCAGAAGTATAGGCGACGAGGCGTTTGCCGCTTGCGAGCCTATTACGGAAATTTTAATACCAAACACCGTTGTTTCAATAGGAAATAAGGCGTTTGAGGGCTGCGAGGGTATTACCAAAATAACTCTGCCCGACAATCTTAAATTTATCGGCAAATTTGCATTTGTCGGATGCACCTCTCTTGAAGAAATTAACATTTCGGAAAGCAACTCCGCCTATAAATCGCTTTTCGGAGTGCTCTATTCAAAGGACGGAAGAACACTTATTTGCCACCCCGCAGCAAAAAAGGGCGGAACGTTCTTTGTGCCCCATAACGTACAGCGCATAGACCTCGGCGCATTTTGGAAATGCAAAAGCCTTGAATGTATTATGCTACCGTTCGGCTTAAAGGAAATTTGCTATGGCGCATTTAACGAGTGCGTATCGCTTTCCGTTATTTCAATACCAAGCACCGTAACGACGCTTGGCGGACTTGCCTTCGGCTCCTGCAAGGCGCTGACCTCGATAACCCTGCCAAAGAGCATAGTTGAAATATCAAACTTCACCTTTTCGTACTGTACCGGACTTAAAAGCTTCAAGGTACATAACGGAATAAAGAAAATCGGCAACTATGCGTTTTTTAACTGCAAAAATCTTACCGAGATATATATTGGCAGCTCCGTCAATTCACTAGGCGAAAGCGCACTTTCCTATTGCAACAGTCCGCTTACCGTAAAATACGCAGGCTCAAAGCCGACCTTTTATAAGCTCATTGAAAAGCAGGGCTGGAAAAAGGGCGAGGGTAAATACATAGTATATTACAACCAGGAAGAGCCTACATAAAAGAAAGCGAAATACCGAAAATGAACGAGCTACACGATTTTAATTTCGAGGACGAGGCGATTTGCGGATACACCGGCAAGTCAAACGACGTCGTTATCCCCGACGGAATAGAGCATATAAGACACACGGCGTTCAGCCATTACGAAAGACTGACCTCTCTTACTGTTCCAAGCAGCGTCAAAAAAATAGGCGATCTTGCATTTTCGGGCTGTCGAGGACTTAAAAAAATAACCTTAAGCGAGGGACTTGAGGAAATCGGCTACGGCGCCTTCCGTGAGTGTACAGAGATAACGGAAATCGTTATACCGAGCACAGTAAAGAAAATAGGGCGCGAAGCGTTTGCCGCTTGTTATAGCCTGACCTCTATCACACTTCCCCCCGACCTTACCGAGCTTAAAGAGGGTGCGTTTTCGGGCTGCCATAGCCTGCCCGCCATTGACCTGCCGAAGGGAAGTACCAAAATAGGCGCAAGTACATTTGCCTCTTGCAAGGCACTGAGCGAGCTGAAAATACCCGACGGTGTTACCGAAATAGAGGAACGAGCCTTTTGCAACTGTCCGGGACTTACTGTATTTGAAATTCCCGATGGCGTTGTAAAGCTCGGCAAAAGAGCATTTTGGAAATGCGAAAATCTACATACGCTAATCATCGGACGGGGACTTAAGAGCATCGGGCAGGGCGCATTTGAGGATTGCCCCTCACTCAAGGTAATAAAATACGCATCCTCAAAGCGAGATTTTGAAAAAATCAAAAAGCCAACCACGTGGAAAGATGACCTCAAAGGCTACCAAGTAGATTTTAACTGTAAGAACTGAATAAAAGGAGCGTTTCGTGTATTTTACACACCTTATACGGATAAGAGTCATCCGCACAACCGCAACTAAAAAGTGAGATAAAAATGATAAATTTAAAAGACTTCGTAATCGAAGGGGACACCCTCGTATCATACAAAGGCAGAGAAAAAAACCTTAAAATCCCTTTTCTTGTAACTAAAATAGCGGAAAAGGCGTTTTTCGGCAACGACTTTATCAAAACCCTTGCCCTGCCAATAAGCGTTACAAGTATTGCGCCTCGTGCGTTTTTCGGCTGCACGTCGCTTGAGAGCATATACCTACCACCCTCACTTGAGAAAATAGGCGACGAGGCGTTTAAAAAATGCTCCTCGCTTAAATACGTGCTTTTCGGCGGCAACGAGAATGAGTGGGAAAGGGTGGAAAAGGGTAACCTTTGGTGCACCCCAACGGGCGAATTTTGTATGAAATTCAACTGTCCTTCGAGTATACAAAACAACCCAAAGGACTTTATAATTGAGGACACCACGCTCAACACCTACACAGGCACCGACGCACACGTAATAGTCCCCGACGGCATAACGGTTATCGGAGATTGGGCGTTTGATGAATCGCATAACCTACAAACAGTTTACCTTCCTGCAAGCATTACGGAAATAGGAATATACGCCTTTGCACACTGCCCCGACTTTGCCGTAATTTATTTTGGCGGCAGCAACGAGCAGTGGGAGAATATAATTACGGGGATATTTTGGGATTTCGGCGTAGAGGATTACACCGTAGTTTGCGACTGTAAGCCGAATACTGCCGAGGACTTCGTCATCGAGAACGGAGAGCTGCTCAAATACGTAGGCGACAGTCGGGCAGTCAGCATCCCCTACGGCGTAAATAAGGTCGCCGACGGTGCGTTTGCGGAATCAGACTTTGTTACGTCGCTTATCTTCCCCGACACCGTCGATACAATAACGGCAGGCTCACTTGAAGGACTCCGTAACCTCAGAGTCGTTCAAACGGGCGACGGCGTTACCGAAATACTTCCGAATACCTTTTCTATGTACCCCGAAATTGAGGCGGCTATCCTCGGTAAAAGCGTACACACCGTTGAAAGCTTTGCGTTTTGGTGCTGCACAAAGCTAAAAAAGGTCATCTTTTCCGAGGGTGTTTACCACCTTCACAACGGAGCATTTTCAGGTTGCACAGCGCTTAAATGGGTAACGCTTCCGAGCACCCTTGAGGAAATAGGCGACCAAGCATTTTTCGGTTGTACTGCGCTTGAACGGGTAGACTTTGACTGCGGAGTCAGACGTATCGGCTGGAGCGCCTTTGACGGCTGCACCTCGCTTAAATGGATAGACCTGCCCGAAACGCTCAACCAAATCGGTTGGCACGCATTCAGCGGATGCACCTCTCTTGAAAAGGTAATACTTCACGACAGACTTTACATAATCGGACGAGGCGCATTTGAAGAGTGCGCACTGACGGAAATAGATATTCCCGAAAAAACGCATACGATAGGAGATAAAGCGTTTTTCGGATGCCGAAAGCTTAAAACCGTAAATATCGGCAGTGATTTGCACACCCTCGGCAAGCACGCATTTGAGGGCTGCGACCACCCCGTTAACATAACCTTTAACGGCACCCGCTTCAGATGGAGCTGTATAATCCGCGAGCTTGACTGGAAAAAGGGCGAGGGAAAATACATCCTGCGCTACCTGAAAAAAGAAGACTAAAGGAGATTTGAATATGGAAATTCCAACCCCATATAAAGGAAACGAGCCATTTATCTTCGTCAGCTACGCGCATAAGGACGCGCCCACCGTTTACCCAATCCTTGAAAAGCTACTGGGGGACGGCTACCGCATCTGGTACGACGAGGGCATTCCGCTTTCAAGCATTTGGGAGGACGTAATCCTTGAAAAGCTCCACACCTGCGAATACTTTATTTTTTTCGTATCGGAAGCATCCGTCAAATCGGAGTGGTGTCAAAGGGAGCTACAAATCGCTCACGAAAAATCAAAGAAAATAGCCCCTATATACTTGGAGGACGCAGCTCTTACGGATATTATGCACAGCATTTTGCATAAGCTCCAAGCCCTTTTGAAATACAAATACGATGACGAAAGTAACTTCTTTACCAACCTCTACGACCAGGAGGACATAAAGCAATTCAGACCTCAGGATTTCGATATCGTCGGAGGCGTGCTTACGAAATACAACGGCAGGGAGGAAAACATCGTAATCCCCGAGCTTGTAAAACAAATAGGGCAAAAGGCTTTTTACAGTAACAGGCAGATAAAAAGCGTACACGTACCCTTTGGCGTAAAAAAAATAGAGAGCCTTGCCTTTTTTGATTGCAAAAGCTTAAACGTTATATCCTTTACCGACGGCATAACCGAAATCGGCGCTCAGGCATTTTCGTATTGTGAGAAGCTGGAAAGCCTTGACTTTCCGGACAGTATCGAGAGCATAGGCTACGGGGCATTCAGTAATTGCACCTCGCTTTGCTCGGTATCCTTGCCAAGCAAAATAAATGTGATACCGCAATGGGCTTTTGCCGACTGCCGCTCTCTTACCAATATAGCTATACCAAGCTCGGTTACACAAATAGACAGCTTCGCCTTCAATAATTGCTACTCACTTGAAAGCGTTGATATTCCCGTAAGCATAACGGAAATAGGCGGCTCTGCCTTCAAAAGCTGCTCGTCGCTTTCCTTAATCAATTTCGGCGGCACAAAAAAACAGTGGGATGCCATTGAAAAGTATGAAACGTGGGATGCGGACACCCCAAGCTACACCGTAAAAATCAATAAAAACGGAGCATTTAAAATCTTTGACGGTACGTTAAAGGGATATGACGGAAACGAAAAAAACGTAACCGTACCGAGCAAGGTCAAAAAAATAGGCAACGGAGCATTTTCGGATAACGAGCATATAGAAGCTATAACCCTGCCGCGCTCCATTACCGAAATAGGCGACGGCGCATTTTCGACGTGCAGAGAACTTAAAAGCATATGCTTACCGAACAGGCTCTCAAAAATCGGAGAAAACGCATTTTGCTCCTGTACAAGCCTTGAAAGCATAACTATTCCCAAAAAAATCAAAAAAATACCGTGGGCGGCCTTCAGAAGCTGTCATAACCTACGGCTTGTCGAACTTCCGCCAAATCTCACCGAAATAGGAAAATACGCATTTTGCTACTGCGAGAAGCTTGAAAGCATCGTATTACCAAACAAAATAAAGAAAATAGAGATGAGCGCATTTGCAAGCTGTGGACTTTCAAGTATAAGCCTGCCAACAGGCTTAACCGAAATAAGCACTATGACCTTTGCGAGCAACCCATTTGAAGCAATTAAAATACCGAGCGGCGTTACCGAAATAGGTAGCTTTGCGTTTTTGTGCTGCACAAAGCTTTCAAGCATCACACTCCCCCTCTCGCTCAAAAAAATAGGCGACGGCGCATTTAAACTTTGCTCTGCCCTTTCGGATATTTACTTTTGCGGCACGAAAGAGCAGTGGGAGGCAATAGAAAAGGAGGAAGGCTGGGACAGTGAAGCAGGCAGCTACACCGTCCACTTTGAATGCAAGGAGTAAAAAATGGACTTTAAAATCAGCTACGGAGTTCTTAATATGTATACGGGCGAGGGCGGTAATGTTACCGTCCCCGACGGCGTAACGAAAATAGAGGCAGGAGCGTTTATCGGACACAAGACCTTGACGGGAGTTTACCTGCCCGATAGCGTTACGGAAATTGGCGGAAAAGCATTTGCGAGCTGCTCCGCGCTTGAGTTTGCCGAGCTTGGACAAGGAATAGAGTTTGTTGGCAAATGGGCATTTGCATACTGCTCATCACTCAAAAAGCTCTCCCTGCCCGAGGGCGTAAAACGAATCGGCTGGGGCGCGTTTTCAAGCTGCACGTCGCTTAAAAGCCTAACCCTGCCCTCTACACTCACCCAGATAGACTGGTGCATAATTGAATTTTGCAAGTCGCTAAAGGAAATCAATTACCGTGGTACTCGCGAGCAGTGGGAAGCCATCGAAAAGGACGAGGACTGGGATACAGATGCAAGCGAGTACACCATAAACTTTAACTTCAAGGGAAAATAACTTCAAAGGAGAATATACGATGACAAAGCCTGTTCCATACGAGGGAAACGAGCCGTTTATTTTCATAAGCTACTCACACAAGGATAGAGAAGAGGTATTCAAGGTTCTCTTTAACCTGCAAGAAAACGGATATCGTTTTTGGTACGACGAGGGCATTGACTCCGGCACTGAGTCGAACGAGGTTATAGCCACCACTATCGAAAAGTGCGACTATTTCATTGCGTTTATTTCCGCGAACTCACTTGTATCCAACACCTGCAGGCTCGAGCTTAACTTTGCACACAATTTGGATAAAAATATACTGATTATTTACCTTGATAACGCAACGCTGCCAATCGTTATGAGGATGCGATTCGGACGACTGCGGGCAATACATAAATATAAATATGAAAACGAGGATGACTTTTACAAAAGGCTTTATAAATCCGATGGTATAAAAATTTTTAAAAACGTAACTCAACCCGACTGCAATCCCGATGATTTTGAAATAGTTGACGGCGAGCTTGTTAAATATGAAGGAAATAGTGCAAATATTTTTATCCCGGACAGTGTAACGAGCATAGGCGAGTGTGCTTTCCTTGATTGCGACTCACTTACAAGCATAACTATCCCGAGTAGTGTAACTAGTATTGGCTATCGTGCGTTTGAGGATTGCACATCGCTTACAAACGTAACTATCCCCGATAGTGTAACGAGCATAGACTCTTATGCGTTTGAGGATTGCACATCACTTACAAGCATAACTATCCCGGTTAGTGTAACGAGCATAGGCAATTATGCGTTCTCAGGTTGCACCTCACTTACAAGCATAACTATCCCGGGTAGTGTAACGAGCATAGGATTTTCTGCGTTCTCGCGTTGCTCCTCGCTTACAAGCATAACTATTCCCGATAGTGTAACTAGGATTTGCTATCATGTGTTCAAGGATTGCACATCACTTACAAGCATAAAAGTTGATGAAAACAACACTGTCTATAAATCCGAAAACGGAGTTTTGTATACCAAAGACGGCAAAGCTTTAATTTATTATCCTGTCGGTAAAACCGACACAAGCTTTGTTATTCCCGATAATGTAGAGAGCATTGGCTATTCTGCGTTCTTTGGTTGCGACTCACTTACAAGAGTAACTATTCCCGATAGTGTAGAGAGCATAGGCTCTTTTGCGTTTGAGGATTGCACATCGCTTACAAGCATAAACGTTGATGCAAACAACACTGTCTATAAATCCGAAAACGGCGTTTTGTATACCAAAGACGGCAAAGCTTTAATTTATTATCCTGTCGGTAAAACCGACACAAGCTTTATTATTCCCGACAGTGTAGAGAGCATTGGCTATTCTACGTTCAAGGATTGTGAATCACTTACAAGCATAAACGTTGATGTAAATAACACCGTCTATAAATCCGAAAACGGAGTTTTGTACACCAAAGACGGTAAAACTTTAATCCAATTTCCCGCCGGTAAAACCGACACAAGCTTTGTTATTCCAAACGGCATAACCGGTATTGAGGATTTTGCCTTCAGTGATAGTGCACTTGAAAGCATAACTATTCCAAGCAGCGTAAACAGTATTGGCGAAACGGCGTTCGATACTTGCTTTTTCCTTAATACTATTAATTTTTGCGGCACACGTAAACAGTGGAACGCCATTGAAAAGGGCGAGGAATGGGACTACACCATCTCCGCTAACTACAAAATAAACTTCAACTACAAGGGAAAATAACTTCAAAGGAGAAAAGGCTATGGCAATTTTACGTCCGTACAAGGGCGATAAGCCGTTCATTTTCATAAGCTATGCACATAAGGACAAGGGCAGTGTGCATAAAATTATCAAAAATATGCTTGATTGCGGTTACCGAGTTTGGTACGACGAGGGCATTGACCCCGGCACCGAGTGGGACGACACCATTGCCGAGCACGTCGAAAACTGTGGCTATTTTATTGCGTTCATTTCAAAAAATTATCTTGCCTCGGACAACTGTATGGACGAGCTTGACTACGCACGCGACTCAAACAGAAAGCGACTGCTCGTTTATCTTGAAAACGTATCCCTGCCGGGCGGTATGAAAATGCGACTCAACCGCCTTCAGGCTATACATAAGTACAAATATGAAAGCGAGGACGACTTTTTCGAGAAGCTTTATACGGCTGACCAAATCGGGAATTTCAAGGAAGAAGTAGATTTGCCGCCTATAAAAGAAAAGCCCACCGCAAAAGTCAAATCAGCGACAAAGAAAACGCCTTCGCCCAAAAAAGCCGAGCAAAAGGAAATAGTTATCACCTATCCCAAGGTTAACATAGCACCGCCTGTCATAACACCCACAGAGGATTTTGACTGGGAGCTTCTTTTCCCGACAAGCAAGGAAAAGACCACTTTCGCTTTCTCGGACTACAAAAAACCACCCACCAGCCTTCTTAAGCAGGACGATTTTATGCCCGACGCACCGCTTGACGAAATACATAAAATAATAAGTGTCCTGCAAGAGTCCTTTGAAGCATTTAAAATTAAAATAAAGGACGTAAGCTGCACCGTTGCCCCTTCCTTTTTACGCTTCGAGGTAACCCCCGAGGCGGGTGTTTCGCTCAAGAAAATACTAGATTTACAGTTTGATTTAAGCGCTGCGCTAGGCTTACACGGACTTGCCACAGGAAACGTTCGCATTGCCATAATACCCGGCAAACGTGCAGTAGGAATAGAGGTTCCGTTAAAATCCGCCGCTAACGTTCCGCTTCGCGGTCTTTTGGAAGACCCAAAATTTAAATCGGCAAATAGCCCCGTAACCGTTTGTCTTGGCAGAGATTCCGCGTGCGAGCCGGTATTTGCCGACATAAACGAAATGCCTCATCTTCTTATCGGCGGTCAAACAAGGTCGGGTAAATCTACTCTTATCAACTGTATGATAACCAGCCTTATTTATAAGTCCTCCCCCGACGACGTTCGCCTGCTGCTTATCGACCCGAAAATGGTAGAATACCGTATGTATAATCTTCTGCCGCACCTTATTATGCCTGTTGTTGACAACGCTCAAAGGGCGGTGTCGGCGCTTAAATGGGTAGTTGACGAAATGGACCGCCGCTATAAGCTGCTTGAAAAGGCTCAGGCAAGAAACCGCAAGGAATACTACGAAATCGGAGATAACAACCCCGATTTTGAGCCAATGCCCCATTTGGTGGTAATAATAGACGAGCTTGCCGACCTTATGCTTCAAGCAAAGAATCCCATCGAGGAATATATTAACCGCATAGCCACCTTGGCAAGAGCGTGCGGGATTCACCTCATAATCTGCACTCAAAGACCGACGGTTGACGTTATTACGGGCGTTATCAAAGCGAATATCCCCTCAAAAATCGCTTTCAAGGTAGCTTCGCACGTCGACTCAAGAACCGTTCTCGGCGTACCCGGAGCTGAAAATCTTATAGGGCACGGCGATATGCTTTATATCGGCCCGACAGGAAACGAGATGAGAATTCAGGGCGCAAACGTTGACGTAAACGAAATTAAGAGCATCGTTAAATACGTTATAGAAAATAACGGCAGCGCAAAGTTCGATCCCGACGTATTTAAAGCCGTACAAAAATCGGAAACCGTTTCCCGCCTTGGCGGAGATGCCGACTTTGAGATGCTTTGCAGCGCAACAGAGCTTTTCCTTGAAATGGGTATAGCCAGTTTAAGCCTTATGCAAAGACACCTGCGCATCGGATTCAACAAAGCCGCAAACCTATTTGATAAGCTCGTAGAAATAGGCTTTATATCACAAAGAAACGGCTCAAAGCCTGCCACAGTGCTCATAACAAAAGAAAAGTATCTTGAATGGAAAAAAAGATATACGGAATAAGTAAAAAAGACGGGCTAAAAACCCGTCTTTTTTATAGCAAATCCTTGCAAACCGTCAATTTAATAAGCAACCCCGTATCATCGTCCTGCGCTGACTTGTTGCGACGGATAGCTCCACATTTCTTACACCTCGACACAATAATATAACCCTTCTTGGGATCAGGTAGGCTCTGAACGGGAACAAGCAACCCACCGCAATCAGAGGCTCTGTCGCCAGGATTTACGTCAACGTGAAGCGAGTGAAGACAAAAGGGACAGTGATTGCGAGAGGTGTAACCAAGCGGCGACACATCGCTACCACAATTTGCACATATAAAGCCACTATCGTTTTTTTGAAATCGCTTATCTTCCATAAAGCTCTCCTTTTAATAGGTAAATTAACACTTTGGTAAAAAACCCATAATCTTGTATTTATATTTTTTTGGTATCCTTACTAGGAATTAGTATTTTGATATACGGAATATACATTTGAAAGGATAAATAATATGTTTACCAATAAGAAAAGAATTTTTTCTATCCTTATTTTCGCGCTTGTTCTTGCACTTCTCACTTGCGCTATGATTGGATGCGGCACAGGAGTTGAGCACGACCACGACGGAGACGGCGTTGCCGACCACACCGATTCAGAGCACAAAACCCTTTGGGATAAATGGGTAGCTTGGTGCGCAACTACTACGGGACAAATCTGGGGCTTCAGCCTCTCGGGCGCCTTCCTTGTTGCAGCTATCGTTTTCATAGTCCTTTGGATTCCCAAAAAGACCGACAAAAAGGAAAAGAAGGCTGTTGCAAAAAGGAAAGACCAATAATTAAATCTTCAACCCAAGCACACTGCATTTTTGCGGTGTGCTTTTTCTTTTTCCCCCCGCTTTCTGAAGAAAGCTTGGCAAAGACTTCTCTTACCACGCATCCGTGATATATAGTTTAAATTTTGCACTGTATCAATTATTTGCCAGCGGGTGCTACCCGCCGCTACCTTGATATGTAGTTTAAATTTTGCACTTTATCAATTATTTGCCAGCGGGTGCTACCCGCCGCCACCGTGATATGTAGTTTAAATTTTACACCAAATGGATTGTATGCCATCGGGTGCTACCCGCTCGGTGCTACCGACCTTACTTTCCCACACAAAAATTGTGGAAAATTGCATCGGTAATGTCGCCCGATACGGCTCTGCCGTCTACCTCGCCAAGATAGGCGAGCGCACTTTCAAGGTCAAGACCGCACACGTCGGCGCAAAAATGCGCTTCAAACGCTTCTATTGCTCGCGCAACGGCATTTTTTGCCATCGTAACCGCCGAAAACTGCCTTGCATTTGCAAGGACTGCCTCTCCGCTGTAATCTATCTCACGTTCGCAAAAAAACGCCTCAGCGATGTTTTTTATATCCTGCACACCATCGCCACTCTTTGCGCTAACGTTAAGCGCCTTTGCCCTCTTATATTTCGCACAAAGTCCATAAATCAACTCATTAAGAGCGCCGCTATACACCTGCGTATCCGACTTGTTGAGCGCAAAAATGACGCATTTGCCGTTTTCAAGAAGCTCCCTTGCAAGTGAAATTACGGCATCGTCCTGCTCACTTATGGCGGACGCAGTATCAAAAACCGCAATCACAAGCTCCGCCTCGCGCGCCTTTTGAAGCGCAAGTGAAATACCGATTTTCTCGACCTCGTCGGAGCTTTCGCGAATACCCGCAGTGTCAAATAGCCGCAAAATTATGCGCCCTGCCGTGATTTTTTCTTCAATAACGTCGCGCGTAGTACCTGCAATATCGGTAACGATAGCTCGCTTTTCACCGAGAAGCGCATTGAGAAGCGAAGACTTTCCCGCATTGGGCTTACCTACAAGCGTAGCCTTTACGCCCTCACTTACTGCCTTTCCGTGTCTATATGTGGACGCAAGAGCGTCAAGCTCGGAAAGAATTTCTCTCATTTTCGCACCAAACTGCTCGTCGCTGACCTCGGCAAGGTCCTCCTCTGGATAGTCGATTTTAACGTAAACCGAGGAAAGAAGATTAAGAATTTTTGCATAAATTTCATCGCAACACCTCTTTAAAACTCCGTCGGTATGCGATGCCGAAAGCTTTAATTTTTCCTCGTTTTCCGCATCAATGAGTCCAATTATTGCTTCAGCCTCGGAAAGCGAAATCTTGCCGTTCAAAAACGCTCTCTGCGAGAACTCGCCCGGTCCCGCCTGAACAGCGCCGTTATCAAACGCCGCTTTCAGCACTCTCTCACTGAGCAGTATTCCGCCGTGGCAGGAAATCTCAACAACGTCCTCGCCTGTAAACGATTTGGGCGCACGAAAAACTGTGGCAATACCGTCATCTATACGTTTTCCCTCGCTTATAATTTCTCCGTATATCGCAGTACCGCCCGACACCTCTTTAAGGTTGCGTCCGCCCGCCGTTTTGAACATTTTTGTCGCTACGTCAAGTGCGTTTTCGCCCGATATTCTTATTACAGCTATCCCTCCCCGTCCAAATGGGGTGCTTATCGCCGCAATTGTACTCATAGGTTTCATCTCCTGGTGTATTTTGAAAGTTTTAAGTTTTTTGTTTTTCCGGCTTTTCGAGAAAAGCCTCGGCACCGTTCTTTTCTTGAAAGAAAAGAAGGCAAAAGAACTTCTCTTACAACGCATCAGTGGTGTGTTGTGGAAGTTTTGAGCTTTGTTGTATACAGTTCTATTGAAAGGAGTTGAGAGTCTTTCAGAAGTTTTTGTCCACTTTTTTTAAAAAGTGGGGAAAGCGGGGGGAAACATAAAACGGGCTGTTAAAATCAGCCCGTTTGTTTATTATTCTTCGTCGTCAGGAATATCCTGTTCAGCTTCGGGCTTATCCTGCTTACGAGGCTTATTTGCGCCTCCGACGTAATGGATAACTACCTTGCGATGCTCGTCGCTTCCAACCGACGCGGTCATAACCAGCGGGTCGTTTTGGAGTGCGGAGTGAATTATTCTTCTTTCGTATGGAGTCATAGGGTCAAGAGCGATGTTTCTCTTGTATCTCTTAACCTTTTCAGCGGTTCTCTTAGCGAGATTGCGTAGCGTTTCCTCACGTCTTGCTCTGTATCCTTCAATATCAACCGATATTTTAGCGCACTCCATACCGCTCTTTTCGAGCGCCTCATTGAGGGCAAGATTTGCAAGATACTGAAGTGCATCCATTGTTTCGCCGTGTCTTCCGATAAGAATACCCGTATCTGCGCCTTCGATTTTGATTATTTTGCCGCCCTCGGAGTTAAGCTCACGAGAGAGTGTTGCACGGGTGTTTTTCATACCCATAGCGTCAAGCACACCGTTTAAGTAATCAATAGCGGTTTGCTCAGGACCAATTTCAACGAAAACTCTTACCTTTGCTGCCGTTTCGCCAAAGCCGAGGAAGCCTTTTTTAGGTGCTTCGATAACCTCGTATTGAATTCTCGCAACGTCAACGCCGAGCTTTGCTGCGCCGTCAGCTATTGCCGCTTCAACTGTGCGGCCACATCCGATTTCTTCTTTTAACATAGCTATATCCTTTCGTATATATGGCAGGAAAGCGATTATTTCTTACCGCCGCCCTTTTTATCGTCGTAATTTTTCATTTTTGCACCGCCGAGCGCACCCTTAGAAGCGGGCGTGTTTTCGGTATTCTGTACCTTTTGGCTAGCCTCAACCTTAGCGTTGTACTCATCGTCGTCGATGTGGTGAAGCGAGGGAACGTAGGGTTTATTGGGGTCGCGCAGGGATTTCATTCCGCGCTTATTCTTTTTCTTTTTGCCGAAAATTTCGCGTTCAGCCTCCTTGTAATCGTCCTCGGTGAACTTTGGGAAGGGCTTAAGCTTAACTAAAATGAACTGCTGAACAAGACCGAGAAGGCTCTGGAATATCCAGTAAACACCAATAGCCGCAGGAACGCTGAATGCAATCCAGGTAGACATAAGCGGCATTACGAGGTCCATTATAATAGATGAGGTTTTTGCATCTGCACCGCCCGTCTGCATAACGGGAGATTGATACGAGAGCTTTCTCATAAGCTTTGAGGTAAGAAGCGTTGCGAGGAAGTTGAGTACGGGAATGAGCATAAGCCAAGTCCACCACTCAGGCGTCAGAGCAAGGTCAATCGCACCGAAAAGGTTGAAGTTAGGTAGCTTTTCGGCAAGCGCCCCTGCATCCATACCCGTTACCGACGTATACGCACCGAGGTTTCCTCTCATTGCGGAGAGCATTGCAATTTCATCGGTTGTGCCGCCTGCAAGAGTTGATATTCCTGCAAGAATTTCCTCGGAAAATCCGCAAATGTAGGTAAGAGGCTTTCTGATAACGTTATAAATGAAGATAACGATAGGCAACTGAATAAGCATCGGCAGGCATCCTGCAAATTGGCTATATCCCGCCTTTTGCTGAATTTCCTGAATTTCCATTTGGCGCTTTTGCTGACTTGTTCTATCGTTTCTGCCCGCATACTTCTTTACGATAGCAGCCTCCTTTGGGCGAAGGGACGCCTGCTTTAATGAGTTGTTGTGCTGCTTTATACCAAGCGGCAGCATTAAAACCTTTACGATTACCGCAAAGAGCAAAAGCGCTAGGGCATAGTTGCTGAACATCGCCTTGTAGCAAACGTTCAGTATCCACGCAATTGTTTCATACAAAAAATCAAACATTTTATATTTCCTTTCAACTAAAAGGGGTTTTATATATAGTTTCCGTAGGTAGTGAGATACGGATAGCTTACAGGGGTGTTATCTACTCGAGCAGCCTTACCGAAAACCGCTGTTTTGGGTACTAGCTTTCTCTTTTTGCGAGGTACAGGATTGTAACCGCCCCGAAAAAGCGGATTGCAGCGCAAAATCCGAAAAACACCCATTGGCAGACCGATAAGCGCCCCCCACTCGTTTATAGCTGTATATGCATATTTTGAGCAGCTCGGTTCAAATCTACAACACGGCGCACTCTTTCTTTGGGATAGGTGCTTACGGTAAAGCTTAATCGGAGCTAAAAACAAGCGTCTTAGCATTGTCCGTCCTCTTTTTTATCGGCGTACATTTCAAGTCTTTCAAGCTGATTTCTCATCTCGGCAAGTATGTCTGTGGACTTGGCAGTAGTAGCGTCCTCGCGTGCGCAAATTACTACAAGGAAGCCTTTTTTTATTTCCCTCTCGCCACAAGCCGCTGAAAAAGCCGCGCGTATAACTCGTTTTGCTCGGTTTCGCTGCACAGCTCCGCCTATTTTCTTAGACACCGTAATTCCTATGCGGTTGACTAGCTTCTTCTCAGGGTGAGCCTTTTTTAACAAATACGCCTTCTTATCCTTTAAAACGTATATGACCGTGTAGCGTCCACCCATCTTTTTGCCGCCTGCGTACACCTTCTTGTAAAGATGATTTTCTTTAATGGCTATCGGTTTCATATCCTAATCACCAATTTTTATCACTTTAAATAAGCGTTTATAAACAAAAAAATGAACCTCGGCCTATTGCCTGCGTTCATTTCTAAAATCTCTGCATTATTTTTTGTGCTTGAAGTACACGCAAGTAAAGAACGCAGATTGTCTTTACTCGCGTGATATTTCTGCATCAAGTGGTTTCAAAAGCAACCTAAAATTAATAGGTAAGTCTTTCTCTTCCTTTTGCGCGTCTTCTCTTCAAGACCTTTCTTCCGTTAGCAGTCTTCATACGCTTGCGGAAGCCGTGCTCCTTTTTTCTCTGACGCTTTTTGGGCTGGTATGTTCTTAACATAGTCGTACTCCCTCCGTTTCTAATTTCGTCCGTTAACGCAACCATAATCGGCTACATCAACGCATAAGTTTGCATCGTAATCAACATTATATACTATTTTATAACTATTTGTCAACCCATTTCAAAATTTTTACAAATTCTTAACAAGTATCCCCCCCCCGCTTTTCGAGAAAAGCTTGGCAAAAGCTTCTCTTACCACGCCACCGTGATGTAGTGTGGAAGTTTTGAGCTTTGTTCTATTTAAATACAGTGTAATTATTTAAAGATTACTCGTTGTTGTATACAGTTCTTTTGAAAGGAGTTGAGAGTCTTTCAGAAGTCTTTGCCAAGCTTTCTTCAGAAAGCGGGAAAGCGGGAAAGCGGGGGAAAAAGTAAACATTGTGTAAATTATAATATTAATTATTGCATAAATTATATAATTATGTTATTATAAATATAATTAAATTAAATTTTAAAATATAATAGTGATAAAAGTAGTAAAAAAGAAAGGAAAAGTGTATGCAGGAATTTGACGAAATATGGGATGCCGCACTTGAGGAGCTTAAAAAGAGCACCTCTGACGTTGTTTTCAACCTTTGGTTTAAGGTGCTGAAGCTTGTTGACTTAACGGACACTCACGCGGTTTTTTACACTGAAAGTCCATTCAAACGCGAGAGAATTGAAAAGAATTTTTCTATATCAATAGCTCAAACTCTTGAAGCGGTGCTAGGATATAAGGTTGAGCTTGTTTTCACAAGTGGAAACGGAGAAATAAATCAGAGCCAGACTCAAACTCCGGAACAAACACAGGCGCAGACGGACAAGCCTGCCGAAAGTATATCAAGTGAGCCCGTTACAAGCGAGGAGCAGGACGAGGTTGCCGAAAACGAGCCAAAATTTATAGTAACCGACGGAGATATGCCGGTAGACGTTCCAAGCGACTATACATTTGATAATTTTATTGTAGGAACGTCAAATAACTTTGCTCACGCGGTATGCTTATCAGTTGCAAAGCTGCCTGCACCTGCAGCGGCAAATAAAGACTCAAGTATGAGTATAAGAGAGAGTAATCCGCTGTTTATTTACGGCCCGAGCGGTCTTGGAAAAACTCACCTTATGTTTGCGATGATAAACGAAATCAAGAAAAATTATCCTCATTATAAGGTTGTTTACGACAAGGGTGATGAATTTACCAACCAAATGGTAGATAGCATTAACGCCAAAAACCCCGCGCAGTTCCGCGAAAAATTCCGTAAGGCGGACGTTCTCTTTATTGATGATATTCACTTCATAGCGGGACGCGACGGAACTCAAGAGGAGTTTTTTAACACCTTTAACGACCTTCACCAGCATAACAAACAGATAATTTTGACGTCGGATAAGCCGCCAAAGGATATATCAAGACTTGAGGAGCGACTCCGCACAAGATTTGAGTGGGGAATGATTGCCGATATTCAGCCGCCCGACTTTGAGCTACGAGTTGCTATTATGGCAAAAAAGGCGGAAAACCTAGGTATGCCACTACCTACCGAAGTCCTTAACTACCTTGCGGAAAAGCTTACCAATAACGTAAGACAAATGGAAGGCGCACTAAAACGTATCATAATGTACAGTAAGCTTAACAGTGAGCCGGTTACAATACCTATGGTTAATACCTGCATAGCAGACCTTCTTCAAAATAACGGCCCTATGCATATAACACCTGAAAAAATTGTTGCGAAGGTTTGCGACAAATACAAGGTTTCCGAAAAAGACGTTTGCGGAAACAGCAGAGTTTCACATATTGCAAAGGCAAGACACCTGTGCGTTTACCTTATGGTAAAGCTCCTTTCAATGTCCTATTCCGAAATCGGAAGATTTTTCAAGAAAAAGGACCACACCTCAGCGCTTAATTCCTTTAAATGGATTGATAACGAAATAAAAAATAACGCCGTTTTTGAAATTGAAATCAACGACTTAATAAAAGAAATTCAATCATAAATCAAAGCGCAAAAAATTGCCTGTGGATTACTTAATTTTACCACACACCTTATCCACAAGTTACCCACTAAAATAGGCAAACATTTCCACATACTTTTTTGTAGGTTTTAAGGCAAAAAACCTACTTATCCACAAGTTCCACACCCTCTAGTGCTACTACAACGACTACCTTAATTTGTATTTGTATTTGTAGTTTTCACTTCAAAAAGCAGGTAAATCACCTGCAAACAAATAATTGATTTATTTTAAAAATTAAACTTAACACGAAGTAAGCGTAGTAAGAGAAGTCTTTGCTACGACGTTTGCAAAGCAAACTCGCAAGTTCGACGAAGACGAACACTAGCTTATCTTCAGAAAGCGTGAAAAAATGAAGATAAAAGTAGATAAAAGTGAATTTGAAAAGGCGATAGCGCCTATTATGGGAGCTGTTTCGGGAAGAAACAACACCATACCAGCAGTTGAAGGAATACTCCTTACAACTCACGGGGATACCGAGGTAACGCTAACCTCATTTGATATAGAAAAGGGATACAGAATAACTATATCTGCAAAGGTAGTTGAGCCCGGTAGCTATATAATAAACGGAAACAGACTTAAAAATATTGTAAACGCAATGCCAAACGGTGAGTTAACCGTTCATATAGATACTAAGATGACTGTAAAAATTTCGGGCGGCAAGTCAGAGTTTGAGTTAAGCGCAATGGACGGTGCGGATTTTCCGACACTACCTGAATTTAAGAGCGACCTGAAATTTACCGTAAATCAGGGAACACTTCTTGATATGATAAACCGAACAAAGTTTGCTATTGCAAAAAGCGACGAAAGAAAGGCACTTTCAGGAGCATTCTTTGAATTTAAAGAAAATGAACTGAAGATAGTTGCTTGTGATGGAAACAGACTTGCTGTAAGAGAGCAAAAATGTGAGGTAACATCAGTAACGGACAGAAAACCTGAAATAAGCTTTATTCTGCCCGGAAAAACCATTGAAGAAGTAACAAAAATTCTTAAAAAAGACGAAGAAAACGTTACTATTACAATAACAAGAAGAAACTGTGTATTTGAATGCTGCGGACTTCTGTTCTTCTCAAGACTTATTGAGGGTAACTATCTTGAATATAACAAATTCATTCCTCAAAACAGTAAATATGTTGTAGAGGTTGATACAAACGAATTCCTTGAAAGCCTGTATAGAGCATTCCTTGTAACCGAGGATAGAGCTCTTGGTCAAACAAAAAGTTTTGTAAAATGTAATTTCAGCGAGGGAATGCTTAACATATCGTCTGTATCGGTAAACGGCAGAGTTTTTGATGAAATAACCATTGAGGGAATGAACGGAGAGCTTGAAATAGGATTTTCCTGTAAATATCTTATAGACGCTCTTTCTGTTTGCGGAACTGAAAAGGTTATCTGTGAGCTTAATACACCGTATACCTGTATGGTAATAAAGCCTGCCGAAAAAAGTGATAACGAGGACTTCCTTTACCTTGTTCTGCCCGTCAGAATGAAGGGTTAAAAAATAAATGTACTGTAACAAAATAATCTACAATAATTTTAGAAACGTAGAAAGCGCAGTCTTAGAGCTTGATAAAGAGGTAAACGTTCTAAACGGATTCAATGCGCAGGGAAAAACAAACCTGCTTGAGGGAATTTACCTTTTTGCCTGCGGAAAAAGCTTTAGGGGAGCAAGTGATAAAGAGCTTGTTAAAATAGGAAGCGGCTTTGGGTCGGTTGCTTTGAATTTTACCGATAAACAAAGACAGCGAAGCTTTGAAATGCGATTTTTTGAAAACGAACGAAAAATTTGCTTAAAAGAGGGTATCAAGGTATCCAAAATGAGCGAATTTATAGGCGCATTCAGAGCAGTTTTATTCTCGCCTGACCACCTATCAATAGTAAAAGACGGCCCCGCCGAAAGAAGAACGTTCCTTGATGTAGCACTAAGTCAGCTTTATCCAGCTTACGTTGATGCTCTTTCAAAATATAAAAAGCTGCTTAGCGAAAGAAATTCACTGCTAAAAGACCCCGACGTTATAGGATTTAACGATATAATAAGTGTAATAAGTGAGCAAATGGCAAGGCAGGCGGCTTTTATAAGCGCAAAAAGATACGATTACGTAAAAAGACTTGGTGTTCACGTTAAGGATATAATCTCTGATATGACGCTCGGCGCCGAAAAATGCGATTTAAGCTACGAAACACCAAGAGATGAGTTGGAATATAAAAAACTTCTTTTTGTTAATTTAGAAAAAGAAAAAGCGGCGAAAACGACACTTTATGGAGCACACAAGGACGACATAGCGGTTAAGCTGAACGGACTTGATAGCAGAGTGTACGCATCACAAGGTCAACAAAGAAGCATTGCTCTTGCAATGAAAATAGCCGAAGGCGAAATTTCAAAGGAAATTTCAGGCGAATACCCTGTATTTTTATTTGACGATATACTTTCGGAGCTTGACAGTAAAAGAAAAGATTTCATTTTGTCAGGACTTGACGGCAGGCAGGTTATAATAACCGGCTGCGAGGAAATAAACAAAGGTAAAATATTTAAGGTTTCGATGGGAAGGGTAATTATATGATTTTTATTCTTTCTTGAAAGAAAGAACCAAAGAACTTTTCTTACAAAACGGAGCAAGAACTTTACTGCAAATTTTAAAATATGATTTTTTTGCCCCGTTTTGTAAGAAAATAAAGGTTTTTTATTCAAAATAGAGTAAAATTATATATTTACCGTTTACTCAAAAACTTAAAAATTTACTTCATTTAAAAGGAAAAAAGATGTTTATAACAATTTCGCCTGAAAAGGTTATAAAAACCGATGAAATTGTCGGAATATTTGACCTTGACACTGCATCGCAAACCAAAACTGCAAGGGATTACTTTAAAAATGCCGAAAAAAACGGCAGAGTAAAAATGACAGGCACAGAGCTTCCTAAATCATTTGTAGTAATGATAGACGGCACAGTGTATCTGAGCCAATATTCAGCAAAAATTTTAACTGCACGAACAAAATACGTGATTAGGTAGGGTTTCCGGCTTTCTTGTAAGAAAGCCTCGCCAAAAGTCGGGGCCGCCCGACAGCGGTAACGGCTACGCCCAAGAAGTTCTAATCGTATTAACACTCATACTGCTGTGTGTTCACACAGTAAGTTAGAGTTTGCATAAAGTTTAAACAATTTCGTCGACCGCGTGTGCGCGGCGGTGATACAAGTGAAAAAAGGCGTTGGGAGCCAAGGCTCACAAAAGCCATTTAAACGAAGTAGCACAAGGCGTTTTGTAAAGCAAAACGGCGACGAAATCCCTACACCAAACCAAATGCCACAAAAGTTTTTGCCGAGGCTTTTTTCAAAAAGCCGGAAAAAAAGCCGAAAAAAAATAAAAAGTAAAAAATTTAAATTAAATACGAAGTAAGCGGGGCAAGAGAAGTCTTTGCTAAGCTTTCTTCAGAAAGCGTGGAAAAATGGAAGAAAACAAAACACCACAGTATGACGAAAACCAAATACAAGTCCTTGAAGGACTTGAAGCGGTAAGAAAAAGACCGGGTATGTATATCGGTACAACCTCGGAAAGAGGACTCCACCACCTCGTATATGAGATAGTGGATAACTCAATCGACGAGGCTATTGCAGGCTACTGCACCGAGATAACGGTTACACTTCATAAGGACGGCAGCTGCTCCGTTCAGGATAACGGACGCGGAATACCGACAAGTACACATAAAACAGGCAGACCGACACCTGAGGTTGTATTTACGGTTCTCCACGCGGGCGGTAAGTTCGGCGGCGGCGGATACGTAATATCGGGCGGACTTCACGGAGTTGGAGCATCGGTAGTTAACGCACTTTCCGAGTGGCTTTACTACGAGGACTGCCGCGACGGTCAGGTATACGGACAAAAATTTGCCCGCGGTAAGATAGTTGAAGACTACCACTATATAGGAACAAGAGAAAAAAGCGGACTTTATGTACGCTTTATGCCCGACGGACAAATTTTTGAAAGTCTTGACTTCAAATATAACGAGCTTATGGTAAGAATGCGTGAGCAGGCGTTCCTTAACGCAGGTATCCGCATCATATTCCGTGATGAGCGCCCCGAGGAGCCCGTTGAAAATAACCTCTACTACGAGGGCGGTATCGTTTCCTTTGTTTCGCAGATAACAGCGGCCAAAAAAGACGATAAGCCTATGAGCGAGGACGTCGTATATATGAAGGCGCAAAACGGCGTTAACACCGCCGAGGTCGCACTCCAATACAACGACGGATATTCTACCGATATATATAGCTTTGCTAATAACATAAGAACAACCGAGGGCGGTATGCACGAAATGGGCTTTAAAGAGGCTCTGCACAGCGCAATAAACACCTACGGCAAAAAGTACGGACTTATCAAAGAGGGTGAGGAGCTTAAGGCAGAGGACACCCGTGAGGGACTTGTTGCTATCATTTCGGTTAAGCTTCAGGACGCACAATTTGAGGGACAGACCAAAACCAAGCTCGGAAACTCCGAGATGAGAGGTATGGTAAGAGAGCTTGTAAAAGAGAAGCTCGGCGAATACCTTGAAGAAAATAAAGCGGTTGCAAGAGCAATATTTGATAAAACTCTTGAAGCGGCAAGAGCAAGAGAGGCGGCAAGAAAGGCGCGCGATGCGGCAAGAAGAAAGAGTCCGTTTGGCGGCACCTCGCTCCCCGGAAAGCTTTGGGACTGCCAAGAAAAGAGAGTCGAGGTTACAGAGCTTTACCTTGTTGAGGGTAACTCGGCAGGAGGCTCTGCAAAGGGCGGACGTGATAGCCGTTACCAAGCAATCCTTCCTCTTAGAGGTAAGGTTCTTAACGTTGAAAAGAGCCGCTCCTCAAAGGTTTACGACAACGAATCCCTGCTCCCGATAATCCAGTCGGTAGGATGCGGAGTAGGACCTGAATTTGATATTGAAAAGCTGCGCTACGGCAAGATAATCATAATGGCGGACGCGGACGTTGACGGCTCACATATCCAGATACTTCTGCTGACCTTCTTCTACCGCCATATGAAGCCCCTTATTGAACAGGGACATATCTATCTTGCAATGCCACCGCTGTTTAAGATAAGCAAGGGCAAGACGGTACGCTACGCATACTCCGACGAGGAAAGAGATGCTATAATTGCTGAGCTTGGCGACAGATGTGAGGCTGAGCGATACAAAGGTCTTGGTGAAATGGACCCCGAGCAGCTCTGGGAAACCACTATGGACCCGATGCGCCGTACCTTAAAGCAGGTAACAATCGAGGACGCAATCATTTGTGATGAGGCGTTTACGCTTCTTATGGGTGATGAGGTTGAGCCTCGCCGAGATTTCATAGAGAAAAACGCAAAGTACGTTTCTAATCTTGATATTTAAGTTAGCCTTGTGCTTGCTGTTTTTCGCTACTTTCTTGAAAGAAAGTAGCCAAAGAACTTTTCTTACAACCGCAGCCGTGAAAAGTGTGCAGGTTTTAAAATAAGTTTTTTGGGGCCACGGTTGTAAGAAAATTACTCCGTAATCTCTTAAAAGAAAAAAACGAAAAAAGGCAAACGAAAAGCAAACCAAAAAATCAAAGTAAATAAATGTTTTGTGGATAGTGTGTATAGAGTTATCCACAGGGTGTGGATATAGGTGTGGAAAACTTCTTAAAAATTGCGATATAGAGTGGCAAAGTTGCTCTTTTTCGCAGTCGAAAAAAGTCGCAAAAAACACCGAAAACACTGATAAATACTGGAAAATACAAAGTTATCCACAGTTTTCCACCGAATTTTGCCCACAGGCAGTGGATAACTCAAAATTTGCAGTGGACAACCTGTTGATTTAGTGTGTATATTAAAAATTACACAAAGCGAAAGACACCTCATCAGCCACATAGTGGCAGCAATACGTCAATGGAAAAACGGGAAGAACTTGTTCTTCAGAGTTTTTTCCTGACGGAGAGCGTGTCCGCTTTTAAAAAGCGGTGATGAGATGTCGGATAAAATGCGCCGGGCGGGAGCCTTATACAAAAGCTTTTGCCGATGATGTTTGCGGAGCAAACTCACAGTTCGCCTATGGCGAACAAGGGCTTATTCTCGAAAAGCCGAAAAAACAACAAAGCTCAAAACTTCCACAATATATAACGGTGGCGTGGTAAAAGAAGCTTTTGCAAGGCTTTTCTCGAAAAGCCGAAAAAACGACAAAGTTCAAAACTTCCACAACATATCACAGATGCGTGGTAAGAGAAGTTCTTTTGCCTACTTTTCTTTCAAGAAAAGTATGGTGCCTACTTTTCTTTCAAGAAAAGTACGGTGCAGAGGCTTTTCTCGAAAAGCCAAAAAAGAAAAGTTTTGTCCACTTTTTGAAAAAAGTGGAGAAAGGAAACCAAAATGGACAACAAAAAGAAGAACGAACAAGAGGATATCGAGTTCAAAGAGCAAAAAATTGTTCCGATAAGTATGGAAAAAGAGGTAAAAACCTCATTTATTAACTATGCGATGAGCGTTATAATGTCAAGAGCGCTTCCTGACGTTCGCGACGGCTTTAAGCCCGTTCACCGTAGAATACTTTACGCAATGTATGAGGACCACCTCACACACGATAAGCCGTTCCGTAAGTCGGCAACGACAGTAGGTAACGTGCTTGGTCGCTACCATCCCCACGGTGATACGGCAGTTTACGATACAATGGTACGTATGGCACAGGACTTCTCGCTCCGCTACCCGCTTGTTGAGGGACACGGAAACTTCGGTAACATAGACGGCGACGACGCTGCGGCTTACCGTTACACCGAAGCAAGAATGAGCAGACTTGCCGACTATATGCTCCTTGATATTGACAAGGACGTCGTAGACTTTACACCTAACTTTGATAATAAGCTCAAAGAGCCAACAGTGCTCCCCGCACGCTTCCCGAACCTGCTTGTAAACGGCTCGGTAGGTATTGCGGTAGGTATGGCAACTAATATCCCCACTCATAATCTCGGCGAAATTATTGACGGTGCTATATATTTGATGGAAAATCCCGACTGTACGGTTGACGAGCTTATGCAGTACATTAAAGGCCCCGACTTCCCGACGGGTGCAATTATTTGCGGAACTCAGGGAATAAAGGACGCATACGAAACGGGTAAGGGACGTATTCGTGTTCGTGCAAGAGCTACGGTTGATGAGGACAAGCGCCGCATCGTTGTAACCGAAATTCCGTATCAGCTCAATAAGGTTAATCTTGTTAAGGGCATTGTAAAATGCCACGACGATAAGAAGATAGACGGAATTACCGACGTTCGCGACGAATCGGGTAAGGACGGACTCCGCATCGTTATTGAGTACCGCCGTGATATTAACGGTCAGGTTCTCTTAAATCAGCTCTATAAGTATACTCAGCTTGAGGACACCTTCTCGGCAAATATGCTTGCGCTTGTTGATAACGTTCCGAGAATACTCGGACTTAAGGCGATGCTTAACCACTACCTCGACCACCAGCAGAACGTAACCGTTCGCCGCCTCAAATTCGAGCTTGACAAGGCACAAAGAGAGGCTCACATTTTCGAGGGCTACAAGACTGCCTGCGACAATATCGACCAGATAGTTGAGCTTATCAAGAAGTCCGCTTCGGTTGCTGATGCAAAGGTAAACCTTTGTGAAAGGTACGGTTTAAGCGACGCACAGGCTCAGGCGATAGTTGAAATGACGCTCGGACGTCTTACCGGTCTTGAAAGAGCAAAGATTGAGGACAGACTTGCAAAGCTCTACGCAACCATTGCGGATATCAACGCAAAGCTTGCCGACCCCGAAAAGATTAAGGGCATAATCAAGCAGGAAATGACCGAAATCAAAAACAAGTTTAACGATGCAAGAAAGACTGAAATTTCTTACGTTGCCGACCTTGACGATGAGGACCTTATCGAAAGAGGCACCTGCGTAATCACAATGACTCACGCTGGCTACTTAAAGAGAATGAGCGTTGAGGGCTACAAGGCTCAGGGCAGAGGCGGAAAGGGACTCAAGGGTATAACAAGAAAGGACGATGACTTCGTTGAAACCGTTCTTGCCTGCGATACACACACCGACCTTATGATGTTCACAACGCTTGGCAAGGTATTTACCAAGAGAGCGTATATGATTCCCGAAACGGGAAGAACCGCAAAGGGAACAAATGCTGTAAATATCATCGAGATAACTCCCGACGAGAAGATTACCTCTATGATTTCGCTTTCCGAGGATAGCTACACCGACGATCAGTACCTGCTTATGGTAACAAAGAAGGGTGTCGTTAAGAGATGTGCGCTCTCCGAATTTGAATATCAGCGCAAGAGCGGTAAGAAGGCTATCAACCTCGATGAGGACGATGAGCTTGTTTACGTCCGCCATACCGACGGAAACGATAAGATTATTATTGCAACCCACGAGGGTAATGCGGTTTGCTTTGACGAAAACGATGCAAGAGTTATGGGTAGAACCGCAAGAGGTGTACGCGGTATCAGACTTAGCGAGGGCGACTACGTTGTCGGCGTTGCTCTTGTTGACGAAACAAAGAAGCTGCTCACCCTGACCGAAAACGGCTTTGGTAAGAGAAGCGACTTCGAGGGCTTCAAGGTAAGAAACAGAGGCGGTAAGGGTGTTATTGTTCACGGTCTGAGCGAAAAGACCGGACTTCTTGGCGCTATCACCGTTGTTTCCGACGAGGACGATATCGTAATTATCTGCGATAACGGTATGACTATAAGAACTCACGCCGCCGATATTTCCGAGTACAGCAGAACTGCAAGTGGTGTTATCGTAATGAGAGCGGGTGCAGGAAAGGTAAGCGCAGTTGCCAACGTTGGACCTGCAACCGAGGACGATGAGGCTGAGGGTGAGGAAACCGAGGCAGTTGACGGCGTTGAGCCAAGCACCGAGGTTACTGAGGCAGTCGAGGCTGTCGAAGCTGCCGATGTCGATGATGCGGGAAGCGAAGAGTAATTATTATAATGAAAAAAACAGTAAGATTTTCAGTGCTGCTTTTGGCGATAGTCTTGTGTTTTGGGGCGTACGGGTGCTCAAAACCGAGCGAGGAAGAGGTCCTTTCGGCGTTTAAAGAGCTATATCCAAAGGCCTACGAGCTTACGGATTATATCTACGGTGAGGGACTTCCTTATACAACCGAGGGCGGAACTGACGCATCGGGCTACGCACCTGTAAGTGAGGACAGTCCCTATAAGACCGAAGATGAATTTAAGGCGGCAATCCTTGCGGTATTTACCGAGCAGTATTATGAAAGTACGTTGAAATACGTGTTATTTGAGAGCATTGCTCCCGATGAGCAGGGTATGGTCGGCTCCGCTCCGCCGAGGTACAGAACAATGGGCGGCAGGTTATATGTAAGCACAATCTATGAAGCATCGACTATCGTTCCTTGCGACGTTGAAAGTGCGTATGTTAGCGAGTCGGGCATAAGCTCTGCTACTGTAACTGCAAGGCGAGAAGGGTTTAAGGACAAAAACTGTGATATGGTATTAACCGAGAACGGTTGGCGGTTTGATTACAGGGTGTAATTTAAAAACTAAATATGTACAAAAAAATGTACATATAGTGATATAAAATAATAACAGTTAACGAGGAAGTACTCGAAGAGAAAGAATAAAATAATAAGAATAAAAAATTACACCGTGTTTTAAAAAAAGAGTGGCAAGAGAAGTTTTTGCCAAGGTATTTTATGAAAAGCGGGGTAATAATTGCAAAAAATTTAAATTATCTAAAAATAAAAATCTACACTGCATTTTAAAAAGAGGGTGGCAAGAGAAGTTTTTGCCAAGCTTTTTTCAAAAAGCGGGGAAAGCGTGAGAATATGGCGAAAGCAAAAAAAGATGTAAAAACAGAAGGAACGGGAAATCCTGCTGCCGACAAGAAGAAGGCGCTTGATACCGCAATAGCGCAGCTTACTAAGGCATACGGTCAGGGAACGGTTATGCGTCTTGGCGAGAACGCAAAGATGCAGGTAAGTGCAGTATCGACAGGCTCGATTATGCTTGACGCTGCGCTTGGAATAGGCGGTGTTCCGAGAGGAAGAATAATTGAAATTTACGGACCTGAAAGCTCAGGTAAGACCACCGTTGCACTCCACGTTGCGGCGGAGGCTCAGAAGGAGGGTGGCACTGCGGCATTTATTGATGCGGAGCACGCTCTTGACCCCGTTTACGCAAAGAAAATCGGCGTAAACATTGACGAGCTTCTTATTTCTCAGCCTGACAGCGGCGAGCAGGCGCTTGAGGTTGCCGAGGCGCTTATTCGTTCCGGCGCTATTGACGTTATCGTTATCGACTCGGTTGCCGCGCTCGTTCCACAAAATGAAATTGACGGCGATATGGGCGACAATCAGGTTGGCGCACACGCAAGACTTATGAGCAAGGCTATGAGAAAGCTCTCGGGTGCGGTTGCAAAGGCGAACTGCGTTTGCATCTTTATCAACCAGCTTCGTGAGAAGGTCGGCGTTATGTACGGAAACCCCGAGGTAACGACGGGCGGACGTGCGCTTAAATTCTATGCGTCGGTACGTATCGAGGTACGCAAGGGCGAGGCTCTTAAAAACGGAGCTGACACCTACGGAAACCGTGTAAAGTGCAAGGTTGTAAAGAACAAGGTTGCTCCCCCCTTTAAGACTGCGGAGTTTGATATTATCTTCGGTAAGGGAATTTCAAAATCGGGTGAGCTGCTTGACCTTGCTATTGAGCTTGAAATTATCGAAAAGAGCGGCTCGTGGTTCAGCTTTGAGGGCGAAAAGCTCGGTCAGGGCAAGGACAACGTCCGCGCGCTTCTTGAAAGCGACAAGGAAAGATTTGCAAGAATTGAGGAGCAGGTTCGCAAGAGCGGACGTCTTGAGGCTATGGAGATGACTGAGGCTGAAAAGAGCGAGTCCGTTACTGACGACGATGATGATGACGACGATTTATTCGACGTAAAGCTCGACGACTGACTTTTCTTGAAAGAAAAGTCAGCAAAAGAACTTTTCTTACGGGCTACCGCCCGGAGCACCGTCCCAAAAACGTCCCACAGTCCGTGTGCCGTTTTTACAAAGGAGAAAATTTATGCCACGCAAAGAACTTGGTCAAGCGGACGAAAACAGAAAAAAGGCGACACGTCTTTTTGAGGCAGACGAGATTGCCGATACAGACTCAGAAGATACCGCCCTCGAGTCAAATGACGGGTTACGGGTTAAATCGAAAGGCAAAAATGACCGTCAAAGCGCCACCTCTTATGCCGTAAAATTACTTGCGTACAAGACCTATACGGAGCTTGGACTTCGTGAAAAGCTCAAAAACAAGGGGTACGTGGGTGCGGAAATTGACGAGGCACTTGATTTTGTAAAGAAGCAGGGCTACATAAACGATGCCCTGATAGCGCAAAATGCCCTTGAAAAGCTGTCGGTCAAGTACGGCAAACGCCGAATTTTTGCCTATCTTGCCTCAAAGGGCATACCCCGTGAGGTAATCGAGGGGCTTGATACAAGTGAAATCGACTTCAAGGAAAGCGCGAGAAACGTTGCGCTGAAAATGGCGGCAAAGGGTAAAGAAAGCGACAAAATTGCCGCTTCACTGAGCCGATACGGCTTTACGTCAAGCGAAATTTACTATGCCTTGGCAGAGATTGAGTAAAATGTATATCCGTATTTATCCTCAAACTATACTTTGGTAGGTGAATACGGGTATCCGAAAACGTTTAGCAGAAATTATATAACGAAGCAACCCATTTTCGGGTAGCTTCGTTATACAAAAGCTTTTGCGGAGCTTTTCTCGAAAAGCGACCGTATTCCCCTATCAAAGTACAACTTGAGGACAAATATGAAGATTGGATTTGTTAGCCTTGGGTGTCCTAAGAATTTGCTGGATACCGAGGTAATGCTTGCGACACTCAATAGCGCAGGCTATGAAATAACCGCCGAGGAGACCGAGGCGGACGTAATAATATTAAACACGTGCGGATTTATTGAGGCGGCAAAGAGCGAGGCGATAGATAATATTCTCGACCTTGCTTGGCTTAAAACCAACGCAAAATTAAAGAAGCTTATAGTTTGCGGTTGCCTTGTGCAGAGGTACGGAGAGCAGATACTTGAGCAGTTCCCCGAGGTTGATGCGGTGCTTTCGGTTGGCGCAATTCACGATATAGTGAGCGTTATCGAGCGAGTTAACGCAGGTGAGCGCTTTGCGCTTATGAAAGCTCCCGAGGAGGCGGCTCTTGGTGGGGATAGAATAGTTACCACGCCCGAGCATTTTGCGTATCTGAAAATTGCCGAGGGCTGCGACAACCGTTGCACGTACTGTGCAATACCCGATATACGCGGACACTTCCGCTCACGTCCGATGGAGGATATAGTTGAGGAAGCAAAGCAAATGGAAAGCCTTGGAGCAAGAGAGCTTATTCTTGTTGCGCAGGATACCACTCGCTACGGACTTGACCTTTACGGCGAATACAAGTTAGCGGAATTGATTAAAAAAATAACAGACGCCACCCTTATTCCGTGGATAAGAGTGCTTTACTGTTACCCTGACAAGATAACAAACGAGCTTTGCGAGGAGTTCAAGACAAACGACAGGCTTGTAAAGTACGTTGATATGCCTATTCAACATATAAGCGACCCCGTTCTGAAGGCTATGAACCGACACGGCGGACGCGCGGTTATTGAGGACGCCGTAAAGCGTCTACGCGAGGCGTGTCCTGAAATTGTGATACGCACAACCGTTATCGTTGGCTTCCCCTCGGAGAGCGGTGAGCAGTTTGAGGAGCTTCTTAATTATTTAAAGGAAGCGAAATTCGAGCGACTCGGTGCCTTTACCTACTCAAAGGAGGAGGGTACGCCTGCCGCAAAAATGACAGGACAAATTCCCGAGCAAAAGAAAAAGCGCCGCTATGATGCAATTATGAAGCAGCAAAACAAGATAAGCGACGCCGTTAACAAAAAGCGTGTGTGCAAGAGAGAAATTGCACTGGTGGAAGGGTATGACCCCGTTTCCGACGCTTATTTTTGCCGTACTCAGTATGAAGCTCCCGATATTGACGGAAAGCTTTATCTTGTCGGCGCACCCAAAAATGCTTTTACCCCCGGTGATATGGTTGACGTTATCATAACCGAGGCTCTTGATTACGATCTTGTTTGTGAAATAGCGCCTGTGGGCAAGTAAGTTTGCCTTGCGACGAGGGTTTTTCGTTCTTTCTTGAAAGAAAGAACCAAAGAACTTCTCTCACAAACGAAGCCACAAGGACCTCATTTGTGAGAGAAAATCTGCGATTTTTTATCGGGAAGCACAAAAATCTCTCATCACAAAGCAATATTATTTGCAGACAAGCACTTTTCACAAGCAATATATAATAAAAGGATAAAATTCCGAAAAATGTGCTTATTTCGTAGTCCCTTTTAAATTATTTTAAATTGTGCGAAAGGGGTTATGGAGTTTAGGCAAAGGTTTACAAAAAATGCTTATCACCGCCTTTCTCCGAAGTGGGGATAGGCGGTGCTAGAGAAGTTTTGCGGAGCTTTTTCAAAAGCGACCGTAACTCCTTTTGTGCAATTCAGAAAGGATATAAAAATGGAACAACAGAAGAAGACAATATTTAGCGGAGTTCAGCCTAGCGGTAATTTGACTATTGGAAATTATCTTGGAGCGATAAAGAACTGGACGACGCTTCAGGACGAGTACAACTGCATATACTGTGTAGTTGACCAGCACGCAATAACTGTAAGGCAGGTACCTGCGGAGCTTCGCAAGAGGACGTATGAAACGCTTGCGGTTTATATTGCGGCGGGACTTGACCCTGAGAAGAACACGTTATTTGTGCAGAGCCACGTGCCGTATCACTCAGTCCTTGCGTGGGACCTTGGCTGCTACACGATGTTTGGTGAGCTTTCCCGTATGACTCAGTTCAAGGACAAGAGCCAAAAGCACTCCGACAACATTAATGCAGGACTTTTTACCTATCCTGTGCTTATGGCGGCGGACATTTTGCTTTATCAAACTGACCTTGTACCCGTAGGACAGGACCAGCGTCAGCATCTTGAACTTGCAAGAGATATAGCAATTCGTTTTAATAATGCGTACAGTGATACGTTCACCGTTCCCGAGGGCTACATTTCAAAGACCGGTATGAAGATAATGAGTCTTGCCGAGCCGACAAAGAAGATGTCAAAGTCCGACACTAATCCCAACGCATCAGTTGGAATTCTTGACCCGCGTGATGACATTATCCGTAAGTTCAAGCGTGCGGTAACCGACAGCGACACCTGTGTTCGCTATGCCGAGGGTAAGGACGGAATTAACAATCTTATGAGCATCTATTCCTGCTTTACGGGTAAGGATTTTGCCGAAATCGAGCGTGAGTTCGATGGCAAGGGCTACGGTGATTTCAAAATGGCAGTTGGCGAGACCGTTGCTGATGCACTTGCGCCTCTTCAGGCACAATTCAATGCGCTTATGAACGACAAGGCATACTTGGAGTCGATTATGAAGCAGGGTGCAGAAAGAGCAAATTACATTGCCAGAAAGACCATATCCAAGGTTCACAGAAAGATAGGTTACGTCGGAGTATAATTCTTTTTTTTATTTCTTAAAATTTATCCCACATTCATTCCCCCCACACAATCTTATCTCTTTATAATGCTCAAAAAGTGTGTAGCAGTGAAAAGATAAGGGTATCCTCTAATAAGGCTACTTAAAAAGTTATTTAGTGTAAAATTTTCACTACATATCGCGGTGGCGGCGGGTAGCACCCGCTGGCAAATAATTGATACAGTGTAAAATTTTTCACTACATATCACGGTGGCGGGGG
>JAZOML010000004.1:0-125177 GCA_045653945.1 Eubacteriales bacterium
ACCTCGGAAACGGCAAAATCTCCTATTTTATCAATAGTAAAAACAACCTTATCGCCTTCTTTGGCTATTTTTTTACAGGGTAACATTAACATAATCATTTCTCCTTAAATAATAATGGGGAAAGCCAAATACAGTATAGCACAAATTATAAAATTTGTCAATAATTATAAAACGGCGGTTCAAAACCGCCGTTTTATGACTTGTTAACTTTTTTAATTTATTTTACCGCATTCATATTCAACTTTAATGTTTTTTATGTATATTACATTTTGTATGTTATTTGTACCAAACGTAAGGAAAATACTATCATTTTTAAAATAATCAAACGTCGTTGCAACAGATATAGTTCTCGTATTTTCAGACGTTGATGTAGATAAATCTGATTTTAATTGTCCCACCCCTTTTGAATTTGATATGGCAACCTCGTATTTTGGAGACCCTGCATATCCTATATCAAGCCAAACATCGTAATCTTTTCGATAATACACCGTATATGTAACTGTAATTTTCATTCCGGTTGCCTCCAACTCTGCAAGTCTATCATAATCAAAACCTCGTGGAGAAATATTATACGATAAAGTTGAATCGTACGAAGAATCCATAAACTTTATGCTACCGTTCGTACAATTAATTGTGTCTTCCTTTTTTACCCACCGTGCATAGAGTGTCATATCATTATCGATATCTAAAGGGTATACTACTGCAACGGTTAAATTTTCATCACGAAACCAACCGTCAAATATATAACCGCTCTTGGTTGTTGATGGTGCTTTGGTAAGCGTTTTTATACTTTTAGCGGAAACCGATGTTCCACCGTTTGTTTCAAATTTAACAGTATGATATATTATACTTGAAATACCGCCGGTTTTGTCTGTTTTGTCGCTTCCACCTTCTTTGCGAGATTCATCACAACCTGTAAAAATTGAAGATGAAAGGACAATAATCAACATGATAAATGATAAAACTTTTTTCATATTCAACCTCGAAAATAAAAAAATGCGCCAACCGAAGTTAGCACACAAAAAACGCTTTGCTCCCAATTGTCGCCAAACAAAACTTTTACTATCCGCGTAAGCGTATGCAAAAATAGAGCATCCGCATTTTTATCAAAATAAAAATACACACACCTACGAAGGATAGTTTATTCAGTTTTGTTTGGTATCATACATTTTACCACAATTTATAGTTTTTGTCAACAACGATGCAAATATTGTGCCAAATATTTTCTAAAAGCACTTGAAAAAGCATAAAATCTATGTTATAATAATATAAATTTTATTTTTTCCAAAGGGAAAGGGTTTTATTTATGGTTAAAATTGCTGTTATTGGCTTTGGTAATATCGGTGGCGGTCTTGTCGAGGTTATTTCTAAAAACAAGGAAATTATCAAGCGCGACCTTGGTACTGAGCTTGAGGTTAAGTATATAGTTGATATTCGTGATTTTAAGGGACACCCACTTGAACACAAAATTATAAAGGATTTCAATATAGTTTTAAATGACCCTGAGATTGAAATTGTTGCCGAGATGATTGGCGGCTCTCATCCTGCCGTTGACTTCTCTCTTGCGGCTCTTAAAGCAGGGAAACACGTCGTTTCCTCCAATAAAGAGGTTGTTGCCAACTTTGGCGAGGTGCTTCTTGAAACTGCAAGAGAAAACAACGTCGCTTATCTTTTTGAGGCTGCCGTTGGAGGCGCTATTCCGATAATCCGCCCTATGAGAGAGTCGGTTTCCTCCGACAACATTCTTTCGGTTAACGGTATTCTTAATGGCACAACAAACTACATTCTTACACAGATGCTAACCAACAACACGAGCTTTGACGATGCATTAAAGCAGGCTCAGGCTCTGGGTTACGCCGAGGCAAATCCTGCCGCCGACGTTGAGGGTATTGACGCTTGCAGAAAGATTTGTATTCTTGCAGCCCTTGCTTACGGTGTGATTTATCCGTCTGACCTTATTCACACCGAGGGAATTACAAAGATCTCAAAGCGCGATGCCGCCGATGCCACAAAGCTGGGGTGTGCTATCAAGCTCATAGGACATTGCGAAAAGCTTGACGGAAAGCCCTATATTTGTGTATCTCCACGCATTATTCCTGCAACCTGTCCTCTCTACTCCGTTGTTGACGTTTTCAACGGAATTATGGTTTCGGGTGAGGCAGTTGGCGACCTTATGTTCTACGGCAGAGGCGCAGGCAGCCTTCCTACCGCAGGCGCAGTTCTTGCTGATATTGTTGAGATTGTAAAGCATATGTCATCAAAGCAGCTTCCTCCTCCTGTTTGGGTAAGAGGCGACGCAACAACTCTTGCCGACGCTAAGAGCGCAAAATCCGCTTTCTATTGCAGAATTGAGGGTGGTACCGTCCCTGTAGGTTGCACTCTCGTTTCTGATTTTGAAGGCGAAATTTCATTTACAACCGAATGCATAAGCGAATACGAGCTTGAAAATATGCTTGCAGGAAACAAAATTGTTTCAAAAATCAGATTTTTTGCATAATAACGATAAATAAACAAAAAATAAAGTCCGAGCACCTCGCTTGGACTTTAATTTGGTATAAAGAGGTATTAAAATGAAAGCATCAGTTTTAAAAAAGTATGCACGACTTATCGCCACAGTTGGCGTTAACATAAAGAAAGGTCAGGAGGTAATTGTTTTTGCTGAGCTTGACCAACCCGAATTTGTAGAAATGGTTGTTACCGAGTGCTACAAGGCAAAGGCATCCAAGGTTGTGGTTGAGTGGACTCATCAACCGCTCACCAAAATTCACACAAAGTACCGTACCCCTAAGGTTTTATCACATTTTGAGGATTGGGAGGTACAAAAAATCAAACGTCGTACCGAGGTTCTTCCCGCAACAATATATCTTATATCCGAGGACCCCGACGGTCTTAACGGTATAGACAGAGCCAAGCACCAAAAGGCTCAACAGGAAAGATACAAGGTTATTAAGCCCTTCCGCGACGAAATGGATAACAAGTATCAGTGGTGTATCGCAGCCGTCCCCGGTGTAAAGTGGGCAAAGAAGGTTTTCCCACATCTTCGTAAAGAGCAGGCTATCGAGGCTCTTTGGAGAGCAATTCTTATATCCTCACGTGTTGATCCCGACGGTAATGATGACCCTATTGAAAATTGGCATAATCACAATACCGACCTTAGTGCAAGATGCAAGTATCTCAACTCGCTTGGACTTGAAAGCCTTGAATATTCCGCAAAAAACGGTACTAACCTGACCGTTGGACTTATTCCGGACGCTATGTTCCTTGGCGGTGGTGAGGATACTCTACTTGGTAATTATTTTAATGCAAATATACCAAGTGAGGAAATTTTCATTACACCTATGAAGGGCAAAGCTGAGGGTATAGTTTATTCCAGCAAGCCTCTTTCCTATCGTGGTGAGCTTATTGAAAACTTCTCAATCCGTTTTGAAAACGGCAAGGCTGTCGAAGCTCACGCCGAAAAGAACGAACAGCTCCTCAACGATATGATTAATATGGACGAGGGTGCGGCTTACCTTGGTGAGTGTGCTCTTGTTCCCTACTCCTCACCTATCAACAAGAGCGGTATTCTATACTACAACACACTTTTTGACGAAAATGCGGCGTGTCACCTTGCTCTTGGCGCAGGCTTTACGAATTGTATCAAGAATTTTGATAACTATACTCTTGAACAGCTCCACGCAAAGGGTGTAAACGACTCTATGATTCACGAGGATTTTATGATTGGCACCGATACGCTTGATATTGTCGGCATAACGGCGGACGGAAAACGAATTCAGATATTCAAAAACGGAGAGTGGGCGTTTTAATCACGCCCAAATGCAATATGAAATTTACATATAAGCACACAGTACTTACTTGTTATATTGCCTACATTTCAAGTGCTTGTGCTAATAATCTTGCTTCACTTTTATTTATTATTTTCCAAGACGATTTCGGACTTTCAACAGTCCAGCTCGCCACTATCGTTTCTCTTAACTTCTTTACACAAATAATCGTTGATTTCCTTGGTGCAAAGTATATTGATAAGGTCGGTTACAGAGCTACGGCTATTATAGCCTCAGGATTTTTGATATTCGGTATTGCCGGTCTTGGTGCTTTGCCAACGATAATTGACAACACGTTTCTTGCACTTTGTATATCATCGCTGATTTATGCAATAGGCAGTGCTTTATATGAGGTTATAATCAGTCCGATAGTTGAGGCTCTTCCAGGTGAGCATAAGGAAAAGGCAATGACTATTTTGCACTCCTTTTACTGTTGGGGACATCTTGGAGTAGTAATTCTTTCAACCGCATTCCTTGTCGCATTTCCTGAAATTTGGTACGTTTTGCCTATCATTTGGTCAATCGTTCCTCTTTTAGCACTTTTAATGTTTACAAAAATACCTATAAAAACATTAAACGACGATGCTCCGTCTATGAAAATAGGAACGCTTTTCTCAACAAAGCTTTTTTGGCTATTCATTGTATTGATGATTTGCGGCGGTGCAGCTGAGATGACTATGGCACAGTGGTCATCACTTTTTGGCGAAAGCGAGCTTGGTCTTTCAAAGCTTATGAGTAATCTTCTCGGACCTTGCTTTTTTGCACTTATGATGGCACTTACACGTACAATTTACGGAAAATATTCCGATAAAATGCCACTTGTTAAAGTGCTTACACTTGCCTCGGTGGTTACCGTTACAGGTTATCTTATGGTTGCGTTTATACCTGAACCTTACATTGCACTTTTCGGTTGCGGTATTGTTGGTATCGGTGTCGCTCTATACTGGCCAGGAACTCTTTCTGTTGCTGCAAAGGCTTTACCAATGGGTGGCGCGTCTATGTTTGCGCTACTTGCCCTCTTTGGCGACGTTGGTTGCTCCGTTGGTCCACAAATTACTGCATTTGTTGCCGAAAGCTTTGGAAATAATATGAAAATCGGATTTGTAGGAGCGCTTATTTTTCCGATAGTTATCGGCATTTCCTGTTCAATTTATATGTTAAAACAAAAGAAAAAAGTGGCAAAATAATACGGCACACTATTGCGTATATCTGTCGTATCACGGGGAAGAATAATATCACGGCAGGCAAAACCGCCGCAAACGGAAACGGTGATTATCGCTTAAGATGTTGAGCGCTTTGCCAAAATATCCGTTTTAAAATTTTCATTCCTCCTGATTTTTTCATCAAATAGATGAGATTTAAGGCTGCAATATGCGAAAGGGTTACACCTCCCGAAAGGTTAACGGATTTTTCCTGTCGCCAATATGCAGCCTTTATTTTATTTTTCAGGAGAAAATTTATGTTTTCAGAAAGTAAATTACTAAAAAAACTGAATATAATGCATTTTTCTTCGCTTACATCTACAAACACGTATTTGAAAGAAATAGCAGAAAACGGCGAAAAATCAGGAACAGTCGTAATAGCTGACACTCAAAGCGAGGGCAAAGGACGTATGGGTAGAAGCTTTCTTTCGAGAAACGGTGGACTATATATGAGTGTTTTGCTCCGACCATATGAAGATTTGAGCGAAATTTCGCCCAGCTGCATTACAAATATCACGCCGCTTTGCGCCGTTGCTGTCTGCAATGCAATTGAAAAAATAACAGGTAAAATTCTTGATATCAAATGGGTAAACGACCTTTTTTATAACGGCAAAAAGGTGTGCGGTATACTTGCCGAGGCTTCATATACAAATGACGGAAGGCTTGACTATATCGTACTTGGAATCGGCATAAATATCGTTGGGAATTTTGACGATACCGAGCTTTCGGATATTGCAACTTCTCTCTACTCTATTTTAAATGAAAATGAGCTTACAAGACTAAAAGAACTCCTTGTAGACGAAATCTTACAAAGCCTTGCTGTCCTCTATGAAAATCAGCTTACAAATAGTGATTTTTTTGATAATTACAAAAATCGCTTATTTATAATCGGCAAGGATATTGAGATTATACAGGGGGATAGTATCAAGAACGCAACGGTTATTGACCTTAATAAAGATTTTACCCTTTTGGTGCGTTATACCGACGATAGTACCGCGTCGCTTAACAGCGGTGAAGTCAGATTGAAGGTAAAAAATGGTTAAAAAAAGAATTTTCTACATAGTTTTATGTGCGGTTATGTGTGCGTTTTGTGCCGTAATATCACAAATTGCAATTCCGACACCCTTTGGTATTCCCCTCACGCTCCAAACCTTTATTTTTTCACTTATAGGCAATGTGCTTGGTATTAAATACGGACTTCTGACCGCATTTTTATACGTTATGATGGGTACAATAGGACTTCCCGTATTTTACGGTTTTCGCGGCGGAATTTCCGCAATATTCGGTGATCCGACGGGCGGTTTTATCATTGGTTTTTTGCCTTTAACTATGATATGCGGTATCAAAAGCAATATTTTCAGTGCAAGGAACGGCAGGATTTTCTCCGTTTTATTTGGTTTTTTGGGAGTTTTAACGTGCCACCTTTGCGGAATTTCAATGTACACAATACTCTCAGGCATACCGTTCTACAAAAGCGCAGTTATCGTTTCACTTCCGTTTATTTTAAAAGATTTTGCACTATCTACTCTTGCCTATTTCCTATCCGGAAAGGTTATAAAATTGCTTAAAAGAACTATTCCAGAATTTAAATAAAAAAGCAACCGAAAATTTTCGGTTGCTTTTATTTTAGTCTTCAAAAAGCGGAGTTGAAAAGTATCTTTCGGCTGTATCGGGAAGGACGGTAACAACCGTTTTTCCCTTGCCGAGCTTCCTTGCAAGTTTGAGTGCGGCGGCAACGTTTGTACCGCTTGAAATTCCGCACATAATTCCCTCTTTGGTTGCAAGGTCCTTTGAGGTCTGGATTGCCTCTTCGTCGGTGATAAGGCAAATATCGTTATATATTTCCTGATTTAAAATCATTGGGATAACACCGTCGCCTATACCCATTTGAAGGTGTGTACCAATCGAGCCACCCGAAAGAATTGCGGCGTCCTCAGGCTCAACCGCCCATATTTCCATATCGGGATTTTCGGCTTTGAGCGCCTCTCCAATTCCCGTTATAGTTCCGCCTGTTCCAATTCCTGAGCAAAATCCGTGAATAGGGCCGTCAACCGCATCAAGAATTTCCTTTGCGGTTACACTTCTTTGTACCGACGGGTTAGCAGGGTTTTCAAACTGTTGGGGAACGAAAACGTTTTTATCCTCCGCCTTCATTTTGAGGGCAAGAGCAACGCATTCCTCGATACAGTCGCCTATATTACCCGCATCGTGAACGAGAATTACCTCAGCTCCGTAGTGTCGGACGAGTTTTCTTCTCTCCTCGCTTACCGAGTCGGGCATAATTATCTTTACCTTGTAGCCTCTTACCGCTCCGACAAGTGCAAGTCCGATGCCTTGATTTCCGCTAGTAGGCTCTACAATTATTGTATCCTTATTGATAAGTCCTTGCTTTTCGGCTTCTCTTATCATATTATATGCGGTTCTCGTCTTAATAGAGCCGCCAACGTTAAGTCCCTCGAACTTTACAAGTATTCTTGCGCTGTCCTCATCTACTATTCGGTTAAGTCTTATAAGTGGGGTGCCACCCATTGCCTGTAAAATGTTATCGTAAATCATTGAAAACTTCCATTTCGCATTAATTCCATATTATTATACCATATTATGCTAATAATTGCAAGGGGGTGCGCAACTTTAATTAAAATATTTGTATTCGCTCGGAGAAATACCTTCTCTTGCCTTAAAGCACTTTGAAAAATAATATATTGATGAAAAGCCGACGGCAAAGGCGACCTCGCTTACCTGCATACTGCCGTATCTAAGCAGAAGCTTTGCGTTTTCAATCCGGCAGGAAATAAGGTCATTTATTGGAGAGGTGCCGTATTTTTCTTTATACAGTGCACAAAAGCGACTTTGCGAATAGCCCGATAGCTTTGCAAGGTCGGTAATATTCCATTCGCGCTTATAATCGCGTAGCATTTCACCACGCGTGTATTCAAGCTTATCTGCTGAGCTTGCTTGACCGTTTAAATATTCTCGATAAATATCAATAAGAGCGTTTGTTAAAATAAGCTCGCATTTATCGTCCGCACCTATACGGTTATACGATTTTTCCTTGTGTATCTTCTCAATGGCAGTAGCAAGATACAGTCCGTCAATATGAAACGGCACACCAATCGGGAGCGGATATTTTTCAAGAATTTCGGCAAATTCATTTCCGTTTGCATAAAGCCAATCGTTACGAAACCCCTCGCCGTTATCCGTTGCTGCGCCGTGATAAACAGTATCGCCCGGCTTATTTATGATCATATCTCCGCCCTTGCCACTTACCAGTTTACCATCGACTTCAACCCGATAATCATTGCGAAAATAACTAAAAAAGTAAAACCTCGTTTTAATTTTAGTGCAAAATTCACCGTTTTTATTTTTAAAATCAACGCCGTAGGCAATAAATTCCATAAAACCTCACAGTAATATAGTATAAATTTAAAGTAATATTTTCTATTGTTTTTTACATTATAGCATAATATAATACAAATAGCAAGTATTTTTTGGAGGTTTGAAAATGAAAAATATTTCTTTAAACGGAAAGTGGCATATGACGGGCGGCGGATTTGACTGCTACGGCAATGTCCCGGGCTCGCTGTTTTCCTTTTTACTTGACGATAACAAGCTGATACCTGACCCTTATTACCGTGATAACGAATATGACGTTCTCGCACTAACAAAGCACGATTACACCTTTGAGCGCACCTTTGACCTTGCAAAGACAGAGGATAAGGTTACAATACGCTTTGAGGGGCTTGATACCTTTTGCGACGTATATCTAAACGGAAAGCATATTGCATACACCGACGATATGCATATAACGTACGAATTTGACGCAACCGAGTTCCTGAAAGACGGTCAGAACAAAATCACCGTCGTAACTCACCCCGTAACCGAGTACGCAAGAGAAAAAGGCAAAGAAATGGACCTTTTTGGAAGCATACAATCATTGCTTGGCTACGGATACGTCAGAAAAGCGCACTGTATGTTCGGTTGGGATTGGGGTCCGTTCCTGCCCGATACGGGAATATGGCGAGATGTTAGCCTTATAGTACATAATTCCGCCAAAATCACCGACATAAAAGTTAACCAAAGACACGAGGACGGCAAGGTGTTTATCACCCCTTGCGTCGAAATAGACGGCAATGCCGAAATCAAGGTTACACTTACCGAACCAAACGGAAACAAGTCAAATATTGTCGCAAATAATGAAATAAAAGTCAATAATGCAGAACTTTGGTATCCAAACGGACTTGGCGCACAGCCGCTTTACACCGTAAAAGTCGAGCTTATTCAGGACGGTGAGGTTGTCGATACCACCGAGCGTCGCATAGGTCTACGTGAAATGAAGCTTATCCGCGAAAAGGATAAATGGGGCGAAAGCTTTATGCACGAGTGCAACGGTATTCGCTTCTTTGCAATGGGTGCGGACTACATTCCCGAGGACTGCGTTTTCTCACGTACTTCAAGAGAGCGTACCGAAATTCTTTTAAAACGCTGTGTTGATGCGAACTTCAATGCAATTCGTATTTGGGGCGGCGGTTACTACCCCGATAACTTCTTCTTTGACCTTTGCGACGAAATGGGACTTGTCGTATTCTTTGACCTTTGCTTTGCTTGTACCTTCTACCGTCCCGACGAAAAAATGTGGGCAAATATCAAGGTTGAGGTAGAGCAAAACCTGAAAAGACTTCGCCACCACCCCTCAATCGCTCTCGTCTGCGGAAACAACGAGGTTGAAGCGTGTATCGGAGCACACTCCGAGGAGTCAAAGCGCGTATGTATTCCAATACAAATTGAGCTTTTTGAGGACGTTATTCCCGAAATTGTCAACAGAGTTTGGCCGGAAATCCCCTACATTTGCACCTCGCCTATAACCTGTGGCCACTTTATTGACCCCGAAAACGAAAACTACGGCGACTCACACTACTGGACAGTTTGGCACGGCGGTAAGCCCTTTACCGAATATAGAAACCACTTCTTCCGCTACCTTTCGGAATTCGGATTCCAGTCTTTCCCTTGCGAAAAGTCGGTTGAGCAGTTTACACTGCCCGAGGATAGAAACATTTTCTCGCGCGTTATGGAAATGCACCAGAGAAATGCGGGTGCTAACTCAAAGATTATTTCCTATCTTTCGCAGACCTACCTCTACCCGAGCGAATTTGGCACACTTCTCTACGCTTCCCAACTTTTGCAGGCAGAAGCTATGAAATACGGTGTTGAGCACCTGCGCCGTAACCGTGGCAGATGTATGGGCGCACTATACTGGCAGCTTAACGATATTTGGCCGGTTGCATCGTGGTCGAGTATTGACTACTACGGACGCCTTAAAGCGCTTCACTACTACGCAAAACGCTTCTATACTCCCGTAATTATTTCCTGTGTTGAAACAGGTGAAACAACAACAAGACCGTTTGTTATTATGGAACCGGACGTTTACGGCTACGAAACAAAGGCACAGCTCACTCTTACAAATGACACATTAAGCGATGTTAAGGGCACAGCAAGGGGTTATTTACGCAATTCAAGGGGTGAAATACTGCAAATGACCGAAACCGAGGTTACAGTAAAATCATTCGAGGTTGTACGTCTGCCCGAAATCGACTTTAACAAAACCGACGTACTTAATAATTATTATTCATACGAATTTGAAGTTGATGGCAAAATAATAAGCGAGGATACTGTGCTCTTTACCGCACCCAAGCACTTTAATTTTATTAACCCCGAAATTACGGTTAACGTTGATGGCGACGAGATAGTGCTTACCTCAAAGACTTATGCTAAGAGCATTGAAATCTACTCCGACGATAGCGACTTTATCCTCTCGGATAACTTCTTTGATATGAACGCAGGCGAAAAACGAGTAAAAATCCTCGAAGGCAACCCAACAAATATCAAAACAAGAACGGTTTATGATATTAGATAAAACCCAAAAATACCGAGCAAAATTGCTCGGTATTTTTTGTTATAATATCTTAATTTCTATTCCGACTACCCCGTACCTATTTTGCTCCTCTAAGCTATAATAGGCAAGCATATCTTCAGGATTTGCAATCTTTGGGTTATCGTAACCACATTTTTCCATTGGAAGTGTTGCGTATAGCTCATCAAATGATGAAAAGCGGTAAAGCGCAACAACAGTGCACATAACCGAGCGACTTGCATCAAAATTACAGGTAAACAGTATCATATCACCAACTGCTATTTTTTGTCTTTTTTCGTCCCATAAGCGAAGCTCGATAGTTTTCTTACCTTTTGCCATTTGAGAAAAAGGAGCTTGCTGCAATTTCATTTTATGAAGCATATGTCCTCCAGCTATATTCTATTTCAATATCCCCTGTATCAGTGTTTATTTCGCATTTTCCACCGTTTGTTGTTTTCGGTACTTCAACGTCGCCCGTATCGGAGTGAGCCATAAAAAACTTTTCGGAAAGCACGCTTCCCTCGATATCGCCGGTGGTTGTTTTTATATAAATTTCTGCGGCATCGCAATTTCTTAGCTCTACATCGCCTGTGCTTCTCTCAATACTAAATTTTTCAGTTGCAATAACGTCATCAAGCAGTATATCTCCCGTACTGCCGCTTGATATTAAATTTTGGCATCTTACTTTATTTAATTTAGTTTTTCCCGTTGATACCTCTAGTTGAATATTTTCGGAGCAAGTTGCATTATTTACAGTAATTTTTCCTGTTGAAACGCAAAGACCAATATTCGCAGCATTTACGTTTTCAACAAATATATTACCCGTACTCGTTTTAATTTTAATACTATTCAAAGCACTTGCATAGCATTTAACCGTACCGGTTGACTCTGAAATTTCTATACTGTCGAAGGTAAATTCTTTTGGAATTTCTATATCACCTGTGCTTGAATTAATTTTTAAATTACCAAGCTGACCTGCTGGAATATATACAGTAAGCTTAGGAGTGTAAAAGTTAATTCCTATGTGCTCGTACCATTTTCTTGTATCATTAAAATCAATTTTAAGCGTTCCGTCTTTTACCTCTACGGCGTGCTTTATTTTTTCATTTTCAAAGGATATAACCTTTACCTCACCATTTTCAGAGGGTACAAAGATGATATCTGCCGTTTTGGTATTAAGCGAAATATTACTAAATCCTTCCGTAGCCTGATAGGTATTTTCAATGAATTTAGAGGTTGATAATTTACGAAAATCCCATTTAAGCATACACATAACTCCTACAAAAATAATAATACCTATTAAAATCAATGCCAATGCAATTATAAAAGCAATTTTTAATCTTTTACTCATTTACAGCAGCCTCCTTTCCGACAAAGCAACGCTTTACGGCAAAATTAACCTTTTGGATTAAAAGGATAATTCCCTTTGTCGCCACCCTGCAGCCTATAAACGTAAAGATAGACAAGCCTGCAAGAACCAGCCCTGCGGCTATTGTCGCAAAACCGATTGGCGCACCTGCGTTAAAAATAAACACTACGCCGATTACCGCACACGCCAAGGCGGTTGCAACAAAGGATATAAACACCGCCCAAAGCTTCAAGAGCTTTTGGAGTTTGCACGAGAGGGCGACGTTATCCATATACACGACTTTTCCCGCCTTGCAAGGTCTACAAAGGATTTGCTTGAGATTGTGGAGCTTTTGCACCGCAAGGGCGTTACGCTCGTATCCAATAAGGAGAATATCGACACGAGCACGCCGACGGGAAAGCTTATGCTTATTATGATAGGAGCTATCAATGAATTTGAGCGTACCAATCTTTTGGAGCGTCAAAGAGAGGGCATTGCCATAGCAAAGCGGAATGGCGTGTATAAAGGGGGGCAAGCCCAAAGAGGTTTGTAATTTCTCCGAACACTACGCCCGCTATATGTCAAGAAGCATCACAAAGTCGGCTCTTGCTCGTGAGCTCAGCATTAGCAGACCGACGCTTGATAGAATGATACAAGAGTTTGAGCAGAGCAAAGAATAAAGAGGGGCGTTTGCCCCTCTCCGAATTGACAAAATCGGTAAAATGTGTTATAATTATAGTGTTAATCAAAAACATAATGAAATGAGAGGAATGAAAGAATGAAAAGAACTCAAATTTTAACTGTAATTCTCCTTATCGCGATACTGACAACAACTCTCGCTTCCTGCGGTCATACGCACCAATTTGATGATTGGCAAGTTGTCAAGTCTGCCACTTGCACCGAAAGCGGAGAGCAAGAAAGATACTGTGATTGCGGAGAGAAGCAAACGCAGTCCATTGCATCGACTGGGCACAGTTTCGACGAATGGCAGATTATCAAAGCGACTACCTGCACCGAAAGCGGAGAGCAAGAAAGATACTGTGATTGCGGAGAGAAGCAACATCAAGTGGTGTCGGCTGGTCATTTGTGGAGTGAAGCTACTTGCACAGCCCCGAAGACCTGCCAGAGATGTGATTTGATTGAAGGCTCGGCATTAGGGCATACTACTCAAATGGGATTTTGCAATCGTTGTAAAAACAACATTACTGGTTCTATGATTTGCACAAATTCATTACCTCAAAGTTTTACCTCGTATTACTCAAGTAGCAGCAGAGGAAGCACTACACAGATAACCGATGTTTCCATTCAACAGTTGGGAAGCAATTTGTTTATTTCTGTATCGTGTAAGTTTTTGACCGAGTATAACTGCGATGACGCGTATATAGCTTATATTATTACAGACCCCAACGGAAACATTATTGAAAGCTGGAGAATTTCCAAACTTCAATGCGTTCCCAATTTGGTATTTACTGAAACTATCTCCTTTACTCCAACGATGGCTGGTGAATACAAAATTACGTTCAGCAATTTCAATTATTGATTATGGCAGTAAGCAAATACACAGCCAAAGACGGCAAAGTAAAATGGTATTTCTCCGTAAGATATACGGATTGGACGGGAGAACGCAAACGTAAAAAGCAAGAGGGCTTTAAGACGCAGAGAGAAGCTAAAGAAGCAGAAGCCAACTTTTTGAATAGCTGTCGCACCGACGTAACAATTACATTTGAAAATCTTGTTACTGCATACATAGAGGATTGCAAGGTGCATCTTGCACCGACCACTATGGAAACAAAGGCACACATCATCAAGACAAAAATACTGCCTTACTTTGCTAATCTACCGCTCAACGCCATTGATATAACCACCGTAAGAAAATGGCAGAATGAGCTTATAACGCACGAAAAAGGATACTCGCAGACATACCTCAAGACCGTAAACAATCAGCTTTCAGCTATCTTTAACTTTGCTATGAAATACTACAAGCTACCGACCAATCCCGCCCGCCTATGCGGTAGTATGGGAAAGAAGCAAGCCGACGATATGGACTTTTGGACGGTTGCAGAGTTTCAGCAGTTTATCAAAGCGACAGAGGACGATATTACGGCAAAGACCATTTTTAATCTATTCTTTTATAGCGGGATACGAGAGGGAGAATTGCTTGCCCTTACGTTGAATGACTTTAATTTTGAAAACAGCTCGGTATTCATAAGCAAGAGCTATGCCGTAGTGAGAGGGGAGCAGATTATCAAAGAGCCCAAAACGCCCAAGAGCAAGCGTGCTATTGCGTTACCACTTCCCATTATGGAAATGATAAAGGAATATGCAAGCCACCTTTACGGCTACACGCCAGACCAAAGACTTTTTCCGACAGCCAAAAGCTCACTCCATAGAGATATGCTAAAGTATTGTACAGCGTCGGGGGTGAGAAAAATCCGTATCCACGACTTACGACACAGCCACGCAAGTATGCTTATAGAAATGGGTATATCGCCCTTACAGATAAGCGAGCGGTTAGGACACGAGGACGTGCAGACCACGCTCAATATTTACTCACACCTATACCCCAACAAACAAGAGGAATTAGCCGAAAAGCTTGCCGAATTTATCATATAGTGCCGTTTTTGGTACGAAAATGGTACGACTATAAAAAGCAAAAAGCCCAAAACTCCTTATAAATAAAGGGGTTTTAGGGTTTTAGGGCTTTACTGCTTGTTATGGTATTATTCCCACTCAATAGTGCGGGTGGGCTTGGGAGTGATATCGTAAAGGACACGGTTAATGCCATCAACCTCTGCGGTGATACGGGCGGTTATCTTATGAAGAACTGCGTATGGTATCTCCTCTATTGTAGCGCTCATAGCGTCCTTAGTATTAACAGCGCGGATAATTGCCGGCCAGCCCTCGTAGCGGCTATCGTCCTTAACGCCAACGCTCTTGATGTCGGGGATAACTACGAAATACTGCCATACCTTACCTGCAAGACCGTTAATGTCAAACTCCTCACGGAGAATTGCATCAGCCTCACGGAGTGCGTGCAGTCTATCACGAGTGATAGCGCCAAGGCAACGAACACCAAGTCCCGGGCCGGGGAACGGCTGACGGTACACCATTTCGTGAGGAAGTCCAAGTGCCTCACCAACTACTCTTACTTCATCTTTAAATAAAAGCTTAACGGGTTCAACAAGCTCAAACTTGAGGTCCTCGGGAAGTCCCCCCACGTTGTGGTGCGACTTAACTGCCTTTTTGCCCTCAGCCTGCTTGATGCTCTCAAGAATATCGGGGTAAATAGTGCCCTGAGCAAGGAATTCAACGCCCTCAAGCTTTCTTGCCTCGTCAGCGAATACCTCGATAAACTCCTTACCGATAATCTTTCTCTTCTTTTCAGGATCGCTTACACCTGCAAGAAGGTCAAGGAAACGGTCAGTTGCATCAACGTAAACGAGGTTTGCGTCAAGCTTGTTTCTAAAGAGCTCAACAACGTTTTCGCTCTCGTTCTTTCTCATTAGTCCGTGATTAACGTGAACGCATACGAGCTGCTTTCCGATAGCCTTGATAAGAAGCGCCGCAACAACGGAGCTATCAACTCCGCCCGAAAGTGCAAGAAGCACCTTCTTATCGCCAACCTGCGCTCTTACCTCGGCAATCTGCTCCTCTATAAACTTGTCCGCAAGAGCCTTTGTGGTTATACGCTCCATTGTATCGGGTCTTTTGTTAGAATCCATAATAATATCCCCCTAAATTATACTCAGTTTTTAATGTAGTTATTTTATCATAAAAACGTGCGTTTGTCAATATTTTTAATATGATTTTTTGCACGATTTTTTACTTTTATTTCAAACAATAATTTTTAAAAAACCGCCCAGAACAATTATCTGAGCGGTTATTTTTTAAAGTAGCATCATAAGCACTGTCGGTACTGCGACAAAAATTACGTTTACAACCGTACCAAAGATAAAGTACGGGGTTTTAAGCTTTGCTTTTTTGACGATAAAGAGGTTGACATATAGTGCGATAGCAAAAAATATTACACCGCATACGATTATTCCTGCGATATGGTTGCTTGTAATAGCTCTTACCGCCCACAAAATAAGAAATCCTATCGCACCTAGTATCATATTGATAAAAAATGAAAATTTAAAAAATTTGCCGTTTGCGTTCATTACTTTTTCTCCTATTTATTTGTTCTTTTATATTTTAGCATATATTTTCATTTTTTTCAAGTGTGATTTTAATTTTTTGTATTGAAATATAATTTATTTTATGATATAATTATAAATAATAATTTGGGGAGAAGATTCTTATGACCTCTATTGCTATTGAAAATATCTACAAAAGCCACAAGCTTAACTACAACCGTTTAGAAACGGATAAGTTTTTTGCGCTTCCTTTCGGTTCTATTTCAATGAAGGGACGTCTTGATGACGCAATCCGCTTTGTCGAGGGCTTTCAGCTCCTTGATGCTCCGCTTTGGAAACGTTTTGCTAATCAGTTTGCTACTTCTCTCCCGAAAGCTGACGATGCTGACAACGGTTGGCGAGGCGAGTATTGGGGAAAAATGATGCGCGGTGCCTGCTTTGTATATCAGTACACACAAAATCCCGAGCTTTACGCTGTGCTCGAAGCAACCGTTCGCAATATGCTGACAAATGCTGACGAGTTCGGCAGAATTTCCTCTTATTCAGTACTGGCACAGTACAACGGTTGGGATATGTGGTGCAGAAAATACGTTATGCTCGGTATGGAGTATTTCATTGAAATTTGCAAGGACGAGGATTTAATAAAACAAATTACCAAATCCCTTTGTGCTCAAGCAAACTATATGATTGACACAATCGGTTATGAAAGTGAGGGTAAGGTGCTTATCACCAAAACCTCAGGACACTGGAAGGGTATGAATTCATCCTCAATTTTAGAGCCAATAGTTCGCCTTTACAATCTTACACGTGAACAAAAATATCTTGATTTTGCTACATATATCGTTGATTGCGGTGTAATATCAGACGAGGACGTAAGCATTTTTGAACTTGCATATAAAAATGAGCTTGAGCTTCACGATTATCCTGTAACAAAGGCTTACGAAATGATGAGCTGCTTCGAGGGACTTCTTGAGTATTATCGAGTAACTAGAATAGAAAAGTGGCGTGATGCAGTCATTAATTTCGGTGCGCGTGTTCGTGCCTCTGAGATAAGTGTTATAGGCTCGGCAGGTTGTACGCACGAGCTTTTTGACAACACTAAGGTATCACAAACGGGAACAGTTTATAACGGTATGTTACAGGAAACCTGCGTTACCGTTACTTGGATGAAGTTCTGCTTCCAGCTTTTACAGTTAACAGGCGACGTTGCCTATGCTGATGAAATAGAAAAATCCGCTTACAATGCTTATCTTGGTGCTATCAACTACGACAAACGAGCAGAAAATGGCGGTCTACCATTTGACAGTTACTCTCCCCTGCTTTTCAACAACCGCGCTATCGGTATCGGCGGGCATAAAATTATGGCTGACGGTTCATATTACGGTTGCTGCGCTTGTATTGGCTCTGCCGGTGTCGGTCTTATAGGACTTTCCGCTGCGTTACTCACAGATAGCGGAATAGTTATCAACACATATACAAATTTAAGCATAAAGACTAAAACTCCCAGCGGAGAGCTTTTAAAACTAAAAATCAGCACTGATTATCCCGTAAAAGATACGATAAATATTGAATTTACATCTGATATTAATGAGGAATGCTCCGTTTTTGTTCGTATTCCTTCTTGGTCGATTAAGTCCTTTGCCTGCATAAACGGTCAAGCTCTTGACGTTACTGCCGGTCAGTATGCAGAATTCAGAAAAGCATTCAAAAAAGGGGACTACATCACCCTTAAGCTTGATATGCGAGCAAAGCTTATATATGCTCTACCAAATCCGGATGACGAAAATTCCGTTTATCACGTTGCTATCAAGCGAGGTCCGCTTATGCTTGCACGAGACAGCCAACTTCCCGGCGATATAGAGGATACCGTCAAGATTACTCCCGATGCCGAGGGTTATGTTGAGTGCATATTCGAAAAAAATCATAAATTCGGCTCTGCCTACTTATTTAACGTAAAGGCTGCAGACAATATAAATATTCCGATGATTGATTATGCCTCGGCAGGCAGAACTTGGGATGATAATTCTATTGTTTCAGTATGGCTTCCGACAAAAAATTATTGGGCTGTTGACATTTTAAAACCTGTTTCTATTTTTGCCCCCAATATGTGGGATATGTCTGCAAACCGATATCCGCTTATCATTGGCGATGACGGACTTCTCCAAATCGGCAAAGAAAACGGTGAAGGTGAAAAATTCTTTTTCTGGGCCGTAGGAGAAAACAAATATGCCATCAAAGCTCTTACCAAAGGCAAATATCTTGCAATAGCAGATGACGGTAAGCATATAACTCTTTCCGATTCTTCCAAGGAATTTAAGCTTATTAAACACGCACAAAATAGGTATCATCTCGCATACAACGATTCCGAGCTTTGCATAAGCGGTCTTGAAGACCCACACGTAACTCTTGCTGCACCGACCTGTGAGGCCTGCCACGTATTCAGATTTGAAAACCAACACGAATAAGGAGAATAATATAATGAAAATTACCTTTCTTGGAACAAGTCATGGTGTTCCGGCTGGTGATAGATTCTGTACTTGTATGATGCTTGAGGTTGGCAACAAGGTATATTTTATTGATGCAGGAGCACCACTTCTTGAAAATATGATGAAAAGGAATATTCCTGTTACCGATTTTAAGGCATTTTTTAACACCCACGCACACGCAGACCATATCGGTTATCTATTTCCTTCTATGTCGCTTTGCGATTGGTATTTCAAGGAAACGGAAATCACATACGTTCTGACAGAGGAACGCACGTTTAACGCTCTTAACGAATTACTCCTTGCAACCGACGGACAGCCTCTTGATACAAGCAGACACACCATAATCATTGCAAAAGAGGGTAAGGTTTACAATGACGAGAACATCAAGGTTACCTACTATCCTACAACTCACCTTGAATGGTGCAATCGTCCTGCATACTCAATTCTCGTCGAGGCTGAGGGTAAGAAGGTATTCTTTTCCGGGGATTTAAAGCCCCATCTTGAAACGGGTGCTTTTCCACAATACGTAAAAGATAACGAGGTTGACCTATTTGTTTGTGAGCTTGCGCACTTTTCACTTGAGGCAGTTATGCCGGAGCTTGAAAAAACAAAGACAAAATTGCTTTGCTTTAACCACGTTTATCCGCTTGACAAGTATGAGCAGATTGCAAATATACACGACAAGCTTCCCTTCGCGATTTTAGCGCCAAACGACGGCGACGTTATTGAACTATAAATATTTATAATTAATCAAAGGCTGATTCAATTAAATCAGCCTTTTAAATTTTCAGTAATATTTAGTTAGCCTTCCTCATAACTTGGAAATATTTTCTAATCTATTTATTTAACTACTCCGCCGAACGCATAATCACACAAAATTCAATTTATTTATATAAAAATTATATACTTATTTTTACCTTTTTCGACTTTTTGTGTTGACATACGTAAAAAATAATGTTATCATTATTACAATAGAATTTATTTTGGAGCTAATAATGCTAAATTTATACATAATCATCATTTCAGCTGTTTTACTTAGCTTGTGCACCTTTTCTTTAGTGTATCAAGCCGTATATTCTGCTTACTTCCGAAAAAAAATAGCTACTAAGCATAATTTCACCGAGGGAATTATGACAGGGCCCTCCTATCCATTGCTTTGGATTGCATACGGTCTTATTCTGATTCAGTTTATTTCATTCATTATATTTACTAATTCAAACGAAATTATTATCGCATTTCGTTTACTTGCCTTTTCTATTTCGGTTTTCTCTTTTTATGTCTTAAAATCACACACACCGCCGCTGCTTGCTCTTTGGTTTGGAAAAACAGCGTTTTGGGATAATAGGGGCGAGGGTGGAAAACACTTATATACCGAAATATACGGCGTTAAGGTACACAAGAAGAAAAACAGTACTGTAATAAACAGTCAGCAAATTTACAAAATAACGTTTTTTATCAAGGGAAAATGCTTTTTACTCGTTCCTAAAAGGTATTCCTGCAAGATGACTGCTCATCAAATCAGCACTCTTGCCGATACTATTGATTTCAAAAATTCCGAAAAGCCCAAGCTCTCAAAAAAATCCCTTCTCTACTCCATTTTAACGCCAACTCTTATTTTCTTAATTTCGCTATGCTTCTTCTTGCAGGCAATTTCAACCGGTGTTTTTAATTCCGTGCGTTACACAGAGGATACCGAAAGGTTTTCTACACCATCAAGCGAAAAGGTTGAAACAATTTCAGAAATTTCAAAAGTTGTAACCGACGGCGCAAAGTTGTATGTTTATTATGAAAATATAGGTGTTATTAATACATATACAACCGACGGCACATTTGCTTTTTCTATTTCACTTCCTCACAGTGTTTTAAAAGCAAGTGATATTGCCTATGACGGTTCTCAAATACTTTATAGATATGGTGGAGAGCTTATTTATTATTCAGTTAACGGAGAATTTATTTCAAAAACAACATATCTTTATTCTCACGATGAGCTTTTTGATGTCTGCGATGTTAAAATCGGAGATAAAATTGTTTCGTTTAACGAAAATGAAGTTAAGCTTGGCGATACTATCATAGTTGAAAGACCTGCTTACTCTTTGTTATTTTCAACTCAGTTTATATGGCCGATTACAGCCTTACTTGTCATAGCATTATTTGGTTTGAGGCTTTACACCTTTAAAACGGAAGATAATGAATAAACAAAAATCCGAGCAAATTGCTCGGATTTTTTATTTGAAAAGCTTATCTATAAATTCCTTTGTATATTTTTCCTTTTCTGAAAAATCCATTGCTGACGAGTAAATTTTTTCAAGCTCAAAGTGCAGTTTTTTTATATTTGTAAAACATTTATTCATTGATGCAATTGCGTCATTTTTTAATCGCGTAAGCGCTCTTATTTCAGCTTTATACGGACGCAGTACACTATCGGACACAAAGCGACGCATATTTATCGGGATTTCATCATCTTTTATTTTGCTTGAAATATAAAATGACATATCAAAATCAGGATAGTACAGTGCATCAGGCTTATTGGGATATTGCGGTGAGTAGCTAACTGTTACCCTGATTGATGATTTACTCGTGGTATCAAAAATTTTCTTAAGAAAAACCTCACCAAGTCCATAGGTATCGGAAACAGCATATCGTTTTTTGCCCATTTTTTCGTAGGTATCAAGTGTTACTATTCCGTTACACCCCACAGACGAGCGAATACGAACGATATTTTCGCCCTTTTTGCCCTTAACCAGCGGTGCGCAGATTTTTTCAATCGCTTTATCCATTTTACTTTCGCAAAATGCTACGTTCAACGTTTCATTTATCATTTTGTTGTATAAATTCAGTATTTTAAGGTAATCGTATATTTTACCGTATTCCTTTATTTTTTCCCCTTGTAGCTCTTCAATATACGTCTTCTGCTCCTTAAGTCCTTCGACATCAAGGAATACGCTCAAATCAACAAAACGCTCTCTTGCTCCGATTAACGTAGGCTCGTGAATATGAGGTGCGGTTCCGTCAAGCACCGCTACGTTAAGTTCGTATATAATTATACCGTCAAGGGAGGTTGGGTCTGAAGAACATAAAAATTCCTCGACAGAATATCCCTTATCTTTAGCGCACGCGGAAATTTCCCGCATAAATCTGCTTTTGCCCGTACCCGAGCCACCCTTTATAACATATACTGTTTCTACCTTATCGAATATTTCACGAAAATAGGAAACAAATCCTAAATGAGTATTTAACGCAGCAAAAAAAGCCGCACAGTGAGTATTCATCAATACACCACTCCCCCGTATATAAGTACCTGATTCGGTCTATACACAGTTTATGCGACTTTAAATATTTGGTTAAAATGTTTTTTCGTATGCAATTCTTGGACTACCGTCGGGCATATAAACAATGCCAACCGCCTTAAAGCCGTTCTTTTCCAGCATTCCTCTCATACGGAAATTCTTTTCGTGAGTATCAAGGCGAAGTGCTTCTTTTCCCATTTGTCGGGCGATTTTTTCCGCCTCAGCGATAAGCATACTGCCAACCCCGTGCTTTCGGCAGTCGTTTGAAACCGCTACCCTATGAGCAACAAGTGCGTTATCGGTTGTCCAAGCTCCATCGGTTATTACGTCATAATACGGCTCACAGTCAATAATTTGAACTGTGCCGATTACCTTACCATCATCCTCGATAACGTATGCCGCACCGTTTTGAACATCAGTTATAAAGGATTCTCTTCCCGGCACACCCTCCTGCCACTGCGGAATACCGCTTTCCTTCATTATTTTTCTTGCTCCGTCATAGATTCTTGTTACCGCTATGACGTCAAGCATTGTTCCTCTTCTAAAAAACATAATTCACCTTTTTATTTTAAACTCGGTTTATTATATAACAATTTGATATTTTTGTCAAGATGTGAAAGTTATAATTTTTTCAAATAGATTTCATATTATTATATTTAATATTAATAGGTAGATTTTTCTATTTGATATTGACTTTTAAAAACCTTTTTGATATAATTGTACTGTTCGTTTATAATAGTTATAAATAAAATTTATAATAGATGAAAGGAAAAAAGACTATGGAAGAATTAAAAAGTCTTTTCGACACAATCCTTGCTTTCGGTCAGGACGGCAACTGGAAGATGTTCATTATGTGGATTATCGGCGGTGTGCTTATCTTCTTGGCTATCAAGAAAGAAATGGAACCCACACTACTACTGCCTATCGGCTTCGGAGCAATACTGATGAATTTCCCGAATGCCGGTATTGCCGAGCCGCTTCACGAACTCTATAATGCGGGAATTGCCAACGAGCTTTTTCCTCTTATACTCTTTATCGGTATCGGTGCGATGATTGACTTTGGTCCTCTACTCTCTAACCCCAAGCTTATGATTTTCGGTGCAGCAGCGCAGTTCGGTATCTTCTTTACTATGTGTATGGCATCAATTTTCTTCCCCGACTTCAGAGATTACGCATCTATCGCTGTTATTGGCGCAGCTGATGGTCCTACCTCTATTGTTGTTGCTAACACACTTGGTTCAAAATACGTCGGTGCTATCACGGTTGCGGCTTATTCGTATATGGCGCTTGTTCCGATTATTCAACCTCCCGTTATCAAGCTGCTCACCACAGAAAAAGAACGCAAAATAAGAATGCCTTACAAGCCTGCTAACGTTTCAAAGCTTACAAGAATACTTTTCCCGATAATTATTTCCATTGTTGCTTGTACGTTTGCTCCCGGCGCAGGCTCACTTATAGGCTTCCTTATGTTTGGTAACCTTATCCGTGAGTGCGGTGTGCTTGATTCTATTTCTGAAACTGCCCAAAAGGTTCTTGCAAACCTCGTAACCATTTTCCTTGGTATCACCATTGCATTCAATATGACTGCAAGTCAGTTCTTAAACGTTCAGACGCTTCTTATTATGGGACTTGGTCTTATTGCATTTATCGTTGATACGGCGGGTGGTGTTCTGTTTGGTAAGCTTTACAACCTTTTTGCAAAAGAAAAAATCAATCCTATGATTGGTGCGGCAGGTATTTCTGCATTCCCAATGGCTGGTCGTATTGTCAACAAAATGGGACTTGAGGAGGATAACCAGAACTTCCTTCTTATGCACTCCATCGGCGTAAACGTTTCGGGTCAGATTGCATCTGTAATCGCAGGTGCTCTTATCCTTAACATTTTCGTTCCTATGCTTTAATTTAAGGAGGGTTTGAAAATGGAAATCAATGTTATGAATTTTGTAAATAATCTTAAATATATGGGTGTAGGAATGCTCGGCGTATTTATGATTATCGCAATCATTATGGGCGCAACCTACGCTATAATGCATTTCACTTCTAAGAAAAAGTAAAACTAAAAGGACTGAACGATTTCGTTCAGTCTTTTTTATCAGTGTTCAATGAGTGCAATTTGAGAGCATTTAAAATTTTAATGTTAATTTTAAGAGTACCTTTTCTGCATATTAGGTAAATATAAGTACAAAAAAGCATTCAAAGTTACTTTGAATGCTTTTTTCTATTATAATTTAAAAATTTCTCCCTCAGTATCGCTTGGCATTCTCCAAACTGACGGGGTGAGCGCAACATTTCCAACTCTTACACCGTCGGGGGAACAGGAACGTTTGAACTGTTGCATCACAAATCGGCGGAAGAAAGTGGAGAGCCATTTAGATATAGTTTCTTCTCTGTATTTTTCAGCAAAAGCGATTTTTGCCATACGGAAAATCTTCTCTGCGGTAAAGCCATAGCGGATAAAGTGATAAAGGAAAAAATCGTGAAGCTCATAAGGGCCTACAAGGTCCTCCGTAACCTGAACAATCTCTCCGTCCTTGGGCGGAATAAGCTCAGGGCTTACGGGTGTACCGAGGACATCATAAAAGATTTCCTTTAACTCGGAATTTCCGCACGTATCCGCATAATAGCTTACAAGAATACGAACAAGAGTTTTCGGTACGTCGCAGTTTACACTGTACATTGACATATGGTCGCCGTTATAGGTTGCCCAACCAAGTGCTGCCTCCGAAAGGTCGCCGGTACCGATTACAATGCCACCAACCTTATTGGCAACATCCATAAGCACCTGTGTTCTCTCTCGCGCCTGTGCATTTTCGTAGGTAACGTCAAAGTTATCAAGCTCGTGTCCTATATCTTTTAGGTGCTGTGTAACCGATGCGCCGATATTTATTTCTTTAAAATCAACACCAAGCATTTCACACATTTTCTGCGCATTTGATTTGGTGCGTTTGGTTGTACCGAAGCACGGCAGGGTTATAGCGATTATATCGGTGCGAGGGCGCTTAAGTATATCCATTGCACGCGCCATAACGATAAGCGCAAGAGTACTGTCAAGTCCTCCCGATATACCGATAACTATTTTCTTTGATCTTATATGCGAAACACGTCTTGCAAGGGCGTGAGCCTGAATATCAAGAATACGCTCACATCTTTTTTCCCTTTCCTCGCCGCAGACGGGCATAAAGGGATTATCAGAGATTACTCTACTGAGCTTAGTTTCCGTCTGGGCCTGTGTAAAAAAAACTGTTTCAAAGTCCCCCCTACCAACAAAGAGGTTATCCTTTATTCTATCGTGTGAAAGTATTTGAACGTCTATATCCGTAACAAGCATTTCGCTAACAAACGGTTTGCTTTCGGCAAGTACCTTGCCGTTTTCAGCTATGAGAGAATAACCTGAAAATGCTCCCTCGCTGCTTGACTCACCAATTCCCGCATTTGCGGTGATATAAGCGCAGTTAAGTCTGTCGGAGTGCATTTTTACGGTATCTCTTATCTTTTCTTCTCTGCCAACAAGCTCACTCTTTGCCATCGGACAAGCTATTACCGTAGCACCTTCAAGAGCAAGGTCAAGAGAGGGACTTTTAACCGCAAAGAGGTCATCGCCGATTTCAACACCGACTGTAAATTCGGGATTTTGCTCGCAGGCGAAAATTTGCTTTTTACCAAAGGTAACAATCTCACCGCCAAGTGTAATTTCGGTATTGAAATCAGGAGCAGGTGTAAAATATCTGCCGTCATAATTTTCACCGCCGCAGGTAATAGCGGTTTTGGGGACTATTCCAAGAATACTGCCGTCGGTTATTACCGCTGCACAGTTATATATTGCGCCGTTTTGAGCAAAAGGAAATCCCACTACTAGCAGGGTATCATATCCCCTTGTTGCCTCTCTGATTTTAAGAAGCGCTTTTTCGACGCTTACAAGAAGTGCTCTATTTGATACAAGCTCGCCAACTGTATATGCAGTGATAGCCATTTCGGGCATTACAAGAAGCTTTACGTCCTTTTTTGCCGCTTCAATATAGCTTTCAATTATTACATCGGCGTTTTTGTCGCAATCCGCCACCTTTAAAACGGGGGATACGGATGCAACCTTAATAAATCCGTCTTTCATATTAAAGCCTTTCTTTTTTAGAAAAATTTTAATAATATTTTCTTCTTTTTCGATTAATTATATAGCGCACGGTAAAGAATGCCGCAATACCTAGCACAATAACACCGCAGGTAATATATATTCCAAGATCTGCGACACCGCCCTCGTCAGAGCCTGAATCAATCTTGAGCTGCTCCCAGAGCGAATTTATCTTGACAAGCATCTCATCATCAAAATTATGATAGTATTCAAGTCTGTAGCCGTCGGGAAATTTTGGAGCAAGGATATCCATGGCGCCCTCGTAAACCGATTCCATCTTTTCTCTATACTTTGAATCATTATTTACAAGGGTGTTCGGAGAAGCGTAATATGTGTATTCAGCGTTTGCCTTTCCAATTTCCTTTTCAAGCATGAAGTTGATATACATTTCCGCTATTTCCTTATTTTCCGAGCCCTTGGGAATACACATAGCGTCGGCAAAAACGTTTGTTCCGCCCTCGGGAATATAGAATGCAAGATCCTCGTTTTCCTCGTACATTGTAAGGAAATCTCCAGCATAATACGGAGCTATCCAAGCACTACCTGTTTCCATTTTGTTGAATATCTCGTCCATAACGTATGCTTGGAGCAGAGGCTTTTGCACCTTTAAATCGTCAAGCGCCTTCTCCCATTCCGCCATATTGGTAGTGTTAAGGCTATATCCGTTTTTGCAAAGTGCAGTACCAAAGGCATCGCGGGCGTTATTGAACTGAAGTATCTTACCTGCGTATTTTTCATTCCAGAGCAGATCCCAAGTGCCTATATCCGCCTCGTCTACATATTTAGTATTATAAATTATTCCAACAACGCCGACAAAATACGGAGCAGTATATTTTTGTTGCTCGTCATAATAGCGATTTAAATGAGTTTTGTCAACGTTTGCAATATTCGGGATATTGTTATAGTTTAGTGGCTCCAGCATTTCCTCGTCAATCATTCTTGCGATCATATAATCGGAGGGAATGATAACGTCATAAGACACAGCACCCGTCTTTATCTTATTATACATACTCTCGTTGGAGTCAAACATCATATAATTGACCTCAACGTCAAGTCCAAGTTCTCTGCAGTATGCTTCAAATTCGGCATTAACGTCGACACTGTCATCGCTGCCGTCGGAGATATATTCTCCCCAGTTATAGACGTTCAGAACGATTTTTTCACTTTCTCCGCAAGATGACGCAAATATTCCGAAAACCACTAAAAGAGCAGCCAAAAGAAGTAACAAAAATACCTTTTTCATTATTTGCCACCTCCGTTTCTCTGCTTTTTGTTTTCCCCACTTTTACGCAGGTTAATTATAAGCATAAGCAAGAAGATTATTGCCATCATAAGCGTAAACAATGCGTATACATCAGGTGTAACCTTCTTCTTTGTCATCGTATAGATATAAAGTGGAAGCGTCTGGAAGTCAATACCCGAGGTAAAGAGGCTTATAACAAAGTCATCAAGCGACATCGTAAACGCCATCATTGCCCCCGTTATAACACCGGGGAGTATCTGGTGGAGTTCAACCTTAAAGAATGCCTGAAGCGGTGTGCAACCGAGGTCCATAGCTGCCTCGGGCAGGTGTCTGTCCATTTGGCGTAGCTTAGGAGTTACCGAAAGCATAACGTATGGCAAATTAAAGGTTGTATGAGCAATAAGCATTGTCCAGAACGAAAGTCTATTGGAAAATCCAAGAATACCACCAACAAAAACGAAAAGCAGCATCATAGAGATACCGGTTACAATTTCAGGGTTCATCATCGGAATATTTGTAACCGTATTTACCGTAGCTTTTACATACTTATTTTTCATTTTGTGAAGTCCGACTGCCGCAAGAGTACCTATAACGGTAGCAAGTGCAGCCGAGCAAAATGCCAAAATTAAAGTATTACGTAATGCAACAAACGCCTCTGCATTAGAAAATAACTCCTTATACCATTGCAACGAAAAGCCTGTAAAATTACCCGTACTGTTTGATGAGTTAAAGGAAAACAGCACCAAAACCACCATCGGTATATAAAGAATACCGAAAACTAAAATCATAAATGCTCTTGAGAGTGATTTCATATTAGTACACCTCCAGAGCTGTCATCATCCGAGAACTTATTCATTATCGTTACTGAAATAAGAATAAGTATCATCATAACAAGTGAAATTGCCGCACCGACGTTTTGTGTGGCAGGGTTATTTATTTGTCTTTCTATGGTATCACCGATAAGCTCCTTTGTACCGCCACCGAGCTTTTGGGAAATATAGAACGTGCTGATAGATGGAACAAAAACCATAGTAATTCCCGAAATAATACCGGGAACTGAAAGAGGGAGCGTTACCTTAAAGTGAGCTGAAAGTCTATGACAGCCAAGGTCATACGCAGCCTCGATAAGTTTATCGTCCTGCTTAGTCATAACGGAATATATAGGAAGCACCATATAAGGGAAAAAGTCGTATACCATACCGAAAATAACCGCACCGGACGTTCCGATTATATGCACAGACCAATCCTCGTTTATAGAGCTTAAAATACCGTTAAGAAGTCCACCGTCATCAAGAAGTGCCATAAGTGAATAGGTACGGATAAGCAGGTTCATCCACATAGGTATCATAAGTAGCATTATAAGGAGTCCCTGTCTTTTTGCAGGAGCTCTCGATATTACAAAAGCAAGTGGATATCCGATAATAAGACATATAATCGTCGCTAAAAATGCATAGCAAACCGAGGTAAAAAACGTACCTGCGTGGTCGCCAAGCGCAAGAATATTAGAAAAGGTAAAGTTTCCCTCCGAATCAGAAAAAGCAAAAACGCATACAAAAATAAGTGGAAGGACTACGAATAGCACCATCCATACGATATGTGGCACTGTTGCTATTTCAGAGAATATCGGAAGCTTCACTCTTTTCTTTTCGGAAAAAGGTGCAGCTTTATTCATCTTCTTCTACCTCCTCGGCATCTGAAAGATGCTCAAGCTCGTCGGAGAACGACGAGTAGTCGCCAAACATACCCGAATATTCGGATTTCTTCATAACGTGGATAGCATCAGGCTCAATATAAATTCCAACCTCCGAATCAGGCTCAACGTAATCCGTCGCCTGAATCATCCACTTAAAGCCTTTAATATCGCAAATGATTTCGTAATAGTCGCCCTTGAAGGTGAGCTGAGTTATTTTTCCCTTAAGCATACCCTTTTCAATCGGAACTATATCAATATCCTCGGGTCGTACAACGATATCAACCGCCTCGTTCTTTGCAAAGCCCTTATCAAGGCAATCAAAGGTATGACCTGCAAATTTAGCCTTATTATCCGCAAGCATAACGCCATCGAGGATATTACTTTCGCCGATAAAGTCGGCTACAAATGCGTTTATCGGCTCGTTATATATATCAGTAGGAGTGCCAATCTGCTGAATTTTACCGTTTGCCATAACGACAACGGTATCAGACATAGATAGAGCCTCCTCCTGGTCGTGGGTAACAAAAATAAAGGTAATTCCTGTTAAATGCTGAATATTCTTCAGCTCGTTTTGCATATCCTTACGGAGCTTTAAGTCAAGAGCTCCGAGAGGTTCATCAAGAAGAAGAACCTTTGGTCTGTTAACAAGAGCGCGTGCAATAGCAACTCTTTGCTGCTGACCGCCAGAAAGTCTTTCGGTGCTTCTCTTTTCAAAGCCGACAAGGTTTACCATTTTAAGAGCATCCTTTACTCTTACCGAAATTTCCTCATCGGGAATTTTCTTTTGGCGCAAACCAAACGCTATGTTCTCATAGACGTTTAGATGTGGAAAAAGAGCGTACTTTTGGAAAACCGTATTAAGCTCACGCTTATATGCGGGTACGTCGTTAATTCTTACGCCGTCAAAAAGAACGTCGCCCGAATCAGCAGTTTCAAAGCCTGCAATAATTCGTAGCATTGTAGTTTTGCCGCAACCCGAGGGTCCAAGCAGGGTGACGAACTCGTTGTCGTGAATATCAAGGCTGATTTCACTTAGCACCTGTTCACCGTTAAATTCCTTGCAAATAGCTTTTAATTCAACTATTTTTTTGTTTTTGTCCATTTCTTTCTCTCCTGAACCTTAATTGATTTTTTTGAAGAGTCTTGCTCTCTTCTATCCTGCGAAAAAAAACGCCGTTTTTTGACGAAAACAAATTCGCGAGGACACACGCCCATTAACCGTCAGCGTATTAGGAACTCAGGGTAAACTTCCCTTTATAATAATTAATATAAAATTAATCAAGCATATTATAACAAAAAATTATTTCATTTGCAAGTATTTTTTAAAATTTATGCCAAATATTTTTTTATCTTTTGACAAAAAGCACCCCGTAGCGCATTTTTTTGCTACGGGGTGCTTTGTTTTATTTTTCAATTTTGTAGGCTTCTACTGTAAATTCAGGGTTTTCGTAGCCTTTTCAACTATACGAAACGGCTTAGGTTTAGTATCACTAGCTTTACAGCAAAGTTCACTTATTGTATTCCTTTTATATCAAAAAATTTAACACCAAAAGGTTTGTAGCTATAGCCGCAAGCACGCAAACAATAACCGGGCATTTAAAATACGCAAGAATTGCCGCTACGCCACCTCCGATAAGTCCTATGTAGAAGCGATTCTCGTCAACCGAAAAAATACCGGGGAAAATAAGTGCAGCCATTGCTGTATAAGGGATAAGCTTTAAGAATTTTTCAGTTTTTCTTCCAAGCTTGATTTTACCTATAATAAATGCGGGGAGCATTCTCGGAACGTATGTTACAAGTGCCATAAGCAGCACTAATGCTATAATTTCAGTTCTCATTTTGCACCTCCTCGCCTTTTTCCTCCAAATCAACGAAGAAAACACCGGCAAAAGCGCAAACGAGTGTTGAGATTATAAGACTATAAGCTCCCGACATAACAAGCGAAAGCAGGCAGTTCATAACCGCTGTTACAACAACAAGTAAAAAGAGCTTTAAATTTTTCTTGATATTCGGCACAAGAAGTCCCAAAAACATAGCGTAAAGGGCAATTCCGAGGCTCATTTCCACCTTTTCGGGCAAAAATCCTACCGCAAACGCACCGATTGCCGTGCCGCCTACCCAAGCAAGATAGTGTGTTACTCCGAGTGAAGCGAAAAACCAAAACGAGCATTTCCTACCCTTTTGCGAGGTAATTACCGCAAAGGATTCATCGGTAACGTAAAATCCGAGAAAGAGCTTTTTGAAAAAGCCAACCTTTTCGGTTTGTTCAAAAACACAGGTACTCATTATTACGTGTCGCAAATTTATCATAAATGTAGCGATAACCATAGCCAGTAGCATTGCGCCTTCTTTATAAAGTCCAATAGTCATCATTTGTGATGAGCCTGCAAAAACGGCAAAGGACATAAATACAGTTTCGGCAATATTAAAGCCTGCATCTCCTGCCATTACGGCAAATGCCATACCAACAGGAATAAACCCGAGCACAATAGGTACTGCGGCTCTCATTCCATCTATAATATCACTTAAAATATGATTACTGTTTTTCATCTTCTCTCCAACCCTTGCAAACGTCTATCCATTTTTCAACGTTTCCGTATTTGCAAAGCTCGTTTGCCGTCATTTTTATAGCTGAGTGCGAGCTTCCTGCTGCAGGGAAAAAGTACTCAAAGCGCTTAAGCGACTCATCTGCAAAAACTCTTACCCCTTCGTTTACCGCAAACGGGCAAACACCACCCGGAGCGTGTCCCACAAGAGCTTCAACCTCATCATAGGGTATCATAGTTGCCTTTTCGGAAAATTCATCCTTAAAGCGTCGGTTATCAATCTTTCCGTCGCCTGCTGCAACTATTAGTATCGGCCCGCTTGACAGCTTACAGGAAATGGTTTTTGCAATCCTTTGCTCCTCGCAGCCTAGCGCTGCCGCTGCCTGCGCTACCGTTGCGGTATCCGCAACAAATTCTATTACTTTGTTTTCGCTTCCTACTGAAGCAAGATATTCTTTAACTTTTTTTACTGACATAATTATATTTTCCTTGCTCTATGTTGCTTTTTATATCTCGGCGCATCGGTTACGGTAAAGCGAAGTCTGTATTCCTCCGCAAATTTTTCCGCATAAGAGCCTGATTTACCGAAAATAGTCATTTCCTTTGCGCCCTCAAATACTCTACCACCTACAAATTGTATCGTATCGGGCAGGTAAACCTCCTTCAAGCTCTTACAACCTTCAAAGGCGAAGTTACCAAGCTCGTAGCATCCATCGGGCACTTCCAGTCTTTCAAGTGAAGTACAACCGTTAAAACAGTAGTCGGCAAGGGACTCAAGTCCCTCTTCAAGCGTAACCTCTTTAAGAATATTGCAATTTTTAAATGCCGCCTCGCCTATCCTCTTACAGCTTGACGGAATATATACCTTTTCTAGCGAATAGCACTCGCCAAAGGCATTATCCTCTATCTCCTCTATTCCGTCAGGCAAAACAAGTTCGGTAATTCCGCTTGAATAAAAAGCAAATGAAGATATTTTCTTAACTCCCTGAGGTATTGTGATTTGGGAGGCAGGACAAAATGCAAACGCTTCTTTTTCAATCTCATTTACACCTGCAGGAATAATAATTTTCTCACAGTTTTTTGCCTTTTTAAATGCCTGAGCACATATTTTGGTAACCTCGGTTGGTATGATTATTTCAACGGAAAGTCCGCTGTATCTACGTAGCTCACCATTTTTGATATCAAAGTCAGCCTCAGAAAGCTCACGCTCCTCGCCGCTTCGTATGTTTTCCTCAAGAAAGCCTGCGTGAATATATGTACGCTTTAAATACTCCGCATCTCCCTTGAACGGATAACGTATTCTCTGTCGCATTCCCTCAAGTGAAATTTTACCGTCATAAAGCACCTTCATATTAAAACCGGAGCGTTCCATTTCATAGTTTGCTCTACCGTCGCCGTCGACAAGTACGTCAATTGACGGAATACTTTTTATTACCGCAGGCTCATCAATCTGAAAATTAAGGCTATCCATTAGCGTATCAATGGATTTTGCATCGGAAAAATCGCCCTTTGAAATTTTCTTGCGTTTCGCTTGCGATATAAACATAAGTACAAAGAATATTAATGTAGAAGCAATGCCTATCGCACCAAAAAGAACAATCTTTATTAACGCTTCATCATCGCCAAGTGCAAGATACGATATCAAATAAAGTCCGACAAGAACTAAGAACGGCAGTAAAGTGGCAAATAGAATTTTAAAATTGTGAAAACCGTTAAATTTTCGTTGTCTTGCCGCAATTTTTGAAAAACAAGAATCACAGAATCTCCTTCTTAAAATACCACAAGGGTTTTCAAGGTTGCGCTTGATAACATTATCGCCCTCACCCTCCTTTAACACCTTATGCTCGGTAACAAAATAATCCTTAATAAAACGAGCAGGTCTTCCACATTTACAAAGCGAGGTTCTTTTAATTTGAATTTCGTCTTGAATATTATCCATTACTCATCAACCTCGGATACAGGCATATCATCAAATAATATACCGTTCTTTTTGCAAAATTGTTCAATTTTTAGACTTACTATACCTTTTATGTATTCAAGCCACTCGTCAAGTAGCTCGTTTTCCTTAATCAACTCGGCGAATTTTTCAGGATGCCTTACGTATTTTTTACCGTTTTCTCCGTAATGTTCCAGGCAAAAGCTTTTGATTGCCGTTTGTGTTTCATCATCGTTCAACATAGGAAGTATATAAAATGCGTTGGGATTTTCCATAACCTCGCCTGCTAGAGTTATCTTTGCGTAATCACGCTCAGTATACTCTCTCAGCATAGAAACGTTACCCCAAACGGATGCAAGTCGAAAGTGCGCCTCGCTAAGGTTAAACACCTCGTTTGTGTCCTTACGCATATACTGAACCGCTCCTATAGGCTTTTTGCAAATGTAATCGCATAACTCATCAAAATTATTGATTACGGTAGTAACAGCGATTTCGAGAGGCTCTTTTTTATCCTCATCATCTTCTTCAAGAGCTTCGCCATCTTCATCCTCATCGGACTCATCATCGTCATTTTTGCCTTCATCATCGTCTAAGTCTATCTCCGCCAAATCGGTATCCTCCGAAATGTCCTCTTCGCTAAGAGCCTCGATAATTTCCTCCTCGGTAAGCTCATTATCAACAAATTCATCAAACAGAATATCGTCCTGCAATTCTGTATTTTCGATTTTCTCAGGTTCTTTATTTTTAATCTTTTTTCCGAACCAAAACATTTAGAATATCCTCCCCAAAATTTTTGTGGTATAATTATACCATTATTACATCAAAATTTCAATACTTTTAAATAAAAAGTCATAATTTTTTTAGCTAAGATTTTTAAATTATTACTCATTAGATTCAATCATCATTGAAAATACAGGAAATTTAACAATTTTTAACATATATAATTTGATATATTACATTTTTTATCTACTCATAATTAAAAAGACAAAATTAACAATGAATTTATTTTCACGCAAAAAAGAATTTTTATTTTTTTAGCTTAACTACTTGAAATTTGTCGTTAAATATAGTAAAATATAATTTGTAGTTTAAATTTTGATATGTAAATAAAGAAGGGACTGTTATGAAACGCATCGGTTTTGACAACGATAAATATATATCGCTTCAGTCGGCAAAAATTAAAGAGCGTATTAAAAGCTTCGGCGGTAAGCTCTATTTGGAATTCGGCGGAAAGCTCTTTGACGATTATCACGCATCCAGAGTACTTCCGGGATTTTGCCCCGACAGTAAAATCAAAATGCTTCTTTCTATGAAGGAAAATGCCGAAACTATAATCGTTGTTTCCGCAACCTCGATTGAGCAAAACAAAATTCGCGGAGACCTTGGTATTACCTACGATATGGATACCCTTCGTCTTGTTGACGCATTTAATGCGGCGGGGATAAGTGTCGGCGGCGTTGTTATTACTCAGTATGCAGGTCAATCCTCCGTTGATACGTTTATCACGCGTCTTAACAATCTTGGAATTAAGGTTTACCGTCATTATCCTATTCCCGGTTATCCTACGAATACTCAAAAAATAGTCAGTGATGAGGGTTATGGCAAAAACGAATACGTTGAAACCACAAAGCCGCTTGTTGTTGTTACTGCACCGGGACCCGGAAGCGGAAAAATGGCGACCTGTCTTTCACAGCTTTACCACGACCAAAAGCGCGGTATCAAAGCAGGATATGCTAAGTTTGAAACCTTCCCCGTTTGGAATTTACCCTTAAAGCATCCTGTTAATATGGCTTACGAGGCAGCAACAATTGATTTAAACGACGTCAATATGATTGACCCCTTCTATCTAGAGGCTACGGGAGAAACCGCTGTTAACTACAATAGAGATATTGAAATTTTCCCCGTCCTAAAGGCTATGTTTGAAAAAATTTATGGCGAGTGTCCGTATAAATCTCCTACCGATATGGGCGTAAATATGGTTGGAAACTGTATTTTCGACGATGAAGCTGTAAGCGACGCTTCAAGAATGGAAATTATCCGCCGCTACTATCAGACGCTTTGCAGAAAGAGAAACGGAACTGCAGGTTCAGATGAAATTTACAAGCTTGAGCTCGTTATGAACAAGGCTGGAATTGACACCTCATATAGAAAGGTTATCAATGCGGCTCTTGACAGGTCCGAGGCTACTGATGGTCAGCCTGCTTCAGCAATCGAGCTTCCAGATGGCACTATTGTAACAGGAAAAACCTCAAAGCTTATGGGTCCGTCCGCTGCGGCAATACTCAATGCGCTGAAAACTCTCGGCGGTATCAATGATGACTACATTTTACTTCCACCGTCTGTTATTGAGCCTATTCAAAAGCTTAAGATTGATAACCTTGGAAATCATAATCCAAGACTTCATGCAGATGAAATTCTCATTGCTCTTGCAATCTCCGCAACAACAAATCCCTTAGCCGCAACTGCTCTTGAGCAGCTCCCTAAATTAAAAGGCTGCGAGGCACACAGTACGGTTATCGTTTCCGAGGTTGACAGCAACGTATATAGAAAGCTTGGTCTTAATCTGACCTGTGAGCCTGTATACGCAACCAAAAAGCTTTATCACAAATAATAAATCAAGTGGCTCGGTTTTAATGACCGAGCCACATTATTGAGGTATCAACTTTTAAATGAAAATTCAGTTATCAGACCATTTCACATACAAAAAGCTTTTCAAATTTACTCTCCCGTCTATCGGAATGATGATATTTACTGCAATTTACGGCGTAGTTGATGGCTTTTTTATTTCAAATTTCGTCGGCAAAACACCATTTGCAGCGGTTAATTTCGCAATGCCTTTTTTGATGATACTCAGTGCATTTGGATTTATGATTGCTTCCGGAGGAAGTGCGCTTATCTCCAAAACGCTTGGACAGGGACAAAATAAAAGAGCAAACGAGCTATATTCTATGCTGATATACATAACAATCGCTTTCGGTATAGTCGTTACGGCTCTTGGCATAGTATTTATAAAGCCTATTTTACAGTTCCTTGGTGCAGAAGGCGAGCTTCTTGCATACGGAGTTATTTACGGCAGAATAATACTCATTGCGTTACCTTTTTATGCCTTGCAACAGGAATTTCAGGTGTTCTTTGTTACCGCAGAAAAACCAAATCTCGCTTTTTACGTTACTCTTATTTCCGGTTGCGCAAATATGGTTCTTGACGCCTTGTTTATCGTTGTATTCAAATGGGGTGTAATCGGTGCTGCTGTCGCTACTGCACTCGCACAAACGCTTGGCGGTGTTATCCCTCTAATATACTTTATCAAACCAAATACAAGTCTTTTAAGAATAAGCAAACCGCTGTTTGATGGAAAAGCACTTTTAAAGGCTTGTACAAACGGTTCCTCCGAGCTTTTAAGCTTTATTTCTACGTCAATTGTCGGTATGCTATATAACGTTCAGCTTATGAAATATTCGGGTGAAAACGGCGTTGCCGCTTACGGCGTAATGATGTACGTAAATATGGTATTCATTGCTATTTTTATCGGCTATTCTATCGGCACTTCACCACTTGTCGGCTATCATTTCGGGGCACAAAATCACAGTGAACTTAAAAGTCTGCTCAGCAAAAGTAACGTTATTATGATAATAACATCAATTTCTATGTTCTTAGCAGGAATTTTACTCGCAAGACCTCTTGGAATTATATTTGTCGGGTACAATGACACAGTGTTTGAACTAACTGTCAGTGGGTTTAAAATTTTCTCATTTCAATTCCTTTTCAGCGGACTTGCAATATTTACCTCGGGCTTCTTTACAGCACTTAATAACGGACTTATTTCCGCAATAATTTCATTTTTGCGGACACTTGTTTTTCAAATAGTTGCAATTTTAGTCCTGCCTTTGATTTTTGATATCGACGGCATTTGGCTTTCGGTTGTCGCAGCAGAGCTTATGGCGGCAATTCTTGGCATAATTTTTATTGTTGTAAACAAGAAAAAATATAAGTATTAAATACAAAAAATCCCGCATTTCTGCGGGATTTTCTTGTTATGGGGTGGGTAATGGGACACCACTTTTACACAATATATACCAAATTTCACATTCCAAAACACTATATATTGTGTACACTAAATATATAGGCACATTTTAGGCACAAATATACTTGAATACCTCCTGCGCCACACCATCAAATTCCCTCCTTATCTAAGTATTTATACCATCATCAAACGGTATAAAGCGCACCCTCGTTTTCGGTAATTAAATAAGCGACCGGCTCACCAATGTAAGCAGCAATCTTTTGTAAAGTACTAAGTTTCGGATCAGCTTTGTTCCTCTCAATCAAACTTAACTCCTCAACACTAATACCACAATTTGCGGCAAAATCTATCTGCGACTGCCCAAAATTCCTTCTTATATCCTTGACATTTCTCGCTATAATTTCATTCTCACTCATAATGTTTTGATTTAACGGCGCGGCGCATTTGGCACAAAAACCAAAATAGCGCCGTGTAAACACGACGCCGTAAAATCAATTCACGCGATTATAACATAATTTTCCAATTTGTCAAGTACTTTTATACAATTTCCTCAATAACATCATCAAGATGCAATAAACTGAGCCCCAGCTCATTAAATAACCTAAGATAATACTCCGCCTTCTCCTTTGAACAACAAACATCAGGAATAACGCGAATCGCCTCGCCGTTACACCACGCTTCGAATCCATAAACCGTATGTAAAACACCGTCCTCATCGGCGACCTTGTCCTCGCGCATTCGATATTCAACCTTCATTTTAATACTCCTTGTATGCATTTTTTTATCGTGGTACGAATTGTATCGCAAAAAATACATTTTGTCTACGGAATATAATACGGATTAAAAAAATCGCCCCCTCTCGGGAGCGATTTTTATTTTTGTTATGCCGCATAGCCACTGTACTCCAATAGCTGCGCCCTTTCGTCCTTGGTAAGACTTAAACGATTTATGTACGCCTTGACCTGCGCCTCGCCGTTTTTGTTCTTGTACCCAAGATAACCCATTATCATATACTTCTGCGCCGCCTTGAGCGGAAGCGATTGCACGTACTTTTCAAGCTTTGCCTTGCGACTGCCGGATATAACGTTACCCTTGCGGTCCACGTCAGCTTCAATCGTGCTCGCAATACCAACAATGATAGCAAGCTGTTCAATATCCATTGCCTCAGCAAAAAGCACGTTCTTTTCCTCAAGGTCAAGCCCAAGCGCCTCCTGCAAAGCAAGATTGTAATACGTGTCGTAAATGAACTTCAAAGCCTTTGCCTTCGCCTGCTCATCTGCCTTTTTATAAAGATGAAGCTTCACAAGCTCCGCAGCACTCTCGTTGCCAACCGCATACAGCTCCTTGAACCTCGCCTTCTGCTTCTTGGTAAGGACAATTTCCTCGCCGTCATAGGTTACCTTATCCCCGATAGACCTCGGCAGAACCGAATACCCTGACGCACTTAACTTGCTGACCTCGCTGCGCACAGACTTATCCGACACACCGCCAAGGCTTTCATCAAGAATAAGCCCGGTTATCGTTTCTATCATGTCCTCATCATCTTTTTCGATTGCCTTCTGCAGATCCTTGCTGTAACTCTGCTTTCCGAGAACGTTATCCCACTTATACGCACTGCCGGGAGAAAACCTCTTTGTTAGTCCATATAAAGTGTTATAAATATTTCTAACGGGAATACCTGTTATCTGACCTATCGCATACGAAAGGTTTTTAAGCCTGTTACCAAGCTCGCGCTCATCTCCGCCGGCAACCGCATCGTAGAGATTAGAAAAACCGTCTATCAAATCGTTTATAGCCGAATACGCATAATTGTCAATATCGTATCCATCCATAAGCTTGGTAGCAATATCACGAACGATCGGTAAACCGCCAAGCATATTCCCAAACGTCTGGGTAAATGCATCCATAGCAATACCTGTCGCATCACCTTCCTCGTACTCGTCATCAAGCTTGTTGTAAAGTAATTTAAACAGCAGACCGATAAGATACATCATTATAGACGTGGACACAAGAGCCGTTACCGCACGCGCCTCCATACCGTGAGCCTTTTTAAGCTCCGCCTCAAGCTTATCAATTTCTGCCTGAGGCGCATTTCTGCTCTTTGCGTTTCTTAAACGGTATTTTACAAATCTTGCCCTGCCGAAAGCGTCGTAAACTCTGCCGATAACCTTCATAGCATCAGCGGAAAACATAGTAACCGTCTGGTATATGAAATGCCCTCTCATTCCCGCAGAACGCTCGGTAAGAAGCGAATTTTGTTGTGTTTCAAGAAGCACTCTTTCAAGAAGCTTTCCTGCTTCAACCTTGTTTTCCTCGGTTCCCACCTTTAACTTCGCATTCTTTTCAACCTGAAGCTGACACGCTCCCCAAAGCCACTTCACAACACCTCTGTCGGCAAGTCCTATGTGCTTCATCAGAACGTCGCCTATCTTGTCAACCTTGCCAAGAGGCGAATTAGTACGGTCAAGCACCGCCTGCGCCATAGCGGCAGAATTATCATAGTTACGAAGCTCCGCGAGCGAGCAGTATTTGTCAACGTCGCTCTTACCCTTTACGGTTATTCCTGCGGTAATACAACCAATATCAAGAATATTTATCGCGGCGAAAAGCGAAGAAAACTGCGTTATCGGCACCTTGAGATTACCGCCAAGAGCAAATTTAGCGTAACCGCTGCGAAGCTGCTTAAGCCACTTCGGCGTATCACTCTGCTTTCCCTTGATACCTGCATAGATATCCTTTATATACCCTTCTGCACCGTCCCAGATATTCTTTATTGAACTCTTGACGCTCTGAACCTTGTTACTGTTTCCTCCAACATCAAAATGGAATACCCTACTAAAGCTATCCGCAGTCAAAGCAATATTAGAATATACAGCCACTTGGCTTAAATGTCGGTTAAACACCTCTGTAAGAGGCTGTATACGAAGCTCATGCTTTTGTCCTTTTACAGTTGACTTGTTGAACGAAAACGCGCCAAGGTCCTGATTTAACTGCAAGAACATATTTCCACCGTCAATAGAATGAGCGGTGTTGCTCACAGAGATAGGAACGTAATACCCCTCTTTAACGTGAGTATATCCGTCGCGTTCAAGGTCGGTTTTTGCCTTTGCGTTCTTGCAATCCTCGTTAAATATCTGCTCGATAAGAGAGATAAACTCCCTCTCGGCATCGGTAAACTTATCGTAAAGCCCCTCTCGCGCCTGCTCAACAAGTCCGCTAACCTCTTCGTCCGTTATCCTTGTGTCAGTGGCGCAGCCCTCGACACGAGTATATTTTCCGTCCTTGTTCCTGTACTCAAATCCAGACCTGCCGTGTCCAAGAATAGCGTCCTCACGCTTCATCGTCATATAAACGTACATAGCCTGATTTAACGGAATATCATAGCTCTTTCCGTCAACCGTGTATTTTACGGTTTTCTTTGAAAGCGACTTCTTAAAGCCCTTGTGCTTGTCCATAAAATCATCAATGCGCTTGTATATCTGCATTTTCCAGACCTCAGCATTGATAACACCGCGCCGCAGCTGCTCGTAAAGCTGTGTGCAATATCCCTCCTGATATCCGTCTAGCAAACGCATAAGAGCCATAGGATCATCAAACTTCGTGCGATACTTAAAGAAAAGCTTGCGTACCATACCCGAAGGTATATTCTCGTTTTCCTTGTTTATCTCAACGAATTTTTCAGCCATAGGAGCTATATCAACGTACTCACCGTCAATAAACGCCTTGTCGTAGTCCTGCATAAGCTTTTTGAAATGCCCGATAACACTCGAAATACATTTAAGCTGCGTAATAGTATATTCGCCCTCGCCCGAACAAATAGTATCAAGCATATCGGCAACTCGTTGGCTGTATACCTGCTCGTCCTCTGTCAGCCCTTCTTTATAGAGCATCGGATTTTCCTTGCTGTACCATTTTCTCAGATCTGCAAAGACCTGCCTTGATACAGTCGTGGAGAAATTCGCTCTCGTTATCGAGGAAAGACGTTCAATACTCGTCCTAAAAATATGATTTTCATACTTCGTAGCATTTAAAAACGCATCGCTCTTGACTTTTTTGATATCCTCAACAGCCTTGATTATTGAATTTTTAACGTCGTTTGCCTGAACCTTGTAACGAAGCTCGCGCACCTTGTCGGTAAGCTCAAGCTGCATAGCCTTAAATTCCTTAGCGAAATCCTCTTCAAGCCTCTTTACCTCAGCCCGATGAGCATTGTTCGCCCTCTCGATAGCCGAATACGAGCCAAGCCGCTTGTAACCGTCCATAACTGCCTTTGCAAGACGGTTCCTGAGCTTCTCCCTCTCATCATCGGGTAAAGCGTCCTCAAAATGCCGCTTTGTCGCTTCTCTTATCGTATCCCTTGACTTAGTGTAAAGCTCATGTATCTCAAAAAGAATATCCGCAGGCGCTTCGGAATTTATTGAAAGCCCCTGACCTCTTATCTCATCGGCAATCATATCGGGCGTAACGCCGCCCTCTCTCTTGCCCCATATAAGAGATAGAGAATTTTTATTTCCGTAAACGTGCTTGATTTCCTCTCGATACTCACTTAAATCAAGCGAATGCATATACGGACGAAGTATTTCAAGCGTCTGCATATAAGGCTCAAGATTTTCAACCTCGTAAATATTGCCAAGCACCGCACTTTCAAGAACGGAATCGGCAATCTTAAGTGCAGCCTCACGGGTAACGTTGCGGCCCGACGCATTGTAAAGCGTCCATATCTGCTCGATAAGATTTCCCTTACCTTGAAGCAAACCGTAATCGTCCTCAAAAATAAGTAAACGTGCAATATCCTCGGAAACCTTTACGGCGTCTGAATGAGAATAGACCTTTTTTCTTGTCATATTGCGAATAGCCTTGACAACCTGCTCGTCGCTCATACCGGGGAAATGCTCGGCTTGTAATAAATTCCTCTGTCGCCTTGCATCGCTATCCGCATTGCTTAACGACAAATCGCTGCCTATATCAAGCCTTCTCATAAGCTCCGCACCGCTAACTGCATTGCTATCGCTATTATCAAAAGATTTCCGTGAATACTGAATTTTTTTCGTTCTTCTATCAAACGTGCCGATATTATCAGTCGCAGACTTAACCTGTGTTGCATCAAACGCTACCCAAAGTCCCGCTTCTTTTGCATATATACCGTCATATCCCTGTGATTTAAGCTTTTCTATATCAAGCTGTTGCTGTGTGCTCGTAATATAAGGTCGGCGAATATTTAAATAACATTCATATATTCTGCCGCCACTCGCAACACTTTCTGCGTACTCTTTACTTTCCGAAAAATAAATACCCTCACCAAATACTCCCTCAGATAACTCAAACTCCTCAATAGTAAAATCTGCACTTCCGTGATAAACGACCCTTGGCGTACCGTCAGAATTTACCACCTTGCTCGCACCTTTAGGTTTGTTTTGCCAATCTCCAAACCATCTTTTAAATTGTTGCGATTCTGTAACATTTTGGAGCTTTTGCTTGACAGGTGAGTTTTTTTCACGTATACTATGAATGTAGCCATCGTTCAATGTATTCGGCAAGTTAGGCATCGTGACCTTTCCTCCCGAAAGAAGAGCGGTGGCTCTTTTTTTATCCCAATATAAAACTCCGAAGCCGCCATTAATTTCGTCAATTAACGCATCTTTTAAAAGAGTGGAAATAGCATTTTTCCTCGCATATACACTTGTTACCGCATTGCTATCTATTCTTATACCATTTTGCCGGCCCAAGCCATCAATAAAAACTGGAACATTAATCTGATTACCGTTGTGCGTAATTGACAAAATTGCTACTACACTTGTAGAATTTTCTGTTTTTGATGTAATAATCGCAACAGGATTTTTAAGTGCCGTAGGTAAATACTTCAAAATTATTTCTCCGATTTCATGATCATAGTTTTTGCTCCCGTTCAATGCATAGTCAACATGTTTTTGATTGATTGTCATTGGCAAAGCATTAAAGCCAATTTTTCGAAAATGTTCGGGTGTTGCACCAAGAACTAAAGAATCTCCTTGAGGAAAAACACCATTTATATAATCATCCACTTGCTTATAAAATGGTTTTGAAAAGTCATATCCCTTGTTTTGTTTTCCGCTTTCCCCATGCATCTTCCTCCACGAATTTGGATCAGCAAACTTAACGTCATCAGGATTGCGGTCAATATCGGGACGAACGGCGCGGCGACTTTCTGCATCAAGGTCAACACGGTCCCCAACGTCATAAGCCTCTATCTCGCCTGCGGTGTTGTAATAATCAAGTTCAGCATCTCCCGCTATCGCCTTGATAGAGCGAATCCACTTAGCTTCAGCTATCAAAGCATTTTCTATCCGCTCAAAATCCTCGCCGAGCATCATTTCAAGCCCAACCTCGAGATAATCCAGCTCCTCAAGCTCAGACTTTTTCAGCTTGTTTTTCCAGTCAAGTAAAACAAGCTCTATGTAGCGCTCTGTATCCTGACCGATTTCCTCACCGTACTTTTCGGCTAACCATGCAATCGTTCTGTCGGTATGCTCTTTTATTCCGCTTCCTACCTTTTTACGACGTTCTCTGATTACACCGCGCCACTCACTCGGAGAGCTGCCTCTCGCAAAGCCCTCAATGTGCTGAATTGCGTGCTGTATCTCGTGAATTAAGGTCGCGCGACCGCTCTGCGTTTTCTCGACTATCTTCGCAAAATCACCGTTTTCAAATACCCTCTCCATCAAAACTATCTTTTTAAGCCTCGGAGAATAGTAATTGTACTTGGTGTCAGCCTTGACCTCTACCTTTAAATCCCTTAACTGCGGATAAGCTTCAAATAAAGCCTCGTGCTCGATAAGCTCGCCAAGCGTGGTAAATCCTTCCGCATCAAGCGTCGGATTAAGATAACGCATTTTGCTGTCATCTATCTCATACCGCCACTGCCCGTCAAAGCTCTTAAACCAACCCGTTTCACGGCGTATCGCCTCGCTCTCCGCTCCGTCAGCCTCCATAGCCTCCGCACGTTCAAACAAAGACGTATCCGCCGCAACAGGCTTCTTACCGGCATATGAATGTTGGATTTTAGAAGATTTTTTTACAGTCCCGTTATTTGGCGAACCTTGTCCACTATCTCCCACTCCGTCGTTTCGTGATTCTGCTCTATATACTTCACCACTTCGTCCATCTGTTTCTTGTCCTTCAACATCGTAACTATCGCTCCTGCTGTTTCCTGAGACACTCCAATATTTTTCAAAATTCTCAGAAACGCTTTCACCAGTTCCTTGTTCTGATCCGTTATTTTCATTTTCGAGTTCGCTCCATAGTTCATTAATTATTGGTTGATTCTGCTCCGTATCCTCAACGGACATAAGCAGACCGTACTTATCTTCTGTATCTTCCGCGACAAGCATATTCCAAGTGTTGTTATCGCCGTTGTAAAACATCTTTTTATCACCCGGCTTGGTCGAAGAAGAATACGCCCATCTCATTACAAGCTCGTTGTACTGATTATAATACGAACGTTTTTTATGAGTTTGTTTATCTCTATTTCTATTATACTGCACCGCAGCTCCACTGTCAACATTCTCTTCATCATCATTTCCGACAATTTTTCTGATAAAGTCAGCAAGGTCAGTATTACCCGCAGTTTCAGCAGCCTCAAGAAATAGCTTCTGCGCCTTGACAAGACGTTTATACTGTTCTCTTGACTCCTTGCTTTCAAAAGACTTTATAGCCGCCTTCATATCCTGCCATTTGCCGACAAGCTTCTGCGCAAGACCGGCATCAAGACGGATTATCTTGTCAACAAACTCCTCGCTGCCAAGGAACATTTCAACCGCAGCCGCACCCTTTTCGCTTGAAAAATCCTCATAATATAGTTTTTCTTCAGCACTAAGCGTTTCACCACGATTTTTCTTCACAAGAATTTGACGAAGATTTTTTACGTCAAAGCCATAACCCTCTGCGCCGAGCACCTCGCTCCGCGCTTTTTTCATAAGCGACGTATCTCCTTCAAGAAGCTCCATAAGAGTAGTGCTCGCCTTCGTGCCCTCTCCAACGTGCTTAACCTCGTGTATAGGCGTATTCGCCCAATCACCGCTTTCAAGAACGTCTGCACGAATATAAACCCTCTCGCCATCAACGGTAACACCCTTGAACTTTGCGCTTGAATCTACTATGCCAATAGATATATGCTTCTTTCCTCTCTTGTTAAGAGAATTGATCATCTTCTTTAGCTTGGTATAATGCTTCTTTCCGTCGTCGCTTAACTCACCGTCGTAAATACTGATATTCGTCTTGTCCATTTCGTTCAACTGACTTATATCGTCCGCAATTATATTCTCGCTGCCGTCAAGATCGGGACTGTGATACCTCTTATCATAAGACGTACTTGAATCCCTTGTCGCCTTTAACGTTCCGTCCTCGTTGAATATTCCGCCAAGACGGTAGTTTTTTATGTACTTTGCGCGCTTTTCGGGTGTCGCTTCGGTAAGGACCTTTTCTATCTGCTTGTAGTTGGCATCAATACTGTCGTTGTAATGAGCACGTCCGGAATCATTGTCGTCAGCAAAATCTCCATCACGCTTTTCAGCAAGCTCCTCAATCTTTTCAAGACTCGCATCAATATCCCCATTAAGGCCCTTTACCTTGTTATAGACTTTACCAACAGTCGCACCGTAAGCCGCAGAGGTAAGAGCGCCGGTAACACCTGCCTCGCCGACACCAGCCCAAAACTCGCCCTCTCCATACTCAGCAATAGCGTCCTTGCCCTTGTAGATAGTCTTGCGTAAAGGATTGGTAACCTCGGACGCCATTTCCTCAACACCCTCGTTGAGCATATTCGCCGCAGTCTGCCTGATAACACGCTTTGCTCCCTGCTCGGCAACCTCGCCGCCAACCTTACTAAATCCCTTAAATAAAGCCTTGCCGAATATCTCGTCGCCAACACCGGGTAACAGTCGCTCTGTCGCAACCTCGGTCGCGCCCGATGCCGCACCGTATAGCATACCCTCGCCATATCCCGCGCCGTCAGCAAAAGCTTCCTCTGCTCCGGTACCTGCTGCAGAAACGCCAAGCGTAGCAAGCGAAAGCCCTTGTGCTACCGCAGTTGGAGCGCCAAGTCCACCACTTACCACAGTAACCGCAACCGCAGGCAGCATCTGACCAACACCCGACGCCACTCCTTCGATTATCTGCCCAAACTTGCTTCCATTCGTCGCTGAATGTTCAAAATAACTATCAACAGGATCAGCAACCTTGCCAACCCAATCGGTTTCAATAAAGTCTTTTATACTGTTTTCAAAATCATCAGAAAAAAGACCACCAATAGCACCAACAAGCCCCGCACCGAAATCAATGATACCCTCAACACCCTTAGCAGCTCCGAATACAACGTCCGAGCCAACGTCGCCAACAGTATGTAATACTTTAGTGCCAAATCCTACTTCTTCTTTTTTATTCCCAGACGCTTGGGATTTCGGGGCGGTATAATTTACCGCCCTGTATCCACTCGCCGTTCTTCTTTCATCTGCTCTCATTCTTGCGAGAGCGCGGCGGTCCGCCGCAGTTAATTTATAGGCCATAAGCACCTCGCTTTTTATATTTTATAAATTTTACCGTTTGCTTTAAAATACGACTTAGAATTATATAAAAACATACAGTTATTTGGAAAATATTGTGCGTACTCCGTAACTGATGTCTCAGTAACTTCTTTTCTGCCTACTACCAATACACTCAAATCCTCATCCATTGGGGTGTATTTATCCCTCAATTCCTTTGCCTTTTGCTCATTAAACTCCTTAATATCCGCCTTTACTCCGTTTGCCAAGGCTTCAAGCTGCATCCATTGAGTTTCAGAAACCATATTCTCAAATGGTGTAATATAAGCATTAACTTCGTCAATAGTTGTGAAATTTCCGGAATTAAGCCCACTGTACGCTTCGTTAAAATACCTTTCTTGGTCTGCTTTCAAAATCTCTGCTTTTCTTTCTTCCTCAATTCTTGCATTCTCGTCATCAACCTTCTTTTGGTCAATAATTCCCTGCACCGCTTCGCCTGCCTGCGTACCAAGCGCAAGCTTCTGAGCATCAAGCGTTGACTTGTAAGCCGCAAGATTAGCCTCGTGCTGCTTGTTAGCATCACTCACCGCGCCCTGATACTGATTTTGTAGCTTCAAATACGCATCCTCGCTCATTCCCGTACCGTAAAGCCCCTGAAGCGCAAGCTGCTGCGGAAGATACTTCTCCAGCCTCTGCCTTGAAACGTCCGCCGCAATCTTAGCATCCGTTGCCCTTTGCGCGGAATCTGCGGCCGCCCTGTCATGCTCACCTTGATAATACTGACCTTGCTGATACAAATTATACAGCTTCTGACCTAACTGCCAATCGTAGTCGTCTATATCTCCCTGCGTCCAAGTATTATTCCTGTCATACTTAGTCTTGTAATGATACTGATACCAATCCTCAAAATCCTTGGCTTGATATATCGTGTCCCCCATCTTCCTTTTCCTCCGTGTTTACTATATTCTTTGAATTTTTAAACATTTGCAGATAATCAATCTTGCGTATTATCTGCCCCCTATAATCGCCCGTAATAAACGCACGTGCCGAAAGCATTTTGAATATTCCCCCGGCAAGATAAATACCTACCTGCAGACAACGCCAAATAAGAGCCGCCGGCGAAAAATTGAGTAACTGTTCAACACAGTAATAGCCGAATATCCCGGCGGTACAGCCCTTTGAAAAGACGTCATTAATAATTGAACGCCTCTCGTATCCCCTCTCATTCTCGCCAAAATAATGAGGATCGTCGGGACGTGCGCTATCCCCGGTAAGTGAGGCGGCGGAAAGCGGAGTAAGCTTCAAGCGCAAAGCCTTGTAATACGCCCTCTCCCTTGCCCTCTCGCACCTGCGCTTGTCCTTTTCCTGCCTGCGCCCCTCGCGATCGAGCGCACGCAGCTCGTCTTTACTCCTTGACGTGTAGTCAGAGGCATATCCCAGCCCCTGACCGTCTGCGTCAAAATAATCATTGTATCGTAAGCCCTCTGCGGCAAGTATCTTCGTCCTCTGAAGAACAAGAGCCTCACGGTTCTTTTTCTCACACCAAGCATCAAGCTCATGTATTCTTGCCGAAATGCCGTTAACAGCCTCACCATGAAGTCTTTTGGTTTTCTGAAATTCCTCACTTCGTTTTCCGTCGTTTATCCCCTGCATACCCAGCAAGCTATCAATCGAAAGTCCGAACATTAACCCAAGCGCCCCCTCGGCAATAATCTCGGCTATGGTTCGTCCACTTTTACTGATGGTAACCACCGACGCGAGTATAAAGATAGCGGAAAGCAGGAACACAACGACGTACCCCGAAAACCTCACAAGAAAATCCTTCCCCTTCATACTCTGCCTCCAATGTATTCATCAAGTATTTGCTTGACCTTGTCCGCCGTTGCGTCAGCAGTTTTGCCTACCATAATATCCTCACGCAGCTTCTTTACAATCGGACGCATAATAAGATAGTCAACTACCGCGCCAAGAAGCGCCGCGCCGGAGAGAATTGCTAAATCATTAAGTATCGCCTCAAGTAAATACGAAAGTAAAAACACTATAAGATAAGCCATAATACCACCGGGTACCTTCAAACGCCCAAGAGCATTTGCAAGCATAAGCACTATAACAATAATACCCCCCGTCGCCAGCTTAACACCGGCTGCAACGTTTATAAAATACCTCTCACGATTGACTATAAATACCACAATAAGCGGCAATATAGCTACCATAAAGGAAAATAGCTGAGCAATAAGAAGCTTAACTCTGCGCTTCATCGCCGCCACCTCCCTCGATAGCCTCGATAACCTGCCTTGCGTAACCGTTGCGAACCAGCTCGGCAGTGTTGCCAAATCCAATAGTTATTGCCTTTTTAATGCCCTCAAAATCCTTTCGGACCGATAAAATTTCCTTTTGTAATTCAGCATTTTCAGCCAAAACACTTTTAAGTTCATCACGAAGTTCTGTTACAAGCACCACCATCTGTGTTCCGCTTTCACTCACTGCGCCAATATCCTTTTTAGCGGAAATAAAATCTGAAACAACAGACTTTATCTTACTTATAAGCGGATACGCTGCAATATACGCCGCCACAACAAAGGTACCGGCATTGAACAAGGCGGGAATAACCGTAAATTCTATGTAGTCAAGAACGCCCTCTGCCGTTCCGCCCGCCTGAATATAGGCAATGCCAAAATATGAGCCCACGCCGCAAACAACGGCTAAAAGTATAACAAGCAAAATAACAACCGCAGTTTTCTTTTTACTCATCTCTTAACCTCCATTCCTCCGGCGCATCGACCTCCTGCCAAAGCGCCATGGTAGCCGCAATCTTTTCCTCGATAGTGCCCTCGCCCTCGACAAAGGGCTCGTCCTTGACGGTGAAAAGATTAACCCCGTCCTTTGTTATAGCCTTGCCATCATCAGCAATAAGACGAATGCCGAACGGAATAAGGTCCTCACTCGGGGGATTTACGGTAACTCTCACCACCCCCGAAACTCTTTTGATTTTATAAAGCTTTAATGGTTGTTTCATTTTTTCTCTCTCCTTATTTTAAAAATTAAAATGTGTTTTCTGTGTGGTTTGGTGCATCAACTCCGTACCACTCCGCATAAGTTGCGTCAATGCGCTCTTCAATGCTTTATAAATATTGTGCCTTATGTCCAGTCGTCAGGGGCGGGAACCACTCCGCCGCCACCATGTTCGTGTGTAATTGTAGCGCCGTCAGCTCCCCACGGCGCGCCACTTACCTCTCCACTTACATAAGCAAGACTTATTGTGAAGCCACTGCCACAACCTTCAAAAGCCCTGTTTGATATATTTTGTATAGTTTGCGGTACAACAAATCTCGTATCGCCTCGTTTGCAAGGATATTTTATTAACGTTGTAATGTCAAAAGTATATAAGACGCCATTGATGGATTTATAGACATCATTATTTTCGTCAACAGTGATACTTGTAAGACCTGTGCAACCGTTAAACGCACTTTGATCTATACTTATAACGGTGTGCGGTATATCAATACTTGATATAAAATCCATGTTATAAAACGCATTACTGGATATTGATAACACAGGCTGACCTTTGTAAAATACCGGAATAACTACCGCGCTTGAAGATAAATCCTCGTCATACTCAAATCCTATTACTTTATATCCGCTAAGAGTAGCATCATACTCATACTGTAAACCATACGTGCTATACGTTCCGTCGTAAACAATCTCTGCGTTCATAGCTCCCCAAGGAGCGTTTACAAAAGCTTGTTCATCTCTATGTGCTGTAATGCTCGTAAGTGCCGTACAACCAAAGAACACGTCAGCAGGCATATTCTTACACCCAGCACCAAGAACTGCCTCGGACATCGAAGAGTTGAACGCAAACGCACCATTGCCTATGTTAGTTACGCTATCGGGGATAACAAGCTCGCCACCGAGCGACTGGTCACCAAAAGCATTTACACCTATTTTCTTTAATGTATCAGGTAAGCTGACACTCTTGATAGCCGGACGGTTACCAAGCTTAGATAATCCAAACGCTTCATCAGCTATCGCCGTAACAGGAAGTCCATTGTACTGCGGTCCAATAACAAGGTCAATCGGCTCACCTGAATACTGCTCCATATCAAAGCCAGTAACGGTGTAACCATTACCGCCAAACTTAAAGGTAACACCTTTGGTACTACCAATATAGATTGTATCCGCATTTATTGCTCCCCACGGAGCGTTTGCTTCAACGGTTGGCTTTTCACCCTCTGCCCAGTCGCAATAAATTGTTTCGAGAGCCGAAATTGAAGTTCCATCTCCGAACACGTCCTTATATTTGGTGTCACCCATAGTAGTGATGCTGTTCGGTAAATATATTTCTTTCAATCTGCTACAGTTGAGAAATGCCTGCCTAGCTATCGAGGTAATTGTATTAGGTAAAGTAACCTTACCGAGGTTACCACATGACATTGCAAATGCTTGCGGTATTGTTTTTGTCCCATACGGTATATCTAATCCTTCTAACTCTCCACAGTTTTGAAACGCACCTTGAGAAAACTTTTGCACATTTTCGTGCATAACTACCGTTTTGAGAGCGCCACAATATGCAAAACCGTATCTTCCTACCGATGTAACCGATTGCGGTATTTCAATCTCAGTGATATTGCGTTCAATAACTCCTTTAACGAATTTCTCGCTAACACCCGAAATACCCTCAACCTCCGCCTTCATATCGGCAACCGAAAGTTCTCCTGTTACTTTTGACTTCTCACGGATTGCATCCGCAAGAGAGGTAAGCTCCGCCTTGCTCTCAAGGACGTAGTCACTTAAATTTATCTCCGTCATCAGTAACTACCTCCTGTCGTAATCTCTGCCGCCACAAGTGAGCCGTCCTCTGCAACTACAACGAACTTGTTTTTATCTCCTGATGTAAACTTATCTACTCTATTAAGACGTGCGTTCATATCAGCATGTTCAGATACCATAGTTGCCGCAAAACTTTCATTATTTCTTAACGCAGCGGCTAATTCGTATAGAGTATCTAAAGCCTTTTCAACATCACCTCCAAGCAACGTTTCTTGAAGTTCAGACAAACGAGCATTGACCCAAGTTTTATTTGTTAACTGCGTTCCTGTTCCACCTTCGGAGGTTTGTCCATATAAAACGCCGTCTTCGTTATATTGAGGTATATGCCATGCTGTTCCAGTTCCAGTTGAATGTTTTAGACCGAAACTTTTAGTAACGTTTTTGTCGCTCTTTCCCAATACACATTCGACGCCGTTGGTATTTTTTAATTTTATAACATCCGTAGCATCCCACTCTGTCTGCACTTCGCCGTTTACCTTTATTGCAGACTTTTTCGCAAGAGCCCCCGCCACACTTTCTATGTAAGCAATCACAGTCTTCTCTGTTAGACCTTCAGGCAGCTTATTCTTATCACCGACAAGCGTTTTTAAATCCCCTATCTTACCGTTTAACTTATTTAAGGTGTCTGCATCTGTACCAGCGCCGTCTATCAAACCAGCAACCGCCGCTGCTATCAACCACTTAACTGATTTTGGAACAGAAGCTTCTCCGTTTAAAATCCCAAGTGCTTCGGTATTTGCCGTTACACGCCCATCAAGTCCGCCCTCACCTTCAAGCTTTCCAAACAGACTTGTGAATAAATTATTCGCCTCGCTTATTACCCTCGCAAGCTCAGCAATGACCGAATTTTCTTCGTCATAAATCGGCTTATAGAATGCGGCTTTTATTTCAGCTGCACTCATTCCGGCAGCGGTCGGTCTGTCTGGTATATTTTCAACTGATTTTCTTTTTAGTGCTGCTTTCGTTTCATCAGTAATTTTATTAATACTTCTCATATTAGCCTGCTCATCAGACATTCGTTATTCCTCCTTTAAAATACTCCCCTATGACTTGCCGTCAGGGTGTATATCGCTTTAAAATTATTTACCGCACAGTCGCGGTTATTGTCAGATTCAAATTTAAACATTATGTAATTAAACTTACGCACCTTGCTTTTAACCGTGTACGAGGTCACAAACTCTGACGCAAAGGAAAAATTCTCAAAGGAAAAATCGTCAAAATCAAGCGATTTGTTCACCCTCGCCGTAAGCAAACGCTCCACACTCCTCGTTTCATACCCAAACTTGACCTCACCTTTAATGATAGGATCAACCGATATAGTCATACGAAGCAGCGTCTTTAATACGTCAGTCGCCCCCAAGCTGAACACAGGCGTGTACCAAGTCGAGCAAACGTTCCTTATGGTATGAAATCTTACCCTTGCGGAAACACTTCCTGTAATGTTAATTGGAGGTATTTTTTCCATTTCTTCCTTGTTGTCGCTCTTATACCCGCAAATCTCTATATTATAGCCATTCTCGACGCTTTCACAAGATTTAACATAATAAATCCCCGTCAAAATTGAATCCGAATCTTTGTAAACAACACCGTCAAAGCTTATAGCATCACATTTCTTATACTGTTCTATATGTTCTCCGTTGCATACAATTACGCCGTTTCCAAATGTAGCACATCCGTCTTCCGAATACTCATACGTCCTATCCGTAAACTGATCATCAAACCGACAAACCCTGCCGTCCTCACAGCCAAACCAAAGCTGCCCGTCAATATTAGCAAACACCCTCGCAGGCACGTTCTCCCAATACCACCACTCGTAATTAAACGAGCTGTCAATATCATCACTCCGATAACTTTTAAAACGCGGATCCGCAACGTAAACCGCACCGTTTCGCTCTGCATCCGTCGGCACCGCAAGATAATAACGATTCTTGTAAACAAAGGAAACCGCCTCGCTTAAACGCGGTTCACTTAAAAGCTTGCCGTTGATAAAAGCACTTCGCTCACGCATATAACGGTTGTTGGTCTGTAAATTGTTTACCTCAACAATGCCAAATACACCGTTTGGCGAAAGAATTAAATCATCCTCGGCAAGAGAAGAAATAACGTGAGGACCTATGCAAGCCTCACCCGTTCCTCCCGACCACTTGGTAAAAACAATCTTCTTAACTGTCTTTTCCTCGTCAATGTAGGCATCCTCTTCTTTAGCCTTGCGATAATAAATCGACGGTTCATACACTGCCCCCGCCTTCATCGTAGCAAGTGTGCTGTCAGACAACCGCACGTAACCGGTTATCGCTATGTCATCACTACCCATAACAGTCTGCGACTGCGCCGTGAAATATGTGTAATCATCAAACTCGGAATAAAAATCCGCATTAGGATAATCAGGATTACCCGAAAGAAACAGCCTGTCCGAAGCTCCGCCCGCACCGAATAAGGTACCGAAACGACAGCCCGTTATCATATCCCTATTTTTTTCAAATTCACCTTCTTCATAATACGGCTCGTACTCTATGGTAATATTGGCGTATGTCTTATCCAAATACTTGTCCGCATACAACTCGCCAGTATCATCTATCGTTAATGCTTGCACAGTAACGATAGATCCACCCGATTCCGTATATTGATAAAAAGGATTTTCAAATCCGACACCGCTATACGTTTCAGTTTCTTCATCTTTTCCATAAAAATACATTTTATTAGTATCCGTTATTTCCTTTTCAAATGAATCAACCTTTACTAAACTCAAACCTTCGCTTTTGGTTTCAATTTGATATTCAACCGTTATCTTTTTTATCCCATTTTTCTTAAATCTTCTATCAAGGATATAAAAATTTTTGTGATTTTCAGTCGAACCAATAAATCTATTTTTCCTCTCTTTTTTAAACACGTTAACTCCATCAAGTGTTGAAGGGTTCCACTTTGTATCTTTTATAACAGGATTTCCGCTATTATCATATTCAACACTTACCACATTTCCGTAAATCGTCGTCGTCGGCACGTAAACGTCGCTATCAACAACCCTCTTAATGCAGTAACTACCCTCAAACTCACCATACACCAGATAATCCCCGCAACCGATAATATAAACCTTATCCCTCTGCGGAAAGAACTGCACACGGTTATTTTCAAGTTGTTTCCCATCTGGCAAAGTAACCGTCAATTCAGTGGGCGTTTCGTATTTTTTGGTGGTTTCATTATACTCCGCCTCATAAAAGGTCGTGCCGGCATAGATAATCAAAGCCTTACGACCGTTGGCATCATACGGATATATGCCGTTTATCTTGCCCTCAACCTTTAGCTGCTCCTCCCACCCGGGCCGCTTGTGATTAACACCGTTGTCATTTATCAGATTGCAGGCAAAGGACGCACGGTTTGACGCCATAAGAAGCGGCGAGGACGAAAAATCAACACCGCCGAAATTCTCCAGCACCAGCTGCTGCTGAGCACGCTGCGAAACGTTAGTATTCACTCTCATTTCATCACCACCTGATACCAAACACAGTCGTAACCGAGCCGCCGCCCGCCTTTTCGGGAATAAGCTCGTCAAGTGCCTTCATAAAGAGATTGTGCGCCTCACTTGCCTCTCCCGGCTGCTCCTCACGGTAAAGCTCACCCTTGATAAAATACGGAATATAAACCGCAATATTATCAGGCACGTCAACGTCTTCCGCGTTATCCGTTACCCTTTTTATACTCGGTCGATAAAGCACAGTGTACTTTTCACCATCCGCAAGCGTATCAGGAAACCTTATTACTGTTCCTTCAAGCAAATACGGATACTGCGGAACGTATTCACCGTGTGCACCCTCGAATATCACACGCTCGACCGAGAAAAAGTCCTCAACAACGCTCATATCAACCTTTGTTACCTTTGTATCCTTTATCTCATACCTCTTAACAGGCAACACACCCTTGTTTTCAATGATAGCAAACGCTCGATTGATAGCGCCGGGCATATTTATCAGATAATCACGGTAGGTATCACTCGCCACATCAGCGTTAAGATCAGATACCGAAAAATCCCTTTCATACGAGGCGAACATCAGCTTTAACGCCTCGATTTTTATTTCACCTAATTTCACATTCTCACTCCTTTTAAGAAAGGCGATATCGGTTTTGATATCGCCTTTCTGTTTCAGAATTTATTTAAGCCGTCGTGCGCTTAAGAATATTTAACGTTGATATTAAGGATTTCCTTGGGACGGATAACCTTCGCATCGTAAAGCGAATAGCCCTTGATAGCGTCCGCAAAATGTCTTTCAGGACGGTAAGCCTCGCTCTTGGTAAAGGGATTTACAAAGGCAAGAGCACGCTTGGTTCTTATCATAATGTTGTCGGTTGCGCCGTCGTCGGTGGTGTGAACGTTGTTGGACATCTTAACGGTAACGTTGCCGTACATACCGACCTTGCCGTTCTTCATAATCTCGCTGTTGTTTGTGTTTCTGTCGATGTAGGCAGAACGGAACAGCGTGTAGAAACGTGGGGAAACGGTAACAACGATTTCGGTGTTTTGCTTAACGTCGTTCTCGTAAAGCTTCTGAATAGCGTCGTCAAGAACCTTGAGAACGTAAATGCCGCCCTCGGTCTTTTCAGCGGAAACAACCTGCGGAGCCTCGTAAAGAGAGGAAACCTTGCTATCCTTTGCAAAGGAAGCGATATATCTGTCGATAACGTTTGCAATTCCCTCGGAGGTTTCAGCAGTAAGCGAATCCATAAGCGCGGGAACAGCCTGCGCTTTGTCGATATCACCTACCATATAGTTGTAGTAAGCCATCTGATTTACGGTGAGAATGTCATCGGTACCTTCAAGCTCCTCGGGTGCTCCGATATCAGAGTTTGCCGCGCTTCTGTTGATGCTCTTGATGCTGGGCGTAGCCGCGCCAAGAATATGTACGGTATCACCGGGGCCCTTAACGTCGCCCTCGTACTGACGGTTACAGTCCTCTGCAAAAACGCAGAGTCTTTCAAGATTGCGAAGTATGGACTCGTTCCACACCTCAGGTATAAAATTTGCGTATGCCATAATTTAAAATTCTCCTTTTATTTTCATATTTTGTTTGGGTAATTTATTACCATTTAACCATTGACCGCCTTATAGCATCATAATTGTCGTGAATTTGCTTTGCGGTCATAGCCTTTACCTCATCACGGGTAAAGTGCTTTTCACTGCTCTCCCCAGCGCTTGCAAGAGCACCGGGAGAAGCCTTTGCGTTAGCAACCATCTGCGCGGCTCTGTCGTTTGCCTTCTTTTCAAGATCAGAGCTGAAACGAATAAAGCCCTCGTATATCTGCTTTAAGGGAACACGCCCAACCTTACCGTCGGCGTAACTGTTGAACGCCTCATCCTTGATGAGATCGTCAATGTTAACATCGGGATAAGAGGTGCGCATATCCTCAAGCTCGGTATTCATACGGGCAGTTACCTGCTCGGCCCTTGCCGCCTCGGCTGCCTGCGCTTTTTTGCGGTCCTTCATATGCTTCATATAGTCCGCAACAGGATCGCCGCCGCTCTGCTTTATTTCCTGCATAGCAAGAAATTCCTCAACGTCGTCAGCGTCCTTCATTTCTTCCTCGGTAAAGGGATTAACCCCACCGAGTGCTCTTATGGTCGCCTTTACCTCGGCGTCCTTAATTGCCTTCTGACGCTCTGCTTCTCTGCGCCTCTCGGCATACTCGGAGTTACGTGTTCCCTTGCTCTGCTTTGCCTTGTCGCCCTCGGCAGCTACCCCTTCGGCTTTGGCATCACCACTTGCATCGGAACCGTCTGTAAAGCTTGCCTCACTTGCACTCTCCGCCTGTGCCTGTGCAGCATTGTCGGTACCCGCGTTTTCACCGACTGCGGCAGAGACGTCCTGCGCCTCCCCGCTTGTTTGCGCGGCATTTTTAATTTCGTCCATATAGAACTCCTGTAAATAAAACCCGAAACGCTTCGGCTTTTACCTTTTGCGATTTTTCCGCGTTCGCCTGCGAGATTTATATAGGGCTTTTCGCGCTATCCCCAAGCGTAAATTTACTTTTTATACACCCGCACTGTGCGGGAGCACTATTTGCCTGCAGGTGCGTACCTGCATTTTTTCGCTATTCATTGCGTATATAACACCGCGCCTGCGGTCATTATCTTTATTTACTGTGCCGGCAACCCTTCAGTATTAGCTATATGCCTTGCAAACGCACTTGCATCAGCCGTAACCTCATCTATTGCCTGCTTATCCGCTTGCAACTGCTGATTTGCAAGCTGTATCTTACCTCTCGCCTCGGCATAAAGCCTTGCGATAAACTCGTCCTTCTTGCCGTTTTCCTGTATCAGCTGCATTACACTCGATACAGCAGCCTGCGACTGCTTCATACTTTCCTGCATAGCCGCCATTTGCTGCTCATACTGTTTTAACTGCCCCTGTAAAGCAAGCACCGTTGACTGCTCCGCTTCATCAATAGCACGAAGCAGCTCGCTCTTGTTGGATATTGAATCACTCGGGAACGCCGAAACGTATCCCCTTGCGTTAATTGCTCCCGCCTTAAAGAGAACGTCAAGCAGGTTGATATCACCGGCAGAGGATGAAAGCGTACCCTTTGTCGTTTCTACAACGACGTCAAGCTCAGCACTCGCATACTCCTCACCGTTAAATACGTCGGACTGCATCGCAGCGTCCTCGCCCTCGCCGTCCTTGTATGAAAACTCCTTGCCCTGATAGTAAAGCTTGAAGAACTGCGCAAGAACACGCCCCTGCTTCTCTTTAACCTGCCAGAACGTGCGACGAAGATCCTCGATCGGCATCTGTGCCTGCGACTGAAGCTGAGCAATAGCCGCACCCGACATATTCGCTCCGATAGCCTCGCCCGTCATTACCTCACTCGCACCGCTTACGTTCCTCGTCATCTGCATAATGCTGTCAACGATAGCCATAGGCTGACTCTGCATAACCTGCTCGGACATCTTCTTGATACCGCTGCCGGTTTTGGAATAATCTATAAGCACCTGCCCGGGCTCATTGGTAATAGTCTGTGAGCCGAGAGCGTTCGGAAGTGCAATATACTTGCCCCAAGCAAGCTGCTGATTGTTATATAAGGTCATAGCAACGTTGAAATTGATAGCCTTCTGATTTGGAATAAGACCCTCAACCTCACTGAGACCGTAAATAGACTTTTCACGCTTCTCGTAATTACCGACAACGATAGGATAAAGATGAGCCTTAACGCTATCCTTTATCAGATTAACCTCGTGATTGTCGGGGAGCGAATTGTTCGGTGCGTCAGCTGTTCCCTCAATGCCGAGCGAACGCTTTGCCGCCTCGATATCGGGAGCAATAGAAAACGCCTTGTTGATGATAGCACCCTTGACCGCCTTCTCGCAGAAAACCTCGCCGCCACGACGGAAATACCTCGTAAGAACGGTGCAAAGCTCACTGCCCTCCTGCTCGACTGTACCGTAGGTGTCGTCAGCTGTGTCGCTCTTGATAAGCTCCTTGTCAACACCCTTGTCGGCTTTCGCCCGAACACTGTCAACACTCTCGCGGGAAACAATGATTATCCACTTCTGCTTCTGCTCGTCAAGCTCGGTAGGATCCGCAAACAGAATGTCAAGTGCGTCAATTATCTCGCAACGCAGAGCACCCGACTTTATACCGTCCTTGCCGCGAGCCTCACTGTCCCAATAATAATGGTAAAAGTAACAGCCCTTCTTAACACCGTCGCTTATAGCATCACTGTCAAGTCGGTCCTGCCCTATTTCCTTTTGTATGTAATCGGAAAAACGGTTGAACTTCTCGGTGTCAACACTCTGGTCCTCCGCCTCGTAAACGATACGCACGGGAGAAGACAGAATAGCCGCCTTCTTTGACCTGCATATCATCTTGATAATGTTGATAACGGGACGAGGCATATTCTTCGTCAACTTCGTCGGCGCGGGCCACTGATCGCCCTCGTAAAACTTAACGAACTGCGGCAGCTTCTTTCGCAAACCGCTGTTTCCAAGATAAGCAATACCGTTTTCATAGTCCTTCCAGACAGAAGTAATCGTTTCATCACTCATTACTCGCTACCGTCCTTTGCTCCGTTTAAATACTCGTCAAGTATCTGCGCGGCAGTTACAGTATCCTGCCTGTCGCTCTCATAAGAGCCGATACGCTCACCAAGAGCCTTAAACTCGCCAAGCATCTCACCGCCAAGAGCCTTTATAGCCCTTAAAGCCTCACCATTTTCGCCCGAAAGCTGCTCGTAACCCTTTTTCTGCGTTAACCCGACCTGCTGAACAAAACCGTAAATATCGTTAACCTTTCTTGACAAATCCTTTACGATACCATACATCTCCACACAAAGCTCAAAAGCCTTCGTGGCATCAGATTTCTTTTTCTTAAATAACATACCGTATATCCTCTCTTTATAATTCATCCCAGTTTATAAACGAACCGCCATTATCCCCAAACGCCTCGGGATTTGCAAAGCCACTTTCACCGCCGCTAAAATGCCGCTTGATGAAATCATCTTCAACACCCTGCGGCTCAATCCAAGTGCTGACCTGCTGACCGCTTATGAAATGAGCGATGGCAAGCGCTAAAACGAGGTCGTCGTGCTGACCGTCAAGGGCCTCCTGACGCCCGTTTGCTTTCTTGACAAAAACGCTCATCTCTTTAAGCGTAGCAATATCACACTCAATGCAAGGATCCTCACGGAATAAACGAACAAGCTCCGCAATTATAATCGGACGCGTCTTTGACGTCGTATTAAATCCCGCGTCGAGCACAACCTCGTCGTGCACACCGTCAAGCCTTTCACGCATATAAACGTTTGAATAACCGTACTCCTGCGTAATAATTCGCATCGGCTCACGGGAATAATTGATTTCAACACCGATAAGAGCATCGTGATAATATTTCCCAAGACAAATAAGCTGCTCCGCATACTCGTCCTCGTCCATACGCTGACGGTGAAGCGTCGCAACGGTCCGCCCACTCATACAGTTGATAACCTTTGCACTGAAATAGTCCTCGCCCGAGCCGGCAGTATCACCGCCAATGGCATAAGGAGCAAGACCTGTAACAGCACCCACGCCGTTCTTTTTCGTTTCAGGCTCTGTATGAATGCGAATAAACCCGTCCTTTCGCTCCACAAAACGAATGTCAACCAGCTTCTTCTCCTCGCCAACCTTTACACGCCCGTCATAGATAGGCTCGTAAACCTTGCGATACTCAAAGCAACCAACCTTGACAGGCTGAATAGACGAGCAAGCCACAAGCCTGCCCGAAAGCTTCTCCATATCAAATACACAGTCGCCCGAAGCAACAAACGCTTCCTCGGGAGAGCAAGGATACTCCTGACGAATAGAGGACTTGTCAAGATAACTCTCATACTTCTTGCAGTACCACGTTACCTGCTCCTTATCAAGCCCCATTTCATAAAGTAACTTGATACGCTCTATAAGCCAACTGTCATTTGTCTGTAAATACTCATACTCGGTGGAGCGATACTCGTCGGTAAGCCACCAACCGTAAAAGCACTTGACACAAGAGCCGCTGTCCCACATATCCTTTATCTCGTTAAAGCCGTTTGCAGTAGTTTCATATACCACAATAGCGTCAGAGGTAAGCGCCTCACCGATACCCTTTTGCAGCTCGGCAAGAGAACAGGTGTAGAAAGCAGCCTCGGAGAAATGAGCAAAGCTGAGCGTCATTCCTCGGAATATGTTATCCTCGGCAGTCGCAACACGCCAAGAGGAATTTAACTTGTCAAAGAAATACTCCGTCTTTGAATTGAACTTGATAGACGGCTTTAAAGCCTCAGGCAAACGGTCAAATACCACCTTTGCCTTGTCGTTGAATATAGCCTTTGTGCTGTCGCTTCGGTGCGAAATGGTAGCACCGGCAAAATTCTTTCTCGTTATAGAAAACGCAAGCTGAATAGCGGTAATAACAGAGGTAAAGCCCTGCTGCCGCCCTTTAAGTATCAGATAAGGAAGTCGAGTGCCGTTTTCTTCAAGCCGAGAAATAAAATCAAGCTGAACGGCATTCAAAAAGAACGGAACACGCTTCTTTTTCTTGTCAATAATGTAAAAACACGCCTCAATAAGCAGATACGGACGCTCAAGCACCTCGCTCCGCAGCGAAGGCTCGGATAAAATCTTCTGCACAGCCGCATCAACAAGCCGCTTATCAAACTCAATGTCCTGCTTCTGTGCCCACCGAATTTTCCTCTTGTCAATAATGTCCTGTACGGTCATAATTCCTCAAATCTCACAACGCCGCCGTGATTTACAGTCGGCTCATTGGACGCAAGCGCATACTTGTCATACATAGTGCCCATAATTACACCAAGCTTTGAAAGGTCGGGAAGCTCAATAGCCGAAAGCTTGTTAATCAATGCACGCTTGTCCGCAAAGGTAACGTCCTCGTCAGTATTTTCAACAATTTCATCAATAAGCTTGTCAATAGCGTCCTCGCTACGTTCTACTCTTTCAAGCCGCCTCATAATTAAACGCTGCGACCTCATAACACAGTCCCAAGCGTTCTTGATGAACTCCTCTTTTTTTTGACTTTTAAGTTCTTCAAAGTGAGGATCGTCCTTTCCCTGCCGCACGTTCCAGCCGTAAACGGTGTTGTAATTAAGATTAAGCTCCTTTGCAACGTCAGGTACGCTCTTGCCACTCGCAAGCAAAGCGAGAGCTTTTTCCTTTATCTCCGCACCAAATTTCTTTCCCTGTGCCACAAACACACACCTTTCTTATAAAATATTTCGCCATTACTCGCCCTGACGAAATAGAACAGCCTACAAACGTACACCGCCGACGAGAACAAATGTACGCCGCCTCGGAGCGCAAGACAAAAAATGCTCCGAGGAACACGCTTTTGGTAGCGGTGATTGGATTTGAACCAATATCCCGAGCCAGACCCCCGTCCGCTCGCTGCATTACCTCGGCACCAGAAAACCGTCGCACACACCGCCATAGCTTTGAAACCCTTTGAAGTTTCTCATAACTATATTGTACCACGCCAAAATTTAAATTTCTACCCCTAAACCGCCATTTTTGACTATAAAAACCCACATTTCACCACAAAAAGTGCGAACAAAACAAAAAAAGGACACCGTTTCCGATGTCCCTTTTGCTAAATATTTAGTTAATCTCGCCAAGCAAAATCAGAGTAACCCACTCTCCGCAAGCTTCTCGGCAACCCTGTTTATACGAGCCTCAACACCCCTTACAGTGTAGCCAAGCAGCTCCGCAAGCTCGGCGTGCGACTTCGTTCCGAGATACCCCTCTCGGATGATAAGCCTGTCGATAACGTCAAGACAGCTGATAGCACTTTCATAACGCTTTTCAAGATCGTCAAGCTCGTATATTCTCTGCTGTATCTCTTTTTCCTTTTCTTTAATGTATGCTTCAACGCTCTCAATCCTTGCAGGACTTCCCTTGCTCTCCTTCAAAAAAGCAAGCTGCTGCTTTTTTCCTTCAAGTGCGGTTATCATACCGTCAATATCCCGCCTGCCATACTTTATAAGCCTTAAATCACTCTTTACCTTCTCCGCTGTCATTTCCTTTTCCCTCCTGATATAAAATCACTAAAACACAGTTTTCCAGCTTACTTCTTTCCTCAAAGTCAAGCTTACGCTCTGCCCTCGCCTCAACCTCGTCAGCGATACCGCAGGCGAAACGGTCATCGCTGATACTCTTGTCCTTCCGACGCTTTGCGCCTGCCGCATACCCGACAATAAAACACGAAAGACACACAATAAGCCAAAGCACCAATGCAATCTTGTACTCAATCATATCGGCACCCTTTAATATTCAATCGACGTACCAAAATCGTGATACTCTTTTAAATACCAAAACGCCTTCTTGATTTCCTCGACGTCGCCACTCTCTTTGTATCTGGTAAGACAGTCAAGAGCGTGCTGCGGAAAGCTCTCCTCGTCATCATCAGCATACTCGGGCGCTTCGATATCAAACATAAACTTAATCAGATAATCGGTTGCAAGCTCCTCAAGCTCCAGCTTTTTCCAATAAACCTTTAAACGAGGATCATCTGCGGCATCCATTGGATCATACCCGGCATCAAGGAACGCCTCCATCTCGTCGCCTGCCTCATCTGCTATCGAGATGCTCTCCTTGAGACTCTCAATAGCCTCACCTACAAAATTCTGCGCATTTTCAAATTTCTTTTCCATTTGTTTTTTCTCCTTTTCTTTTTTGAAAAATTAAAGAAGCATAACTCACCATTGCGCTTAGTAAGTTATGCTTTGGTGAGATTATATCACAAGATTTACGGTTGTCAATACTTTTTTTCAAAAAAAATAAAAAAATTTTTTCACCCCTTCTTTTCCTCATATTTTGCCTTTATAGCCGCCCTCTCCTGCTCCGTCAACCTCTGCTTTAACCTATCCTCGTGCTCGGCACGCTTCTTGGCAAGCTCCTCAGCAGTAAGCCTAAACGAACAACGGCCGCAAATCTTCTTTGTAAGGATAGAGCATTTATTATCACTCACCCTGAAAGCACAATCATACGCCTTTCCCACTTTTGCCGCCCTCCTCATACTTCTTTAAACGCTCACGAACAACGTCCATAGCCTCGTTGTAGCCTCTGACATACTCCCTCTCGCACTTTCTATCGCCAAAGCTGTCCTTTCCTATCACTATACATACTGTTGTTATAACACCTAAAAGTACTCCTAAGGCAAAAACTCCGATAGCCATAAAAACATTCAACATCACTCAAACACCTCCGTCTTGAATAAGTCCGCATCAACGTATACACTACCGTCTTGCCTTTCCCTGAGATAGACACCATAGTAGTCCATTACAAGTTCGTCCTCTTCCGTCAAGGCAATGATTAGGTAAAAATACTCACCCCTCTCAAGAGTCTCATCCTCTACGGGAGTTACAATCCACATAATCTCCTTGCCCTCATATTGCTCGTTCTTGGCTATGTCATACTTTGCCCACTCAATAGGAGACTTCGCTTTTTGACTCCACTCATAAGACTCACAAGCGCTCCAAACGAACACCGTTAATATCGCTGAAAGTATTGCTGTTAAAATAACCGCTACAAAAATCTTTTTCATTTCTTTTCTTCCTCCGTATTTCCGTTTAATATTTTTCCTGCCACCTCATCAATAATGGCACACATCTCATCTTCGTCAAGATAAACGCCCTTAATGCGCTCTCTCAACCTATCACGAAACAATATAACCACCCTCTCGACAGTCTTATAGTGCTCTTTTATTAATGTTACAGCACTTTTATAATTTGTCTCGCTAAGCTCCTTCACCTTCGCCCTCTCAAGCGCAAGCGTCTGGGAATATCCGTTCTCGCACTCCTTCAGCCTGTTCTCAAGCTTAAATATCTGCTCACCCTGTTCCTTGATAAGTGCGAGGGCATCTATCAAGCACTTTTTTCTGCAACCGAATGTATCTTTACTTTTGTCTTTGTATTCACACTCTCGGCAAGGTTTCCCCGAAGTGCAACACTCCAAAGCCTTAATTATCTGTTCCTTTTCCATTTCCGCTCCTTTCTTTATGCCCCTTGCAAGGGTATTCCTGCTTGAAAAAATATGGGTATGGAACGGGGCAACCGATATTGTCAAAGTATTCGGTATGGTCGCAATAGTCAGTTCCTCTATCGCTCTTTTTGTGGTGAACACAATTCACGCATTTAGGCGGTACATTATTTTGCCAACCGTTCATTCCTCTTCCTCGCTTTCTTCATCAGGATAACTGAATTTATGCGTTTTCTCGTCATACACGGCTATCGGCAAATCCATAACCGATGTGTATTTTTTCGCCGCTTCTTTTATTTTGCCAACAATGTCTACATTTTCATTGAGTTTTGCCATAGTACCGCAAAGCAATCCCGTTTCTTTATCGGTTAAACTTGCGTAATAACTATTGCTTTCGATATAGAATATCCTGCCGCCCGTTTCGATTTCCTTGCCGATATACTTTACTCGGCACTCTTGATTACGTTCTCTGTCAAGCATTCTTTTCCAGAACGGTGTCTGCCACTCCTTATCGTTATGATAGTCCTCAAAGTTCTCACACTCTCCGTCCTCATCTAACGATATCACGGCACAGCCACACACACATCCGTCCGTCAAATACTTGCACTCATCTTTCCAACATAATACCTTTGTCATTCCTCGCCCTCGCTTTCAAGCCATTTGGGCTTCGGAAATCTATCTGAATAAGTTATGTTGTCGACCTCTTCGGCTTCAATTTCGTAAGCATCATCCCAATACTTAAGTAAATCTTCATTCTTAGGAAGATAACATACAATTACCACGTAATCATAGCCTTCCCCCAAACACCACCAAGGACATTTGATATCTGGTATACCAATAAGCGGTCTATAATCATCTATTGCTTTTGTCTTAAACCTGTATTTTGTGTACTTCACTTCTACACCTCCATAATTTCCAGCCCATGCACGGAACGCATAAGCTTCTTTTTCATTTTGTAAACGTCGGTCTTAACACCCTTGGCATCCTCAACCACCCACTTACCCTGCCTCTTGTCAAAATAATAAAAATCCGCACGATAGGTTATCGCCCTCTCGGTTACCTTTCCTGCCTTATTCCTCTGCGCTGGCACAAGCACAAACTTCTTTTGAAGCTCCAGCTTCTCTATCTCGCCCACTCTCTCAAGCACCTTAAGATAAGAATACCGTTCAGCTTCCCTCTTGCTGTCAAACTTAATCCCGTCAAGAACTACCTTTTTATTCCCATACTTCCGCTGCGGCTCGTCTATGTACCCAAGCTGCCGAAGCAACTGCTCCGCATCCTTACCCCTTATCATCAATCAGCACCCCGATGCCGCGCCCGCACCTGCCGCAACAGACAACCGTAGCAGTATCAAACATATTCCTTTTAGTGTAGGTACCGATAAGCTGCTTCTTTTCCTTGTCAAAAACGACCTTATTGCACCGCAGACACCTAAACTCGAATTCTGAAACTCCGGGTAAAAACTGTATTTGCATTATTCTTCCTCCGTTTCTAAAAAATCAATAAACCTCTGATAACATTCCTCACAGAAATCAAGCCTGTCCCCCGACCAGCTCCTTGCCACACCGGGAGCCCAAATATCAATCCTTGCCGATGATATCTTGATATCATAAGCGGAAATCTCTTTTCCGCACCTGTCGCAATTTATTTCAACTTTTCTTGCCACTTAACCATCATCCTCCCTGCACTCCTCAAAAAACTTGCATCGTAAACAACAGCTGCGGCACATCTTCTGCCTTGAATGAAATATCCAATGTATAAGCCTCGCAAACATCAACCTTTTCCTCCTTTGCCTTTATAAGTCCTACTTGTGGCAGCGTCAAAAAACTCGCCTGTATCAAAGCTCCTTGCAAGCTCTCCGCTGCCTGCCTTTTTACCTTTACGCCTCGGGCGTATCTTCTCGGCCCAACTGTCCGCCGCCGTTACCCACACAGGTAAACACACCCAGCCAATCCCCTCGTTGTACTTAATAAACGCATCAGCTTCGCCCTCAGGTTCGCTCACGCCGAGCTTTTTGAAATGATCAACAACACTTTCCCTTTCAGGCGGTACGTGATACCCAAGCGCTTCGGTATTTGCCTTTTTTTCGCGCACAGGCGCTGTTGTAGTTGTTATACTATTCTTTTCTTTACTTTCCTTTCCTTTACTTTGTCCGCCAATAACCTCGTTTTCGGCGGAATTTACTCCGTTTTCGGCGGAAGAAACCCAATTTTTAGGCGTGGCTATCAAAAGGTACCCCTTTTCAAATTTTACAAAGTCGCGTTTCCTTGTTATAGACGCATACGTTTCTTGTATACGCTCCGACGTCAGAATACCGTACTCCTTGTAAAGCCTTTGATTAAAAATACCCTCTCGTATAGAGGCGTTCACGACCTCTTCGACAACGTTGATACCTACATTTAAACTCTGTGCAAACATCAACGCCACCGGCCGCGACCATTTGGTGTAATATCCCTTCTCGGAATATATCTTTTGCCATAACTTAATAATGATGGCAAAGCCTTTCAGTCCAAATTCCGCCTCAATTAACTTGACACTGTCGCTCATATGACAGTCAAGTGAGAAATAGTCCACGCCGTCCTTTATTGGACGACCCATACTACCACCCTCCTTATCAGTCCTTAAAGCTCTCAGCCGCCGCTATAAGCAGCTTGTAAACGGCTCCGTTAAGCTTACCCTTAACCTCACCGCCAGCTCCGTCAACCCTCTCGGAAATCTTTGAGAGTATCTCACTTACCTGCTCTATGTAAACGGAAACGACCTTGACAGTATCATCAGAAGCCGCCGCATACTTTGCCTTAAGCTCCTCAATGCGCTTCTCTGCCTCCGCTTCCGCCTCAGCACGAGCCGCATCTGCCTTGCTGTCCGCTTCAAGCGTCAGCTGCTCCAAATTGACCTTGTACTTTGCCTCTGCCTCAGAGATAGCCTCCGCTTTGATGCGCTCGATTTCCTCCTCAGATACCTCCGCCACAGGCTGAATACTTCTTAACTCCTCGATTTCCTTGTTAAGCTTTTTAACCTCGGCTTTATGCTCCTTCTCCGCAGCCTTGACCGCCTTGTCCCTCTCGGAATCTGCCTTTTTAAGAGCATCCTCGGCAACCGCCTTCGCCTTTTCGGCACTGTCAGCCCTGCCCTTTTCCTCAATGACCTGCATTTCAGCCTTGTTCTTTGCCTGATTAAGATCAATGATTTCCTCATCCCTCTCGGCAAGCTTATCCTCAAGAGCCTTCTTTTCCTTTATAAGAGCCTTTATCTCACGGCTGGACATTCCCTCAAGGTCATTTTCCTCCGCAAGACGAGCACGCTCTGCCTTCGGAAGCTTCAAAACCTCAATGACCTGCGAATAATCAAGCCCGGCGAAAAGCTCCGCCTGCGTCTTGCCCGTAAGCATATCCACCTGCCCGTCCGAAAGCTCCCTATAAATACGCATAAGATTTTGGGCAGTACTGTCCGAATAAGCAACGTTGTGCTCAAGCCACTCGCCCCACTCACCGTGAGGAACGGACGCCTTCGCTTCACAAAGCAAACGACCTATCTCATAAACCCCGGAGCGAATATGCCCGCCAAGCGTATGTATAATAGAAGCCGTCTGCGCCTTTATCATATTGATCTCAGCGGCAATAACCGCAGGCGAACGCCCCATAAGAACACCGCCATTTCCCGAAACGCTTGGGATTACCGTTCCTTCTACGTTTCCTTCAATATCAATCTGCTCACAAATAATCTCGTTTTCCATATTAATATCCTTTCAATTAAGCATTTTTTGTCTGTTGTTGTTTTGTTTTTAGCATATTTACGAACTGCAACCACTTATTAGCAAAGATTACAACCTCCTCACAAGGGTCCTCGTTTTTATATCCTCGATTCTGCGCTATACCTCCGTCCCTATACTCAAGAGTATAATACGGAACGTCAGGAGCACTTAACGTGCGGATAAAAAATATACTCGTTTTCCCTTTTGAAATATCAGTCCCATACCTTGCTACACAATGGTCGAGCGTTTTACCTTCGAGTATCAGCTCCGCTTGATCAGAGCATGGACGAATAAGCAGATTTGCCCTCTCGTCCTTAAAGCATAAAGCTTCAAGTTCCTTGGCTCGTCGTATTATTCCCTCGTTTACTATCAGGTCCTGCTTTTCGGCAACAGCCTTGATAGCTTCATCGTGAGCCTTCCGCAGATTTGCGGGAAATCTCATTGAAATAGGTATATTCCCGTAGAGTTGCTTCACCGCATCAAGATAGTCCATAAAATACTTAGCATCTATTCTTATACTGTACTCCTTGCCAAGCTGCTTACAAAGGTAATTAAGCATACTCTCAACCGGCAAAGAGAAGCGCCTTAACAGTTCACGAACATCATGATAACCCGCTTTCATTACGGTATCAAGCAGTTCCTGACTTAATCTGATACCGTACTCCCTCTTTATATCCCGATAAAAATCAAGTGCCTTGTAGAGATTATTCCTTGCAATATCCATTTCAGTCTTTTCAAGCCCGAGCATCCTGTGAGGCTTAACCTCCTCGGTCGCGATATATGTGCTAACCCTCGACAAATCAAGCTTTCCCTTTTGCACGTACCAACCGTAATGTGTTACACTGTTTTCAAGCACGTCGGTAACTAATTTCTGACAGCCCTGCCGCACCAAATTTTCAATCTGCGGATACTCGCACCAAGTCCTTAAATAATGCGAAGGATAGCTCTCCGTAGCAGTATCTATGTACTCAAACAGCGCCGAATGAGCCGCATCGGTGCTTTCAACCGTATTTACACCGTCATCAAAGAATATATGCATTCGGTCAAAACGGTCTATCTTGTCCTCCCAAGTGTATCTTGGCTGCCACCTTAGAAAGAAGCTTACTGCATTACTGTAATTGTGCTGACAGCCGGCAAAGCGAACACAGGTTCTGTCTATTACCGCCATTCCCTGCATCTTTTGGCCGCCGTAAACGACCTTTGCTTCCTTGGTAACACACTTGTTTACCCGCCAAGCAAGAACACATAAATGCCCGCCGACACTGTGAACGGTAACAACATTATCATAATCTATCTGATATGACGCACTGTTTCCTATTCTTGCGGCACCGACCGCCTCACAATATCGGAAACAGGACGGACAAGTCGCTCTCTTCCCTGTGTAAACCATCTCGCCACTGCTAACATCACGGAAACCGTAACGGTCAACAGGACCGTAGCTATGACAGCCCCTCTCTATCGGCATATATTCAAGATAGGTTTCATCTCCACACTCCGAGCACTTGACCTTGACAGCCTTGGTCCTCCGACCGTCGCACATCGGATCGGCGTAATAACCTATACTGTAAACAAGAGCAGATTTTGACAAAAAGCCTCGGCTCCTTACCTTCTCCGCAACCCCTTCTGGGAGCTCCTGCGGAAGCATCTTGCAAATCCTATCAAGCTCCTCCCTTACCTGCTTTTTCAAACAAACCGCCTCCCTACATAAAATCAAGTAGCGAAAACTTTGCACCGGCAGACTTCGGAATATTCCCAGACGCTTCGGTTTTTGGCGCTTCTTCTCTTGACGGTAAACCGTAAAACTCACGCAATATAGCGTCAGACTCACTCGGCGAAACACAAACACACTTATGCCCCTTGCTACGCTTGTCCGCAGCCTTCTTTAAAGCTGCCTCGGCGCTCCATATAGCCATACCGTCAACCTCAAGGTCGCGGGCAAGTATTTCAGCACACTTCGGATTTTCGGCAGCAATATCCTTTAACTGCTCGCCGACCATAAACACAGCCGAACCCTCATGTCCCTTCTGCTGAGTTGTAATTATTTCCTTTACCTTATCTATCATACCGCTACCATCCCTTCAGGCAAAACCTCGCCCTTTAATTTCAAATCCTTTAAACCGATGTTGTAAACACAACTCCTGCTCTTGTCAAGCACCTGCGCAAACTCACTCTGCACACCGTCCTTAAACTCATACCCGACCTGCATAACCCTCTCGCACTCAATCTCAATGCGAGAGCAACCGTCTATGTACGAGAACACAACCGGCGCCTGTAACCTCGCCGCAACCAATGCTTCATCAAACGTCATATCAGTTACCAACCTTTCCGCCGTAAATAATCTGATGCTTGTTCTTGTTCCCCTGCTTCTCTTTGTAAGGCTCAACCGAATACCCACACTTGAATAATAAACGAGCAAGCTCGCAACGCTCATCCTCACGAAGCACCGTAACGTCAATCCTTGCCTTTTCCATCAAATGCTACCTCCGTTCACAAACACCCAAGCGATAACACCGCTGCAAAGTAATACAACAGTCGCGCAAAACGCTATAAAAGCACACGCTAAAATCCTCTTAAAACGCTTCATCCTGATAACCTTCCTTACTTTTTTGTCATACTCATCACCGCTATCAAACACGTACTTATCGCCAATATAAAAGAACTCTCGCAATTTATTGCTAAATTCTTCCTTTTTCTCGTTATTTTTCGTAAAATCGCTATTGACAAATTCCCGTGCGTATGATATACTACTCATAGAGGAACGCACAATGCGCCCTCCCTTTTCAGAAGCATTTACCGAAAGCTTGCCGGCGTGGGTATATGCTTCTTTTTTTATTGCCTTGTCCATTCTTATGTACCTTCTTTCCGCCCTCCCGGGCTTTTTTATTTTTGATTTATAATCTTTCCACAAATGTCTTGTCCACCACAGACTCCCAATACTCCATCTCACTGCGAAGTATCATCTCATCGTGCTGAAGCTTTCCTCCTCCGCAAACGTGCCGTACCGCATTCATAATGTTGTACGCTTTATTTTTGGATATTCCGCCGTAACGCTCGCAAACGTCCTGAACACGCAAATAGGGACGCTCTGCATCGCCCCTCTCGGTCTTAACGCCTTCCATATACCCCCTCATATACGCCTGCATATACTGTTCACTTACTGCTCCGGTCATTTTTCCACCTCCTTACTCAATTTCGATAACCAGCTCGTCCACCTTGCAACCCATCATCTTGGCAATTTCCACTGCCATAATAAAGCTCGGTTGCTTAAGACCAACAAGAATGTGCCTTATAGCGCCCTCAGATACACCAAATTTCTTCGCCAGAGCAACGTTTGATACCCCGTGTCCCTTCATATACTCCGCCAGCTTCTTTCCGTTAAACATTTTTATTTCCCCTCCAATTTATAAAATTTATGTTTTATATTCGTACCACGATATTGACAAATCTGATACCAAATGGTATAATAAACTGTACTTTCACCACGGTACGATAATATTATAACCGAACTTTCTGACATTGTCAATAAAATTTCCTGAACTTTTTGAACTTTGTGAGTATTGCACAACATTTCGTAATTCAGTTTGTTCGGTTTCATCAAAGGAGTTAGAAATGTTTAAAGAAATATTTATAAAATTGTGCGTTGAACGTAATGTAAACCCTACTGTCGTTTGTACACAAATAGGAATTAGCAAATCAAATTTTTCCGAGTGGACTGATAAAACGGTACCAAGAAAAACCACCCTGCAAAAAATCGCCGACTATTTCGGCGTAACCGTAGATTACCTACTCGGTAAAACTGAAACACCCGCAACCGACTACGGTATAACCGAAAATATGATCGTGTTTAATTTAGACGGTCAATCAGAAAAAAAGAAATTAACCCGTGAACAGATGCTTATGCTCAAAGCAATGCTTGATGCACTCCCCGACACTCCTACCGACCTTTAAGCTGATATAGCAGCCTCTCGGCAAACTCATCAGCCTCCCTCTCATGCTCGACACTTGGATTTTCTACGTTACTATGTAAAAGAATATGCCCCAGCTCGTGAGCTATGGCAAACCTCTGCCGTTCCCTTGACTTCATATCGTCAAAGAATATCACCCTGCCAAAACAAAACGCATCATTCCCCTGCGTATGAGCACCAAGAGATAGATGCTCAATCAACCTTTTCCCCTCAAAAAAAGAAAAAAGTCTGATATTCTCAGACTTACATATTTCACTTAACCCCCATTTTCCCTTATACAATAACCTAAAAATCACACTATCAATTAAATCATAACCCACAAAATCACTCCTTATTTGCGTATTTGTAATAAAATACACCCTAAAAATGATTTTGTAAAGGGGTTTTTGAAAAAAAGAGGTAAATCATGGATTTTCTTATTACTATTATCGCATTAGGAATTGTTTTTTTGATATTTTACGGAATTGCTGTTTTGGCTGCAAAGGCAGGCGATGCCACCACCAAAAAGAATAATAAAACCGAAAATCTTTTGGCAGATGCATTTGAACTTCAATTAAATGAAACCATTGAACGTTTTAAAATATTCTATAAGAAATATGGCTATTCCCCTTCAAAAGAAGAACTTGCTAAGATAATAACTCGCTACGCACAAGCCTCAACAGATGAAGAACAATTTATAATAGTACATACCGCTATCCCTGATGTAATTCCTACTCTTGAAAAATTCAAAAGTGAAGTTGCCTACAATATGGATAGAATACTGCCCAAAGGAAAAAATCCAGTCGTTGCAAATAGCGTTAAAAACGTATGGCAAGTGGATGCATCTGCACTAACAGAATTTGATGTAAAGAATTTGTATGATGTTCAAAAATCTGCCGAAAATGGGATCCCTGTATTTCGTTTCAACTATGAATATCCAACAATAATGCTAATAATATCAATTTGCGAGGACCTCGAAGAAAGAAGTTCCGAATACGATGAAGTTAATAACGATATTCAAAGCTTTATGAATAATATTAAAAATTACGCATATTCACTTGGATATCACGATTAATCCCAAACACTTAGGAAAAGAAAACCCGGCGGAGTTACCCCCGCCGAGCCCTGTGCCATTAAGTCTTTTCCTTTCCTAAAGTCTTTTTAAACGCCTGATGTAGTTAAAAGGTGTAAACCATATCGCCGTCCTCGGTAAGTAATTCCGAAACGGTCTTGCCAGTGTAAGCGGCAATCTTCTGCAAAGTGCTCATCTTCGGATCCGAACGCCCTCGCTCGAGCAGACTCAATTCCTCAACACTTATACCGCAGTTTGCCGCAAAATCAATCTGCGACTCGTCAAGCTCCCTCCTAATTTTCTTAAGATTGAAAGATAAAATCTCAATTTCACTCATCGCTGATACCGAACCTAATGGCACAGCCGCCATTTTAACCCGAATTTCGACAACCGTCTAAGTAACACAGTACGGATAAAGAAAAATCCGTTCTCAAGTAGCAAAAAAGAACGGATTATTTACACTTTATTCACCGAAATTCGAGCCAAAAACAAAAATAACGCAGTGTAAACACACTGCGCCACTAAATTCGATTTTACCACATTATAATAACAAATTTATATTTGTCAAGAGGTTTTCAAAAAATAATGCCAAGCTATGAAAAAAATAAATCATCAGGACTTTGGTCCTGCCGCTTCCGAGAAATAGATGAAAACGGAATAAGCCACCAAAAACGCCTGTCAGGCTTCCCAACAAAACGAGAAGCACAATACGGCTACGAGGACTATATCAAAACCGCAGAGGAACGCAAGCTCGCCAAAATTGCTAAAGAGGAAGCAAAACAAACCTCGCCCGATGAAATAACCTTTGATAAGCTACTTGAATTCTACTTTGCATTTAAAAAAGCGAGAGTAAAGGAAACCACCTATTACGACCTTACGCAGAAAATAAAATGCCGCTTGCTACCGTTTTTCACGGGCAAGCGGATGATGGATATAAAGCCTGCAACAATACTCGAATGGCAAAATACCCTCTCGGAATATAGTTATAGATATAGAAGCACGCTGCTATCACACCTCGCCTCAATATATAACTTCGGGGAAAAATACCACGATATAACCAATATAATGAATAAGGTAGACCGCCCACGAAATCTCGAAGGCAAAAAGGAAATGCAGTTTTGGACGCCGGAGGAATTTCAAAAAGTCATTTTCGAGATAGACTCTCCAGAATATAAAATGCTGTTCTACACCCTATTCATAACAGGTTGCCGCCGAGGCGAAGCTCTTGCTCTTACTTGGGATGATATTGACACAAAGAAAAAAAGCATCAAGATTTCCAAAAGCGTTGGTCATAAGGTATGGCAGAACGGCAAGAACTATAAAATTACCACTCCAAAGAACATTGGCAGTAACCGCACAGTAGCAGTGCCAAGCTTTCTTATCGACGAGCTGATGGAGTATAAGAAATGGCAAAAGAAAAATAAAAATTCAACCGACTTCGTATTCGGCGGCGCCGATCCGCTTCCGCCAACAAGTATCGCCAGATACCTCGATAAAGCAGCAGAAAAAGCAGGGGTAAAAAAAATCCGAATACATGACCTCCGCCACTCCGCAGCTTCTTACCTTATCCATAAAGGCGTATCAATAGTAGCAGTGTCAAAACAACTCGGACATAATAACGTAGAGCAAACCCTGAATACCTATTCACATATGCTTCCGGACGATGAAACGATGATACGTCAAAACCTTGAAAATTTAGGCACACTTTTAGGCACAAAAAAATAATTTTAGGCACACTGTGCAATTTTTTCTCGATAACTCTATATCACTTTTGCACAACAAACCTATACAAAAGCACAGCAACATAAACAAAAATCCCGCATAAATGCGGGATTTTCTTGTTATGGGGTGGGTAATGGGATTCGAACCCACGGCCTCCAGGGCCACAACCTGGCGCTCTAACCAACTGAGCTATACTCACCATATATGGCGTACCTTGGGGGATTCGAACCCTCGACCTACTGCTTAGAAGGCAGTTGCTCTATCCTACTGAGCTAAAGGTACAGATTTGCAACGTGTGTTATTATATCATATTCTTTTACGTTTGTCAAGTGATTTTCCGGAAAAAATCTCAACTTTTTTTATAACGTCAAAAAAGGCGGTCATTCAGACCGCCTTTTCTTATTTTTTCGTTATTATTCAACCTCGTCGGCACCCAAAACAGCTCTATCAAAGAGGGCTTCAATTTCCTCAGAGGGCTTTTTATCAATAAGAGATACTACAATTGCCGCAACAAGTCCAACAATAAATCCGGGAAGAAGCTCATACACACCAGTAACGTCAGAAAGAAGGAAGAGCCAAAGCACGTCAACGACTGCACCTCCGACAACACCTGCGATAGCACCCTTATAAGTAAGACGCTTCCAGAAAAGCGAAAGAATAATTACAGGACCAAATGAAGCTCCAAATCCTCCCCAGGCATTATCAACCATATTCATTATTGCCTGTGCACCTGTTCCGCCGATTGTAGCTATGAAATAAGCGATGATAGCGATAATAATAACAACGCCTCTACCTATCCAAAGCACCTCTTTTTCACTCGCATTCTTGCGAATAACAGGCTTGTATATATCACTTGTAAAGGAAGAAGAAGCAACGAGAAGCTGAGAATCCGCAGTGGACATTGCCGCCGCAATAATAGCGGATAGAAGAATTCCTGCAATAAATGCCGGGAATAGATTCTTAACTGCGAGAATAAAGATGTTCTTTTGCGACTGAGTTGCGAGAAGCTCGGCTCCATATACAACTCTGCCGAGATATGCAAGAAGAATAGCGGCACCGAGAGTAAGAACAACCCAAACGATAGCAACAATCGCCGAGGTCTTCATCTTTTTGGGGCTCTTTATTGACATAAATCTTACAAGAATATGGGGCATACCAAAGTATCCAAGTCCCCACGCAAGTCCGGAAACGATTTCCTGCCAGCTTGCTGAAAAAACGTTTGTATTGAATTCGCTCATAGCACCGTCGGAGCCGTAAGGAAGTGCATTACCGAGAAGCGACATATCGGGATTTTTAAACGCAACAATCATTATCGGAACTGCAAGGAGAGCTACAAGCATCATAATTGCCTGGAAAAAGTCTGTCCAGCAAACAGCTTTAAAGCCTCCAAGGAAGGTGTATGCAATAAGAATAATAGCGAAAATAAGTACCGCAAGGTCGCCCTTGTCCGCAAAGAAAGGAATAACCTCTTGGAAAACCGTACCGCCGGCAACGAAGCTTGATGCGACGTAAACGGTAAAGAATACGAGAAATACCACTGCGCATATTATTTGAAGCGCAGGATTTTTAGTACAAAATCTGTTTGAAAGATACTGCGGTAGGGTTATAGAGTCGTTTGCAGCCTTGGAAAATTTACGAAGTCTTGTTGCAACGAAAATCCAGTTTGCAGCAGTACCAAGCGCAAGTCCGATACCAATCCACGCCTGTCCCATACCAAAAGCAAGAATACTTCCGGGGAAGCCCATAAGAAGCCATCCCGACATATCCGATGCCTGAGCACTCATAGCGGTTACAAAGGGACCCATTTGACGTCCGCCAAGGAAATAGTCCTTTTGTCCTTTTGCCTTGTCGCGAAGGAAGAACCAAAGTCCGATTCCGAGAACCGCAACAAAATAAAGTATAAATGCCAAAAGCATTAAAATTTCTTCTGTTGTCATTTTTTAACCTGCCTTTTGAATAAATATACTGTTTTATGCATTTTTAAAACATCGCAATAAATTATATCACATTCAAAAAGAAATTTCAATACTTTTTGGAATTTTTTTCATTTTTTATTTATTTTTATTACTAATCTTGACCTTACTTAAAAGTTATGATATACTGTAAAAAAACGAGAGGAGAGGATAAATTGGATTTTTGGATATTTATAGCGGTGCTTATTTTGATTATTATTGGTTCGCCGTTTATCCGATTATTTTTTAAGCGACTTACTCTCTTACGAAAGCTAAAGTCTGTCTGCAAGAAAACGGGCAGGACGCTTCTTGGCACGAGAAGATTTTGGGTATTTGGAAAACGCAAGGGAGATATATGTGATTTTCATATCATTTCCGATGACGAGGTTATTTCGGTAAAGCTGTTTGAAATGCTTCGCAAAACCTCATCGGTGTACTTTGTGCAGGGCGAGGAATACTACTGTGAGCATAGAGTTATTCACGTTGTTTCAAGAATAGGTACGGGGCTTTCCTACTCCTTTAAGACTAAGCCAAAGCCACTCCCAAAATACGATTACGATTTTGCTCTTCCCGATGAGCACAAAGATAAAAAGCGCAAGCGTGTGCTACTTATTAACCCTGCCTGCAACGGCTATTACAATTTTAAAAGAAATAATCCGCAGGTGGACGTGCAAGCGGATATCGGTGATAAAATCGGCGAGGGTGAGCTATATGCGCAATCGGGATTTATTCGCTACTTAAAAGGTGGTTTTTAATAAAAATAGACCGAATTTTTCGGTCTATTTTTATTATGAAAGATTTTCTCTGAATTGCAGTCGGTAAAGCTCGGCATACTCTCCGTCAAGTTCGAGCAGCTCTTCGTGATTTCCCTGTTCAACTATTTTTCCGTTTGAAACCACCGCTATCTCGTCGGCGTTTTTAATTGTTGACAGTCTATGCGCAACCACAATTGTTGTCCTTCCGACGCAAAGGTCATCAAGCGCCTTTTGTATGAGTATTTCCGTAGTGTTATCAAGAGCGCTCGTTGCCTCGTCAAGAATAAGGATAGGCGGATTTTTAAGGAATACTCTTGCAATAGAAATTCTCTGCTTCTGACCGCCGGAAAGACGTACTCCCCTCTCGCCGATTTGAGTGTCGTAGCCGTTTTCCAGTGTCATAATATAATCGTGAATATTTGCCCTCTTTGCCGCCTCAATCATTTCTTCTTCGGTGGCATCAAGTCTGCCGTACATTATATTCTCGCGTATACTTGCGTTAAAAAGGTAAATATCCTGCTGAACAATACCTATATTACGGCGAAGAGAGGCCCTTGTGTACTCGCTTATTGACCTGCCGTCAACTAAAAGTGTACCCTGCTTTATTTCATAAAAATTCGGTATGAGGTGGCATATTGTAGTCTTACCGCCCCCCGACGGCCCAACAAGAGCAAATTTTCTTCCCTTCTCAATCTTAAAGCTTATATCGTCAAGAACAACCGTTTGACCGTCAACGTCGTAGGAATATGTTACGCCCCTGAATTCAATCTCACCCGAAAGCACACCTGCATCAACTGCGTTTTCGCTGTCCTGTTCGGGCACGGCATCCATAACCTCACAAAATCTTTCAAAGCCCGTTACACCGCTTTGATACTGTTCCATAAAGCCTATAAGCGCTTTTACGGGTGTTAAAAAGAGGTTTACCGAAACTATAAAGGCTGAATAGTCGCCAAAGCCTATCTTACCGTTGTAAAGGAATATTCCGCCCGCTATAAGTACAATTACGTTGAAAACGTCCGTTATAAAGGTATTTCCCGAGTGGAATTTACCCATAGCATCGTATGCATCAATACGTGCGTCAATAAATTCCTTATTTCCCTTTTCAAATTTTTCCTTTTCCTTTTCAGAATTGTTGAACGCCTTTGTTACTCTGATACCCGAAATACTACTTTCAAGCGACGAGTTTATTTCGGCAACTGCCTCTCTGCTCTTTTTGAAGGCGTTACGCATCTTGGTACGCAAAACACTGGATATTATAAGTAGAAACGGAACACAAATGAAAATAATTATTGTCAAAACAACGTTTATAGTGCAAAGATAAATGAATGAAGCAACAAGTGTTATAAACGAAATTATGAGGTTTTCGGGACCGTGATGTGCAAGTTCACTGACGTCAAAAAGGTCGTTTGTCATTCGGGACATCAGCTTTCCCGTTTCCTGATTGTCATAATAGCTGAACGGAAGCTTTTGAAGATTGTTGAACATATCGGAACGCATCTGCGCCTGCATACGCACACCCATTATATGACCGTAGTACTGAATAAAATAGTTAAGCAGCATACGGATAACGTATAAAAAAAGTAAAACACCGCCGAATATAATTATCTCTGCATACTTTTGATTTGGTATCAAATTGTTGAGCATTTCTCTGGTTATAATCGGATAAAACATTCCGATAGCCGCAACTAAAAGTGCCGCTATCATATCGAATATAAAAATAACCCTATGAGGTTTATAATAGGAAATAAATCTTTTTAACATCTTTTTGCCCTCAAAACATATTTATACAGTTAATTATATAACTACTTTCACTCATTGTCAAGCAAAAAATGTTTTATTAAATAAAGGCTAATCTTTCAAAGTAGTATTATTAACAAATCTTAATAACTTTTTAAGTAAAAAGTATTGCAAAAGGTAAAATAATGTGCTATAATAGTCAAGCATTAAACAAGCGGCCCGTTGGTCAAGCGGTTAAGACGCTAGCCTCTCACGCTGGAAACAGGGGTTCGATTCCCCTACGGGTCACCATAATAGTATAACCAGTCGAACAAATCGGCTGGTTATATTTTTTCTGTTAATTTATTTTAAAAGCTCTTTTAGTTAGTTTTATTTTTGATTATTGCTGAAAGCTTCTCTTTTGCTATACAGAGTGTCAGATAGATATAATATGTTAAAACAAGAAGAATAATGTGCAAAACAGCTAGTGTTGCAGTGTAAATTATTTTTGTCGGCACTTCTCCTATCGAAAGTTTAACGCTCTCGGTAAGAGTTTTTACAATACCAACTGTGCTATATAGGAAATTTGAATAATTTGTCTGCAAAATATAAGAGGCACTCGCCGCAATTGCTACGAATACCGAGGTGAACATAATAACAAATCTTACCTCCCCGCGGCTTCCACTCGGTCTATGTAAATCAAGTGCCAGTGTAAGAAACAGAGCAAATATAACCAAGTTATGAAAAAAGACGGTGTGGAATGCAAGGTAATCACTAAAAAAAGTAGCTATCTTTTCAGACGAATATATTACGTCCGGCATTACAATCATACCAAAAAAGAGTGATGTCATTGCTGCGCAGGTTATAGAGCGTACGTTTTTCTCGCCTTTACCACGATAGAATGCAAATAGCGGAAGCACGTAAACAAACATTGAGCAAAAATGAAGCGTAATGTGATACAAATCGTATCCTTGCACCGCTGAGCATACCTGTTTGCCTATCTCTATCAGCACGAGTATAATAGCTATTACCTTGATAGGTATCATACGCACTTCGTAGGATTTATTTATGAGTAGCTTTCTCATAAAAATTGAAACCAATATCATCACCGCAAAGGTAGGTAAAATGGTAACAAGGTGTTCTGTTGTCCAAAGTCCCATAATGCTCTCCATTCATAATCTTAACAAACTAATTTTAGTAATTATATCACATTTAAGGAAAAAAGTAAATACAAATCGAAAAAACTGTTGAAATATTCACTAAAATATGTTATCATATAGTATATTAAATAAGTAAAATGTTTAGTAAAAGGAGAGATATTTTGAATATTTTACATATGAAATATGCGGTAGAGGTTGCAAAGCAAGGCTCTCTCAACAAGGCTGCCGAAGCACTTATGATTGCTCAGCCGAATATCAGCCGTTCTATCAAGGAGCTTGAAGCAAGTCTTGGTATTACAATATTTCAGCGTAGCGCAAAGGGTATGACGCTTACCCCAGATGGTGAGGAATTTATCGACTATGCACGCGATATTCTTCACAGAATCGACAAAATGGAACAAGCCTACCGCGACGGTTCTCACAAAAAACGCAAGTTCTCTATTTCAGTTCCGCGCGCCTGCTATATTTCAGCTGCACTTACAGAGTTTTCAAAGGACCTCGGAGAAAGCGACGTTGAAATATATTATAAGGAAACAAATTCCAAGAAGACTATAAACAAGCTTCTTGTAAACGAGTACAAGCTCGGAATTATAAGATATGCAGAAAGCTACGACAAATACTACAAAAATATGTTTGAGGAAAAGGGATTGGTTGCCGAGCTTGTCGCAGAGTTCTCATACGTTCTTATTATGAGCCGCAATAACCCTCTTGCCACAAAGGAAACAATCACCTATAAAGACCTCGCCCCTTACATTGAAATTGCACACGCAGACCCTTACGTCCCCACACTGTCAATGTCCAAGGTTTTCCGAGAGGAGCTTCCCGACAACATAGGTCAGCGAATTTTCGTATTTGAAAGAGCTAGTCAGTTTGAACTTTTATCCGACAATCCCAAAACGTTTATGTGGATTTCTCCCGCATCTCAGCAAATGCTTGACAGATACGGTCTTGTACAACGCATTTGCGAAGGAAACAAAAAGCTATACAAGGACGTCCTTATTTATCACAAAGGATATAAGCTTACAAGACTTGACAAAGCATTTATTACAAAATTACGCGAAGCTAAAATAAAATTTGACAATTAATACACTCAAGAGGTTGATTTTTTAAAAAATCGACCTCTTTTTTATATTCGAGGTATATCAAAAAGTATAACACCGATATAATAAATTAATAATTCCCAAGAAGGTAAGTTTGTGATATAATAATAGCAAAAATGAGATTATGATTTTTTCAGGAGGCAATTAATGGAAAACAAAGCTTATAAAATCGTTGACAGTGTAGAAGCTCTTCAAGGAGCAATTGCCCGTGTAAGAGCCGCACAAAAGATTTTTGCAACCTATACACAAGAGCAGGTTGACAAAATCTTTTTGGCAGCAGCTTCCGCCGCAGATAAGGCAAGAATTACTCTGGCAAAGCTTGCGGTAGCAGAAACCGGAATGGGTATTGTAGAAGATAAGGTTATCAAGAATCACTATGCTGCCGAGTACATCTACAATGCTTACAAGGAAACAAAAACCTGCGGAATTATTGAAGAAGACAAGGCATTCGGTATCACAAAGATTGCTGAGCCTATTGGTGTTATTGCGGCAGTTATACCTACCACTAACCCCACCTCAACCGCAATCTTTAAGTGCCTTCTCGCACTTAAAACGCGTAATGCAATCATAATCAGCCCACACCCCAGAGCAAAGAACTGCACCATCGCAGCGGCAAAGCTCATTCTTGAGGCGGCAGTTGCGGCAGGCGCACCCGATGGAATTATCGACTGGATTGACGTTCCTTCTCTGGAAATGACCAACACCGTTATGAAAGAAGCTGATATCATACTCGCAACCGGTGGTCCCGGAATGGTTAAGGCTGCTTATTCCAGCGGCAAGCCCGCACTTGGCGTTGGCGCAGGTAACACTCCTGCTATAATTGACGATAGCGCTAACATTCTTCTCGCAGTAAACTCGATTATCCACTCCAAGACCTTTGACAACGGTATGATTTGTGCGTCCGAGCAATCGGTTATCGTAATGGAGAGCATTTATGATGAGGTAAAGGCTGAATTTGCCGCAAGAGGTTGTTACTTCCTTAATCCCGAGGAAACAGAAAAGGTTCGCAAGACTATCATTATCAACGGTGCACTTAACGCTAAGATAGTCGGTCAGAGAGCCGCAAAAATCGCCGAGCTTGCAAGCGTAACCGTTCCTGAAGGTACTAAAATTCTAATCGGCGAGGTTGAGAGCGTAGAGCTTTCCGAGGAGTTTGCTCACGAAAAGCTATCTCCTGTACTTGCTATGTATAAGGTGAAAACCTTTGATGAAGCACTTGATAAGGCTGATAAGCTCGTTGAGGACGGCGGCTTTGGACATACCGCTTCTCTCTATATCAACGAAATTACCGAAAAAGAAAAGCTTTCCGCTTATATGGCAAAAATGAGAACCTGTCGTATTCTCGTTAACACTCCTTCCGCTCACGGAGGTATAGGAGACCTTTACAACTTTAAGCTCGCTCCCTCGCTTACACTTGGTTGCGGTTCTTGGGGCGGTAACAGTGTATCCGAAAACGTAGGTGTAAAGCACCTGCTCAACATTAAGACGGTAGCCGAGAGGAGAGAAAATATGCTTTGGTTCAGAGCACCTGAAAAGATTTATATAAAGAAGGGCTGCCTGCCCGTAGCTCTTGATGAGCTTCGCACCGTAAGAGGCGCAAAAAAGGCATTTATTGTAACTGATACTTTCCTTTATCAAAACGGCTACACAAAGCCGATTACCGACAAGCTTGATGAAATGGGTATTCAGCACTCCACTTTCTGTACCGCTCAGCCCGATCCTACCCTTGCAAACGCAACGGAGGGCGCTGCGCAGATGAGAGCATTCCAACCCGATACCATCATCGCACTCGGCGGTGGTTCAGCTATGGATGCTGCTAAAATTATGTGGGTTCTCTACGAGCATCCGGAAGCAGACTTTATGGATATGGCTATGAGATTTATTGATATTCGCAAGAGAGTTTACACTTTCCCAAAGATGGGCGAAAAGGCATATTTTATCGCAATTCCTACATCCGCAGGTACGGGCTCTGAAGTAACTCCATTTGCAGTTATCACCGACGAAAAAACAGGAGTTAAGTATCCTCTTGCCGACTATGAGCTTCTTCCCAATATGGCTATAATCGACACCGATTTCCATATGTCCGCTCCGCGTGGACTTACCGCCGCTTCGGGCATCGATGCGGTAACTCACGCTCTTGAAGCTTACGCAGCAATGCTCGCTACTGACTACACCGACGGTCTTGCACTCCAAGCACTCAAAAATATTTTCAAATATCTCCCCAGAGCCTACGAAAACGGCCAAACAGACGTTGAGGCCCGTGAAAAGATGGCTAACGCCGCTACTATTGCAGGTATGGCTTTTGCAAACGCATTCCTTGGTGTATGCCACTCTATGGCTCACAAGCTCGGCGCTTTCCACCATCTCCCTCACGGTGTTGCTAATGCTCTTATGATCGAAGAAGTTCTCCGCTTCAATGCAAGTCAGGCTCCCGCAAAGATGGGTACCTTCTCGCAGTACGACCACCCACACACCCTTGCAAGATATGCTGAAATTGCCGACTATCTCGGACTTGGCGGCAAAACCGATGAAGAAAAGCTTGAAAACCTTATCAAGGCTATAAACGAGCTCAAAGCAAAGGTTGGTATCAAGGAAACTATCAAGGATTACGGTATAGACGAAAACGACTTCCTTTCACGTCTTGACGATATGGTAGAGCAGGCATTTGTCGACCAATGCACCGGCGCTAACCCCCGTTATCCGCTTATGAGCGAGATAAAGCAAATGTATCTCAACGCTTATTACGGTAAGCATTTCGTTGAAGAAGATATGCCAAAGGCTTAATGGAGGATATTAATATGAAGCTTGATAACGTAATTTCAGTTAGAAAAAACAAGACCGTTTACCGCGACGGTAACAAGTGTATAAAGCTATTTGACGAAGGATATTCAAAGGCTGACGTACTAAATGAAGCCTTAAATCAAGCAAGAGTTGAGGAAACAGGGCTTTTGATACCCAAATTACTTGAGGTAACCACGCATAACGGTAAGTGGGCTATCGTAACCGAGTTTATTGAGGGCAAAACCCTTGCGCAGCTTATGGAAGAAAACCCCGAAAAATTCGACGAATACCTTGAACAGTTCGTTGATTTGCAAATTGCCGTCCACTCCAAAAGATGTCCTCTTTTAAACAAATTAAAAGATAAAATGAATAGAAAAATAAGCCAGACTACTCTCGACGCAACGACCAGATATGAGCTTCACGCACGTCTTGAGGGTATGCCAAAGCACAACAAGGTTTGCCATGGAGATTTTAACCCGTCAAATATAATCGTTAACGAAAAAGGCGAGTTTTATATAATTGACTGGGCGCACGCAACTCAGGGAAACGCCTCTGCTGACGTATCAAGAACCTATCTGCTTTTCTATCTTGCCGGAAAAACCGAAATAGCCAATAAATATATGGAGCTTTTTTGCAAGAAAAGAGATACGGCAAGACAGTACGTTCAAAAATGGTTACCTATCGTTGCCGCTTCGCAATCCGTAAAGGGCAATGAAGAGGAGCGAGAGCTACTTTTAAAGTGGGTTGACGTTGTTGACTACGAATAATAATGATAAAAGAGCCACCGAAATACGGTGGCTCTTTTTTTGATATTTTATATTAAATTTCCCCTACTTCTTTGGCAAGTTCAAACATACGAAACGCAGAGCCTATATGGCAGTTTATCCAGAAGTTTTCAAGGGTTTTAGTGCACTCCTTCGACATCCAGTGAGTAGGAATTACGCCGATTTCGGGGTCCTGCATTCTAGTTATCGAATCGCCAAGCGCCTTCGCCTTTTCAAGCAGAAGCTCATCACCCGTAACTCTATACAGCGCAAGCATAGTTGTCATAACCGCAACCGTGCTTCCGTCTATCGGAACATACCAAAAATACTGTTCAAGCGCTGCGGGTGAATACCAATAATCACCCTCTTTGAAGTGCTCGTTCCAAGGAGCGTGCTCACCCCAAACAACAAACTGGTCCTCAACAAAGCGCATAAGCTCCTTTGCTTCCTCAATTTTTTCGGGAACGTCGGGGTATTTCTTAGTTATGTTCTGTATCATTCTGTCCGCTTCAAGATGGGTAAGGTCAAGGTAGTTACCCGAAAGCTTTATATCCTCAAACTGTCCCTCCCAGTTATAATTTTCAAGGCAGGTCTTTTCTATGTAACGGTAAAAGCCGTCTGCAAGTTCATTCCAGCATTTCTCTCCCGTTCGTTCATAAAATGCGGTAATAAAGTCAAGAATTTGTCCCGAAACACATACGTTAGGTCCGACAGGCTCGCCGCTTTTTGCATCAAGAAGCAGATACCAGCTTCCGCATTCAAGAACGTTAGCTTTGTAGTAGTCTGCTATACGCGCGGCTGCATCAAAATATTTTTTATCTCCGGTAGCTTTTTCAAGCAAAAGGAACATACTTCCTGCCGATGCAGGGTAAATAATCATCAGCTGATCTCTTCTTCCCCAAGCCATCGGAGCGTTTTTATCGACTATCTCCTTATTAAGTCCTTTAAAGGAGTATGTGGGAGGAAGTCCTGCAAGAGCATAGCTTTCGTCATAGGTAATAGATAGCAGGTAATCTGCCGCATTTATTGCGAGCTGCATAGCATCTTTTGCATTTTCGGGTTCAAGCTCTGCGTACGCTATCATCGTTCTTACAATACTGCTTATCATCTTTGCGGGATAGACGTTATGATAATAGTCTGGGTCGGGATAGCCTTTTTTGAGCCAATACTGTGTAGTAGGGTCATTGAATACAAAACGAAATGCTTTTATAGCACACTCTTTATACGAGCAGGCTCTTTCAGGAAGTGCATCTCTTCCGGGAAATCCCTCCATTTTATAAAAGGTTCTGGTGCCTGCAAGGTATTTTTTGCCAGTGTTTTTATTGACTGCCTCAACGGTCAGGGTTACTATACCTACTGCTATATCCTTCCATATTTTATTAAGTGGCTCAATAGGGCTTTCAGCGGTAAATGTATATACTCCACCCTTACTGTCGGTTGCAGTATAGATGTACTCCTTTGCACCGGGAATTGCGGGCATCATAAACTGAGGTACGTACATAAACTGCGAGGAATTTATATTCCAGAACGGTTTACCGTTATTTCCTGCGCGACGTACAGTTTTGGTGGCGCTGTTGTACTCATCAAAAGCCTGTTTTGCGAATTTATCCATTAATTTAATCTCCTTTTCACACAAGGTTATAATTTATTTTAACCGTTTTTATTGCAAATTTCAATATATATTTTCCATATTTTTATTTAAAAAAGTTTGTTTACGCTTTAAAATGTATGTTTTTTGAAATTCCGCAAAAAACTTTCAAAAAAATACTTGACAAACGAAAATGTTTATGGTATACTATCGAAGTAAAAGAAGCAGAGCTCTCCGCTCTCACCAATAAGGCAATAGCGCTTTAAGGTTGATATTTTTCACGGTGTACGGGTGTATGGCGTGAATTTTGGGTTGCGGGGAGAAATGTATTCTTCACCGCATTTTTTGTTTATTGGAGGTGCTTTACTATCAAGAACACTAACGGAAAAGAGCATGAAATTAATGAAGAAATCGGTCTTGCTCCCGATACAAGCGTCCGTGTAATCGGCGACGACGGAGCACAGTACGGTATCATCACCTTTGCAAAGGCTCTTGAAACTGCATACGACAAGGGACTTGACCTCGTTATGATGAGCGCTCAGGCTGACCCGCCCGTATGTAAAATTATGGACTACGGCAAATTCTGTTTTGACCGTAACAAAAAGGAAAAGGAAGCCCGTAAAAAGCAAAAGGTTATTGAGGTTAAGGAAATTCAGCTCACCTGTCTTATTGACACTAATGACTTCAATACCAAGGTTAATCACGCTCGCCGTTTCCTCTCCGACGGAAACAAGGTTAAGGTTATGGTAAAGTTCAAGGGACGTCAAATGTCCCGTCAGGAAGTTGGAAAAGAGCTTCTTGAACGTTTCAAGGAGGCGTGTAGCGACCTCGGTGCTCCCGAGAAGGCGCCTATTCTTGAAGGAAGAAATATGATAATGTTTATCGCGCCCTTAAAAACAACCGGCGCAAAATGAAAGGAGTTTTAAACCATGGGTAAAATCAAAACACACAGCGCTTCCGCAAAGAGATTTAAGCTCACCAAAAGCGGAAAAGTAAAGCTTTCGCACATGAACCGCCGCCACAAGACTGCTCTTAAGAGCTCCAAGCGTATGAGAGGCCTCCGCAAGGGTGGATACCTCAGCGAGTCTATGGCTCCCAACATCAAGAAACTGCTTCCCCGTGTTTAATTTGCGGGCATTATATCTAAGGAGGATTTAACAAATGGCAAGAGTTAAACGCGCTATGATGACGCGCAAGAGAAGAAAAAAGATATTAAAGGCCGCAAAGGGTTACTGGGGCGCAAAGTCCAAGCATTTTAAGATGGCTAAACAGGCCGTTATGAAGAGCGGTAACTATGCTTTCGCAGGCAGAAAGCAGAAGAAGAGAGATTTCCGTCAGCTTTGGATCACCAGAATCTCTGCAGCAGCAAAGGTAAACGGAATGAACTATTCTACCCTTATCAACGGTCTCAAGAAGGCTGGCATCGACCTCAACCGTAAGATGCTCTCTGAGATCGCTATCGCAGACCCCGCAGCTTTCGCAGACCTCTGCGCAAAGGCTAAGGCTGCCCTTTAATTTAAACTAATACAAATCAGGTCGAGTCAAATGACACGACCTGATTTTTGGCTTTTTAAGTGAGGAAGAAAACGTGAATTTTGATATTATAACATCAAGAAACAACCCCCTAATTAAGGAAATTGCTAAGCTTTCGGACAAAAAGCACCGAGAAAAAAGCTCACTTTTTGCCTTTGAAGGCAGAAAACTACTCTCTGAGGCTTTACAAAGCGGTGTACAAATCGTAAATATTTTTGTTACCCAAAAAGCACTTCAGGTTGTACAAAAAATGGATATTCCCTGCCGTTTGACCGTCGTCAGCGACGAGGTTTACGACAAAATTTCCTTTGAAAAATCACCGGAAGGTATATTCTGTGTAGCAAAAACTCTTGACAAATTCCATAATTTATATATAATAGATAGAAGGGAAGATTTTCACCAAGGCAGTTATTTTGTTCTCGACGGCATTCGCGACCCCGGAAATCTCGGTACAATCCTGCGTACAGCCTCAGCCTTCGGCTGCGACTGTCTAATTATGAGCGAGGACTGTGCCGATATTTATAATCCTAAAACTGTAAGAGCGTCTATGGGTGCAATTTTCCGTCAAAAAACACTTCGCGCCTCTGACCTTACCGCTGTTATCCTCAATTTGCGTGAGTGCGACAAGACAGTTTATGCTGCCACTTTGGACGATAACAGTATTTCTCTTTTTGATACAAAGGTAAATTCGAACGTTTGCTTTGTGGTAGGAAACGAGGGTAACGGTATAAGGAGTGAGGTTATCGGTGCTTGTAACGGCTCGGTTATAATTCCTATGGAAAACGGAACTGAATCGCTCAACGCAGCAGCAGCATCTACAATCCTTCTCTATGAGGCTTATCGCCAAAGATAAAATCATTTTAACTAACGGAGTTTTATATGTACGATTGCAGATATTGGATCTGGCTCTCTACCAAATTTGAGCCCGGAGCTATTAAATGCGACAAGCTTTTGCAGGAGTTTGACTACAATCCAAAAGCTATTTACGAGGCGGAGCGTGATGCCTTTGTCAAGGTTTGTGGCTCTAATCTACGGTTGCTCAATGCACTTTGCGACAAAAATCTTGACGAAACGCTTGAGATACTTCGCTTTTGCGAAAAGCACAACGTTGGCATACTGACACAAGATGACGAAAAGTATCCATCTTCTATTCTTCGCATAGACGGACAGCCGCCTGTTATATACTATAAGGGAACGATACCCGATTTTGAACATAGATTTTCAGTCGCTATCGTTGGCACAAGAAAGGTTTCGCCCTACGGAAGCTCCGCTGCCTATACTATCGCACACGATATTGCCGCCGCAGGCGGAATAATCGTAAGTGGTATGGCGCTTGGTACTGACACCGCCGCTCATAGAGGAGCTCTAGATACTAAGGGAACAACGGTTGCTTTCCTTGGATGCGGTATTGACGTCATTTACCCTAAGGAAAATGCCGCGCTTATGAAGGAAATTATCCAAAACGGCGCAGTTATGACCGATTATCCTCCGCACGCAAGACCAGAGGGGCGCCACTTCCCTGTACGCAACCGTTTAATAAGTGGAGTAAGTCACGGCGTTCTGATTGTTGAAGCGGCTAAAAAGAGCGGCGCACTGATAACCGCCGACCACGCAAAAAAGCAGGGTAAGCTTCTCTATGCTATCCCCGGCAGAATAGGTGAGCTTAACAGTGAGGGCTCGAACAATCTCTTGATTTCGGGCGCAAAAACTGTTCTTAACTCCTCGGATATAATAAACGATTACCGACTGCTTTTCAATCTTGATGCAGAGGTCGATATGAGTGGCTTTAAGGGCTTTAAGCCCACCGAGCGTTCAAGTGCCGATTTAAAGCAACCCTACAAAACTCCGACTTATAACCCGTTTGCAAACGAAACGGGCACCTATTCCGATAGAAACACTGAAACACCCTTTTACGATAGGTTTATTCCATATCCCAAAAGAAAAACGGAACAAACCACCGAGCAGGCTACCTCCAAGAAACAGTTATCATCCGTCAATTACAAGGCTTTAGATAACGGGGATATGAACGGACTAAAGGCAAGTGAGCCAAAGCCCATAATAATTTACAATGATTTCGAGGAAGACGATAGGGCGCGCTCTTATATGTCGATGGGTACAGACAAATCCCCTGAAATTGAGGAGCTTAATGCTCTTGCAGGGCGTCCCATATTCAGATACCCAAGCGAGCCTATGCCCGAGGGCGGTTACAGGATAACTCACAAAGTCGACCCCAAAGAATACGAAAGAAAAGAACGTGAAAGGCGTGAAAAGCTAAAAGAGGAAATCGGTGATCCCGATATAATTCGTCCTGTTATTCCCCACGCGCCGACTCTTGAAGAAATGAAGGAGCTTCGCGACAAGGATACAATCCTTAAATACAATGACGAATATTCCTCTCTCAACGCTACCGAAAAAGAAATAGTTTACTGTCTTGAGGGCGGCAGAAAAACAATTGATGCAATGTCGCACCTCGGTATACCCGTTCCAAAGCTTCTTTCAGTTCTCACTATGCTTGAAATTAAGCAAATTGTAAATCAGCTGCCCGGCGGTTATTTCGAATTAAAGCGCAGGCACTAAGCATATTATTGTTATCAAATCGCTTATGCGTTAAATGTTAAATATATCACCCGAACTAGGAGAAAACAAATGGCAAATTTAGTAATAGATGAGTCGCCTTCTAAGGCAATAACCATAAAAAACTATCTTGGCTCAGGCTACAAGGTCCTTGCATGTCAGGGACACGTACGCGACCTGCCCAAGAGCACACTCGGTATTGACGTCGAAAACGGCTTTACTCCACACTACATCAACATCAGAGGTAAGGGCGACCTTATTGCTACCCTCAAAAAGGAAGCAAAGTCAGCCACCAAGATTTACCTTGCAACCGACCCTGACCGTGAGGGTGAGGCTATATCTTGGCACCTCTCTATTGCTCTTGGACTTCCCATTGAGCAAACCAAAAGAGTTTGCTTTAACGAAATTACCAAGAACGCTGTTAAGACGGCTATTAAAACGCCTAGAAATATAGATATAAAGCTTGTTGACTCACAGCAGGCAAGACGTATTCTTGACCGTATAGTTGGATATAAGCTCAGCCCGTTCCTTTGGAAAACAGTTAAGAGCGGACTTTCCGCAGGACGTGTTCAGTCTGTTGCAACTAGAATTATTGTTGATAGAGAAAAGGAAATAAATGCATTTATACCCGAGGAATATTGGCTCCTCGACGCAACCTTTAAAAATAGTGGCATAAAGGCAAGATATTTCGGCAAAGTAGGCTCAAGCGCAAAGGTTGAACTTGAAAACGAAGCTCAGACTATGGCGGTTATCGAAGCGGTTAAGGGTGAACATTTCGTAGTCAAGAGTGTTAAAAACGCTATCAGACAAAAAAATCCCGCTCCTCCCTTTAATACCTCCTCTATGCAACAAGAGGCATCCAAAAAGCTCGGCTTCCAATCACAGTACACAATGAAGGTAGCGCAGGAGCTTTATGAAGGTATAAACCTCGGCGCAGAGCACGGCGGTATTCACGGTCTTATTACCTATATGCGTACTGACTCGCTCAGAGTTTCCGACGAAGCGGTTGCCGCAACAAAGGCGTATATTTCCGAAAAATATAACGATAGGTATCTTCCTTCCTCGACAAGAGTATATAAGGCTAAGGATGGCGCGCAGGACGCACACGAGGCTATACGCCCCGCCGACGTAACCCTTGAGCCCGATATGATAAAGAAATATCTAAGCGCCGGTCAGTATAAGCTCTATAAGCTCATTTGGAGCCGTTTCGTAGCAAGTCAAATGGCAAATGCGGAATTTGATACTCTATCATCCGACGTTCAAGCAGGCGACCATATCTTCCGAGTAAGCGGAAACGTCGTAAGATTTGACGGTTATATGACACTTTACAAAACCGATGACAGCGACGAAGAAGAAAGCAACCGTATCCCCGATTTAAAGAAAGGTGAGGAGCTTTCACTTGATGAGCTTATTCCCGCTCAAAAATTCACAGAGCCGCCCGCAAGATACACCGAGGCTACTCTTATCAAGTTCCTTGAGGAAAAGGGCATTGGACGTCCCTCTACCTTTGCGCAAATTATCTCTACGATTATCTCAAGAGGATACGTAAAGCGTCAAGGACACTCCCTTACACCCACCTCACTTGGCGATATAACCACTCAGCTGATGATTGACAACTTTAAAAACATCGTTGATTACAAGTTCACCGCTAAAATGGAAGACAGTCTTGACAGTATTGCCGACGGCAAGAATACTCTCGTTTCCGTTCTTTCGGGCTTCTACAAGGATTTCAGCAAGAGCCTTGAAGCGGCTGAGGAAGCTGTAAAGAAGGTCAATATTGAAATTCCTGCCGAGCAAACAGATATCATTTGCGACAAGTGCGGAAGCATTATGATAGTCAAAAACGGTAGATACGGCAAATTTGCCGCCTGCCCCAACTATCCCGAGTGCAAAAACACCAAGCCTATCGACTCCGCAAAGCAAAAAAGCGCCGAGCCTGAGACTACCGACCTTATTTGTGAAAAGTGCGGCGGTAAGCTCGTTATCAGAAACGGCAAATTCGGCTCGTTCTATGCTTGTGAAAACTTCCCCAAGTGTAAGTTCACAAAGCAAATAACCAAGGAAACGGGCGCTCTCTGTCCTAAGTGCGGCGCAGATATCGTCGCAAAGCGCGGCAAAAACAACACTTCCTTCTTCAGCTGTGAAAAGTTCCCCGATTGCGACTTCTCTACTTGGGACGCTCCCGTAAAGGACAAATGTCCGCAGTGCTCTTCTCTTATGTTCTACAAAAAGAGCAAGGGTATTGCATACTGCTTTAACAAGGTTGAGTGCGGATATACCACTCCCTACGATTACAAAGATGAAGAATAAGGTTACGGTTATCGGAGCAGGTCTTGCAGGCTCTGAGGCAGCTTATCAAATAGCAAAGCACGAAGTTGCAGTTGACCTGATTGAAATGAAGCCGAAAAAACGCACTCCTGCGCACTCCTCCGATAAATTCGGCGAGCTTGTTTGCTCAAACTCTCTTCGCTCACTTCAAATTACTAATGCGGCAGGTATGCTCAAGGACGAAATGCGTATGCTCGACTCCTTAATTATGCAAGCGGCAGATGCAAGTGCAGTTCCTGCGGGGGCGGCTCTTGCGGTAAACCGAGAGGAGTTTTCGGCCTATATCACTGAAAAAATAAGAAATAATCCGCTTATAAACGTAATCGAGGACGAGGCTACCGAAATTCCAAGCGACGGAATTTGCGTTATCGCAAGCGGCCCTCTTACCTCCGATGCTCTTGCAAAGGAAATTGCGGAGTTCTTTGGCGATAAAAAGCTTTACTTCTTTGATGCGGCAGCACCTATCGTTGATGCACACTCGCTAAACTATGACGTAGTATTTGCACAGTCAAGATACGACAAGGGCGATGCGGACTATCTCAACTGTCCTATGGACAAGGAGCAATATCTTACCTTTTACAATGCTCTTATACACGCCGAGGAGGCTGAATTACACGATTTTGATGCCAAAGAGCAAAAGGACCTTACCGTTTTTGAGGGTTGTATGCCCGTCGAGGTAATGGCTAAACGAGGAATTGACACCCTGCGCTTTGGTCCTATGAAGCCGGTTGGACTTACAGACCCTAGAACAGGCGCTGAGCCTTATGCCTGTGTGCAATTAAGAGCTGAAAACAAGGAAAAGACAATGTTTAATCTCGTCGGATTTCAAACGCATTTAAAAATCGGCGAGCAAAAGCGTGTTTTCGGTATGATACCCGGACTTGAAAACGCAGAATTTTTACGCTACGGCGTAATGCACCGAAACACATACATCAACTCCCCCGGACTTATGCAGCCTACTTATGCAACCGTAAAGCGCCCTACTCTTTTCTTCGCAGGACAAATGACGGGTGTTGAGGGCTACATTGAAAGCGCGGCATCGGGACTACTTGCAGGTATAAATGCCGCAAAAATGGCACTCGGTGAGGATACACTAGTATTCCCCGAAAGCACCGTTATCGGTTCAATGGCGGCTTATATCAGTCGCGGCGGTACGGGAAAGTTCCAACCGATGAACGCAAACTTCGGTATAATCGAGCCGCTTGGATTTAAGGTCAAGGGCGGCAAAAGCGCAAGAAACGAGGCTCTTTACCACAAGGGCATTGATGCGCTTGATAAATTTATAAAAGAAAATCTTAACGGATAAATAATATGCGTGATAATTTTAATCTACTCACTGTTCAAAAGGCGCTTGGGTACACCTTTAAGAACGCAGAGCTAATCAAAGCAGCGTTTGTGCATCGCTCGTTTGAGGGCGTTGAAAGTAACCTCAAGCTCGGCTTTGTCGGTGAAAAATTAGTTGAGTTTATAATTGCGGACTATCTTTTTTCACACGGTGCAACCGTTGGTGAAAAACAGCTTGAGCATTTATTTAACTCCTACATTGAGGCTCTTAAGCCAGAAAAATATATAATTGATAAGGGACTTTGCGAGCTTATAAAGCTCTCTTCTCTTAACGAATCGCTTAGAAAAAGCAAGGCGGTATGCCGCGAGGTTTTCTTTGCCGTTTGCACAGCAATTTACAAGGATGGCGGACTTCCGGCACTTAAAAGCTTACTTATGCCTATGATACGCTCACTTGATAAGGGTGAGCATTATGCTCCAAGTCTTGAGGGTAAGATAATTACAACGGACGATACTCCGCAGGATACCGACAAGCATATCAAAAACGCCCGTGTAAAGCCGAACAAAAGCGGTATCGGTATTTCAAAGGCGGAAACGGTAAAGCCCGAATCTTCTCACACAAAAAAGGAAAGAGCTAAAAAGATAGAAAAATCTGATGCTCCCATAAAGGAAGAAAAAACCAAAAAAAGCGGTGCTTTATCAAAGCTTTTTGGCAAAAAGGACGCAGAGCCTGAAAAAAAGGCTGAAGCTCCCGCTGAGGAAAGCGCACAAAAAAAGCGTTTTATACGTGATGCGCTTGAGCCTGTAAAGCTGTCGGACGACCTTCGTAATTTCAAGCCTAAAAAGAGCGCAAGAACTCCTGATAAGCCTTCCGTAGACCAAGCTCCCGTTTCGGTATCTCCACAAAAGGAAGCTCAAAAGGAAAGCGACGATGAAAACTACAAGTCGCTGCTTCAGGAAACGGTACAAAAAAATATTCGCTCCGCAAACGTGCTTTTACAGTACAAATCCAGACCCGTAGGTAAAACCAAGTGGTATTCCGAGGTTGTCTTTATGGATAAGGTAATCGGCAAGGGCGAGGGAGATGGCAAAAGACTTGCCGAAAAGCTTGCAGCTGAGTCCGCCTATAAGGCAATCACAAACAAAAACAGTGAAATAGGACGTTGGTTTGCCTCAAAGCGTGAGTCAGGCGCAGTGATTGAAGCACCGCAAACCGACTACGTTTCAAAAATCAATCAGTATTTTCAAAAAACACAGCGTCTTTCAAGCGCTCCGATTACCTACGAAAAGCGCCACTCCCCCAAAAAGGGTGTTTTCAGAATTGCCGTCGTTTACGAGGGTAAGGAAATCGGCGCGGGAGAGGGCAAAAACCCAAAAGAGGCAAAGCAAAATGCCGCAAAAGAGGCTTGCAGGACACTGAATATTAAGTAAAACAGGATGCTATTATGCAAAATGGTAACAATTTAGCGAGCCTTGAGAAAAGGCTTTCATACGTATTTAAAAGCAAAGCGCTTCTAAGCGAGGCGCTTACGCACTCCTCGTATGCAAATGAATTAATACAGCGCGGCGTTGACTGTCGCTCCAACGAGAGGCTTGAATTTCTTGGCGACTCAGTACTTGAGATAATAGCAAGTACTTATCTTTTCGAAAGCTTTCCCGACGTGCCTGAGGGTGATTTAACGAGAATACGCTCGGAAATAATTTGCACTGCAGCTCTTTGTGAATATGCAAAGCAAATACGCCTTGGCGACTATCTTTTCCTCGGCAACGGCGAAAAGAAAAACGGCGGAAGCGAAAAGCCTACCACCCTTGAAAACGCCTTTGAGGCACTTCTTGGCGCTATTTATCTTGATACGGGATGTATTCTTGATACCGTACGGGCTTTTGCGATACCTTTTCTTGCAAAAAGAGCAGGTCAGGCACAGTTTGATTCTACCGACTACAAGTCCGAGCTTCAGCAAATTATTCAGCAAACACCGGGCGAGGAATTAAGATACGAGGTTGTAGACAGAATAGGACCTGACAATGACCCAACCTTTACCGTATCGGCGCTTCTCAACAGCAACGTAATCGGCACAGGAAAAGGGCCGTCCAAAAGAAAGGCTGAGCAGGCGGCAGCCAAGGATGCTCTTACAAAGTTCTTCAAGAAATGAAAAAACACGTAAATATCCCGATTTTTATTCCACACTACGGTTGCCCAAACGACTGTGTCTTTTGCAATCAAAGAAAAATAACGGGAAAGCCCTGCTACGATAGAGATAGCGTTATTGCGGAAATCAGTCAGGCGCTTTCTACTATTGACAAGGACAAAACAGAAATCGAGCTTGCCTTTTTTGGGGGGAGCTTCACTGCAATTCCCGAAAACGAAATGCTCGGACTTCTCGCCATATCCGATATTTTCCTCTCTAACGGCAAAATAAGCTCGGTACGTCTTTCTACCCGTCCTGACGCAATAAATAGCCGTATACTTCAAATTTTGGCTTCTCACGGCGTCAAAACCATCGAACTTGGACTGCAAAGCTTTTCGGACACGGTACTTTTAGCCTCGAAAAGAGGTCATACCTCTTATCACTCGGAGCAGGCGTGCAGGCTTATTAAAGCAAACGGCTTTACACTTATCGGTCAGATGATGGTAGGTCTTCCCTCTTCTACCGTTGATGATGAGATTTACACCGCAAACAAAATCTGCGAGCTTGGGTGCGACGGAGCAAGGATTTATCCTACTGTCGTTTTCCCTGACACCGAGCTTGACAAAATGAAATTGCGCGGTGAATACACTCCTCTCACCATCGAGGATGCGATAAACCGAAGCGCCGAGGTATTTTCGATATTTGCCGAAAACGACGTCCCCGTTATTCGCATAGGGCTTTGCGCAAACGAAACCCTTACAAGTGATATCTACTTAGAAAATTATCACCCCTCAATAGGTGAGCTTATTATCAATAAATTTTACCTTACTAAAATGCAATCAACTCTTACAATCTTTGAAGATTTGGTCGGCAAAACCGCCTGTTTTACCGTTGCAAAGGGCAAAATAAGTCAGGCAGTAGGTCAAAAAAGAGCTAACGTCCTTGCTCTAAAAAAACAATTTAATTTAAAGGACGTAATTATTAAAGAAAACGATGAAATAAGAGCGTTTTCGCTCTTGGTCGATATAAAATAAACGAAAGGAAAAACTTATGCGTTTACTATCACTTGAGCTTCACGGCTTCAAATCCTTCCCCGATAAGACGGTTTTGAAGTTTGCACCCGGTGTAACTATCGTTATAGGTCCTAACGGTAGCGGTAAAAGTAATATATCCGATGCTGTGCGTTGGGTTCTTGGCGAAATGGTCAACTCAAAGAGTATGCGTGGCAGCAAGTCCGAGGACGTTATCTTCGGCGGTGCTGACACACGTAAGCCTATGTCATATGCCGAGGTATCCATCACCTTTGACAACCGCGAGGAAGCAGGATTTTCACGTCTTGCAAGCGACTACGACGAGGTTACGGTAACCCGTCGCTACAACCGTAACGGTACAAGCGAATATATGATTAACCGTCAGGCAGTCAGACTTAAGGATATCAACACTCTGTTTATGAATACGGGTGTCGGTAAGGGCGGATACTCTATCGTCAGCCAAGGTAAGGTTGCCGAAATAATCTCACAAAAGAGCGATGAGCGCCGCAACATCTTCGAGGAAGCGGCAGGTATTTCAAAGTACCGTTCACAAAAGGATGCCGCCGAAAAGGACCTTGCTTCAACTGCACTTAACTGCGAAAGACTTGCGGATATTCTTGCGGAAAGAAAAACTACTCTTGACCGTCTTGAAAAGGACGCCGAAAGAGCTAAAAAATATCTTGACGTGTATGAAAGAAAAAAGGAGGCGGATATTTCTCTTTCCGTCTACGATATAACCGTTACACGTGATGACCTTGCCGATAAGCAGGCAAAATACGATGAGCTTACACGTTCACTTAACTTTGCTGATAACGAAATAACCGATGCAAACAATGAAAGCGAGCGTCTTGACATCGAGCGCACCAAAGCAAAAGAAAAGGCTTCCACTCTGACATCGAAAATTGAAGGAATGGCTTCCGACAGAGCCAAAAGCGATACAAGAGCTCAGGTTCTTGCAAACGATATTGAACACCTTGAAGATGATATAAAGCAATCTTCCGATAATATCAAGGCATTAAGCGAAAGACTTGTTACACTCATTGCAAAAGCGGACGAGGCTCACGAGGCACTTAACAACGTTATCGCCGTGTACGGACAGGCCTCTGAAAAAACTGCGCTTCTTGAAAAGGAAATGCAGGATATTAAAGCACAAATCGATGCTATTGAGCTTGAAATTGAAGAGGAGCTTGAGAAAACCGAAGCATTAAACGAAAGGCTTGACAATCTCCGTTTTGCAGGTGCGTCGCTTGAGGGCTCCGAAAGCACGAGCGTTGAACGCCGTGAGGAAATCAAAAACGAGATTGCAGAGACCGAAAAGTCCACCGAAGCCTGCAAGGCAGGTATGGAAAGATACAAGCGCCGTCTTGACGATTACGACCAAAGACGTTCCGTTATAGAAGCCGAGGAAACAGCTCGCGCTGAGCAAATTAGTGCTCTCAAGGAAAAACAAGCCGCTTTAAATCAGCAAATTATCGACTTCGCAAGTGATTTAAGAGATATTCGCACAAGAATTGATAACCTGCGTAGGATGGAAGAGCTGTTTGAGGGTTATCCTCACAGTGTTTCCGCGCTTATGGGCGCTGCAAAGGCAGGGAAAATAAGCGGAATTATCGGACCGCTTTCTCACATCTTCTCTACCGAAAAGCAGTATTCTCTTGCTATTGAAACAGCACTTGGCTCGAATATACAAAATATAGTTACCGAAAACGATGCGGCGGCAAAGGAAGCGGTGCGTTGGTTAAAGCAAAATAATGCAGGTAGATCCACCTTCTACCCTCTTAACACAATGCAGCCATCCTCCCTTACCGTAAAGCTTGAGGAAATCCAAAAGCGCAAGGGCTTTATTGGTGTTGCATCCGACCTTGTTGACTATGACCCGAAATTTGATGCGGTCATTAAAAATCTTCTTGGCAGAACGCTTATTTTCGATAACCTTGACAACGCAAACGATACATCAAAGGCATTTGCATATAAAGTACGCATAGTTACTCTTGACGGTCAGCTTGTAAACGCAGGCGGTTCAATTACGGGCGGTCAGGCAAAGCGTGAGTCGGGTGTTCTTAACCGTACAGCCAATATTGATACTCTTAATGCCGATAAAATACGTATAGAGGCTAAAAAACAGAACGCCGATAAGGAATACGCTTTAGTAAGCGACGAGCTTGCGGAGCTTATTGAAAAATCTACTGCTAATGCGGAAAAAATGCAAATTATAAATTCACTTTATCAAGCGGATTTAAAGCAGTACACCGCATTTGAAACACAGCTTCAGGGCGTAAACGACAATATTGCTAAATTAAACGAGCAGCTTACGGATATTGATAACAGCGAAATTCGTATGCGTGAGGAAAAAGAGCGTATTGCAGCCGAAATTGAGCAGGTTAAAGCTGAAATTGACGCCTGCGAGCAAAGAAAAACCGAAAAAACCGAAAAGCGCTCCTCTCTTAAAAATGATTATGACAAAAAGAGCAGCGAGTACAACCAGTCCAGAATTGACCTTGCAGGTCTTGAAAAGGACGTTGAGGCTGCCCGTAGAGAGCTTGAAATAAGAGCAGGCGCTCAATCTGACTGCGAGGGCGAAATTGCCGAGGAAAACGAAGCAATTGAGAGTGCAAAGCAAGAAATTACAAACCACAAAAACGAAATTATCCGCCTGGCAACCGAAACGGGTAACTACGATGAAACTATTCAGCAAATGAATGATGAACGTAGCGAGGCCGAAGCGCTTGTTCGTGAGCTTGACGCAAAGATTACCGCACTCGGACGTGAGGTACAGGATAAAATGAGCGCAAGAGAAACACTCTCAAACGATCATACAAATCTTGCAAACAAGCTGGAAGCGCTCCAAAATAACCTTGATAATATGATTTCTTACCTGCAAACCGAGTACGAAATCACCTTCTCCGAGGCGCAGGCGATGAATTACCCGCCTGTAACCAAGGAAAATCGCTCCGAGGTCGCTCATACTCTCCAAGAGCTTAAGTATAAGCTTCGCGGTATCGGCTCGGTTGACCCCTCTACTATTGAGGAATACAAGAGCGCAAAGGTTGCATACGAGGAAATGAATGTTCAGTTCGAGGACCTTTCCAAATCAAGAGAGGAATTTGAAAATACCATTGAAATTCTTGAGCGCGAAATGAGAGCAAAGTTTACTACGGTTATGGATGACATAAACGTTGCCTTCAAGCGTGTATTCCGCGAGCTATTCGGCGGCGGAAATGCTGAGCTTGTTCTCACCGACCCCGAGGACGTTCTACACTGCGGTATCGAAATTAACGTTGCGCTTCCCGGCAAGAATATCACCAATCTTTCTCTTCTTTCCGGTGGCGAACAATCGTTTATCAGTATTGCTCTTCTCTTCGCTATACTCAACGTAAACCCCACTCCATTCTGTATCTTCGACGAGATTGAAGCTGCTCTTGACGAGGTTAACGTTGCGGTATTCGCAAACTACATAAAGAAATACTCTGATAAAACTCAGTTTATCACCATCACACACCGTCGCGGTACTATGGAAGCGGCTGATACGCTCTATGGCGTAACGATGGCTGAAAAGGGTATTTCAAGAGTTCTCACCCTCAACGTAAACGAGGTTGAGGAAAAGCTCGGCGTAAAGCTTTAATATAAGGAAACAGTTATGGGATTTTTTGAGAAACTTAAACAAGGTCTTGCTAAGACCAAAAGAGCTATTGCTGCTCAAATGGAAAGCCTTTTCAAGTCATTTGTCGCTATCGACGAGGATATGCTTGTGGAGCTTGAGGAAATACTGATTGCAAGCGACGTAGGTGTCGCTACCACAAGTGAAATACTTGAAAAGCTCCGCGACATTATAGCAACCGAGGGACTTACCGAGGCATCTCAGGCTAAAAAAGCACTTGAAGAAATACTCGTCGAAACCATCGGTGAGGGTGAGCCGTTAAAGCTTGATACAAAGCCATCCGTTATTCTTGTTATCGGTGTAAACGGTGTTGGAAAAACCACAACTATCGCAAAAATTGCAAATCATCTTGTTTCGCAAAAGAAAAAGGTTATGCTTGCGGCAGCCGATACCTTCCGCGCTGGCGCTATTGAACAGCTCCAAATATGGGCAGACAGAGTGGGCGCTGATATTGTTAAGCACACCGAGGGCTCCGACCCTGCAGCAGTCGTTTTCGACGCTATCAGCGCCGCAAAAAACAGAGGCTGCGACGTTGTTATAGTTGATACCGCCGGCAGACTCCACAATAAGAAAAACTTAATGGACGAGCTTGCAAAAATCAACCGTGTTATAGGTCGTGAGCTTCCCGATGCATCAAGAGAAACTCTCCTTGTGCTTGACGCAACAACAGGACAAAACGCCGTAAATCAGGCTAAGGAATTTAAAAATGCCGCCGCTATTACGGGACTTGTGGTTACTAAGCTTGACGGAAGCGCAAAGGGCGGAATTGTATTCTCTATCAAAAGAGAGCTCGGACTCCCGATTAAATACATTGGTGTAGGCGAAAAGGCTGACGATATGGAGCCCTTTGACGCAAAGGACTTTGTAAAAGCTTTGTTTGAATAAGAGGTATAGTATGCAGATAATTCTGGCAACTCACAACAAAAACAAGGTAAAGGAAATGCAGAGCTTTCTTTCGGGCATTTTAGATGACGTTACAGTTATCACCGCAACAGAGGCGGGCTTTACCGAAGATATTGAGGAAAACGGCGCTACTTTTGAAGAAAATGCGCTGATAAAGGCAAGAGCTGTTAAGCTTGACGGCGCTATTTCTATTGCCGATGACTCGGGACTTTGCGTAAATGCTCTTGGCGGTGCGCCCGGTATATATTCGGCAAGATATGCAGGTGAGCCCTGTGATGATAAGAAAAACAACGCAAAGGTACTAAGAGAGCTTGAGCTCTTTGACGACAGAAGCGCTTCGTTTGTTTGCGCTATTGCTTGCGTGCTCCCCGATGGAAGCGAATTTACCGTAAGAGGCAAGGCTGACGGTATTATGCTCACTGAAGAAAAAGGACAAGGCGGCTTTGGATATGACCCGCTGTTCTTTTTCCCTGCTCTAAACAAAACCTTTGCCGAGCTTTCGCGTGAAGAAAAGCACGAGGTCAGCCATAGGGGTAACGCTCTTAGACTTTTACGCGAGGAGCTTCTTATAAGACTTAAGTAAGGAGAAATGCGGCAATGTACGAGCTTGCTATATACGGCGGAACGTTTGCTCCCGTTCACAACGGGCACGTGCACGCCGCAAAATGCTTTTTTGAGGCAGTAAAGCCCGACAAGCTTTTGATTATACCAACACTTATTCCCCCACACAAACAGCTTAATTTCAAGGACAATCCACAGGATAGACTTGAAATGCTTAAGCTAGCCTTTATGGATAAGGACGGCTACGGTGATAAAATCGTAATTTCCGACTACGAGCTTAACGCTCCACCACCGAGCTATACAGTTAATACTTTAAAGCATTTTTCAGCCCAAGACACCCACATAACGTTTCTTGTCGGAACTGATATGTTTTTAACACTTGATGCTTGGAAAAGTCCTGAGGAAATTTTCAAGCTGTGTACCGTCGCTCTTATGAAAAGAGAGCTTAGTGAAGAATATAGCACACAAATTAACGAAAAATTAATGATTTATCGCAATAAATACAACGCCGATATCAAAGTATTAGATTTTGTCCCAATCGAGCTTAGTTCTACCGACATAAGGGAAATGGATAGTGAGGACAGAAAAAAATATCTTCCCAAAGCGGTTTTTGATTACATTAAGGAGCACAGGCTGTATGAAAATTATAACTGAAAAAGTCCTTAATGAAATGCGTGAGGAATTAAAAAAACATATAGGCGACCATAGACTTGCTCACTCTCTTTCGGTTGAAAGCGAGGCATATATGCTTGCGACACTTTTCGGTCTTGATGAGCAAACAACGTTAAAGCTGAGAGCCGCCGCAATTTTGCACGATGTAACCAAGGCAATAGACACTATAGGACAAATTTCACTGTGCAAGGAATACGGTATAGCTTTAACGCTTGATGACATAAGCAGTCCAAAGGTGCTTCACTCGATAAGCGGTGCGGAAATGGCAAAGCGACTCTTTCCCGACTACGTTGACGGCGAAATTTACGGTATGATACTTAACCACACAACAGGAGCAGCAAAAATGACACTGTGCGAAAAGCTGCTGTATCTTGCCGACTACATCGAGCCAAAAAGAACGTTTTTCGATTGCCTTGAGCTACGAGGATTTTTCTATGAGGCGGACACTCTGCCAACTGAAAAGCATTTAAACAAAACACTTCTCCTCTCGTTTGATATGACACTTAAGGTTTTACTTAACGAGAGCCAACCGATACATCCCAAAACAGTTTCGGCAAGAAACGGTATAATTGAAGAATTAAATCTAAAAATATAGTTAAAGGAAATTAATAGACACTATGTTAAAATTCACAGCAAAGCAATTATCATCTCGAATAGGTCTTGCACGCGCAATCTATAACGTGCTTGACGAAAAGCAAGGTGAAAAAATTAAAGTTCTTAGGGTTGAAAAGCAAACAAGTCTTTGCAACTACTTCATAATTTGCGAGGGTAGAGCCACAACACACGTTCGTGCTCTTGCAGACGAGGTTGAGGCAGTGCTTTCGCAGGCAGGGGTTCATCCGTTGCATACCGAGGGACTTGATAACGGCAACTGGGTAGTGCTTGACTACGCCTCGGTTATCGTACACATTTTTGACAAGCCTTCAAGAGAGTTTTACAATCTTGAAAAGCTTTGGCGAGATGCCACTGCCGTTAATATTGAAGACTAATGCAAAAAAAGCAAGAGCACGCTCTTGCTTTTTTAAATTAAAAATTAGGCGGCCGCAATTAAGCGACCGCCTATTTAATTTGTGAGAACGAATTACTTGTTGATTACTACAGTAAGAGTATTGCCGTTAGCAGCGATAGCTCTATTTACCTGAAGTGTTGTTCCGTTAATGGTAAGTCCATCACTTATAGAAGCGACCTGACCGCCTGCGATATTAAGAGTGATGTTACCGAAGCCCTCAGCAGTAGTGTGAGTGAAATCGGATACTGCAATAGTGATCGTTGTGTCGGTTTCTTTTACAAGAACGGTACAAGCGAAGTCAGAGGAAAGGTAACCCTCAACCGCTGCAGCCTCCCAGAAGGTATATCCAACCATACCCGATGATGCATCCTTAACTGCCTGAACCTTTTCGGTGTTAGCAAGAACAGTGTAATCGGGAGCTTTAACGTAAGCGTAGAAGCCGTTTTCATTCTTTTGATTCGAAGCGGGTACAATTACGTACTCATATGTCTTACCACTAAAGGTATAGGGGTTATCCTCGCTCTCGGAATGGTCAATCCAAAATTCAACAAAGTTTCCACCCTCAGTCTTATTGAGTGAGTAGTAAAGTTGGTCGTTCTTGGCTGCAGGAACGTAAATTCCGCCGTAATTCATAACATAAATTGCATCATTTGCGGCTTTATCCTCTCTGTTAGGAGCGAGCATAATATCGTCTTTTAAGTTAACAGAGGTCATAATTGAGGAGAATGAACCGTAGAAAATATTTTCAACATTAGTAACAACTCTATAGTTTGCAGGTCTACCTGTGTTAACGTTGTAGCTCTGACCTTTACTACTGATTCCTGCGCCGAGAGCTACTATTTCTTCATCAAAGAAAAACCATGATTTCTTGACGTCAATAGTAGAGTTATAATCAGCGTTATTTGCGGTAGCATGCATTGCAGAAACGGCGAAGTTTCCTATGGTTACCGAACCTGCTTCAGTGTTATTTCCGGTTGCATTACCGCTCGATGCAAGAGTTCTGTCAATCGTAGCAACCGTCGAACCCGGTAAACGTCCACCGTTTACGTACTTCCAGTAGTTTGAATCAGGTGCGTACTTTGAGGTATAAATCATAAGTGCGCCGTCACCACTGTACCAACCATTACTATTTATAGGATTATATATAAATGCATCACCAAATTGAGTGGCGTTGAAATTAGTGTCAAAGCGGTTAACTCTAGTCTCATACTTTATGGTACGGATAGAAGAAAGCGAAAGAGATGCGGAATAGTTAGGACTAAGAATATTAAGCTTATCGCTCATAGCAAAGCTGAATGCACCCTCGATAGACTTAGTCGAAATATCCTCGTCATCCATTATATCCTCAAAACGGGTTGCGCCATAAGTGGAAAGATATGCAAAGAAGTCAGCATTTGGTGCCGCAGCATAGCCCTTAACAACTGCACGAAGCAAATTTGCCTTATCATCATCCTCAGCCTCTTCAAAGTAATCAGCAAGAGCGATCATAGAAGAAACTGCACGTCCGCCGATGTATTCAGCCTCACCGACGAAGGAGCTGGACGTGGATGCAAACGCTCTACCATTATAAAGAGAAGGCATAATGCTATTTACAGCCCAATTATAAAGATATGCGGGAATATTAAGCTCAGAGTTAAAATCACAAGCTTCTCCCTGAATTGCATAGGCAATCTCTACAAGCTCCGAAAATGCGATTGCACCGTATGAGCCAGAAGAGGCAATCTTAGGATCAGTTATAAATGATCCGTCAGCATAAAGTCCTTGGCCGCTGGTTACGTTAACCGCAAGTCCTGCAAGCTTTTCAATTATAGGTGAAATTCCCTCTTCGTCATCAATAATAACTGCATAACCAAGAGAAATGTAAGCCGAACGTGCAAGATCGACGCCTTTGCCGTAAGCAGTAGGAATCAACTCGGTAGCGTGAACTGCGTACTCCTCAGCCTTAGAATCACTCATTTCGCCCTCTTCAGTTAAAATAAGCAGGGTTCTGATCAAATACTCAGCCGCATCAAGACGTTCTCTAGATGTAAGAGAATCGTTAATCCAGTCCTGCCAGGTTTCGTTGAATGGTCCACCGGGCTCGGTTGCAAGGTATTCAAAACCTGCCTCAATCATATCCATCAAATCGCCGTCGTGGTAATGCTTTGAGGTCTTGGTTGCCCAAGCAACGGTCATAGTGTAAAGATTCTCATAGAACACACCTTCATAAGACGAACCTGCCATATCAGACATATTGGATGGATCCCAATATCCGACGCTTGGGTCGAAATAAAGTCTCATACCGTCAACATCAGCATCAAGTCTCTTAACGTACTCCTGTGAGTATTCGTTTTCGTCGTCAAGCTTACCGTTGCCAATCATCAGCTCAACAAGTCTCTCACGAACTGTACCCGTCGTTCCACCGCATCCAAGCATCCAAATAGGAAGCATTGAAATAACGAGGATGATTGCGAGGACCTTTGTCAAACGCTTAATCTTCATTTGTTTTCGTTCTCCTTAACATAAAATGAATTTCTCGCCGGAAATATGTACATATAATGAACAAAATTTATGATACGTTGTTCAGGGCACAATTTCACTAGTTACAAATGATTATATTATATTTACGCGCCGAATGGTTGAATAAATTGTTAACAATTCAGGCATAAAACTATCTTTTTAAAAAACTTTATAACACTCTTGTAAGCCTTGCACAAAATAATTTCCATTTTTTTGTAAAGAATAACTATTTAGCATTTTATACAAACGGCAATTTAGTACGCACTCCTTTTCGGTCAACATTAATAATAAAGTTACAAATATTTTATTGCAATTTCCTATTATATATGATATAATTTTTACAAGTGAAATTTTTCCAAAGAAAGGATTACCATTATGAAGAAAGTAATATCAATGTTACTTATTCTGACGACTTTGATGAGTTGTTGTGTTATGTTCTTCGCTTGTGGCGATGACGAAACCTCAACAGGCATTCTCAATGAGCAGGGCAGAATTCCTAAGGAGTCGTCGACAATTCTCGACATCAGTACATCAGAGCTTGAAAGCGCCGATGTAAAGGAAGGAGAGCCTGCGGCGGCTAAGTGGACAATTGGCAAAAATGCTAACAACCGTTCGCTTAAGCTCGATCTTTCCGTAACCGACCTATCCAAGTACAAAGAAATAACCTTTTGGATGAACAACACCTCAAACACGCCGTTTACATTCAGATTTTATTTCATTGCCGAGGACGGAACGGAGTATATGGCGGCATCCGACCTTGACTACCCCTACATTGATAGAGGTAACGCTTCAATGCACGCTTGGACTTATCTTGACTACGCTGAGCCCGTACAGTACATAACCGCATATCCCGGTTGGTATCAGTACACATTCCCCTTCAGCGAGGTAGACGTTCTTACCGGCGGTAAGCTTAACCCCAACAAGGACAACGGCTACAAGCAGTGGACTTATGACGAAAAAACCGGAAAAAGCGAGGTTAAGTTCGACAAGTCTAAGATAGTTGCTATCAAAATTGATGCTTCAGTTGCACAGAACATCACCTCCGATATTGGAATGGAAATCGGTTCTATTGAAGCTAACAACAACAAGTACGGCACTATCAAGGGATTTGGTATCAGTAAGCTTTCAAATGCCGTTGCTTTCTATAAGCACAGCGAAGCTTATATGTATAACCAACACCGTATGCACCTCACCTACAACGAAATGGATGCTCTCGGAACAACCGGCGACTCTGTTTACGTTCCGATTGAAATACTTGCAAAGCACAGAGGCGCAACCAATATTGTCGCTAATAAAGATTTAGTTACATTTAAATATAATGGTGTCGACTACGAATTCAAGGCGGGCGATACCTACACATACGTTGCTGATGAGCGTACCTCGGCAACAGGACTTACCCTCAAGGGTGAGGCTTCCTCTATTGGCGATTACCTCACCGTTCCAATGGAAGTAGCACGCGATACTCTCGGCTACAAGCTCTTCTACGACGTATCGGGTCTTGTTATCTTCTCCGATAGAGGATATCCCGACGCAACAAAGGAAAACGATACCAACTATTGGAAAAACAACTGGGAAAAGGTTTCTTACGTTTCACCACAAAGCGATCTTTATTACACAGGTAATACGGACGACCTTCATCGCGGGAACCAGCTCCGTTACATCGCTCAAATTTCCAAGGTTATATGCTATGACTACATAACCGGTCAGGAAATGCTTGAGGATATGGATAATATTCACGGCAAAAACTCTCACGGTAACATTTTAGTATCCAACGCACAGATTGAAAAGCTCAAGGGCTACATTGAAACCGACTCGGTTTACGCATCCTGGTTTGCAGCTTATTCAAAGCAGTATGAAAAGGGCTCTCCAAAATGGACAGCAAAAATGCCCGAATTTTTCCTTTACGACGGTCAGCGTATGGCTTCCGATAATGCAGAGCTTATCGAAAATTTTGCGTTTATGTACCGTATGACAGGCGAAGAGGACTATGCAGAGCAGGTAGTTAAAATAATGAAAGCTCTACTCCGCTTCAAGGACTGGGTATCAGGCGCTAAATCTTGGCATCCTGAGCACTTCCTTGACTGCGCAGCGCCTATGCTTTACTATGCAATCGGCTACGACTGGTGCTACGATTATATCGCAAAGGATGAGGAGCTCAAGGCTCAGCTTGAAGAGGGTGCTTGGGAATATGCTTACGGCGCCGCTATGGGACACGGCGAATTATTCGATTGGTGGTCCGACCCTAATAATATCAAAAAATATAGAGAAAAGGCTGCAGAGTCCACAACCGATGATATTAAGCCCGCACCTTGGAGCAGCTGTAAGTTCCCTTATTCCGTTAATCCCTTCAACTACAACTGGTCTAATCCCGTACCTTGCCGCTATGACGTTTACTCCTATCCAGGTAACTGGAACGCGGTATGTAACGGCGGTATGACTCAGATTGCATTCGCATTTGCTAACGTAGACTCTAAATTTAGAGCTGCAAGTGAGTATCTCCTTTCTTACACGGTTAATGATACAACCTTCGCAATGTTTGACTGCTACGCTCCCGACGGTGCACACCCCGAGGGACCCGGTTACTGGTGGTTCGGTACAAAGGATCAGGTTCCCTTCTTTGAAACAATACTTAACTGTACCGGATCTTATCACGGCTTACATCAGATGCCCGGTTACGAGGACTCCCTCTATTACGTTCTTGGATTATCTGCTCCTAACCTCTTGGCTTGGAACTATCACGACTGTTTAGAGGGTACAGGATTACCTTCAACCGGCTTCTTTGCACTTGCTAAGCAATGTAATTTACCAGAAATTGCTCAGTACCGTTACAAATTAATTACAAGCGGTCAAGTCAAACTCAGCATTATGGATTTACAGTACTATGACCCCGCTATATGCCACGAAAATCCTAATATTGAATTAGCACTTGACTACGTTTCTTACAAAATTGGTATGACTACCTTCCGTTCAAGTTGGGACGAAACGGCGGTATTTGCCGGTCTCCACGGTGGAGATAACGCCGCAGAACACGGACAAATAGACATCGGTGCGTTCATACTTCAGTACGGTGATACTCGTTTCTTCGTTGACCTTGGCTCTGACAACTACGTATGTCCCGGTTACTTCAATGATCCCGCACGTTGGTGGCTCTATAGAAACCGTATTGAGGGACACAACTCTCTTGTTATCAACCCCGAATTCGTTAACAGATCTCTCAACAAGTGGGCCGGTAACTACGTTAAAGACGCAGGTCAGTTCTCCGACGTATGGGCTTGTGATATGGCACAGCGTTCTCTTGAAGGATTTAATATGGACCAAGCTTACTCCGCTGTTTCCAAAATCCTTAAATACAGAACAAGCGATAAGGCTGCATACTCCGTAGTTGATATGGGTTGCGCTTACGCTTGGTATAACGACCGTCAGGCAAATAAAGCCAACGCAAACAATATGATAGCTCCTGAGGGCAAAAGAGGACTTCTCCTTACCGATAACCGTTCTACCGTTGTTATTCAGGATGAGTTTGACCTCTCTGTCTTCAACCAAAGAATGAAGATAGGTACTGGTACTACCACGATATCCGACGTTCCATTCTATGATAAACACACTATAATTTGGAACGGACATATCGCTGAGGGCGGAGTTATCAAAATTACCGACGATTGTCAAACCGCATTTATCACCTATAACGGTATGACGCTTCAGTGCGATATTGTTGTTCCCGACGGTTACGAGTACACCTGGAAGTTTGAGTCCCGCTCCGCTGACTATCTCCGCGAGACAGGTATTACATCAACCCCAGGTGAATATCCACGCGACGGTAAGCAAAAGCTTGTTGCTATTACCGAGCTTCCCGCAAACAACGACTTAAGTCAGGAGCTCCGAATTGCAGTTGTATGCCGTCTTGTTTCCGCAGGACCGCATACCTACACTTGGACCGATATTGATAACTGGGATCAGTTCCTCGGCTAATTAAAAACCAAAACGGCTCGCGCAAGTGAGCCGTTTTCTTTATACAAAAAAAGAGCCTTTATAAAAGACTCTTTTTTACTATACTAATTTGATGTTCCACAAAATCGATTTGCTTTTTATCTGGGATTTCAGCATTTTTTATACCGAACAGTTTATTTTTGAGTGTATCGAACAACCTAAGGGCAAAACGTTTTTCAAGCTCACTTTCAGCCCTCTCAAAGCCAAGCAAAATTACGGAATCGCTTGGTATATAGCTTTTACCTGTGAATTTTGCGTTTATTACGGGGTAAATTCTGCCTATTGACTCAACCTTTATTTCTCTTTGTATTTCAAAGCAGTTTTTAGCAAGGTAAAGGCGAAGCTCCTCGGCTTTGCTCATCGGTTGAAGTGTAAAGCGATGCTCGGAGTTATGAAGTCTGACGTCTTGCGCAAGTATTTCGGAAATAAGCTCACCGCCCATACCCGCAATTATAAAGTCAGTTTCTCCTTCAATCGGTACGTTTAGCGTTCCGTTGGTGCAATATGCCGATATTTTATCGGCACAACCGTTTTTTTGGGCGTTAGACACACCTTTTGACAATGAAGGGGCACTTATGTCGGTTATGATACATTTATCGCTTACACCGGTTAAAATCAGTTCTATCGGGATATAGGCGTGATCGGTACCAACGTCGCAAACGGTTACTCCCTTGCGTATCATACCGACTATCGCTTTTAGTCTTTCATCTTTTAACATATTTACCTACCAAAAAGAGCCTTTTCAGGCTCTTTTTTTATTTACTTATCATTGCATTGAGCTTTGCTACGAGAACGTCAGCGTCGTTTCCGTGTACCTCACAAGCCTGCTCAACTGTTTCTCCTCTTGAGCAAGGACAGGTAAGGCAGTGCATACCTATTTCAAGAAAAAGAGGTTCTGTTTCGGGGTGATTATCAAGGATATCTCCGATTATAGTATCTTTAGTAATTATCATATTTATATCTTCCTTTCGATTAAATTTCCTTTCTTATTATATCATTTTTAAATCCATTGTCAAGTAGAATACGAATTTTTTTACGTTTTTTTGCACTTGTTTACAATTGGTCCTTTTAATTTTTATAAATATGTGCTATACTTACATTATAATTATTATTTTCCATAAAGAAAAGGACCTTTTATGAAAATATTTTTTAAGAAATTTGTTGCACTTGCGCTTATAGGTGTAATAACTATCAGCGCACTTGCGTCTTGTACAGTAACCAAAAAATATCCCGGCGCGCCCGAAGGTATGCGTCCGGTAAACGACGGTTCAAACGGAGTAATTATGTATATTCCGTCAAATTGGAGCGTTGACAATTCCAGCGGAGTGCCGACTGCATATTTTTCCTTTGTTGATGACACTATGGTAAGTCTTATTACCGTTCCTGCCGAGGAGCTTGGTAATCGAACCATTCCACAGTATTTTGCTGAATACAAGACGAAATTTGAGGCTATGGATAAGGGCTTTACCATCATTCCCTACTCATCTGAGCTTGAGTACACTCCTATTGAAAATCCTACGCTTTACGGGGATATGCTTGAGTATCGCTACACCTTGAAGATTTCCGAGAGCAAAACCTACGGCTTTGCTCAAACGTTCTTTAGAACAAGCGCAGACTCCGACCTTTACGTTATCACTTATAGCAGTCCGGTAAATAAATTCGAAACTCATTATGCCGACGTTGTTCAAACCTACACCACAATAAAAATTGCAAGTGAGGTTGAGCCCCTTCCCGAAGAGGATGAGCTTCCAAAACCGATTTTTACAACGGTTGAGGGGACGCCTGACGGTTACTCGGCAATAGCGGGTGAGCATATTAATTATGTACTTTTCGTGCCAAGCGACTGGGTACCGCTTGTTAATACGGGAATTTCGGCTGCTTCAAAGGGGGATAATTCCACCGTTTCCTGTTCAGTTACGGCATTTGACTTTCAAAATAACAACAATTATATTGAGGCGGATGATTACGACAGCTTCTTTGTCGCTCACGAGAAATCAATCAAGGATACATTTGGCAATATTTCGTTTACTGATAAGAGCAAAAAGTATGAAAACGTTGATTTTGCAGGTTATACTAAAATAATTAAGGACGCAAACGGAAACGACGTTAACAATCTCACAGCACCAAGAAAATACGTTTACAGCATTGAGATAGACGATACCGCCTACACCTATGAACAATATATTACGATACACAATGCCGAAATTGTACTTCTCACACTTTCCTGCAAAAGCACTGATTACGAAGCAAATAAGCCAATATTTGACGGAATCACACAAAATTTTAAATTTACTAAATAAAAACGAGGATTAATTTATGAAAATATTAATTGTAAGTTCGGCTAATATGGATTTAAATATGCGTGTCCCCATTTCTCCCGAAAAGGGCGAAACGCTTATGGGCATAAGCTACAAGTACGTTTCAGGCGGCAAGGGGGCTAACTCGGCAACTGCCGTTGCAAAGCTTGGCGGTGAGTCAATTTTTTGTGCAGGTCTTGGCGACGATGCAAACGGACGCACGCTCCGTGCTATATATGAGCAAACGGGAATTATTACCGATTACATATTCACTCATCCCACACTGCCTACCGGACTTGCCACTGTAACTGTTGAAGCCGACGGAGCTAACCGTATTGTTGTATTCTCAGGAGCAAACGGAGCTCTTGAAGGCGACTATGCAGTTGAGGTTGCAAAGAAAACCGCTCCTGATGCTGTATTTTGTCATTTTGAAATTCCCTACGACACGGTTACCGCACTTTCGCACTACTGCGCAAAAGCGGGTATTCCTATGTTTATTGATGCAGGCCCCGCAGATAAAAATCTCGACCTTACAAGACTTGCTCCCGTATTTGTATTTTCCCCCAATGAAACTGAAACGGAAATTTTTACAGGTATCACTCCAAACGATGAGAACAGTTGTATTCTTGCAGCCAAAAAGCTTATGGAAAAGGTCAAGGCTACCTATTACGTATTAAAGCTTGGCGGCAGAGGTGTAGCCGTTTATGACGGGGAAAAGCTTACGCTTATTCCTACCTACCCTGTAAAGGTGGTCGACACAACCTCCGCAGGCGATTCCTTTACTGCCGCCCTTACGCTTGAATATATGCGTACACGTGATATTTACCACGCCTGTCGCTACGGAAACGCCGTTGCCTCAATAACCGTTTCAAGAGCGGGCGCAGGTGATTCTATCCCAAGCGCCAAAGAGCTTGACGCTTTTGTCAAAGCAAATGGCATAATTCTTTAAGGGGGAAAATACTATGTCAGAGCTTCCAAAGGGCAGGGTGCTTGGAATTGACGCAGGTATGGCTCGTACAGGCATTGCGCTTAGCGACGCAGACGGCTTTCTCGCATCCGCACTTTGTACCATACGTGCAAACGGTGTACGCGACCTTGCAGCGCAAATATGCGACCTCGCGCAAAAGCACAGTGTCCGTGCAATAGTTGTTGGGCATCCGATTAATATGAACGGCACTCTCGGTGAAAGCTCTGCAAGAATTCACCGTCTAGCTGACGAAATTCGGGCTATAACCGATATTCCCGTGATTTTATTCGACGAAAGATGTACCACAATGGTTGCCGCTAGTATACTGAATATGACCGATACAAGAGGTCATAAGCGCAAGGCGGTAATTGACAATCTATCAGCTGAAATTATTTTACAAAACTATCTTGACAGTGAAAGAAGGAAATAAAAAAACGGTTGAGCCAAAAGCTCAACCGTTTTTTTATTTATTCAGATTTATCGTCCGGTTCATCCGAACTTTTTTTATCCTTACGTTTGAAAACGCCTTTAATTTTTGAGAACTGCTTTCTTGCGTTATCGGCTATCTCGCTTTCGGTTTCGCGGCGCTCATCATAGTAATTACGCATATCAATTACATCAGAATCGGTAGCATCAGGTGTTTTGCCTGTTTCAAGAACAAAGTAGTCGCGAGTATCATCGGAAAGCTCCATTGCGCGAAGTCTTTTACCGCTATACTCCTTTATTACCGCATAAATAAATGAGAATATCGGTATACCGACAAGAATACCGACAATTCCAAAAAGTCCGCCCATAACTATAATAGCTATGAAAACCCATATAGGCGGCAGTGTATGCTCCGCTCTACCCGTACTGATAAGAGGCTCAATAAATCTTGAATCAAGTATACTTATTATAGATGTTACTATTAAATACAGTATAGCGTATTTAATGTCAATAAGGAGCAAAATAAGAGTGCCTATTCCCATACCTATCGGTGTACCGACAAACGGAAAGAATGATGATACTCCCATAATTACCGCCAAAAGCATTTCATAGTCGTTTGGTATCTGAAATACAAACAAACACATAAAGGTAAGCGCGCCTATTATAATACCATCAAGAAGTCGAACAGCAATATAATCACGGAATATATTTTTGCATTTACCTATAATCCATCTTACATTGACGTACATTTTCTTGGGAAGCCAACCCTTTAATAAAAAATCCATTCTCTTTGCGTGTTTTCTTTCCCCAAGAAGAATATATAGTGATACAAAAAGACCAATTATAATATTTGATGCTTCACTGAATATTACCGAAATAGATGAAACAAGATTAGGCAGTGATGACGAAATTATATCACCAATTCCAGTTAAAACATCATCTAATATTTTTTTAGCCTCTTGTATACCTGAGCTTGAACCCGCACCGTACGAGGCTCCGTCGAGATTTCGCAAAGTAATTACAAACAGGTCATGTTCTACATCTTTTTTTAGTTCAGGCGAAACGTCGTGAAAAATATAAATTGCTTCGTTTTTTGAACGAGAATTGATAAAGTCCGCCGTATCGTTTCTGAATTCGTCAATATACTCAAAAAACGAGTCGACAAATATTTCGTACGTATTTACTATCTGAGGAATTGCCGTCAGCATAAAAAGAACAATAAAAGCGATAACCACTATATAAGCAATTATAACACTTATAAAATGGCGAAAGCCTATTTTCTTTTCTTTACGATTTACAAGAATATCGTACTCAATAAAATGCACTATAGGATGCATTAAAAATGAAATTATCAAACCGTACAGTATCGGCTTTACAACATCAAATATAAACTCAAGCGCATTAATTATAGTTCCTATATTGATACCGATAATGACACAAATAACGCAGAATATTGCCACAAAAAAGGAATATGCGGCTATTGTGTTTCTTTTTTCGTTTGGCTCAAAAAACTTCATTTCTTGTCGCCTCCCGAATCTTCAGTATCCTCTATATCTGCCGTGCTGTGCTCCGCATAACGTTCACCGAGCGCTATATCACTGTTATCGGTTTCCTCAGGGCGATAGCTATACGAATCAAACTCATCAAAGCCCTCATAATCCTCGTCGGTATAGTCATCAGGAGAAGTTTCTCCCTTGTTGATTGCCGCTTTCTTTTCCTTAATTTTCTTCTCGGTTTTAGCGGCCAGAAGCTTACCTATTATAGCAAATACGGGAACACCTATTATCATACCGATAAATCCAAAAAATCCACCCATAACGGTAATTGCAACGATAACGTAAAGTGCAGGAATTCCCGTAGAGCTTCCAAGAACTCTGGGTGCAATGAAGTTACCGTCAATTTGCTGAATAACAAGTATCATCAAACCAAACCAAAGTGCATTTATAGGGTCAGCAATAAATATGATAATTGCTGACGGAATTCCTCCAATAAACGGTCCGAATATCGGTATAATGTTTGTGCAGGCAATAATAACCGAAATCAGAGCGATGTAATCTCTTGGCATTCCGGTAATAAAGCTCAGAATAAACATTCCGGTACCCGTAAGACAACCGACTATAAGTGCATCAACGAACATACCTATAAGATATTGACCAAAGGTCTTATGAATAAAGGTAACTGTTGATTTTATCTTCTCTATTCTATTTTCTTTAAAAAATACGTGAACAAGCTTGTTTACCTGAGCAAACAAAAGCTCCTTTGAGCATAACAAGTATCCAGCAAAAATGAGTCCGATAAGTATATTGGCAAGCTGAATAGTAAATGCGCTCAAAAAATCCATAATATACGGAGAAAATTTACGGACAAGGTCATAAGCTACCTGTATAATACTACTCATCGGCTGATCAAGAAATGAAAAGTCAATATACGTGGATATCCAAGTAACAAATTTGCCTAGTAGCCCCGGCTGATTTTTAACGCTTTCCATCCACTCTTGGAAGTTTTGAGAGTATACCGCAAGCTTATATTCAAGCTCGGAGAAGGTCCTTCCGAGTTGAGGAACAATAGCGTAAACTATAAGTCCGAGAGCCGTAAGGAAAACGATATAGGTAAGCGCAACCGCAACACCACGCTTTGCCATACGGTGCTTGATTTTTCTTAAAATCGTTTTTTCAAACAGCTTAAGCAACGGATTTAAAATATATGCAATAATGAAGCCGTATATTAGAGGCGAAAGAACGTTAAAAAAATTGGTTATAGCGAGCCATACGTGGTCGATATAAACGCCAAGGAATATACAAAAAATAACGGCGGCAGAAACGATAGCCGCATAAATTGCGTATGTTGTATATCGCTTATTCCAATTGAATTTCATCTCTGTCGCCTCACTTTCCAAAATACATTATATCAGTTAGTTATATTATATAACAAAAAGGTTACACTTGTCAACTTAAAATTCATCTGTTTTCTTATTTTTTACTTTTTATACAATTTATTTTGAATAACGCAGGCAGAAAATTGATATAATTAGAAAACGATTAGATTATGGGGAGATAATGCGATTTGGAAAAGCAAACGATTATAAAAAATACCTTGACGGTTATTGGTATCGGGGTAGGCGTATACGTATTTTTTAAGTATTTATTTACACTTTTTTTGCCGTTTATCATTGCTTTTATACTTGCTTTTTTACTTAATTACCCCGTAACATTAATAAAAAAGCGAACAGGTATGCGCTCGGGTTTTTTAAGCGCCGTCTTTGTTTTCGTTCTTGTTTTTCTAATCGGATTTTTTATTTTTCTTCTGACTAATCGAATTATAACCGAGGTGCGCGGCATCATAATCAGCTTAACGGAAAATTCCGACAAATACGTGCAGGGCGCATTTGATTTCATTAACGGTATCGCAAAAAAGCTTCCCTTCATTGATGCATTGGGTACAGATTTGACCGAAATGGTTTCCGACGTTGTTCGTAATATGATTACGGAAATCACCTCGCGTCTACCCTCGTTTATAGCGAGCATTATCGCAATGATACCCCATATTTTACTTTTTACAGTTATAATTATTCTAGCCACATACTACTTTTGCGCTGACTTTAGCATAATAAAGGAAAGGCTGATTTCAATATTACCCAAAGGCGCAAAAAACGCCATACGTACCTTTAAAAATCGACTTATGAGTACGGGTATTAAGTATCTAAAGTCCTGTTTAATTATTATGGTTATAACCTATTTTGAGGTGCTTGTAGGATTTTTAATGCTTGAGATTCCTTACGCCTTTACCTTTTCTCTTGTAGTTGCTGCCGTTGATATGCTTCCAATTTTTGGCGTAGGCACTGCACTTGTTCCTTTTGCTGTATGGTGTATGCTTTCCGGGGATACCTACACCGCTATCGGACTGCTAATAATTTTTGCCGTTATAACGGTGGTAAGACAGTTTATAGAACCAAAAATTATCGGCACGGGTATCGGTCTTTCGCCGCTTACCACACTTTTTTCTATGTATATAGGTTTTCGTTTTTTTGGGTTAATCGGACTTTTGTTTTCTCCGCTTGTGGCGGTGCTTATAATCAATGCCCTGCCCGACAATATTGCAACAAAGCTTGGTTTCAACCAAGATAAAAGCAAAAACACAAAAAAAAGTTAAAGAATTATATCAAAAACCCTTGACAAATTGCATATATGGGTGTATACTATTAAGGAATTAATGTAAAGTGCCTTTGCAGATGCGAAGGGAGGGAAATATAGTGGCAGAAGTTAGAATCAAAGAAAACGAATCTCTTGAAAACGCGCTCCGCAGATTCAAAAGACAGGTTACCAAGTCCGGTATCATGGGCGAGATGCGTAAGAGAGAGCATTACGAGAAACCCAGCGTAAAGCGCAAGAAGAAGTCCGAAGCAGCCAGAAAGCGTAAGTATAAGTAATTTGGTATTCGCTAAAAGACACAAAATTCAAACAAACGAGGAGTTGTCGTCAACGGCGATAACTCCTTTTTTGCCCTCTTATGGAGAAAATATGATTAAAAAGAACGATTTACTTACCGTTACGGTCATAGACATAAATCACGAAGGACTTGGCGTTGCAAAGCAGGACGGCGCCGTCATTTTCATAAAAGGCGGAGTTACGGGAGATTCCCTTTCCGTTAAAGTAATAAAGGTAGCAAAAAACTATCTTGTAGCAAGAATTGAGGAAATTCTCTCCCCTTCTCCCTATCGCCGTGAGCCTGATTGTCCTCACTACAAAAGATGCGGCGGCTGTATTTATCAGAATATAACCTATGAATACGAAAAGGAGCTTAAAGAAAAGCGTCTTGCAAACGAATTTAAGCGGTTCGGGGTTAAATGCAACGATATTCGTCCGCTTGTTACTGATAAGCAACAGGGCTACCGCAACAAGCTTCAATGTCCCGTTTCAAGTGCAGGTGAGGTTGGATTTTACGCTCCGAAATCTCACGAAATTATTTCGGTGGACAGTTGTCAGCTTCAAGAGGAGCTTACCGTCCCCGTTTATAAATACTTAAAGAGTAAGCTTTCATCTAACCCGCAACCCGAAATCCGTCATATTTACCTGCGTTGCGGAGTAAATACGGGCGAAGTTATGCTTTGTCTTGTTTGCTATAAGGATAATTTTGACGGACGAGATGCGTTTGTGGGCGATATTGCGGAAAAATTCCCTGAGGTAAAGTCTATAATTCTTAACGTAAATCCCGAAAACACAAACGTTGTGCTTGGAAAAAAATGCATAACGCTATACGGCAAGGACTATATTGAGGATATTCTTTGCGGTCTACGTTTTAAAATCAGTCCGCTTTCGTTTTATCAGGTAAATCACGACTGTACCGAGCTTCTCTACCGCGCGGCGGCGGAGCTTGCCAACGTTACCCCCGATGATACCCTCTGCGACCTTTACTGCGGTATCGGTACGATAGGGCTTTGCATAAATGCAATATCGCCCGCAAAGCGACTTATCGGCGTAGAGATAATTCCCGATGCTATCAAAAACGCCAAGGAAAACGCAACATTAAACGGCGTAACTAATGCGGAATTTTACTGCTCACCGTCCGAGAGCTTTGATTTTGGAAATCCCGATATACTTATTGTTGACCCGCCAAGAAAGGGACTTGCCCCAGAGCTTATTGATGCAATCGGCAAGGCAAATCCAAAGCGAATAGTCTATATTTCCTGCTCCCCCGATACACTTGCAAGAGATTGCGCTATGCTTCAGGACAAGGGATATAAGGTAGCATCGGCTCAAACGTTTAATATGTTTCCAAGAACAGGACACGTTGAAAGTGTCGTTTGTCTGGCGAGAAAATAATGAAAAAAGATAAAGGGCGTTTTAAAGAGGCTTTGCTTGAAGCCTTAGGCGAAATAATAATATCAGCGGTGTTCTTTGGATTAGGCGCACTTATTATAATTTTGTTTGGAGTAGAGTTTGAATGGGCGGAAACAGCCCCTGACACCGTTATTTTAATAGGTATTACCGTTTTTTTCGTTATTTTTGCAATTATTTTTGTCTTGGTAAAGCTTATTGAAGGAAAACGTCTATTTTAAGTTCAAAAAATATGTTATACAAAAATTTAGTTTCACGCGTACATATCGACAAGGGTTGGTCGGGAGATAAAAAGTATTGTGCCACTGATAAAGGTGGGCAAAAGTTTTTACTGCGAATTGCAGCTGCCGACAAGCACGAAAAAAAGAAAACGGAATTTGCTCTTATGAGCAAAGTGGCTGAGCTTGGTATTCCTATGTGCGCCCCACTTGAATTCGGAATTTGCGACGAGGGTGTTTACACACTTTATGAGTGGATAGACGGCTTTGAGGCAAGAGAAAAAATCGGAGATTTCGCCCCCGAAAAGCAGTATGAATATGGACAAAAAGCAGGATGTTTTTTAAATAAAATTCACTCTATCCCTGCCCCCGCAGGCAAAGAGCCTTGGGCGGATTATTTTAATCGCAAGGCGGACCGCAAGATTAAAATGTATAAGGAGTGTCCTTTAAAGTACGAGGGCGGACAGGCGTTTATCGACTATATAAACGAGAAACGTTATCTGCTTTCCTGCCGAACTCAAACCCTTCAGCACGGCGACTATCACCTTGGAAATATGATGATTGGAGTCGACGGTCAGCTATATATTATCGACTTTGACAAGTACGATTTTGGCGACCCTTGGGAAGAATTTAACCGCATTGTGTGGTCGGTTCAATCCTCACCTGCATTTGCAAGTGGACTGGTTGACGGATATTTTGATAATAACGTACCAATAGAATTTTGGGAGCTACTTGCGTTTTATATTTCAAGCAACACGCTCTCTTCTCTGACTTGGGCTATTCCCTACGGCGAGGAGCAAATAAATATAATAAGAAAACAAGCAGGTGAAATTCTTACGTGGTACGACGGTATGAAAAATCCCGTACCTAGTTGGTATACGTCAAAAAAATAAAGGAATTACTATTAGCAAGGAATTTATTACTTATGCGCATAGAGGCGCAAGTGTATACTGTCCAGAAAATACCCTTATGTCCTTTTATATGGGTATGCAAATGTGCGCAAACGGAATCGAAACCGACGTTCAAAAGACAAAGGACGGCATTTTAGTACTTTTTCACGATGACACAATAACAAGAGTAACGGGCGAAAGTGGTTGTGTTGCTGATTACACTTTCGCAGAGCTTCAGTTATTTTTTGTCAAAAAAGGTTCACTTGAGTACATTGCATCAAGGTAATTTTTATCATTGGAATATTGAAAGCGAAAAAAATTATATGAAAATAGCGGTTATAGGTTACAGCGGAAGCGGAAAATCAACCCTTGCGGGAAAATTAAGTCAAAAATTTGACGTACCGGTGCTATATATTGATACTATACAGTTTCTTCCCGGCTGGGCTGAGCGTCCAAGTGAAGAAAAGCAGGCTATCCTCAAGGAATTTCTTGACACCCACGACGGTTGGGTAATAGACGGAAATTACACAAAGCTATCATTTGACAGGCGTATGCAAGAGGCGGATAAGATAATTTTTCTCGCCTTTAACCGTTTTGCTTGTGTTTTTAGAGCATTGAAAAGATATTTTAAATATAAGGGCAAAACAAGAGAGTCTATGGCGCAGGGCTGCGACGAAAAAATTGACGCCGAATTTCTTTGGTGGGTGTTTTACAAGGGCAGAACGAAAAAAAGACGCTCGCTCTACTACGGTACTATCCAAAAGTACAGGGATAAGTCGGTTATAATCAAAAATCAACGTCAGCTTGAGCGATTTGAAAAGAAAATGGAGCTTTAAGCATTAAAATAACTCTGCAAAAACGCAGAGTTATTTTTTATATTCACAAAATATTGTTGAAATTTGAAAATAAATATGTTATAATGTTATGTAAAATTATAATTATTTAAGGGAGATAGCGATGCAAAGCAAAGATATAGCGCTTTTCAGGAAAGCTGATATACTCGTTTTTATACTCGTTATACTGCTCGCTCTCACCCTTTTTCTTTCGGCATTTAGCGGCGAAGATAACGTTAAGCTGGTAATAAACGCAAACGAAAGCGAAAGCATTTACTCGCTTAGCGAAAATAAGATTTTAGATTTTGAGTCAGACGGCATTTTTCTTACCGTTGCTATAGAAAACGGCTTTGCGTATGTAAAAAACTCGTCCTGCAAGGACAAAATTTGTATTAATAGCGGCAAAATAAGTAAGGACGGACAAATAATCGTTTGCGCTCCTGCTCACTTTTCTATGAAAATTGTAGGACAGGGAGGTGGCTACGATGCAATCACAGGCTAAAAAAGTTGCATTTTGCTCGGTCTTTGCGGCGCTTGGACTTATACTTTCCTACGTCGAAGCTTTAATACCGATAAATTTGATTATTCCCTTCCCCGGCTTTAAGCTCGGACTTTCAAATCTTGCAGTTTTACTTGCGTTTTTTTGCCTTGGCTTTTACTACGCCTGCGCCGTTTCAATTTGCAGGATAACCCTCTCGTCGCTTCTCTTTGGCTCTATCACCTCGTTTTTATTTTCGCTTGCGGGGGGAATTCTTACACTAGCCGTCCTTTTCCTTTATAAAATTCTTTTACACAAGGTAAACGGTGTGCTTGGACTTTGCGTACTTTGCGCCGCTATGCACAATATCGGACAGTGTCTTGTGTGCGCTATGCTATTTGGCATATCGGTTATTACGTTTTATCTTCCCTACCTGCTTGTTTTCTCGCTGATAACAGGCTCTATAACGGGTATTATTTCAGCAAATTTTCCGAAATTAAAGGTATTATGCAAAATATGAAAAAAAACGTTCTTATTTCAAACGAAGAATTAAATAAACAGTATGCCTTTATGGAAGCCGTGTATAGTTTGAACGGCGATAGTAAAAAGGTATTTATACAAACCTTTGGATGTCAGCAAAACGAGGCGGACAGTCAAAAGCTTTTGGGTATGGCAAAAGAAATGGGCTATACCGAAACAGATGACAAATACGAAGCAGACTTAATTTTAGTAAACACCTGTGCAGTTCGTGAGCACGCCGAGCTTCGTGCCCTCTCGATAACGGGTGAGTACAAGCATTGTAAAGAAAAAAATCCCGACCTTATAATCGGAATCTGCGGTTGTATGGTATCGCAGGAGCATAGGCTTTCTGATATAAAGCATAAATATCCTTACGTTAATTTCCTGCTCGGCACTACTCTTATCCACCGTCTGCCCGAAACACTTTTCGAGGTTATAACAAATAAGAAGCGCATATTCAGAATTAACCCAAACGAGTGTGTTATTGCTGAAAATCTACCTACAAGCCGTGAAAAAGGTCGAAAAAGCGCTTGGGTTTCAGTTATGTATGGTTGCAACAATTTCTGTACATACTGTATTGTACCTTATGTACGGGGTCGTGAGCGAAGCCGAATGCCGGAAAAAATTTTAGAAGAAATTACCCAGCTTG
>JAZOML010000005.1:0-29203 GCA_045653945.1 Eubacteriales bacterium
AAGAAAGACCCTGTTGAATCACTAAGAAGTGAATAAATTTACAAAAAGCCTTCCAAACGGAAGGCTTTTTCCTTGACAAAAACTTTTAAATATGTTATCATATTGCTTAGAAATGAAAAGGAATTTTTTACATAGATGAAATACCTGTTTTTTGATATAGAATGTGCAAACTGTGATAACGGTAACGGTAAAATTTGCTCATTTGGTTACGTGTTAACCGATGAGGAGTTCAATATTCTTGAATATAAGGATATTTTAATAGACCCTAAATCTAAATTTAAGCTTCGGGGATACGGTAAAAAGAAATATATTGAACTTGCATACCCCGAAACGGCATTTTTTGCCTCACCGCCGTTTAATTACTATTACCAAACAATTAAAGCGATGCTTACAGCTGAGGATACGCTTATTTTTGGCTATGCTCCCGAAAATGACGCATCTTTTTTGCGCTCCGAATTTGAAAGATATTCACTTCCGGAGGTTAATTTTATTTTCCACGACGTGCAAAGACTGTTCAAAATGGTGGTAGATACCGAGGATAAAAATCTTTGCTCGCTTTCGCACGCTTGCGAAATTTTACAAATTGATACGGCGTTTATAACGCACAAGAGCTGTGATGATGCCTTTGCGACAATGCTTGTTCTAAAAGAACTTTGCGCAAGGCTAAAAAAGTCGGCAAAGGAAATCGTTGACGAGAACCCGATAATTAAGGGAGAGCTTAAGCACGGCGAAATTAACGCAAACTATTTTAAGCCAAAGCCCGAATTACTTCCAGGTGAGGAAAACTATATAAAAGGGGTAAATAAGGATAATTTCCGTTACCTTATCCGTAGACTATCGGCTCGTAAGGGCGGAAGTAAAATATGCTTTTCCTGGCTTTATGAGTTTAGACATTTTAGAGAAATGGTCGTGCTTGTGGACGAGCTCTCTAAAATTGGATATAAATACACGAGTAAGCTTTCCGAAGCGGACTTTTTTGTCAAAAAGCCTGCATATATGCGTGGAATTTGCCGAAGAGAAAAGGATATTTACGAGGCTAGAAGCTCATCCTTTGAAATTAATAACAGCAATATAAAACGTAAATTAAAGGTTTATCGCTTTTGCGATATGCTTGAAATTTTAAGTATAAATGAAGAACAGCTTACTGAACTTGCTAAAAATGCCGATAAAATCATTGAGGAGTTAAAAGATGGCGCAAATCCTATCTGATGATGATAAGCTCCTTATAAGACGTGCCAGCGATAAGCTTAATTTGTGTGAAAAAAGATACACACAAACATCAAGTGGATTTTTAAATGAACGTGAACAGGATATATTGCTTGCAGAATTTGAAAATACCGATAGAGCAAGAGTATTTTTGGTTGGCGGTTATGAAAGTGCTGAGAGAAGAGCGCTTGTTTTTGTGCCTGAATATCTTGAACTTCAGGAAAATGAAATTTTTGGGGCTATTCACTGCTCGTATTACAAGGATTATAACTTAAATCACCGTGATTTTCTCGGTGCGCTTATGGGACTTGGAATTGACCGAGAAACAGTAGGAGATATTATTGTAAATGCTGAAGGACATTATGCCGACATAGTTGTTAAATTAGAAATACTTCCATTTTTGCTATCTGATTTTAAAACTGCGGGAAGAGCTACGCTTAAGGTTGCTCAAATTTCACTTGATGAGCTTTCAAAGGTCGAAATTCAAACGCAATCACTAACGGATACAGTTCTTTCTCCGAGAATTGATGCTATTGTTGCAGCAGGCTTTGGTCTTTCGAGAGAAAATGCCGCTATTCTTGTAAAAAGCGGAAAGGTCTACCTTAATAGAAGAAACGTAATAGACGTTGACAAAAACGTTGCTGACGGTTCGCTTATTAATGCGCTTGGATACGGTAAATTCAAGGTTTATATTTCCGGAAATACCTCTAAAAAAGGAAGACTTTTTATTAAAATTGAAAAGTATATATAAAAATCCACAATCATTTGATTGTGGATTTTTATAGTTATTTATAACTAATAATAAGACAAAATATGTGTTAAAATACCGTTTCTATTGTCCTTAAAGCTTCTGGTGGTGAATAAATCCAACGGTCAATATGAGTCTGCTGAGCGTGAAAATACCTTGGTACAGTAAGAATTGTATCGCCAATCCCCGTATCAATTATTACAAGCTTAATCTTCATACGCTCTGGAATTATATTTTTTATATATACTGCCACCGTTTGTCCAACGCATAAATCCTCTCTTGGCTCGGCAAGTCCCGTTAAATTAGGCGCAAGCTCAATAAAAACACCATAGTCTTCCATCGAGCGTATTATACCTGCAACTGTTTGACCGATTTTAAATTCATCGGCATTTTCCTGCCAGCTTCCAAGTAATTCCTTTTGAGTAACGAAAACCCTGCCTGTTTCGTAATCAATGCTTTTAATAACCGCCTTGATACTCATACCAACCGTAAATCTATCTTTAGGATGAGAAATCCTAGAAACTGAAATGCAGTCTATTGACATCAGCGAAACAAGACCGCATCCAATATCAACAAATGCTCCAAACCGCTCAAGGTGAGTAACTCTTGCATCTAATATATCACCCGGAGTAAGTGTAAGTATAAAATTTTGCATACACTCAATTTGCGCTGCTTTTCTTGAAAGGACAGCGTAAGTTTTTCCGTTTTTGTCTGTGTCAAAGCCAAGAATTTTAAAGCACACCGGTTTTCCGATTCTTGTGATTATTGCGATATCCTTTTGTTCTTCTTTTGAGTAAAGCACCTCATTTTTAGGTATTATTCCTTTAATTGGTCCTAAATCTACCGTAATATTTAATTTGTCGTCGCATAGCAAAGCCATTCCCTCAAGAATTTTTCCGCATCCAGCAGCCTTTTCAAGCATAGATAATGAGGATAGATAATCTCTGTTTTCCGCTGTTGCTATTTGTGCACCTTCAGGTAAATATTTATTCATTGCCTTATGTAATTCCTTTCCTTTGTAACTTGTTATATTTTATGCAAAGGAAAAGTTTTTAGAACAAAATAAAAATATTAAAATTTACAAATTAGTGTGGAAATACACCATTTAAAGTAGTATAATTATTAAAAATGAATATTCTTTACCTAAATGAAAGGATTTTTGAAATGGCAGAGATTAAAATAGATAAATATAAGGTTTTTAACGGTAGACCTCTTGTTATGTGCAAGAATAACACAATGATTTACGGAGACTTAAACGAAAAGGCATACGCTGAAATAATTATGCTCGGCGCTGATGTTGAAGGTATGCTTATGGTAACTATTATTGATAGTAAGACCAAAGAGGTTTTACTTCCCAATACATTTAAAAACGGTATGTACGAGGCTCTTGAACACGCTTGTGAGCAGATTGAAAGATTTAACAAGAAGTAAAAACTAAAGGAAAACGACCACCTTTTCGGTGGTCGTTTTTATGTTAATTCTTATATGCTTCAACTCTATTGATTTTAAAGCCCTTAGCCGAGAAGTTGTCCTCGTATTCAGTGTGGAGATTTTCAGCCTCATATTCGCTATTGTGCAAATCAAACGTGAGCTTTTCAAGGCGAAAGCCTGCGGCAGGCAAGGTTTCAAGAGAGTATTCAAACAAAATTATATTGTCAGTTTTGAAGAAAATCGCACCGTCGTCGGATAACAGCTTTTTGTAAATTTCAAGATACTTTGGCGCAGTAAGACGGCGTTTTGCGTGTTTGGGACGGGGCCAAGGGTCGGAAAAGTTGAGATAAATTCTCTTGACTGAGCCTTCGGCAAAATATTCGGGAAGCTGCTCTGCATCGCAGTTAATAAGCTTTACGTTAGTAAGCTCTTCGCGCTTCATTTTTTCGGCGGCAAGAAGGATAACATCAGAGATTTTTTCAATGCAAACGTACTGCACGTCAGGATTTTGTTTTGCAAGCTGCATCATAAATCCGCCCTTGCCACACCCAATTTCAATCATTATATCCTTTTTATTGTAAGGCTTTTCCTGTATAAAATAATCGGCACAGGCAATCAATCTAGCCTCGCCGTTTTTCTTTTTTCTCATTCTCATTGTAATATATCGTCCTTTTTGGTTACTGCTTGTATTATAATAGGTTTTAAAGCTTTTTTCAATAATAAAAATGTAAATTTTCGTCAATTTTGTAGAATTGAATATTTTAAGCCAAACTACGCATACTTTTATCGGGAGTAAAATCCTTCATTTTCGCGTTTAAGCGCTTAAACTATGAAAGGAAGTAAGAAAATGATAGACAGAATAGCACTTATTTTGCTTATTGTTGGTGGTCTTAACTGGGGTAGTATAGGTCTTTTTCAGTTCGACCTTGTTGCTTGGATCGGTGGCGGTCAGGGTGCGGTTGTAAGCCGTATCATTTACGCTCTTGTCGGTCTTGCGGCACTTTGGTGTGTATCGCTCCTTTTCAGACCTGCGGGCGAAATTGCAGGCGAGCACGAATAAGAAAATTGCCGACCTAATTTGGTCGGCAATTTTTTTAGTTATTTAAATATCCAATATATGTTATAACTAAAAAAAATTATAATATACTTGAAAAAAGTAACGTCTTGTGCTAAAATATACCTTGATATAACTTGATGTAGATATTTGGAGCAAAAAATGTATAAAATAATTTCCAAGAAGGTTTTAAATCCAACCGTTATTCAAATGCATATTGAAGCACCGCTCGTTGCAAGAAAGGCACAGCCCGGACAGTTTATAATCCTGCGTGTCGATGAGCAGGGGGAGAGAATACCTCTCACCGTTGCAGGTGTAAATAAAGAGCAGGGAACAGTAAAAATAATATTTCAGGTAGTAGGCGCTACCACAAAGGTACTTTCATTTAAAGAAGAAGGCGACTATATACAAGACTTTGTCGGGCCTCTTGGAGTTGCAACACATCTTGACGGACTTAAAAAGGTTTGTATCGTCGGGGGCGGTGTCGGATGCGCTATTGCTATGCCGATAGCCGAAAAACTACACGAAATGGGCGCAGACGTTACGAGCATAATAGGATTTCGTAGCAAGGACTTGCTCATTTTAGAGGACGAATTTAACGTTTGCTCAAACAGACTTTTCGTTATGACCGATGATGGCTCGTACGGTAGAGGCGGAAACGTAACCGTGCCGCTTAAAGAAATGCTTGAAGCGGGTGAAAAATTCGATATGATAATTACTATCGGCCCACTAATAATGATGAAATTCGTAACCCTTACCGCAAAGCCTTTTAACGTGCCTGTAACGGTGTCGATGAACCCGATTATGATTGACGGAACGGGTATGTGCGGCGGATGCCGACTTTCGCTTAACGTTGACGGTAAAAGGGTAACTAAATTCGCTTGTGTTGACGGCCCCGATTTTAACGGATACGAGGTCGATTTTGACGAGGCGATGTCAAGAGGCAGAATGTACGCCGACTTTGAACGCCACGCATACGAAAGCACCTGTAACCTCTTTAATAAGGAGGTAAAATAAAATGGCAAATATGTCTTTAAAGCGTAACGAAATGCCCACCCAAGAGCCAAAGGTAAGAGCGAGAAACTTTGAAGAGGTTGCGCTCGGATACACCAAGGAGCAGGCAATAGACGAGGCGCTTCGCTGCCTTAACTGTAAAAATATGCCTTGCGTTGACGGTTGCCCCGTTAAAATACATATTCCCGAATTTATTGGCAAAATAAAAGAGGGTGATTTTGAGGGAGCATATCAGATAATTTCGGCATCGTCCTCACTTCCTGCCGTTTGCGGTAGAGTATGCCCGCAGGAAACACAGTGCGAATCAAAATGCGTGCGCGGTATCAAGGGCGAGAGCGTAGGTATCGGTAGACTTGAACGCTTTGTTGCCGATTATCATAACACCTTTTGCACCGAAATTCCCGAAAAGCCTGCGCCAAACGGTCATAAAGTCGCCATTGTTGGCTCAGGTCCGTCGGGACTTACCTGTGCGGGCGACCTTGCTAAAAAAGGATATGCGGTAACCGTTTTTGAGGCTCTGCATACCGCAGGCGGAGTGCTTGTTTACGGTATTCCCGAATTCCGTCTGCCAAAGAAGATAGTCGCAAAAGAGGTCGATACCTTAAAGCACCTCGGCGTTGATGTTCAAACAAACGTCGTTATAGGCAAAACCCTCACCGTTGACGAGCTTTTTGAAATGGGCTACGAGGCGGTGTTTATCGGCTCGGGCGCAGGACTTCCTAACTTTATGAATATCCCCGGCGAGAGTTTAAAGGGCGTTTATAGCGCAAACGAATTCCTTACCCGAAGCAACCTTATGAAATCCTACCTTGATAACCCAACCACGCCGATTATGAAGGGCGGTAAGGTAGCGGTTGTCGGCGGTGGAAACGTCGCAATGGACGCCGCAAGAACGGCTCTGAGGCTCGGTGCGGAAAAAGTATATATCGTTTATAGACGTTCAATGGATGAGCTTCCCGCAAGAAGGGAAGAGGTCGAACACGCCGAGGAGGAGGGAATTGAATTCAAGCTCCTTTGTACCCCTACCGAAATTCTCGGATATAAAAATCCTGACGATGTACGCGACCCGAAAAACGATACAGTTATCGGTATGCGTTGCGTAAAAATGGAGCTTGGCGAACCCGATGCAAAGGGCAGACGCCGCCCCGTTGAAATTCCAAACTCCGAATTTGATATTGAGGTCGATACTGTTATAATGTCGATAGGCACATCACCCAACCCCCTTATCAAGTCCACCACAAACGGACTTGAGGTCAACGCACGTGGCGGCATTATCGTAAACGAGGACGGTTTAACCTCACGCACCGCAGTTTACGCAGGTGGCGACGCCGTAACGGGTGCCGCAACCGTCATTTCCGCTATGGGTGCAGGAAAAACAGCCGCCAAAGCCATTGACGAGTATTTGAGTAAATAAGATGAAAAGAACCGACGAAAGTCGGTTCTTTTAACATAATTGTTGACAATTAAGTAAAAATATGATAATATATTATCATAAACACTTTAGGAGATATACTATGAAGAAATTGCTTGTCCTGTTGCTCACAATGATAATGCTCGTTATGGGTGCAGTTTTTATTTCTTGTGATGAGGTGGTTAATTTCAAGGTCAGCTTTGTTGTTGATGACGCCGTTTATTCCACCATTGACACAAGCGGTAATGAGGTTATAAAAATGCCCGAAAATCCAACCAAAGAGGGTTACACCTTTGAGGGCTGGTATTGGGATAAGGACGTGTGGAATACGCCGTTTACGGCAAACTCACTCCTTGATACACCGCTTTCGTCGGATATGAACGTTTATGCAAAATGGGAGCATATACATACTCCGTCGGATTGGATTGAGGACACGCCCGCTGACTACTGCGTGGCAGGCTCAAAGCACAAGGAATGTACCGTATGCAAGGTTGTACTTGAAACAGAGGTTATCCCTGCACTTATGCAAGGCACGGATATCAGGTCAGAAGCGTTGGCGGTAAACGGCGAAACGGCATACGTTTCCCTTTCTAACGCAACGGAAACGTTCTCTTTCCTAAATGATATTACAGTAGCAGACGGAGCAAGCTACATTGTGGCAAGAGATATAGGCTGTGAGCAGACAATAGCAAGTAAAACCGTGTCGCTTAATATTGGTGATAACGTTTATTATATCTTGGTAACCAACGGCAACGCACAAAAGCTTTACACCGTTACCGTTCGCCGCCGCCCGATGTATACCGTAACCTTTAATACGGCAGGCGGCTCGTCCGTACCCTCGCAGACAATAGAGGAGGGCTACTATTTAACTGCTCCAAAGGAAACAACAAGAGCAGGATATACCTTTAGCGGTTGGAATGCTGACCTAACTGCTCCTATTACAGCAAATAAAACTATAACGGCACAGTGGACGGTACATACCAACACACCGTACAAGGTGGAATACTATAAGGAAAACGTAGATAAAAACGGCTACGACCTTGTTGATACACAAAATCTTACGGGTACTACCGATACGAGAGCCTATGCCGAGCAAAAGACGTTTGAACACTTTACTCTTAATACGTCAAAGAGCACGGTAAGTGGTTACATAAATGGCAACGGAACTCTTGTCCTTAGGGTTTATTATACGAGAAATACATATACTATATCACTTAATAAGAATAACACTTACGGCGGTACTGTTTCGGGTGGCGGTACTTATGGTTATGATAAACAGGTAACAGTTACTGCAACAACGAATTCAGGATATAACTGGTTTGGTTGGTTTGACGGAAATACTCTTGTTAGCGAAAATACTACATATACATTTAAGGCGGATAAGAGCATAAATCTTACTGCAAAGTGGGATTACTACACCGTAACGACAGGTACCAATATCTCCGTAGCAGGTACTTATACGCAGTATTCGGGCACAAAAGTATCAGCAGGAACGGAAATAACACTTACAGCTACACCTAAAACAGGCTACACTTTCCTAGGTTGGTACAACGGCGAAACACTTGTTAGCGAAAATGCCACCTATACCTTTACAATGGGTAAAGCAAACGTAAATCTTACTGCAAAGTGGACACCTACTACTTACACAATTACATACAAAGATTTAAACAACACAACTCATTCTAATCCTTGCGAATACACAATCTTAACCGATACCATAACACTTTCAAATCCCTCAGCAAGAAAAGGATATACATTTATTGGTTGGTACAATACAAGCGATCAAAAAGTAACCAGCATTTCAAAAGGTTCTTACGGTAATATTGAATTTACTGCAAAATGGGAAATTATTAACTACACAATTTCTTATAGTGGAGTTTCAAGTGCAACTAACCCAAATACTATAACTAAATACAATATTGAAACTGATACAATAACCCTCATAAATCCAAGCAAGGACGGATACAATTTCGAGGGTTGGACTGATGCAAGCGGAAATGCAGTTACAAAGATAGACAAAGGAACTACCGGCAATATAACCTTAACTGCTAATTGGTCAAGTTATACCGTAACAACAAGCACAAATATGTCCACGGCAGGCACATATACGCAGTATTCAAATACTAAAATATCCGCCGGCACGGAAGTAACCTTGACTGCTACAACGAATTTAGGTTACAATTTTCTTGGTTGGTACAATGGCGAAAACTTAATTTCAAACAAGTCGGAATATACGTTTGAAATGCCGTGGGAAAGCCTTACACTAACTGCTAAATTTGAAGTTGCTCCCGAAATGGCTAATTTTAACTTCAATGCAACATCAACAACTTGTGTTATTACAGGCTTAAAGGATAAAACCGTAACGAGCATTATCGTCCCTGATTACGTAACGAGCATAGGCTCTTTTGCGTTCGATGATTGCTCCTCACTTAAAAGCGTAACAATTCCCGATAGTGTAACGAGCATAGACTATGGGGCGTTCATGAATTGCACCTCACTTACAAGCGTAACAATCGGTAATGGTGTTGAGAGCATAGGCAATTGTGCGTTCGCGGGTTGCTCCTCACTTACAAGCGTAACAATTCCCGATAGTGTAACGAGCATAGGCGGTGGTGTGTTCTATGGTTGCTCCTCACTTACCAACGTAACAATCGGTAATAGTGTAGAGAGCATAGGCGGTGGTGTGTTCTATGGTTGCTCCTCACTTACAAGCGTAACAATCGGTAATAGTGTAACCAGCATAGGCGATTATGCGTTCTATAAATGCTCCTCACTTACGAACATTACCGTAGATGAAAATAATACTGCATATAAATCAATAGACGGAAATCTTTACACTAAAGACGGTAAAACTTTAATTCAGTATTCGATAGGCAAAACAACCGAAAACTTTGTAATCCCCGATAGTGTAACGAGCATAGGCGATTATGCGTTCTATAATTGCTCCGCACTTACAAGCGTAACAATCGGTAATGGTGTTGAGAGCATAGGCAGGTATGCGTTCTATAATTGCTCCGCACTTACAAGCGTAACAATCGGTAATAGTGTAACCAGCATAGGCGGTTCTGCGTTCTCATATTGCTCCTCACTTACAAGCGTAACAATTCCAAGTAGTGTAACGAGCATAGGCTATCAGGCGTTCTCATATTGCTCCTCACTTACGAGTGCAACGTTTATGGATACAACGACTTGGAAAGCTGGCGATACTACACTTTCTTCAAGTAGTCTTGCTAATAAATCAACTGCGGCCGAATATCTCAGGTCAACCTACGATGACTACACTTGGAAAAAGAACTAAATAGCAAAAATACCGAGCAAAAATTGCTCGGTATTTTTTATGTTATAAAATGTTATCGTTGCGATTATCCCACAAACACAACGGGAATCATAGCGGTGTAGGGAAGTGTGGGGCTTGTAACCTCGGCGTATACTCGGTTAACTGCTTCGAGCTTTTCGCCTGCCGTTACGTCAAATTCAACCTTGGATTTACCGTAAATTCCGTGAATTGGTTGAGGATATTCAAGCAGTACGGTTCTCTGGTAGTCGCCAACCGTCCACGTTTCGGGGAGCATAAGCTTGATAAGAAGCTTTTTGGACACCATAAGCGTCGGGTTGCAGGTAAAGGTAAGGGTTACGTGTCTTGTGTCGCCAATCTTTACTCTCGGGGTTTTATCAAGCTCAACTCTTACGTCAAATGCGTGGTATTCGGTTATATCGTAGGAGTAGGGGGAGCGGTTAAGGAAATCGTCAGCTATGAGCTTATCCTGCTCAGCAAGGTCCTTTTCGGTAAATTCATCGGCATCTGCAAATGCAAATTCTGCGCCGTTTGCCTTCATAACGTCGGGAACGAGTGCCGCAACTCTTTCGGTAAGGTTTTGGCAGGTCTTGGGGAGCTTGAAGTAGTAAGAGCCGTTCATAGAGATACTGCAAATTCTGTCGCCTATGTATTCTGCCCAGTCGGCGGGAATTGCCTTAGTGCCGCCGATAATTCCGAGCGTTGCACCAACGGTTGCTCCTGTGCAGTCGGTATCGTCGCCGCAGTTTACCGCGTAAATAACGGACTTTTTGAAATCGCCCTCGCCGTAGAGAAGTCCGATAATTACAAATCCGATATTTTCGGGTGCTTGGAACCAGCCAAGCTCCTTATTGAATTCAACTACCATTTCTCTTGTTTGCTTGTAGTCAATTCCCTTATCATAGCAGTCCATTACAAGACGTACGGTTTTTGTTACCATACAGTCGGCAGGAAGCTTTTTGAGTGCAGAATTGATGAGCTTTCTTATATCGCTTTCAACGTATGCAAGGCTCTGCATTGATGCGGTGAAAATCTCGGCGTAAACACCCTCGCTTACACCGTGATCGACCATTGCGTCCATAACCGCATATTTAACGGCAATATCAGGGGCTGCGGGCGCCATACCTGCCCAAACCTCGCTTCTTATCCAAGCGCCGTTTGAGGTCTTCCATTTATCGTTGTCAACCTCACCCGACATAGGGGGGAGAAGTCCAACCTGAAGATTGGTTTTGCATATTCCGTACTCGTTCCAGTGAGGCGGAAGCCAATCTATCCAATATTCGGCAAGAGTGTTGGTGTTAAAATATTTCGGTCCAACCTCTTCCATAGCGCAAAGCCATACGAGCTGAAGGTCAAGGTCATCGTTTGGAAGCGGCTCGCCGCTTGGGGAGTCAAAGCCTTTTACGTCGTAAAAATCACGGTTGCCCTCGTAGGGTGCGCCGAGTGTACCGCCTATATTTTTTCCAATCCAGCAGGCGTGAAGCTTGTCAAGATACTGTTCTTTATTTAATTTTATCATAAAAAAACACCTCTTTTTTAAATTTGGTACTTGCATTATAACATATTTTGTGATAAAATAATAGTAATATGTAATCAATTATGAGTAATATTTAATCATATTAGGGTAAAATCAAATCAACATTACATATAAGGAGGGAAGTATGTATCCGAAAGTGCTTGATGCTGAAAAAGGACAGGAATATTTTTTTGACGCTCAGTATTTTGAGAGTGGCAAATTCAAGTTTGTTCACTCTTATTTACACCAAAGCTATAAATTCAAGATGCATTCTCATCAGTTTTATGAGATAAATATAATTAAGCAGGGTAGTGGTAGGCACTATATTGAGGACACCTCGCTACCTGCTGATGTTGGCGACGTTTTCGTTATACCGCCCGATATAAGACACGGCTACTATTCTGAACAGGATATTGACATTTATCATTTGCTTATAAAGAGCGATTTTTTTACCCGTTATGCCGAGGAGCTTGACCAAATCAAGGGGTTTAGTATTCTTTTTGATATAGAGCCGTACATAAGACGTTCTTCGGGTAAAAGCTATAACCTCAATATTGGACACGACATTACTCGGTTAAGCGAAGAATTTAACGCAATAAAAAGAGCAGAGGAAAGCGGTAACTGTGTAAAACAAAATGCTTTGACTCTTGCCCTGATATGTCGACTTTGTGAGAAGATAACTAAAGCAGTTAACACCACAAAGGACAGTACCGAAATAATTAAGATTATGGAGTTTATCAAGGAAAATATAAGCAAAAAGCTAACACTTGATGAAATAGCAGCCTTTGGTAATATGTCTAAGGCAACCCTTAACAGATATTTTAAAGTACTGCTTGGGGTTTCACCTATGAATTACGTGCTTGAATGCAGGGTGGCAAAGGCAAAGGAGCTGCTTTTAACGGGAGTGTACAGCAAAACTGAAATTGCAGGTATGTGTGGATTTTACGATACTGCGCATATGAATAAGTATATTTAAAGGAGATACATAAAATGGGAATTTTTATTAACTTTGTTTTAGCAATAGCATTTATTGCGTTAGGGTTTGTTTGCATAAGCATTGAGGCTGAGTGGTGGGTGGCACTTATAATGTTCGGTATGGGCGTCATATTTGTAATTGTTGCACTTTATAAGCTTAATGATGAAACGGACTGCTTCTCGAGAAAATTTTCAAATACAACAAAAAAGAAGGTAACTATCGATAATATCGTTAACCACTGTCTTTCTCTATCGTATAATAAGCTTGAATTTTACGCTGGCGAAAACTATAAAAAAGTTTATGATCATATGACGGCAACCTACGATAAAGAAAAGACAAATACGCTACTTATCGGCAGTATATTTACCTGTGTTGCAGTAGACGGAAAATTATCCGATAAAGAGTGGAATTTTATTTCAAGCTTTATAGGCGGTTACAGCTATGATGAAGCGATAAATGTAGCAGGTGAGTTTTATAATACGGAAGCGCAAGATATTGTAAAAAAGCTTGCCAACTTTTATCCTGCAGAGATAAGCGTTGCGTTTGTTAAAATGTGTATAGCAGTACTCTCAGTAGATAAAAGAATTTCTGCAAAAGAGCTTAATTTTATTAAAAATACGTTTAAAATATAAAAAATAAACCACCCGATTTTTCGGGTGGTTTTGATTATACGTTTTCGGGAACTTTAACCTCGGCGTATGCAGTATATTCGGTAACGCCAAGTATCGTTTCACCGTCAATTTGTACGGCTCTGGGTTCATCAAACTTAACTGTAATCTGCTTGCCCTTATGTACCGCAACCATATTCGTGTAATTTACGTGTTTGCCCTCAAAAATCTTTGGGAAGGTCATTAATGTTTTTATTTTTCCCTTGCCGTAGAAGAGCATAACCGATAAATTTTTGTCAGGGTCGAGTCTGTCCTGCTCGGGAGTTGCCATCATACCGCCACCGTAGTAGCGTCCCTTCATTGTCGGGGCAAGCCAAACCTTTTTGTATCTATGCTCAACACCGTCAACAATTATTGTCGCGCCTGTGGGCTTATAGTGGAAAAGTAAACCGCCGATAGCAATAGCAGTGTAGTTTACGGGTTTAGTGCTTTTAGCCTTCTTTGCATCTCCGACCTCACAGCAGTAGCCGTCAATTCCAAATCCAACGTTATTTATAAAGCGGTATTTTTTGCCCTTAACTTCAACGTAAGGAAGATTGATTATATATGGCTTTATATCAAACGGTGGTTCGTCCGCAGTTTTTCCTATATCGTGTAGGAAATCGTTTCCCGTACCGCAAGCGTGGTAGAGAAGAGAGCATTTTATACTTTCAACGTCAACCAAATTAACTAATTTGTTGATAGTACCGTCGCCACCGCATATAATTACAGTATCGCTTGTAGTCTTTTCATCAAAGTAGCTTTGAGCATCTTCTATTTTGGTTATATCCTCACGGTAAACCTTACCCTCATATAGAGTAGCAACAAGTTTGCTTTCTTCTTCGCTTTTTCCATTTCCTGAAAGTGGATTGTATAGTACGTAGTATGCCATAACCTTCACCTCAAAATATATATTTATTGTTAATATAATAAAACAAATAACTAAACTCAAAATAAACTTTGTAGAAATTTGTTGATTTTAGAGAGAAATTATGTTATAATATTACGAAACTACAATTTACGACTTTTTTTCAGTTTTGAAATACTTTGGACACGCAATAATTATAATAGTTTATTTTCAGTTTAACTTAAAAGGTGATAATTATTATAGAAAGAGAGGACAGCGGTATGTTTTGTATTCTTGCAGTAGACGACGATAAAAATACCCGACTGCTTTATAAAGCGGTGCTTGAAAAAGCAGGTTATACAGTTTTCATTGCGCAGGACGGTGAGCAGGCGCTTGAAGTTATGGATAAAGAGCATATCGACCTTGTAATTCTTGATATTATGATGCCTAAAATGGACGGCTATGAATTGACGAAAATTTTGCGTGAGTCAAGTGCTGATTTACCTATACTTATGGTATCGGCAAAGCAACAGCCTCAGGATAAGCATAAGGGCTTTTCCGTTGGAACGGACGATTATATAACTAAACCGGTTGACGCCGAGGAAATGCTTTATAGAATAAAAGCACTTCTTCGCCGTGCCCGTATAAGCAGTGAACGAAAAATAGTTATCGGTGAGATTGTGCTGGATTATGATGCCTTTACTGTAACAAAAGGAAATGACTCTCAAGAGTTACCGCAAAAAGAATTTTTACTTCTTTATAAGCTTTTATCCTATCCGGGAAAGATATTTACCCGTATACAGCTTATGGACGAAATTTGGGGAGTTGAAAGTGATACAGGTTGGGAAACCGTAACCGTACATATCGCAAGACTTCGCAAACGCTTTGAGGGTTGGTCTGAATTTAGCATAGAATCGGTAAGAGGACTCGGCTATAAGGCGGTGAAAAAGGTATGAAAAATCAAAAAAAAGACCGCAAGCATCAGTTTTCCCTTATACTGATGTTTGCGTTTGCGATATTTACGATACTTCTTACCGCAATAACAATAGCGAGCGTGTCGGTTGGACTGTTTGCAAAATTTGAAATTATCGGAACTACCGAGAAGCTTGATTTATTTACTATAATTGTTCTGATGGTTGCAATAAGCACTATTCTCGGTACAGGAATTTCGTTTTTTGTTATGAAATTTCCTCTTAGGCCGTTTAATAAGCTTGCAAGCTGTATGAAGGAACTTTCACTTGGCGATTACTCTGTAAGACTTGAATATACGGGGATGATAAACGAAATGCAAAGTTTTAATGAGCTTTCAACAAGCTTTAACAAGCTTGCAACGGAACTACAAAACAATCAAATGCTACGAAGCGACTTTATTAATAATTTTTCACACGAATTTAAAACCCCTATAGCCTCAATACTCGGATTTGCCCGCTTACTTCAAAAAGGTGAGCTGACCGAGGAAGAAAAGAAACAATATATAGATGCTATTGAAGAAGAGGCAAGACGCCTTTCCGCAATGGCTATGAACGTTTTAAATCTCACGAAGGTCGAAAAGCAGGAGATACTAAACGACGTCTGCGAGTTTAATTTGTCTGAGCAGGTACGCTATTGTGTGCTCTTACTTGAAGATAAATGGACTAAAAAAAATATCTCGCCTATTCTTGATTTTGAAGAATTTACGGTTGAAGGAAATGAGGAGCTTTTAATACAGGTTTGGATAAATTTAATAGATAATGCGGTTAAATTTTCATCAACTGATTCTGAAATTTCTCTTGAAATCGGTGAAAACGATAATCAAGTTATTGTATCTATTGCAAACGGCGGATACGAAATTCCTGAGGATAAGCTTAATAAAATATGGTCGAGATTTTATCAAGCGGATGAATCTCACTCATCCGAAGGAAACGGTATAGGTCTTGCAATTGTAAAGCGAGTTGTAGAGCTTCATAGTGGAAGCGTTAATGTTAAAAGCGAAAACGGACAAACGGTATTTACGGTAGTTTTACCCAAAAAACAAACGGAGGAAAAATAATGAAGTACTTAATTTGCGCCTTAATCGGCTATTTTATCGGAGTAATAAATCCGGCATATTTTATTGGGAAAATTAATGGCCGTGATATAAGAAAAGAAGGTTCACGCAATGCAGGAGGCTCTAATGCGCTCATAATTTTCGGAAAGGCGGTTGGCTTTTTTTGCATAGCATTTGATATATGCAAGGCAATAATTGCAGTTATCGTAGTACAAGCAATATTTCCCGACGTTACACACGCATTTGCGGTCTCGGTTGCAGGTACGGCTTGTATCATCGGACATATGTTCCCATTTTATTTAAAATTTAAAGGCGGAAAGGGAACTGCATCTCTTGGTGGTATGGTTATAATATACGATTGGCGAGTCGCACTTGCATTTCTTGGTGCTGAAATTATTATCGTATTATTAAGCGACTACCTTTGTTTGCTGCCTATAACGCTTTCTACTGCATTTCCCGTTGTTTTCGGCATTATGGAATCCGACGTTACTGGAGCAATGATTATTTTTATTTCAACAATTGCAATACTCCTTAAAAACATAGAAAATATAATTAGAATATCAAAGGGAACTGAGGCTCATTTCAGCTTCCTTTGGAATAAAAATAAAGAAATAGAGCGTGTTCAAAACGCTCAAAACAAATAAATCAGTCAAGAACGTGCCCAAAGTAAGTGGGCGTTTGAATTTCTTCAAATTTGTAAATCATAGTAAAAGGCTTTTGGTTACCAACGCCTCGGAAAATACCTTGCTCATACCCAAGTGCTGCAAGAATTTTCGGGGCGTTTTTTGTATTTCCAAGTATTTCGGAAGTATAGAGAACACCGTCCTGTTCCTTTACACAAACAATAAAATCATCACCGGAATAGAAGCTCGAAAATGTAGCTAGAAAATCAGTTGTTTCTTTTTCCTGAATAACACCGCCAAAAGGTAAATATGCTTTGCGAAGTGAGTTGTACTCTTCTGTGCTAATTTGTTTTAATTCAACTGTTTCATTTGCTTTAAAGCATTGAAATTCGCTAGTGTATGTTGCATTTTCGTAACCAAGTCGGCGGTAAAATTCAAACAAACTGTCATTTGCCGGGCAAAGCATAGCGGCACAGTAGCCGTTTTCCCTCAAAAATGCGTGTGTATCACGCATAAGTGCGGTGCAGTATCCCTTGCCCTGTTCTTTTTTTTCGGTAGCAATCGCATAAAGATATGCGATTTTTTTGCCCTGAAATTCGGCATCAAACCAATAAAGAGCAGCCTTTACTGATTTGTCAACCGTTAATACTCTGCAGCGGTTTTCGGAATATGCAACATCAAAAAAACGGTCAAGAAATTCGTTTTCATCACCAAAAGCCTCCGCCCATAGTGAGCGAAGGCTTGGTATTTGCATTTCGTTTGGTTCATTAATAATCATATCCGTCCTCAAGTAGACATACCCAACACTTTCTTATTTGATGATGAGGGTGATAGCTTTTCTTTGCCTTTCTTAGTCCTTCAAGCCCCATATCCTCCTCGCGGTCAAGGAATTTAATATCTCTATATTTATCCCTGATATAACGCGCAAATTCGCAGTTGATAACGGTATATGCACCGCTTACACCCGAAAGCGCTTTTTCAAAATGAACGTCGAGAGTGTCATAGGATAAACGACTGCCAATAGTCATAGCGAGCGCTTTGCTGCCGTCAAGAAGTATAAGTCCGTCAAGCCCAAGCTCAAAGTAGTGATTGAACGCCTTTTCAAGTGCCGCACGCTCCATATGAAAATCGGAATTTGGATTTTCTGAGATTTTTTCGTAAAACCAAGCGTTTGCAACGTTTCTTGCGAGGTCAATGTTTTCTTTACATATCGGCTCAATCGTATAAGACGGATGCTCAGAGCAAAAACGGTTAATGTGATTTCTTTTGGCGTTGTATTTCTTGCCCGTCAGGTCTGCAAGGTCATTTATATCGTAAACGTAGTCAAATCCACCCTCATCGCAGTGAAAACGGAATTTTCCCGGAAATAAACTGTTGATAATTTCAGCCTCGCTTTCCAAAACACCCGTTATTCGACAGGGAATTCCTCTTGCTTTTGCATCGGCAATAATACTGTCAATAGCCGGCTTTTTATCTCCCTTACCGACAGGAAATGGATAAACAGTCCTACGACTGAATTGCGAAAAAAAGAGAATATTTCCGTCTTTTTCGCAAAAGCTCTGCCTTCCCCATAAATAAAGATTAGCAAAGGAATACTCACAACCTCTAATCTCACTGTTAAAAAGATATTTTTCGTATAACTGCTTGTCCTCAACCTTAAAAGGCTTAAAGTCAAGCATTTTTTCTTTAATATCCGCCATTTTTCACCTTTAAATAATATTTTATACTTAAATTATAATTTATTATTTTAATTATGTCAATAAGATATTCAAAAATGTTGAAATTAAAAGATAGTGTATAGGTATTGCACAATGTAACTAAATGTGATATAATTAAATAAACAAACTTTAATTTAAGGAATAAGCTATGATAAAAATCACAGGCTCAAAGACTGAGGCGATTATCTACACCGACGTTGTAGATGAAGGCGCAATCAAACAAATAAAGGCTATGACCGATAACGTAGTTTACGAGGGACAAAAAATCCGTGTAATGCCCGACGTACACGCAGGTAATGCTGCCACAGTAGGTACGACTGTAACTATAAATGGCAAGGCTATACCAAATGCGGTTGGCGTTGATATCGGCTGCGGTATGGAAACTGTTAAGCTTTTGGAAAAGGAAATAGACTTTGAAAAGCTTGACAAGCTGATTTATGATAAAATACCCTCGGGAAGAAATTTTAGAGCCGAGCCCCACAAACTTTCAAGTGAAATTGACCTTTCTAAGCTTAAATGCTACCGAGAAATCAAAAGTGAACAGGCATATAAAAGCATCGGTACTCTCGGTGGCGGAAATCACTTTATAGAGGTTGATAAGGACGAGAATGGAAGCCTTTATCTTGTTGTTCACTCAGGAAGCCGACATCTTGGCGTTGAGGTGGCAAGTTACTATCAGTCGGAGGCATTTAGACACCTTTGCGGCTGTTCTAAAATTCAACTTAAAAAGTTAATCGATGACCTTAGAGCTGAGGGGCGTTTTGATGAAATTCAAACTGCAATCAATCAGGCAAAAAAGAATAATGTTGATATAAATCCTGCTGATGCCTACCTTGAAGGAGAGCTTTTTGAGGACTATATTCACGATATGAAGCTTGTTCAACAATTTGCGACACTTAATAGAAAAGCTATGATTGACGAAATCGTTTCCGGGATGGATTTTCACATAACGGAGCAATTTACTACTGTACATAACTACATTGATACTGATAGTATAATATTAAGAAAAGGTGCAGTTTCAGCAAAATATGACGAAATTTTGCTAATTCCTATCAATATGCGTGATGGTAGCCTGATTTGTAAAGGTAAAGGAAACGCCGACTGGAATTTCAGCGCCCCACACGGAGCAGGTAGACTTATTAGTAGAGGAAAAGCCCGTGCAACACTTGATATGGACGAATATCAAAAGCAAATGCAGGGTATTTACACAACGTCAGTTAACACTAACACCCTTGACGAAGCTCCAATGGCATATAAGAGTATGCAGGATATAGTTGATAATATTGAGCCGACAGTTGAAATCCTTAAAAGGATAGTGCCTGTTTATAATTTCAAGGCTAGTGAGTAAATTAACTATCACATCAATAAAAAAATCCCCAACCGAAAAATCGGTTGGAAATTTTTATGGTCGAGATGACAGGATTCGAACCTGCGGCTTCCACGTCCCGAACCGTAAAAGCCTTGTAAAATAAGCACTTTCGGGTGATTTTCAATGCTTTCGTATCGGAAATCGATGCTTTCCAAGGCTTCATAGCACACTGTGTCCACGTAGTCCGAAGCCGTAGATGGTCAAAGGTGTGGTCAGAGCCGATTTATACGGGAACTCGCGCACCTGATCGAAGAAGCATTTCGTCGCTCCTTCTGCTAATAGTATAGCATACATTCAAAATGATTGCAAGGCCTCTGCTCAAAATGCAGAATTTGCGGTGCAGTAGTCAAAGAAAACGCCCGGCGAAAAAAGTTGAAATTGTTTCAAAAAGGTCTGGACTTTATCCCCCTTCTGTGATATTGTTGTGTGCTGACAGGAGGTGCAGTCCATGAAAAGTATCATAAAGGAATTATGGCGAGGAAACGTCATGCCGCCCGAGGACGGCAGACAGAACACTCCCGAGATGCAACAGCTGTTAGAATATATCAGCAGACACAACGATGACTTGCTCAAAACGATGACGGACGAGCAGAAGGAGATCTTCGAAAAGTTCCACGATTGCTGGAGCGAGTATGCAAGCCTTTCGGATGAAGCATTGTTCGAATATGCCTTCAAACTCGGCATGCAGATTGCAATTGAAGTTCTGTCAGAGTAAAAAACGTGAGCAAACAGTTTCGCTCTTCATCGACAGGCAAAACTATCATAAAATGTTTACATATATTTGCCATAAATTGTGCATAACCACTTGACAATTTCGCCTGGGCGAAGTATAATTATAGTGTCGAATTATAAGTAAAATAAGGGGATATTATGGATTTTAACTATATTTCCACGAAAGAAGCCGCAAAATTACTTGGCGTAACCGAAAGATACGTCCAGATGCTTTGCAAAGAAGGCAAGATTGAGGGCGCGGTCAAATTTAACGATCAGGGAGTTTGGCTGATACCACAAAAATCTATTTGCGAGCAGTTGAAAGCAAAATAGTTGTAGATGAAGTATTATGTGTATGTATAAGAATGTGGATGATTTTTATTTAATGTCCTGGGATGAATATCAAGGGATAGTTGACAAACTCTCATGCTCTATATCCAAATATAAAAATGACAACGGTATTTCTTTTGATTTTATTGTTCCTATATTAAGAGGGGGCGGAACTTTGGCAATTTCGCTTTCACTTAGATTAAATGTGTTTGGTGTTTTTCCTGCACAGTATAAATATATGCATGAAGATAACGATAAATCGATATATAAAGCACATGAATTGTTCTTTTCATTAGAACTATTAGAGGATAAACAAAAAGAATATCACATATTGGTTACTGAAGGAAACCACTGTACTGGGCAGACATCGCAAATGTGTCTTGATCGCATTAAAGCAGTGCTACCCAATGCAAAAATCTTCTATGCTTCTGTCGGTCGTGACTATTCATACATAAAAAAGTTGAATCATACGATATATGAGTGGTATGGGTGTTTAACTAATGAATCGGAAACGCTTACACAAAGCGAGTGTGCTGAAATGTCTGTAATAAGTAAATTCGTTGTTTATCCATGGGAAAATGTAGAGGAAGAGCTTGAAGAAGTCAATGCCAGTATGATATACCACAATAATAAAACGGAGTGAACATATGATAGAATATATGCCTTGGTCACAAGAAGTGGCCGATAAATGTTTGAGAGATTATGAAAAAGGGATTTTTTCAATTTTGGATATTGAGCTTGGTGGACAATGCAATTATCACTGTATATACTGTGATTCTCCATGCCGTGAAAAAGTTTGTGATGTATCTTATGACAATCTGGAAAGAGCTTTTTTAACTGGAAATATTAGATGGGTCTTTATATGCGGATTGGGAGAACCGACCGCTATAGGCAATAAAAAAATATTATTACACATTTTGCAACTGTGTGAACGTTACAACGCAAGATGCAGTATTTTCACAAATTTGTCTAATTTAAGTACCGAACTAATTGAGTATATTGATAAAGGCATTTTGTATCTGCTTTTCAAATATGATAGCAGAGACATAGTAAAAAACATGAATTTATATGGCGTTTCACATGTTAATAAGCAATTATTTAATATTGATCGCATAAAAAAACATGTTATTATAAAGAATGGCTGCACAAATTTAGCAGCTTCTATCGTTCCAACAAAAGTTAACAAAGAGGATATATTGGATATTGTTCGAGATTGCTTATCCAACAACATATATCCTTTGATTGCAGAGTTGGAGAATTCTGGGGATGCGCAAGATTATTATTCACAGCTCGCATTATCTGACGAAGAGTTGTTGCACATCAAGGAACAAGTAAACGAGCTCGTCGGAGAAACATATAAGGTTCCAGTATGCCCTGCAGTTATTTCCGGTGTGCATGTACGCCACGATGGACGTGTTACTGTTGATGAATATACTGGATTGTCATGTCATTGGTTTTGGTTGCAAGAGCCAAAAACGAAGGTTGTTGGTGATTTTAACGAAATGACAATGGAAGAGATTGTAGCGCGAATCGACAGTATCAGGGCAGACAGATTTGCAAAAGTGCAATCTTTACAGAAAGATGCCAAAAACAAAGTTTTTGGAGGATGTGGCGGAGATGTCAACGTTTTGTTGCATCAATATATAACTTCGGCTCTAAGGAGGAAATAATTGAATGATATATTTGGATTATAATGCAACGACTCCTCTAAGCGAAAGTGTTAAGCAAGCTATTCGGGAAAGTTTGGATTTGTTTGTTAACCCAAGTAGCATGTATAAAGAGAGCGAGACTGCAAAAAAGAAAATTCAACAAGCTCGAAAAAATATTGGCTTGTTGATTAACGCAGAGGAAAATCAAGTCATATTTACTGGATGTGCTACAGAAAGCAATAACGCAGTGGTCAGTACTTGTGTGGACGGATCAAAAAAAGCAAAAAAGCATATAATTGTTTCTTCTGTAGAGCACTCTGCTATCTTCGAAACTGCAAAACACTATCAAAAGTATCGAAATGTGGATGTAACCTTCATACCCGTAGATGACAAATGTAGGATTGATCTGAACAAAATAAAGTATGCGGTTACGGAAAACACCGTGTTAGTATCGGTAATGTTGGTAAACAATGAAGTCGGCAATATCTATCCGATAAAAAATATCGTAAAACTTGTAAAAGGAAAAAATCCTTCTACAATGGTTCATACAGATGCGACCCAAGCTATAGGTAAGATGGATGTTGATGTTCAGAATCTCGGAGTTGATTTTCTTACACTTTCGGGCCACAAGTTTTATGCCCCGAAAGGAATCGGTGCATTGTATGTCAAGAATCCGGATGCTTTTACTCCGTTCATGATAGGAGGACATCAGGAAAAGGGCAATCGCGCAGGAACCGAGAATCTGTTGTCAATTATTGCGATAGGACAAGCAGCAGAAGATATTGCACAATTCCATGACTATGGCACTATACAAGCAAAGCGAGATCAATTTGAAAAAAATGTTTTAAAGTTTATCGCAGGAAGCGAAATACTCGGTGACACAGAGAATCGAATATGCAATACGTCCTGTATTTTAATCGATGGTTATAGTGGAATAGATATTTGCGAAATGGTAAATGAAATCGGAGACGTTTGTATATCTTCTGGTTCTGCATGTAATTCGATAATATTAGAACCATCACATGTAATGAAAGCTATGGGAATCAATAAAATTCCGATAAGAGTCAGCATAGGAAAAGATACAACCGACAAAGAACTAACAAAATGTTTGCAAGCTTTGATTAAAACAACAAAATTATTAAAAAGAAAGTGAGAATCTCATCATGAAAAAAGGAAGAGTTATTATTAATCGTAATATTTGCGACAATGCAAAAGAATGTGGCGGCATTGAGGTGTGCCCTACCGGAGCAATGTACTGGGATGAAGAAAACGAAATGATAGGATACAAAGCGACCGAATGCATTGACTGCGGTTTGTGTGCAGATAATTGCCCTGTTGAAGCAATTCTTTGGGGAGCCGATGATGAAGACTATGAACGCAAGAAGAAAGAAGTAGAAGAAGAAACAAGAACATTGGAAGAATTAAACGTTGAAAGATACGGTGCGGCGCCTATCGAAGAATTCATAGAATATTCCGAGCTTGATGAGTTTAAAAACAAAACAACATCGCCATATATTTTGCTCGAGTTCTTTAAGGATGAATCTATCCAATGCTTGTTACATTCTATTCGTGTGGAAGAAATAAAGACTCTTTTTGGTAATGGCGATAATGTTGCCTACACCAAGGTATGCTTGTCGGATGAAGATATCTGCAATATTTGTAATATTAACGAATTTCCTGCATTAGTAGTATTAAAAGACGGCAACATTAGTGGAGTCATAGAAGGATACTACGATGATGAGCAGAAAGATGAATTCTTTAAAAAATTGATTGATTTGAAATAACTTACATAGAAAAGGATGCCAAAATGATGTGGGAGAAGATTAGAGAGATAGAACACAATGAATACACTAAATACACGCAAGTTTTTGATGTCGATGCCGACATTGAAGTAATGTACCAAAATGTAAACTCTCTCAAAGAGTTTATTACATTAAAATATACTCAGTGTGTTATTTGGGATAGAGCTCTTAACTCTCCTGATATTGAAGATGACCTGGAAATACAAAGGCAAGCAATCCGCGAGGGAACTCATGAAGGACCCTATGCGTTGTATGTAACAACACCCCAGCAGATGTTTTTGAAAAGACTGAACGAGTTAAATAATGCGGTTTTTTCAAGATTTTGGGATGATTCTGATTGCGATGAGAAGATTTTCTATTATTTTGCATTATTGAATTTTAAGACTCATCGATATGATAATGCTTTGAGATTGTTGAATAAATCGATAAAGCAAGAGCGATTACTTGAAGCATCCGAGCAAAACTCAGTTTTGCGTTTGCACAAGAGGTGTTTAAAAGCATACTGTCTTGAATATTTGGGATTATCATTTAATGCGACAAAGAATACAGAACTGTTGCGCGATGCTATAAAGTTTCTAATTGGTTATGATGTGTTGTTAATCGACATAGAAAAAGATGATGTTATCAAAAAAGTTATGGCTTGTTCAGAATGTGATGATGATTTGTGTTCTATATTGAAAATACTATGTGTGACGAGCCAATCTTGTATGCTTAATACTTTAAAAGAATATTATGGCAACCGAATCATCAATGATGATGATTATAATAAGTATTTGCTTCAAATCGCCCATATACTGTCCCATTGTTTGAGTGAAATACGTGTGCGCATATTAAATGATCCGGCATACCAGAAACAGCGCTCCAATCAAGTTTTGCTTTTGAGAATTGCTGACAAGTTAATGTCAATTTTAGGAGAAGATTATATAACATGCTATGCTACATTAAAAATTGAAAACGGCGAATATTTTTCGTCTCTTAGTGTTTTAAATACAGAGAGGGAAAAGCTTCTTATCAAGCAAAAAAAACTTGAGACAACCATTGACGATGAAAAGAAAAACATCGCTCTCCGAAAAATTGAACGCCAAATTGCACAAATAGATTTCTATTGTTGGTATTTTTCAATATTTGCTCATAAGCAAATTCGAGATCAAGTTGTTGAGCGAAGTAAAAAAAGTTTTTTGGCATATTCACAAAAAACAGGCGATACAGTAGCAAATACATACTATAACGTTGTGAATATGAAGGAGATTCTTCTTAAAGCTTTTGAAGACTTAAGACAAGATGGAAGAGTTAGCGACGAAGATAAGGAAACATTAAAAAAAGTATATGAAGAATTCAAAGCAACAGAGCCACACTATTCTGTTCATACAACAATTTCTGATGAGTGGAGATTTTTGAAAGAATCTTATTTGATTTTGCAGATGTGTTGTGAAATTAGCGATGATTCTCAACATTCGAAAAATATCGAATTAAGTCTCTATAAACTATGTTCGATGCTTTTTGATTTGTATAACACTCCTTGTATTTTCAGCGAAAATGACAAGATAAGAAAATATAGGCTTGAAAATTCCTTCCCTTTTTACACAGCCACCTTATCAAGTGGAGGGCAAATTATCTGCCGTGGCAATTATGAAATGCTTTCATCTGCTATGGAAAGCAATTCTATTCAATGGCTCTCCTATAAATTGCCCATATTATCTCAGAACGCACAAGAATCCGAAAAAATCCTTTCGGATGTACTTTCAAAAAACATTTCAAATATTGTTATTGCAGTTGATAAAAATAATTATGAGGATGACCTAAATTTTATTGAAGCAATATTAAAGTTTGATAGTGAAAGTCGAATTGTTGATAGGCACAATATCTATGTGGATTTATCTGCTTTATCAAATGAAACAAAAGAATTTTTCTGTAAAATGTTAGATGCAAAGAAGAATGATTTTTTGGCATCATCGGTTTTTTGTGTGAATTCTAACCTTAAATCCACCGTGCTTTTGGGATGTGCATTCTCCATGCTGGAAAAGCATTTGATTCGCTTGGGCACTCCTTTAAATTCATATGTAATTTCGCCAGTTTCCGAAGATATTACTTTTGATGCTCAATCATGTGAAAATTTAAAATTTTTGGAACAGGCGGATTTTGGAAGTATTAAGTTGAAATATATCTCGGATTGGGGATATAGTTTCGGATCATGTTTTCCGAGCAAAACCAAAATCGGAAAAAGTGGAAAAGTTTTGCTTCTAGAGAAAATAAGAGATTATGCTGGTTCTATTGGATATGTATTCTATTTTGAATCAACAGAAAATGGCGGCATTGATTGCCATGCATTTGACGTTGTGTCCAATAAAACATTTGACAATAGAGCATATATTTATTCCGATACTATACATCTTGAAGGTAATAGTAAGAAAAGCACAAACGCATACTATAGTGCGGATCATGACATCGCTATTGCATTAACAAGATTGTATAGAATTTCCAGAAACGAACAAAATTTGAGAGAAACAACCAAGCTCCATCAGAAATGTAAAAAGGCATGTGAGTGTTTCAACTTGTTTACATTAACCAACGACGAGTCTACGAATTACAAAATTTTACGTGAATATCTCTATTCTCATATGGGCATTCTTCTCGAAAAGAGTGTTTTCTTGTTGTTAAGAAATGGAAGTACATCCGATAAAAAGCGATGGGTATTATTTACTTTACCGCAAGAAATCAATGAGGATTTTGAATTTCAAAGAAAGCTGTGTGACAGGTTGTGTGACATTGATGATTATATCAAAGATGAAAGTGTTGCTAATATGGGTGTTAAGTTTTCTAATATTTTGTCCGATTCAGAGAATCTTCTCATAAGTTTGGAAGAAAAAATAACCCCTTGCACTAAGAACAAAAAATACTATTTCATTAGCTATAAGTCAAAAAATCGGACGGCCGAACTTTGCACACCTGTATATAACGATGTTATTTACCTTCAAAAGGAATTTGAGGATAAATTAGAGGTCGCTATTGATGTTAAAAACTTTACTGATGAATTTGACAAGGAAATTGATGGATATATTCAAGGTCAGAATTGTGTTGGTGCATTTGTTTATTTAAGTTTTGACTATATGTGTCCAATACGAAAGGAGAAAGACGGACAAGAGTTTTTGCTTTCGGCGGAACAAGATAAGTGCTTTAAAGAGATTGAGTTGCTTGTTGAGCGAAAGAGAGAAAATCCTGATTTCAAGGTTTTTCCGATATTTATCCCGTCCACTTCTCAACAAAGTCATGGTTACGGTAGCACTCTTTTAGAACTTGTAAATGGTGCCTTTGAACTGTACAACTTTGCTATACATGACAAGCATGACAAGTATGGAAATAAAGCGAGGATTTCAATTTATCAAGAATTATTCAATCTTGATTATGAAGCTTACAGAGAACCAATTGAATCATTGAATTCATTTTTCTGTATTAGAAAAGATTCCTCTGCCCACTTTAAAGCAAACAATATTAAAAATGCACTAAGAGATTATGGAATATGGAATGATGAATAAAAAGTTTTATTATTTAACACAAGGTATAGGCAACGGAAACACACTCTTAACAAGTTTCGATAGTGCATTATTGAGTTCAGGAATCGCTAATTACAATTTAGTCAAGATTAGCAGTATTTTGCCGGCAGGAAGCACAGAATGTGATTGTGTATCTCTGAAGGAAGGCTCAATTTTGCATACTGCATATGCTTCGTTAACTTCTAATCAAGAAGGTGCAACCATTTCCGCAGCGGTTGGTGTTGCAATTCCTCAAGATGATAGTAAGGTTGGAGTAATTATGGAGTATTCTGCATATTGCGACAAACAAGAAGCTCTTGACCAAATTCACTTAATGCTGAAAGAAGCTATGGAGAATCGAGGCTATCTTATCAAGGAAATAAAGTCGGTAGCAAGCGAATTGATTGTTCCTAAAGATGGATATGTTACGGCTTTTGCCGCATTGTCGATATGGTGATGATCGAATAAATCTGAACTATATTGGAATCTTTTGCAATTGATTGAAAAGCAGATAATAAGAGTTGGACAGTTTTAATTGCAGTATGAAAGGAATCTGTCACACATTGATGATGGGTTCCTTTTTATACTTACACAGAATTCCATTTTTAAGCCTCTAATTTACAGTTTTCTCTTTCAGTCTTCTGTGCAAATGGTTCGAAAAAGCCCGAAAAGCCTTGAAAAACCACCCTTTTGTGCTATTTCATGCAAAACCGTGATTTCGGATAAATGGTAGAGAATACACAATCCGAGGGCAACGGCGCATAAATCGTGTTAAAAAGCAAGACCTCATTTTGAGGCCTTGCTTTTTCTGCATTTGAGGGGATTATCTACACCATGGTAATGAAGCCTCAAATATTGAGCCTCTGTAATCAAAGAAAAAGCCTCGGCGAGCGTGCCGAAAATCAATGGGTCATTATGACCCACTGATTTTTACACCTCTCCCCTTTGTCCGAAATTCAATTTACAAAGAGTTCCTTGAAAAAAGTCGCAAAATATGGTAAAATAAAAGCATCAGATCAGAAGGAGGTGTTACAATGGCGACGAAAAAATACGAAAGCATGCGCATCATGTCCCTTGAGGGCAGTATGCTGTGTAAAGGCGATGAGTTCACCGCTACCAAGGACGCAAAGCCCGATCCCCAAGCCTTCCGAGGCATTCTCGACGAAAGCCTTGATACCCTAAAGCTTGCGGAGGTATACGCTCGGTATGAGGACGAGATGGGCTATCCCTATCTCGATGGCAAGAAGCGATTCTGCCGCGCCGTGGTAAACCTTTCCTTCAACCGCGCAATCAAGCTGTA
>JAZOML010000006.1:0-6174 GCA_045653945.1 Eubacteriales bacterium
CGCTCCTCACGAAATTGCAGAGCAGATGCACAAAATTCATCAATACGCTATTATGTGTGCCCCCACAACTAGCCAATTTGCGGCTATTGAAGCACTTAAAAATGGCGATCCTGACATTGTTACAATGACTGAGGAATATAACCGCCGTCGCCGTCTTATCGTTGACGGATTGCGTAAAATTGGTCTTTCCTGTTTTGAGCCGGAGGGTGCATTCTACGTTTATCCGAATATCAGCGGCTTTGGTATGACTAGTAACGAATTCTGCGAAAAGCTTCTTTATGAGGAAAAGGTCGCAATCGTTCCGGGTACGGCATTTGGTGAGTGTGGCGAGGGCTTCGCTCGAATTTCTTACGCATATTCCGTAAAGCACATAAATACGGCGCTTGAAAAAATAGAGAAGTTCGTTAAAAAGTATAAAAAATAAATATAAAAAGAAAAACTCGACTTTTAATAAGCCGAGTTTTTTCTTTTTACGCAAAATCTATTGAAAAAAATAAAAGAATGTGTTATACTAACTATGCCAAACCAATTAAATAGCGATTTTAGGGGTATTAGGGATATTATACCTTTTTTTCGTCATTACTATAATGTGTAAATTTGTAAAAATGCAGATTTCATTCATTATAGTAATGTGGATATCCCATGCTATTTTGATTGGTTTGGCGACTATCGAAGTCTGCGTTTTTTGTGCGTTTGCTTCGGTAGGCGCACTTTTTATTTGATAAAATATTGTTTTGTCTTATATAAGTGCTAATAATTTGGAGGTATAGGACAAAATGATAAAAAAGTACAGTGTCGAGCTTGAGGGACAAATTGAATTTTACGAACAATATTTGAAAGTCGTAAACCCTGAATTAACCTATGAGGATATTTTCCGTAATAATACTGACGGTATATTAAACGGTAATTTGCTTGAATTTAAGTTGAATATATCAGACCTTAACGCTTGTTTATTTCAAACTCTTAAATATCTTTCGGCTATGAGAATTAAAGGTGAGCCGATACCGTCTAACATATTGCTCGTATCCTTAAACTCTGCAACTGCTTACGTGTATAATTCTGCAGATTACTTGAAAGATATCGAAAAGGTTTATGTTGGCGGAGCTTCAAAAGAAAATAAAGGTTTTGTTGCAAATTCTTATATTTTTAAACTAGAATATAGCGAATGTCAAGCTGATGAATTTAAATTAATTCAGTTATTAAAAGAAAATAACTATACCAAAATCAATATTGACGAAAACTGTATTGTAGGTTGGGCAGAAAAATATTATAGAGAAAACCCACACGCAAGAAAATCTGATTTTATAGGCGATGCCAAGGGCAAGGTAAAAATCATAGGCGAAATCAGAGAGCCGAATAAGTTCAAGGATTATATTTATGCATATGGCGGGGAAGACAATGTTCGTTTTCAATACCTTATGGATAAATTAAACGATACAATTCAAAAGAAAAATTTAGGCGCTTTTTATACACCTGAGCCGTATGTAGATAAATCTATTGAGTTGGTTCGTGAGGCAATCACAAGAGTTCCGCAAGGAAATGATTATATTATTTTAGATCGTTGCGCAGGAACAGGAAATCTTGAAAAAAGATTGACGGACGAAGAGCTTTCACATTGTATAGTTTCAACTATTGAATATTATGAATATAAGGTTCTTTTAGAGTTGCTCGGTAGTAAAGTACGATATATTATTCCACCAACCGAAAAAGCAGACACCTTTATTATGGGAGGTCTTGTTCGTGGTTCAGATGCTTTATCGGAAGAATACATAAATAACCCCGTCATTAAACAATATATTGATAATCCTAAATGTACAGTTATTTTGTTCGAAAACCCACCTTATGCTGAAACAACATCTGCTGAACATCAAAAAGCGGAGGTGAGCAAAAGTGCGTCAGTGTGGAAAAAATCTTTTGTTGTTGAAAAAATGCGAAAAGAAGTCAAGGGTAGCGCACTAAATGATTTAGGAAATGCTTTCATTTGGTCTGCGTTTAAGTATTATTTAAGACAACCCACTGATAGTTATGTGGTATATTCTCCTGTTAAATATTGGAAAGCACAGCATTTAATCAATAAAAATTTTATTAAAGGTTTTGCATTTAACAGAAAACATTTCCATACCAAAATCGAGGCTTGTATTATGTGTGCATTATGGACCAACGAAGATAAAGATGTGTCGCACATTGAAATCAACGCTTTTGATATTGATGATGATAAATCACTTGTTGATAACGGGATATTGTCAGTTGATAGAATTTACAGTTTATATAGTCAAGTTTACTACGACAAAAGAGTCTTTGTGAATGATGTCAGGGAGGGGGTATTGATTGGATTAGACGGTTTAGAAAAATATGACGGCAAAGTTAGAAACAAACCTCTTTATAACGAGAATGTCGTTGGGTATTTGATTGCTAATACATCGGGGTTTGACAACCCTGACCTCAACTCCGGTTTTTTAATCGGTGGAAGATATGATGGTAATGGTTTTTATGTTCGAAAAGATAATTATCTTGAAAAGTTGCCGATGTTTTGCGCTGCACGATACATTACATATAATAGAAAATGGACAGAACGAGCCAGAATAATGAAATCAGCAGATGGTGCTGATAAATTCTTTAAGGACGTAAAAAAAGGCAAACTAAATCAGTTTTTACTAAAATGTCTTGTATTTACTTGCTTTGAAATGCAAAATCATATGCGAAGTTTCAAGGGAAGTGATAATCGTTTTTATAGAAACGAGCTTTCTCTTGATACAACTAACGGGGAAACATTAGCAAGTAAGGATTTAGGAAAACTAATTGCAAATGATACTGAAAAGGAATTATTTGCGCTATGGGATTTGATATTATTAGAAGCAAAGAAAACTAAAAAATATAATTCCAAAATGACTTACGGAATTTATCAAATATTTGCGGAACTAAATACCTTCACAGAAGATGAAATAACAGGTACAAATATACCTGATTACCCTGAATTAAATGGTCATTTAAAGTCATTAAAACAAAAATTGAAAGAGTACTATAATGCTGAAATAGTTCCGTTATTATTTGAATACGAGTTTTTAAAATAGAATTGGAGAAAAAATAGCAAAAAAAGCAACCGAAATATTCGGTTGCTTTTTCTATGTTTAGTTAATTCCAAACCTTACAAAAGAGTATTCAGGCTTAAAATGCTCACATTTATCGCCTCTCCACATTCCTTCAAATGTAAAGGATTTTGGCTGAACGAACATCGGTTCATCAACTTTTGTGTGATGTGGGCCGAGTGTATTACGTCTGTTTGTACAGAGAACAAGTCTTATTTTGTTTTTTCCCTCATTTAAGTAGGGCTTTAAATCAAGATAATTGGTAAACAGCATTGTTCCTGCTTGACAGTCGTTTACAAAAACATCACAAACTGCAAATCTGCCGTCAAGCTTGAGCACAGTCGGTGCGCCTGCAACGTAGTTAAACATTTTTGTAAGCTCTATGCTACCTGAGAAGAAAGGATATCCATCGTGGACAAGATTTTTTGCGTTGACCGATTTTTTGGGTGGAGCAAGAGTAAACGAACCGCTATAATGCTCAACACCGCAGTTGCCGTTTGTAAACTTATCCTGCTCGGTAATTACCGAAAAATCTCCGACAAGGTACGTTGCCTCGATTTCGGTATCAAAATTCATACAATTACGCAGGCTTTCCATAACGTCGCCAAAGATTATATCGTGTACTTCATCTCTTTGGTAATAGTTATAATGTAAAACAACCTCGTTTTCGCCAATATTTAAATAATTAGCTATGTTTGTACGCTTGAAATACATATCAAACCAAGTTTTTTTGCCCATTTTCACTTGATTTCCGTTTACTGTAATATCAAGCACACCCGGTTTTTCGCATACAAAATCAATATGTTTCGGGATAAATTCGGTTGTAAATGAATATTTAAGCCACAAATCACCCTTATATTTATCGTATATCAAATTATCTCGCACCTGCTCAATCGGACGTTCCTCAGTGAAATTTACGCCGTCAAAAGAAATATTAACTCTATCAAGCGTCAAAATGTTTTCGGGACGCTTTTTTATTTTGTATTTTCCGCGTAATTGGATAAATTCAGTGTTCTCGGCAGGCGTAAACGGCAAATAATTACTTTCGTCTTCTACAAGAATAAACGAGCCGTTAGGATCAAAGGTAAGAAGTATTTCGGTGTTTTCACCATTAAATCTACCGCGAAGAGGTGATTTTTTGAGTGTAAGCATATCAAGAGCTACAAGATTTTTGTGTCCTTTTACGGTAAATACAGTATCAATGAGTTTAACCTTTGAAGTATTGGTGAAGTAATATATATTACCGTACTGATTTGTAACTCTTGTATTGCAAAGCATGTCGGGGAGATTTTTTTCGTCCTTACGCAAAGAGTAATCGCAATGGCTTTGTAGCCTTGCGAATACCTCATTTTCCTCGATGTTTTTAGCTGATTTGAGGAAGTTGTAGGCGTCATTTTTGGTGATTTTTCCATCAATTTTAGTTGGAATATGTGAAGCATTGAAATAAATATTTCCGTTATTATTTGCGAAAATTCTCAATAAATTGACAGTAGTATCATCAAGAGTATCACATTTTGGAATAATAACAGTGTCATAAGCACACTCTCCAACAAAGAGCTTATTGCCTACAACCTTGCCGTATTTTGCCATAAGCGTTTCGCTTCCGAAATGGTAAGGAAGCTGATAATTTGAAAGCTTTGTAAAGAGTCCGTAGAAGTCGCTTTCAAGCGGCTCAATCTTATTTCCCTGAACGTGCCTGCGATAGGTAAGCCAAGCGGTATGTATTGGGTGTATAACAAGGATATTGGCATCCTGCTTACCAAGAGAAAGCGTGTAGCCAAGATTGTTAAAATAGGTATTAAAATCCTTGAGTTTATCCTGCCAAGCATTGTGCTCAGAATAGTGAGCAGGGTAGTCGCGTTTTCTTTGTCCGCGCTCGGAAATAGGGTAGAGGTGCTGGCACATTACGTTTACGCCACCTGCATACTGCGCTTCGCTTATTGTTTTAAGCTCTGTTGGGGTAATATCCCAACCGCAGCAGCCAAAGGTTTCGGTAAGAGCCTTTTTCTTGCCGAGCTGCTCACATACGGAGCCAAGCTGCTTGGATATAAGCTGACTTGGTATCTCTCTTGTAAGATAATCTATACCGGGCATATCCTCATACTCATAAAACGGCATAACGTCGCCGCAGCACTTCATTTGTTCGGCAATACCGATTTCGTCAACCGAATGTCCCGTTACCTTGACACCGTTTGCCTGCGACCACTCGTATATCGGTTTAATAAAGCCGTTTATATACTTGGTATGTGTCATTTTATGGAAATCGTAAAGATAGCTCTCATATCCTTCAAAGTCAACGAATATAGCAGGAATTGCCTTAAAAACCGAATATCCGTATTCCTCTTTAAACCATTTATCCATATGACGCGAAAACGGTGTTAACGCGCGGTAATACTGCGGCTCATCGGTGAAAAATCCCGGCATTGCCTTACCGAAATCCTCACCAAGCTTATCTTTGTATACCTGATGAGTTTCCTTAATAAACTTCTTTGTTATATCCTCGCGCATTACATCAACGTAAGCAGCGTTTTCACGAAGATAAACAAGTAGGTATTTTTCCGCATTTTTGCTTGGTTTATGAACTCTTTTGGGGTGTGATGTGCCATTTATAGCATAAATAGCATAAATCCCCTTAGTGCTTTTGGGGAATTCCTGAACAAATTCGTGCTCAAGGTACATAGAGTAGTTATCAGGGTTTTTAAGTAGCTTTCCGCCTGCAAAGCCACTTGGCCATCCGTTTTCGTCGTAAGACCAAGCCTCCATACCAAGCTTTTTTGCCTCTTCAACACACACCTTGATCGCATCAAACCACTGCTTTGATAAGTATTTAGTATCAAGACCGCAACGAGCGTGCATAAAGAAACCGTTCATGCCTAGGCGGTGCATATCGTTTATTTGGCGGCGCAGAGTTTTGGCATCAAGCTTATCGTTCCAGCTCCAGAATGGGAGTGATCCGTGGGTTATTGCGTTTTCTTTGATATCTGAAATTAGATTTTTCATTTTTTTACCTCTTAGAAAATAAAGCTTATACAAATATAGCAAACTGTGTACAAAACTATAAGAAATGCAAAATTAAAGGCGGAAAATA
>JAZOML010000007.1:0-28345 GCA_045653945.1 Eubacteriales bacterium
AATATATATGCTATAATAATATTGCTATAAAATATAAATAATTTGTCATAGGTGTTTTTTATGGAATATTATATTGAGGACGATTACGAGAGTCTTGCTGACAGTGGTATGGGCTTTTTTATTCAAAAAATAGAGCCTAATAACATTGGTGCGAGAGGACATATCCACGAAGCGATAGAGTTTATCTATACGGTAAACGGTGAATTTGATTTTTATGTAAACGACACTCATTTCGACGTCAAGGGGGGAGAAATGTTACTTTTTCGCTCAAATGCAATTCACCGTATTTATACTAAGAACAGTGAAATCAATGAGTATTACGTGCTTAAAATTAAGCCATCTCTTATTTATGAACTTGCGGGAAAGGAAACTGCCGCAGGGTATATTTTACGTCTTTCGCTTGATGGCGGAAAGGTTTTTTGGAGTAAATCGGAGCTTGATAATACTCCTATTAAGACGGCGTTTGAGAAGCTTATAGCCGAGCACAACGGAAATGAAAGTTGTAAGGATATAGGTGTAAAGCTTTCGGCATTTTTGGTTGTTCTTGAAACACTGCGAGATTTAATGAAAAATGAAACGGGTAGATTAAATTCCGATATGCTTCACGGCAGTATTTCACCACAAATTTACAAGGCAATAAGATATATTTCACATAGGTACGGTGAGGATATTGATGCCGAGCAGTGTGCAAAATACGTAAATATGAGTTATAGTTATTTTTCCCGTAGCTTTAAAAAGGTTACAGGCAGGTCATTTAAGGACTATCTTAATTCCGTGCGCTTAAGTCAGGCGGAGAGACTTCTCGCATCGAGCGACAAGAGTGTAATGGATATATCTCTTGAGTGCGGCTACAACAACGTTTCTTATTTTATTATGATATTTAAAAAGCATAAGGGCGTAACACCGCTTGAATACAGGAAAAATATAAAATGAGGTCGGATAATTCCGACCTCATTTTGGGTATAAGGGGATTTTTATTCAAATACGGTAGTAATTTTCTTGACCGCCTCATCGAGCGCATCGGTTTCAACCGTTTCGATAGTACCTGCGTCGCAGAGTGCGGAGAGCTTCGGGTCGATAGGAAGGCGTGCAATTACGGGTAAGCCGTACTTTGCCGCAATCTCGTCAACGTGAGTTTTGCCGAAAACCTCAATTCTTTCGTTGCAGCAGGGGCAGTTAAGATAGCTGTAGTTTTCAACGATACCGATTATCGGCACGTTCATCATTCTTGCCATATTTACCGCCTTTGAAACAATCATCGAAACAAGGTCGGAGGGAGTCGTTACGATAACTATGCCGTCAAGCGGAAGCGACTGCATAACGGTAAGCGGTACGTCGCCCGTTCCGGGAGGCATATCGACGTACATATAGTCTACGTCGCCCCATACAACGTCGGTCCAGAACTGCTTTACAGTACCTGCAATAAGAGAGCCTCTCCAAATTACGGGAGCGCTCTCGTAATTTAAGAGCATATTGATACTGATTGCATCAATACCCGTTTTGGTGGTGAGCGGAATAATTCCGTCCTCACAGCCTGTTACCTCGCCCTTAAGTCCGAACATTTTGGGAATAGAAGGACCTGTAATATCCGCGTCAAGTATAGCGGTTTTGTATTCAAGGCGTCTTGTCATAACCGCAAGGAGAGAGGTTACGGAGGATTTGCCAACTCCACCCTTTCCGCTGACAACGCCGATTACGTGCTTTACGTTGCTTGCCTTATTCATAGGCTCGATAAGACTTTCTGGCTCCTGTCTGGAGCCGCAGTTTGCCGAGCAGGTAGAGCAGTTATGAGTGCAGGAGGATGAGCTATCGTCCTGAACCTCATCTTCAAATTCATCAATTCTGTCGTTTGCCATTGTTTGAAATTCCTTTCGTTTTATATGCTATATTTATTATAATTATTTTAAAACAAAAATCAAGTGTTTTTTCACTTTTTTATAACGTTTTCTTCGCCAAGCAGTCTTTTTAAGGTGGCTAATGTCTTATCGTTTAGGTTTATTTTAAGGTCCTTGCGTCCGACGTATTTTCCTGCGCTCATATCGTAGAAGATTACGGGGACAAAGCCCTTGTTTGCCTCGATAAGAAGTATGGTGTTTTGCGCCTCAAGGCTATCCATACTTGTAACTCGAAGATATAGCTTAAAATCGGGTGTTTGCTCCGTTACAGTGGGGGCGTCGGTTGATTTTTTGTTTCTGTAACCACCGTTTGTAATAAAGGGAGAGGGAGCTTTTACATATTTTCCGTTTGGCTTCATCGGTGCGAGCTGAGAGGCGAGCAGCTTTGGCGGTTCGTCCTCGCCAACGGAAATTTTTCCCTGTACTGCGATGATATTATCGTTTGTGAGAAGTGGGAAAATTTCGGCGTAAAGTCTTGAAAAAACAATAATTTCAATCTCGCCTGTTCGGTCCTCGAGCTTAAGGAAGGCAAATTTTTCGCCTTTTTTACTTATTTTGACGTTAACGTCTCGAATTATACCCATAACCGTAACGGTTTGCCCATCGGAAAATTCCTCGGTTGGCTCACTTTCGTCAAACGAGGCAAGTATGCTGGCGCTTGAAATTGCACCCACGTCTGCGCCGTTTTCGGAATATTCGTCGGTTAAGTGCCCCGAAAAGTACATACCCGACGCCTCATATTCGAGGTTGAGAAGCACGCGCAGAGAAAATTCCGGTACATCTGGAAAATCTGCGTTTTCGTCAGAAAAAGCCTCCTCGAAGGTGAACAGACTCATTTGTCCAGTAACCTCTTGGCGTTTTTTGTCGGAAACCTTGTCGATTACCTCGTCGAATTTTTCAAGAAGCTGCGAGCGGAAAAGCCCCAAGCTATCAAATGCACCTGCCTTGATGAGCGTTTCTATCTGCTTTTTGTTTACGTCCTTACCGTACATTCTATCGCAAAACTCGGTAAACGTGCGGAATTTACCGTTTGCGTTTCGTTCCTCAAGCATTTTTGAAACAAACGTAATACCGACGTTTTTTAGCGCAGAGAGTCCGTATCGAATATTACCGTTATCAACGGTAAAGTCAACGTCGCTTTCGTTTATTGAAGGGGGAAGCATATTTATACCGAGCTTACCTGCTTCGATAATATAGTCGGAGAGCTTTGCGTGGTTGTTAAGCTCACTTGTCATAAGCGCAGCGAAAAACTCTGCGGGGTAGTGTGCCTTGAGATATGCTGTGCGATATGCAATAACGGAATAAGCGGCGGCGTGGCTCTTGTTAAAGGCATAGCCTGCAAAGCTGACTATTTCATCAAATAGCTCGGATGCTTTTCTTTGGTCGTGTCCGTTTGCAACGCAACCTGCGATAAAGTCCTGTCTTTGCTTTGCGATTACCTCGGGCTTTTTCTTGGAAATAGCCTTACGTACAACGTCGGCTCTGCCAAATGTATAAGAGGCGAGTGTACGGAATATTCGCATAACCTGTTCTTGGTAAACCACGCAGCCGTAGGTGTCGTCGAGTATTTCGGCAAGCTCGGGAAAGGTATACTCAACAGTACCCTTTTTGCGGTTTTCAAGCAGACGCGGAATAGCGTCCATAGGTCCCGGGCGGTACATTGACAGCGCAATCATTATATCGTCAATTGTGTTCGGCTCGAAATTGACAAGCATTTGTCTCATACCTGCGCTTTCGAGCTGAAAAACTCCCGTTGTGTGTCCCTTTTTTAGCATATCAAAGGTTTTTTTGTCAGTGTCGGGAATAGCCTCGATTTTAAAATCGGGCTTGGCTCGACGTATCATTTTTTCGGCGTCCGAGATAACGGTCAGGGTACGAAGTCCAAGGAAGTCGAATTTGAGAAGTCCAAGCTCGGCTACCGTATCCATATCAAATTGGGTAACACGTGTTTCGCCAATCATTGCGGTAGGCACGTATTCTGAAACTGCTTTATCGCTTATAACAACGCCTGCGGCGTGAGTTGATGCGTGGCGCGGCATACCTTCAAGACGCTTTGCGGTGTCTATCAGACTTGCGAGGGTATCCGAGCTTTCTCTTATATCCTTAAAAGCCTGTGTGGTATCCGCCTCGTCAAGATTTGCATCGTATCTTTTCGGCATAGCCTTTACTACCGTATCGCCATCGCCATAGGGTAGTCCCATAGCTCGTGCGGCATCACGTATGGCTGCCTTTGCCTTCATCGTACCGAAGGTAATGATTTGTGAAACTCTATCCTGACCGTATTTTGCGGTTACGTATTTTATAACCTCTTCACGACGGATAAAGCAAAAATCTATATCAAAGTCAGGCATACTGACACGCTCGGGATTTAAAAATCTCTCAAAAATCAGTCCGAAACGCATCGGGTTTACGTCGGTAATGGTGAGCAAAAATGCAATCAGTGAGCCTGCGCCCGAGCCTCTGCCCGGACCTACCGCAATTCCGTTTTTCTTCGCCCACGAAACGAAGTCCCAAACGATAAGATAATACTCAGCGTATCCCATTTTAGTAATGACGTCAAGCTCATAATTCATCCTATCTCGGTATAGCTGTTCGGTATTTTTTTCGTCGTAGACTATGTCGCCGCTTTTGAGGCGCATAGTAAGTCCCTTTTCGGCAAGTGCGCGTAGATATTCGCGAGGGTCGATACCGTCAGGCGTGGGGTATGCGGGGAGCTTGTATTTCCCGAATTCAAATTCTATATTACACTTTTCGGCGATTTTTACGGTATTTTCAATAGCCTCGGGGTAGGCGGTAAAGAGCGCCTTCATTTCCTCGGTGCTTTTGTAGTAGTATTCATCGGTTTCAAAGCCGATTTTGTGTCCCTCACCAAGCTTGGTATTCGTTTGTATACAAAGCATAACCGCCTGCGTATGTGCATCGTCCTTTGTTATATAATGGACGTCATTTGTTGCTACAAGAGGAATATCAAAGCGTTCGGAAAAATTTTTAAGAACTGCATTGACACGTATTTGGTCCTCAATTCCGTGATTTTGAAGCTCAAGATAAAAATCCTCGCCGAATATATTTTTTAATGCCAAGGCCTCTTTTTCCGCTTCGCTTGCCATACCGTTTGCTATAAGCGACGGTATTTTTCCGCCAAGGCAGCCCGAGAGGGCGATAAGTCCCTCACTGTATTCCGTCAAAAGCTCCATATCAACTCTGGGCTTTATATAAAAGCCCTCTGAAAAGGCTATGGATACCATTTTTATAAGGTTTTTGTATCCGGTTTCATTTTTGCAAAGAAGCACAAGGTGGTAATTTTCGTTGTCCTGCCCCCACGTTTTATCGAAACGTGTGCGAGGTGCAACGTAGACCTCACAGCCTATAATCGGCTTAATGCCCTGCTCCTTACACGCCTTGTAAAAGGCGATAGCGCCGTAAAGCACACCGTGATCGGTAATTGCAACGGCATCGTGCCCCTGTGCCCTTGCGGTTTTCGGAATTTCTGCAATCTTACAAGCACCGTCAAGCAGGCTGTATTCACTGTGCAAATGAAGATGTACGAATTTATCCATAATAAGACGGTGCTCCTTTCTTTTTTAATTAATAATTAAATAATATCCTCAGGTCTTTCGTAGCGTTTAAGAACACCGTTTTTAAGACGTAAAAACAGTGTTGAGGCAAGTGTGTAAAATGCGATATGCACGATAGCGTTAACTATGAGGTAGGGGAAATCAATATCGTCGTATCCAACGTCAAAAAGTTGAAGCGCGGCAACGGTAAACGTGCCCGTAAGTGCTATGAAGATAAGGAAAATTTCAAATGCCTTAAGCATATAGAACGAGCGTCTTACGTAGGCGTCCGTTTGTTTTCCGAGGCGCACGAATTCGGTAGGAATTTCAGGTACGGAATAGTGAGAAACGAGAGGGACAAGGTAGTCCGTCAGCATAACGGCGAAAACAATAAGCGCAATAGTTTCCGCCAAGGCAAATGCAACTGCGACAATATACTGAACGGTAAATTCAAATATAAGTATATCAAAATCGGTAAGGTAGTGTTTGCTAAGAAAATTGTTGTAAACAATAAAGCCGACAAGTGATATAACGGTATAAACGATACCGCTTATCAGCGGCTTTTTGTATCCGCTCAGGTACTTTTTCATTAAAAGAATTGTCCAGATTACCGTTATACCGAACAGTGCGTCGGGAATAAAGCTTCTGCCACCCATTGTTACTCCTGCGATAAAATCTATGAGGAATAGGGAGGAGTAGGCGAGAATTGTGAGAGCAAAGGTAAGGGTTTTACGGGTAAAATATTCGGGAGAAATAAGTCGTTTTTCGTTTATTGCGGTTGCAATAGCTCCGACAAACTCCGCATTTTTTGTCAGCTTTAATATATGATTTACAAGCGTTATGATAAAAAATACTGCAAAAATTACCGTAATGATTGTATTTGCCAACATCAGCGCCCCTGAATAGTCGGCTGCCTCAACAAATGACTCTCCCGTGATAAATTCATCATCGTTATCAAGCACCGAAGAAATATAGGGAAGCATCGAGCAAAGTCCGCGTGCCGCAAAAAATGCAATTCCTACGCCGCGAAGCTCGGCAGGATTTTTTTCGACTCCGTTAAACTTTATTTTCAGCGTAGCAATACCCTCGGCAAGAGAGGTAAACGCCATAACTGCTATAATAAGCTCTATTACCGCAAGCATAAGCGAAACGCTAAGATAAGTTACGCCGTCAAACTGTGCCGACGAAAATGCAATCACAGTGCGTCCGAGTGAGGCGAATATAAGATATTTGAAACGGTGAAACGCATCGTCGAAATCGGGAGCAACGGGTGAAAGTTTATGCACTCCGTACATTATAAACGCACAACCTATAAAATCGGGGAAAATATCAAAAAGTGCAAGCATCGGATTGGCAAAGAAAAGCATACCGATAAAAATCATTAAAAATGCGCTTGAGTTTTTTAGTTTTGCGAGTATGTTTTGCATTAACAAAGCTCCTTTTTAAGTGTGAGATACTGTAATTTTGGTAAGAAGGGTATATGCCATCCAAATATTGAGAGCGTGCCATACGTATCCGAATACGAACGGATACATACGTATAAATTCAAAGCCCACAAAGACCTCGGGAGTAAACAGGTTAAGGCAGTTGATGATTATTTCAATAGAAAAATATATTATCATAAGCGTAGTATTTCTCGCCGCCTGTTTTTCAAGAGATGGAATTTCGGCATTTGAACCTATCACCTTTACGCCTGCGTACATAAAAAACATAGCGACAAGCTCACATATTTCCATTGCAAGGTGCACCCCAAAGAATACGCCGTTAAACCAAGTACCGTTTCCTGTTGCCACTGTATCGTAAATTTGAAGTCCAAAAAGGACGGCGGATACGGGAATAGCTACGAAGAGCGCCTTCTTTGTCTTAGAAAATACCGACTCCATTTTTTCCATTCGCAAAACGGAAAACAGTATTAGCACAAAGCCGCCGAGAGGGAATGCCGAAATTGATGTTTCCGGTATAGGGAATGAAAACATCAGTATAAATCCGATGAGAAGTGAAAGTGAACGCATTTTATACCTCTAAATTTAGTTAATCAAACAACCCTTTACCGCAGCACTGCTTGTATTTTTTACCGCTACCGCAGGGGCAGTCGGAGTTTTTGCTTATGCCGTTTACCTTGATAGTAACAGTGCGGTTTGGCTGCTGAGAGTTCGGGCGGGGAGAACCTTGTCTGGACGGCTGTGCTGCAGGAGTAAAGCCCTCGCCGGTGATTTTTGCAACCTGCGCTCTTTCAATTTTTTGTGCAGGGAATACGCTGAGTACTTCACGGGCGGTGCTTTCCTTGATTTGTGCAATCATATCGTCGAACATATCGGCGCTTACTATACGGAATTCAGTAATCGGGTCCCTTTGCGCATAAGCTTGGAGTCCTACGCTGCCCTTGAGGTCATCGACACAATCAAGGTGCTCAATCCATTTTTTATCGACGTTGCGAAGTAGAATAACTCTTTCGACCTCACGCAGGTCAGCTCCGAACAGCTCCTCCTTGGATTTATAAATGCTTTCAGCTCTTTCCAAAAGAAGCTCCTCAATATCCTCCTGCTCGATTTCCTCAAGCTCGTCCTCTGTGTATTTGAGGTCGTCTGCACTGCAAAGCAGACCGAGGAACTTACCTCTGAGCTCATCTATATTCCACTCGTCGCGGTCAGGTCCAAGACACTCTCTTACCGCCTTTTTAACAGTAAAGCTTATCATAGACTTAACGGTTTCGCTCATATCCTCGCCGTTAAGAACGTCATCTCGCTGCTTGTAGATTATCTTTCTTTGCTCGTTCATTATATCGTCGTAGCCGAGAACGGTTTTTCTGCGGTGGAAGTTTCTGCCCTCAAGCTGCTTCTGAGCCTTTTCTATTTGCGAGGTGAGGATTTTTGAAACGATAGCCTCCTCGCCGATACCCCTGCTGACAAGACCTATAACTCTTTCGCTGCCGAAAAGACGCATAAGGTCGTCTTGAAGCGAGAGGAAGAAACGGCTCTCGCCCTCGTCTCCCTGACGTCCTGCACGTCCTCTTAGCTGGTTGTCGATACGCCTGCTCTCGTGTCGCTCCGTACCGATAATATAAAGACCGCCGAGCTCCTTGACCTTTTTTGCGAGCGGCTCGATTTCCTTTTTATGCTCATTGTAAAGCTTTTTGTAAACCTCTCTTGCGGCAAGTACCTCGTCGCCAACGCTCATAGATGCACCAACCGCCGCACCGATTACGTCCTCGCTGTAAAGCGGAAGCTTGGTATCGGGGTCAATCATTTTGCGCATATCCTGTTTTGCAAGATGCTCCGCATTTCCACCGAGCATAATATCCGTTCCACGTCCTGCCATATTTGTAGCGATAGTTACCGCACCGAGTCTACCTGCGCCTGCAACTATATCCGCTTCCTTTGCGTGCTGCTTTGCGTTAAGCACCTTATGAGGAACTCCTATTTTAGAAAGCATTTTTGATAAAATTTCCGATTTATCAACCGATACCGTACCTACGAGAACAGGCTGACCGCTTTCGTTACACTTTTTTATTTGATTACAAATAGCCTTGTATTTTGCTTCGATTGTAGCGTAAACGCTATCGGGGTGGTCAATACGAATCATTGGCTTGTTTGTTGGGATTTCAACAACGTCAAGCGCATAAATTTCACGGAACTCAACGTCCTCGGTAAGCGCTGTACCCGTCATACCCGAAAGCTTTGTGTAAAGACGGAAGAAGTTTTGGAAGGTAATGGTAGCAAGGGTTTTGCTTTCCTTTTGTATCTTTACCTTTTCCTTTGCCTCTATTGCCTGATGAAGACCGCCGCTGTATCTACGTCCCCGCATAAGTCGTCCCGTAAAGGAGTCAACTATAATAACCTTGCCGTTATCAATAATATAGTCATCGTCGAGGTGCATAATGGCTGTTGCCTTGATTGCCTGATTTATATGGTGGACCAGCTCGGAATTTTCAGGGTCGGCAAGGTTATCTACACCAAAATATTTTTCCGCCTTTTTTACGCCGCTTGCGGTCAAAACGGTGGAACGCGACTTTTCGTCGACTGTGTAGTCGTATTTTTCTTCGATTTCCTCGTCAAGCGTCTTTGAATCTAGCTCTTTAACTCTGTACTCCTTTAGCATACGGGTAAATTTTGCCGCTTTTTCGTACAGCTCAGTAGACTCCTCGCCTGCTCCCGAAATGATAAGAGGGGTTCTTGCCTCGTCAATAAGGATAGAGTCAACCTCGTCAACTATCGCAAAGGCGTGTCCTCTTTGAACTTTGTCCTTTTTATAGACAACCATATTATCACGAAGGTAGTCAAAGCCAAGCTCATTGTTTGTACCGTAGGTAATATCGCAGGCATACGCCTGACGCTTTTCCTCCTTAGGCTGCTCGTGGTATACGAGTCCTGTTGTGAGTCCCATAAATGAGTAAACTCTACCCATTTCATCGTAGCCGACCTTTGCAAGGTATTCGTTTACCGTAACTATGTGTACGCCGTTGCCTGCAAGAGCGTTAAGATAAGCAGGAAGAACGGCAACGAGAGTTTTACCCTCACCCGTTTTCATTTCGGCAATTCTGCCCTGATGCAAAACTATACCGCCGATAAGCTGAACTCGGAAGGGACGCTTGCCAAGAACACGCGCAGCAGCCTCACGAACAGCAGCAAATGCGTCGGGAAGAATATCGTCGAGAGCTTCGCCGTTTGCAAGTCGCTCTTTAAGAGCAGGCGTTACTGCGGCAAGCTCACTGTCGCTCATAGCAGCATACTTGTCGGAAAGCTCCTCTATTTCATTTACTGTATGCTCCAGCTTTTTAAGCTGTCTTTGACTGTAAGTTCCGAAAATTTTGGTAAAAAGTCCCATTTTAATCTCCGTTTCAAGAATTTATAGAAATTTTAGTGCAAAATATTAGTATAAGTACAAATATTATACAAGGATATTATAATAAAAAATGCAATTTACTGATAATATTTTGTAAATATTACCGCAAATTGCATCATTTTTCATCTATAAACTGTTGGATTGTTGGTAAGTCCCGGATATCCCTGCTGACGTAACACCTCGTAAGCGCCGATAGCTACGGAATTTGAAAGGTTCAGGCAACGAAGCTCATCTCTCATCGGTATTCTTACCGAACGGTGCATATTTTCCGCAACAAGCTGCTTTGGGAGTCCCGCCGTTTCTTTGCCAAACACAAGGAAAACTCGCTCGGGATAGACTATTTCGCTGTGCATTTTCGTTGCCTTCGTAGAGAAGAAATAGAGATTTTCGCCTTTTGTGATTTCAAGAAAAGCATCAAGACTGTCATAGTATGTTATATCAAGCTTGTCCCAATAATCAAGTCCCGCTCTTTTTAGCTTTTTGTCGTCAATTTCAAAGCCCATAGGCTTTACTATATGTAGCGCCGCCCCCGTAACCGCGCACGTTCTCGCAACGTTACCGGTATTTTGCGGTATTTCAGGCTCAACCAATACTAAATTTAAATTCGCCATTTTTATATCCTTTCAGTCAAACAGTACGCTTGAAAGTATAGCGTTTGATACGTTAAAACCCTTTTCGGTGAAAAATATTCTTCCGTTTTTCCTTTGCATAAGCCCTTGGTCGATGAATTTTTGTATACGGTCAAGGTAAACGTCGGCATCGGGTGTCAGTGAAAGAAGCTCGCTTTCGGAAAAGCCTCTTGTAAGGCGTAAGGAAAGCATAATAAATTCAGTGATTTTGTCCTGATTGTCAAGCTCCTCGTCAATACACAAAACGGATGAAAAATCTTCGCTTTCAAGGTATACGTCTATGTCATTTTTTGTGTGGAACCGTTTCCCTTTAAAGTAAGAATAAGCTCCTGCGCCGAAGCCGAGATACTCGCCCTGCGACCAATAGCCGAGATTGTGAGCGCACTCATATCCCTGCCTTGCAAAATTTGAAATTTCATACCGAGTATAGCCGTTTCGGGCAAGTAAGTCAATCGCTTTTGAGTACATAGAAATACACTCGTCCTCGCTTGGGAAGGTATACGTGTGTCGATTTTTGCATAAAGGAGTGCCTTCCTCGAGCTGAAGACCGTATGCCGAAATATGCTCGGGCGCAAGCTCGATAATCTTGCTTACCGTGTCAAGAAAGCTCTGCTCCGTCTGACTTGGAATGCCGAACATCAAATCAATGCTGATGTTGTCAAATCCGCAGCTACGGACTAGCTTGAAAGCATTTTTAGCCTCGTTAAATGAGTGTATTCTTCCAAGTAGCTCAAGCTCGTTATCTTGTGCGCTTTGAACACCCAGACTTATACGGTTTACCCCTGCATTTTTGAGAACTGTCAGCTTGTCGGTATCAAAGGTTGCAGGATTGGCTTCGATGGTAAATTCGGCGCTGTGGGTTAGATTGAAATTAGTTTTTATAGCTTCAATTATCATTAAAAGCTGCTCTGTTTTGAGAACTGTCGGCGTGCCGCCACCAAAGAAAACGGTGTTTACCTCCTGCTTTCCGTAAAGCTCACTCGCTTCGCTTATATGACGGATAAGCGCAGACACGTATCGCTCTTTTTTGTCCTCGTTCACTTTGGGCAGAGAATAAAAATCACAGTAAGCACATTTTGAAACGCAAAACGGAATATGAACGTAAATACCTATTCCCATTATTCTTTCCTCGTTTCTTGTACTTACTGTGGGCGGGTAGCACCCGCGGGCATAAAATTATTTTGGTGCAAAGTTTACACAAAGTGTAAAACTGTGGCGGTAAGAGAAGTTTTTGCGTCGTTTTTTTCAAAAAGCGACTCAGTTATCGTCAAGCTTGAGAACAGCCATAAACGCCTCGGGGGTAACCTCAACGGTACCAAGACGACGCATCTTCTTTTTACCCTCTTTTTGCTTTTCAAGAAGCTTTTTCTTACGGGTAATGTCGCCGCCGTAGCACTTTGCAAGAACGTCCTTACGCATAGCCTTGACGGTTTCGCGTGCGATAACCTTTCCACCGATAGCAGCCTGTATCGGAATTTCAAACAAGGCTCTCGGTATATTTTCTTTGAGCTTTTCCGCAATACGACGTGCACGTCCGTAAGCTTTTTCCTCGTGAACAATGAACGAAAGCGCATCAACGGGGTCGCCGTTAAGCAGAAAATCAAGCTTCACAAGCTTTGAGGGGAAATATCCCATAAGCTCATAATCAAGCGATGCGTAACCGCGACTGCGACTTTTAAGCGCATCGAAAAAGTCGTATATAATTTCATTTAAAGGTAGATGATAGTGAAGCTCTGTGCGTGTGCTGTCGAGATATTTCATATCAACGAACACGCCTCGTCTATCCTGACAAAGATCCATAATTCCGCCGACAAACTCAACGGGAGTTATGATGCTCGCCTTAACCATAGGCTCATACGCCTTTTCGATTTCATCGCCTGTGGGATAGTTTGAGGGGTTGTCAATGAAAATGGTCGAGCCGTCCTTTTTGTCAATTTTGTAGATAACGCTCGGTGCGGTGGTAATAATATCAAGATTGAATTCACGTTCAAGTCGCTCTTGAATTATCTCCATATGGAGCAGTCCAAGGAAGCCGCAACGGAATCCAAAGCCGAGCGCAATAGACGTTTCGGGCTCAAAGGAAAGAGCGGCATCGTTGAGCTGAAGTTTTATAAGCGCCTCACGCAGGTCCTCATACTTTGCACCGTCCTCGGGATAAATACCCGAATAAACCATAGGGTTAACCTTTTTAAATCCGGGGAGAGCCTCCTTTGCGGGATTTTCAAAAAGTGTAACGGTATCACCAACCTGAGTATCGGAAAGCGTCTTGATTGAGGCGGTGATGTATCCAACCTCGCCTGCGCTTACACTGTCGGTCTTTGTAAGTCCAAAGGGCTCAAGCGCACCGACCTCGGTAACGTCAAATAACGCCCCCGTGCTCATCATTTTTATCTTGTCGCCCGCTTTAACGCTACCGTCAAATACACGGATAAGAACAACAACGCCAAGATATGGATCGTAATAAGAGTCGAAAATCAAAGCCTTTAACGGAGCGTTTTCATCGCCCTTTGGGGCAGGAATACTGTCAACAACCGCCGCAAGCACGCTGTCAATGTTAAGGCCCGTTTTTGCGGAAACGGCGGGACAGTCCTCGGCGGGTATGCCGATAATTTCTTCTATTTCATTTCTTGCACGCTCAAGGTCTGCTGAGGGAAGGTCCATTTTATTTACTACGGGAACGACCTCGAGATTTGCGTCGATAGCAAGATAAGCGTTTGCAAGTGTTTGCGCCTCGACACCCTGAGTTGCATCAACGATAAGCAATGCACCCTCGCAGGCATTAAGAGAACGGGAAACCTCATAATTGAAGTCCACGTGTCCGGGGGTGTCAATAAGATTGAGGATATAGTCCTGTCCGTCGGTGTGGGTGTATTTCATTCTTACCGCACGTGCTTTTATGGTAATTCCACGCTCTTTTTCGAGATCCATATTATCAAGGACCTGCTCCTCCATTTCACGAGAGGTAACCGTCTTTGTTGCTTCAAGCAAACGGTCTGCAAGAATTGATTTGCCGTGATCTATATGCGCAATTATGGAAAAATTCCGTATATTTTTCTTGTTGTAGCTCATTTATAAGCACCTTTCAAAATTTATCAATTTACATTATAACGCAAATCAAGCTGAAAATCAAGAGTTTTTTATATTTGCAGTATAAATTTAGAGTTAAAAATCAAAAATGCATCGTTTTTGCTCAAAATGAACAAAAATGAATAATGAATTTTGTGTAAAATATATGTTGAAATTGTGAAAGAAAAGTTATATAATTAATTTAATATTTGCGTAGTACACACACGCAAAAAAATGTAAAGGAGAAAGTAAAATGAAACTTTCAAGAATTTTAGCACTCGTTCTTGCAGTTGTAATGGCAGTATCCGTATTCGCTTTTGCAGGCTGCTCCGAGGACGAAATCACTGTTCCTGAATTTTCCGATGATACAATAAAGATCGGACTTACAGGACCTCTCACCGGCGCTGCAGCTATTTACGGTCAGGCTGTTTACAACGGTGCAAAGCTCGCAGTATATGAGATCAATGAAAAGGGCGGACTTGATAACATTAAGTTCTCGCTTGAAATGTTCGACGATACTCACGATCCGACTAAGGTTGCTACCGGTTACGCATCTCTTGAGAGCAAGGGTATGCAGATTTCTCTCGGTACCGTAACCACAGGCCCCGGCCTTGAGTTCAAGAAGCTCTCTAACAACAAGGTATTCTTCCTTACACCCTCCGCATCCGGCGACAAGATTCCCGAATACGACAACGCATTCCAGATGTGCTTTGCTGATGGTAACCAGGGTAAGGTAGCTGCTGAGTACGTTAACTCTCTCGGAAAGACCAAGATCGGTATCTTCTACAAGACCGACGAGGACTACTCCAAGGGTATTTACGACCAGTTCAAGGCTAACCTCGCTGCAGGTATTGAAACTGTTGAGGCATCCTTTACCGATGCTAACGCAACCGATTTCAGCACTCAGATCAACAATCTTAAAGATTGCGACTTCATCTTTATGCCTATCTACTATACTCCCGCATCTCTCTTTATGACTCAGGCTAAGGATAAGGTAGCTGCAAACGCAACCTACTACGGCTGCGACGGCTTTGACGGTATCGAAAGCGCTGAGGGCTTTGATATCAACGCTATCCCCCAGAAGGTATCTATGCTTTCTCACTTCAACTCCAAGGCAACCGAGGGTGCTGCTAAGGATTTCGTAGAGAAGTACACCGCTAACTTCGGCGCTGAGACTCTCAACCAGTTTGGTGCATCCGCATACGACTGCGTATACGCAATTTACAATGCACTTAAGGCTGCAAAGGCAGCTAACCCCTCTCTTGTTATCGACGGCTCCACCAAGGCAGCTGACCTTCTTACTATCCTTAAGGGACAGTTTGCAGGTGGCTTCACCTTCAGCGGTGTAACCGGAACTAACATCAAGTGGGAAGCAAACGGTTACGTTAACAAGGCAGCTGTTGCTTACGTAATCAAGGAAGCTAACGCTTAATTTAACTATTTCAGGACAATGGTTTGCTGATGCGGCTCTACGCCGTGTCAGCAAATTGTTGCTTATAAACATTTAGATAAGGAATTTTTATAATGGAATTTATCTCGACACTGCTAAACGGACTTAGCAGCGGTGGAACATACGCAATGATAGCGCTTGGCTATACGATGGTTTACGGTATAGCGAAGATGCTTAACTTTGCTCACGGCGACATAATAATGGTCGGCGGATACATTATGTACATAATGATTTTAAAGCTTTCACAAAATATATTCGTCGGAATTTTTGCCGCTATCGTATTTTGTGTAATACTCGGAATAACGGTTGAACGATTTGCTTACCGTCCGCTTCGCGGGGCATCGCCTCTTGCGGTACTGATAACAGCTATCGGTGTCAGCTATCTTCTTCAAAGTCTGGCTCTTATCATATTTGACTCAACCCCGAAAATGCTTTTACCGCTTCAAATTTCGGGTTCAATAACTATCGGAACGCTTTCAATAGATTACAGCACGCTTGTAACTCTTATAGTTGCGGGTGCTATAATGACTGCCCTCACTTTATTCGTCAAGAAAACCAAAACCGGACGTGCAATGGTTGCGGTTTCAGAGGACAGGGATGCGGCAAGACTTATGGGTATCAACGTAAACTTTATCATTATGATAACCTTTGCGATTGGCTCGGCTCTTGCGGCGGTTGCAGGCGCATTTATGCTTATGAAATCACCAAGCCTTAATAATACCTTTGGCGCAATGCCGGGTATTAAGGCGTTTACGGCGGCTGTTATAGGCGGAATAGGCTCTATTCCCGGAGCAATGGTCGGCGGAATACTTCTCGGTATTATCGAGTCTATTTCCTCCACTATCCCCGCAATAGCCCCATATACTGATGCTATTGAGTTTTCAATACTTATAATAATTCTCCTTGTTAAGCCTACGGGTATACTCGGAAAGAAGAGAAGGGAGAAGGTATAATGGCTAATTTTAAGTGGAAGCACTATTTAAATTACATTGTTATAGCGGTGATTGGCTTACTTCTCGGTATTCTCTCACTTACAGGTAATCTCACACTTTTAAATCAAATACTTTTTGAAAAGATAACGATTTCAATAATACTTGCAGTTTCGCTCAGTATGGTTGTCGGTTTCCTTGGTGAGCTTTCGCTCGGACACGCAGGATTTATGTGCGTAGGCGCATATATCGGCGGTAAGATTGCCACCCTGATAGAGGGAAGCGCAGAGGTAGCAAATAATCACGCCGTTCTTATTCTTTCGGTAATAATCGGCGGAATTGTTGCGGCGATATGCGGATTTATCATTGGACTTCCCGCACTTCGTTTGCGTGGCGACTATCTTGCGATAGTTACTCTTGCATTTGGTGAAATCGTCCGTTCACTGTTCCTTAACTCAAGTGATGAAAGCTTTGGCGGAACTCTCGGACTTGATACCTCAAGATATGATAGCAGCTATCTTTTCATCTACGGATTTTTATTCGTTCTTATTTCTCTTGCCGTTATTCAAAACCTGCTTCGCAGTAAGCACGGACGTGCTATAACCTCTATTCGTGATAACGAAATTGCGGCAAAGGCAACAGGTATCAACGTAACTAAATATAAGCTTCTTGTATTTATTGTATCCGCATTTTTTGCGGGTGTTGCAGGCGTTCTTTTCAGCCACGCAAACTATACCGTACAGTCCAAGGTTTTCGATTATAACTACTCAATAGAGATACTTGTTATGGTTGTTCTTGGCGGTATGGGTAGCATCAACGGTTCTATTATAGCCGCAACACTTATCACCTTCTTGAACGAAAAGCTTGCAACCGTTCTTACCGGTAACCTTTCGGTTCTGAAGGACCTTCTTTATGCCCTTATCCTTATACTTCTCGTTATCTACAATAACGCTCCCAAGCTCAAGAGCTTCAGAGAAAAGTATAACCTTCAGACGCTTTTCGCTAAATTCCGCAAGCACGATCCGGCTGCCGAAAGAAACGATAGCGGACGATGGGACGTTGTTCCTACTAAGATTGAAATGAACGAAGTGCTTTCCACCGATATTGTGGTCAAGGAAAGTGTTTCTGATCGTGGCGACAAGGGAGGTAAGTGAGATGAGCGAATTTGTACTTGAAACTAAAAATCTTGGCATCTCCTTTGGTGGCTTACGTGCAGTTGACGACGTTAATCTTAAGATAAAGCAGGGTGAAATTTACGGTCTTGTCGGCCCTAATGGTGCAGGTAAAACCACTGTATTTAACCTGCTCACAGGTGTTTATCAGCCTACGGACGGTACTTTTTATCTTAACGGTCAGGAGCTTAAAGGCTTAGGTCAGGAAAAAATCAACCACGCAGGTATTGCGAGAACCTTCCAAAATATCCGTCTTTTCAATAATATGTCGGTTGTTCGTAACGTTATGGTAGGTCTTCACAACCGTCCCGAATACAAGTGCTCAATGCTTGAGAGCATTTTCCGTTTGCCAAGACACTTTAAGGTAGAAAAGGAAATGCGTGAGAAGGCAAAGGAGCTTCTTGCTATTTTCGGACTTCTTGAGGAAAGAAACAACCTCGCCTGCAACCTGCCCTACGGTAAGCAAAGAAAGCTTGAAATCGCAAGAGCACTTGCAACAGGGCCTTCGCTTCTGCTCCTTGACGAGCCTGCGGCGGGTATGAACCCCAACGAAACCGAGGACCTTCGTGAAACTATCGAAATTATCCGTAAGCAATTTGGTATAACGATACTTCTCATTGAACACGACCTTAAGTTCGTTTCGGAGATTTGCGATGAGATAACCGTTCTTAACTTCGGTAAGGCACTTGCCCAAGGCAAGGCAAAGGACGCACTCAGCGACCCTGAGGTTGTCCGCGCTTATATTGGTAAATAAAAGGAAAGGGATACTGTAATGGCACTTCTTGAAGTAAAAGATTTAAATGTATATTACGGCGTTATTCAGGCGCTTAAGGGTATCTCTTTTGAGGTAAACGAGGGCGAAATAGTAACGCTTATCGGCGCAAACGGTGCGGGAAAAACTACCACTATGCAGAGCATAATGGGACTTATTACCCCCCGTAGCGGCGAAATTACCTATGAGGGACAGAGCATTGTTGGTACTCCTACCCATAAAATCGTACAGCTTGGTATGACTCAGGTTCCCGAGGGACGCCGAGTTTTTGCGGAGCTTACCGTTTACGAGAATCTCGTAATGGGCGCTTATATTAATAAGGATAGAAATAAGGTAAAAAACGACATTGACGAGGTATATACCTTGTTCCCCCGACTTGGCGAAAGAAAAAATCAGCTCGCAGGTATGCTTTCGGGCGGTGAACAGCAAATGCTCGCAATGGGCAGAGCGCTTATGAGCCACCCCAAGCTTATGATGCTTGACGAGCCCTCTATGGGACTTGCGCCGATACTTGTAACTCAGGTATTTGATATGATTAAGCATCTGCACGAAACCGGAACAACTATTCTTCTCGTTGAGCAGAACGCTGAAAAAGCACTTGCTATCGCCGATAGAGCGTACGTTATGGAAACGGGTGAAATCACCCTTACCGGTACGGGCGCAGAGCTTGCGGCAAGTGAAAAGGTCAAGGCAGCATACCTTGGCGGCTAAAAAGTAAATAACGCCGAAAAAGCGTTAAAAAATAATTTTTTAAGGAGGCTTTCAAAATGAAAGATTCAGTTAAGGCACTTTATTGCAAGATTACAGCAATAGTGCTCACAGTCATTATGGTACTTCTCCTTGTATCCTGCTTTTTGCCTATTGCAAAAGTAAGAACTGCTGGACGTCCCATTGATGACGGCTTTTCCACCGGAAGATTTACTTCGGGTGTAACTATCCCCGAGGTGGATCTCGGAATCGGCAGTGCCATTAGTTTTCTTGGCGATTTTAAAATGGCAAGTACAATCATTTCTGTTCAGAACAATGACCAGCTTATTAAAGTAGAACAGGAAAACCTGAGGGACTACATTTTAGGCGGCGGTCAGAGTGAAAGCACTATTGACTCTTATAATGATAGAATAGAGGCTTATCAGAAGGAAAATGCTGAAACCCTCGCAGAGCTTACTCCCGAGGAGCTTGAGTCTATTCCTGAGCTTATGAACGATGAGGGCTTCCTTAAGAGCCTGGGTGTATACTATGGCTTTATCGCTATGTTTAGCGACTACCAGTTTGAAGAGGTATATCCCGACTACGCAGAAAACTCTATACATATGCTTATATTCATTTTCGGTATAATCGCATTTGCTGTTGCAGTAGTTACTCTCGTAGTATATCTCATAATTTCCGTAATTCAGTTAATTGTTAAGGGCGTATATTTCGGAACACACGTAAAGAACGCAGATGAAAATCTTCTTAACAAGATGTACCCCAAGGCTATTGCGGGAGTTGCGGGAATAATATTTATAGTAATGCTATTACTTGTAACTCTTAACGGTTACGGTATAACCTTTGGTTGTGGCGCTATTACAATGTTTGTTTGCTACATTATAGCAAACGCTATTCGCGGACTCAACAAGATTATGCTTGCAGATGCTATTGACTGGGAGAGAGTCGTTAAGTTTGGTATTACCTTCATCGCAGTTCTTCTTCTTTTCGCTATCATCGTATGCTTTGTAAATGTCGGTATCTTCGCTACCACTATGGAAGACGGCCCCGACTATATGGATGCTCACTATGAGGCTGTATATAAAGTAGAATATGAGGCAAAGCTTAAAGAGTGTCCTTGCGCAGATTGCACCGGCAATAACGATTTACAAGAGCAGCTCCGCGCTCCGATTGATCACGCTAAACACATAAATGATAGCATAGACTACGCAAGATCCGTTGCAAAGACCGCAGCAAAGGACACCGTAAAGACCGGTTCTATGATTGCCCTTGGATTTGACGTTGTATTTATGTTAATAATGGGCATCGGATTTATCTGCTTCGTTGAAAGACTTGGAGATAAGGAATACAAGCCGAAGGGTTCCGATGTAGCAAAGAAATACGGTGCTATGCCTATCGTAGGTATTCTTCTTGCTATTCTCTTTATCGTTCCTAACTTCCTCTTTGGCGTAGGTACCGTTGAGGATAGAAAGGTCGCATATGAAGAGGGAAGCATAAAGATTCTCTTTGACGATTACGACGTTGAGGATACTAAGGCAAACTTAGAGTATAAGCTTCTTGTTAAGACCGAGGAAGAAATGGTTAAGGCTATTGACGAGCTTGACACCTCTGCTGAAAAATATGAGGCTACCAAGCTCCACGCAGACAGAGCATTACTTCTTGTTCAAGATAGAATTGATATGGTAGAAACCAGCCAGAAGTCCTCTCTTATAATGGGTACAATTTGGGCAGTTCTCCTTGCAGCAAGTTCCTTCGTTTATATGAATGCATCTAAGGTTGCAAAGCTTTTCCCTGCAAAAGCAGCAGAGGATAACGCAGACGCAGAAGGCGATGCAGAAGCAGAAGCTCCCGCCGAGGGCGATGCTGAATAATTAAGGCAAAACAAAAAGCAGCTTCCAAAAGAAGCTGCTTTTTTAATATTTATAATTAAATGTAGTTTTTTATTTTTTCAAAGGTTTCGCCGCTTATTACGTGCTCGATTTTGCAGGCGTCAGCCGATGCCGCTTCGGGGGAAACGCCGAGCTTAATAAGAAATGTGCTGATTACCTTGTGTCTTTCGTAAATCTTCATAGCGATTGCTTTTCCGCTTTCGGTGAGAATAAGCGAACCATCGGCATCAACCTTGATATACCCGTCGGCTTTAAGTATTCCTACTGCGCGGCTGACACTTGGTTTTGAATATCCCATATGCTCACTTACGTCAATGGAACGCACACGTCCCTTGTTTTGCGTTAGCGTAAGTATGGTTTCAAGATACATTTCGCCCGATTCCTGTAAGCTCATTTTCTCACCCCTTGACTATTTTACTATATTGTAGCATATAATTATTAAAAAGTAAAGAATTTTTGCACAAAAATATATTTTTTTGAGGAAAATCTCTTGACAAATGGGGTAAAATATGGTAATATATCTATCGGTTAGCGGTGGCTAACTAAAAAACTGACAAACGGAGTATAGAAATGAATTTGCTTAACGCTGTTGAGGGTGTTAAATACACAGTTGTCAATATCAACGTTGACGATGACGAGCTTAAAGATTTCCTTTTTTCCCTCGGTTGCTATGAGGGAGAGCCAATAACCGTTATATCCCACCTGCGCAGCGGCTGTATAGTTGCCATTAAGGATGGCAGATATACACTTGATAAACCGCTTGCGGCGGCAATTTCGGTAAAGGATGCGGGACAAATTTAATTTTTTGCCCATTGGTTAGCCTATGCTAACTTTAAATAGTATATAGTAAATAGGAGAAAAAATATATGAAAATCGCACTTGCGGGTAACCCCAACAGCGGTAAAACCACGATGTTCAACGCCCTGACCGGTAAAAGCGAAAAGGTCGGAAACTGGGCGGGTGTAACGGTTGACAAAAAGGAGTATAAGATAAAAAAACGCCTGACAGGTGGGCTTGAAGCGGTAGCGGTAGACCTTCCGGGCGCATATTCTATGTCGCCCTTTACCTCTGAGGAGAGCATAACAAGCACCTACATTATGGTTGAACGCCCCGACGTAATAATTAACATAGTTGACGCCACAAACCTGAGCCGTAGCCTGTTTTTTACAACGCAGCTGCTTGAACTTGGAATACCGACGGTGGTCGCTCTTAATAAGTCGGATATAAACGAAAAAAGAGAAACTGTAATCGACGTAAACGCACTGTCAAGGGCGCTCGGTTGTCCTGTTGTTGAAACGGTATCCTCGTCAAAAAAGGGAATAAAGGAGCTTGTCAAAATGGCTCTTTCCGTAGTAGGAAAGGTTCAAAAATCGCCATACGTACACGCCGAAATTGATTATACAGAGAGTGTGCAGGTCAAGGCAGATGACAAACGTCGCTTTGAATTTGTAAACGGCATCGTGCATAGGGTTGAAACGCGAAAATCATACACCGCCGATAAGAATTTTCAGGATAAAATTGACTCGGTGCTCGTTAATAAATGGGTAGGAATACCGATTTTCGCTGTCGTAATGTTTGCCGTTTTCTGGATTTCGCAAGCGGGCCCGGGTGTTTGGATAGCGGAGGGCCTTGAGCTTCCAAACGGATTTGTTATCCCCGGTCTTGTAACCTTTATTGATATGTTCGGTGAACTTGTAGGCGGATGGATGCAGGGGGCAAGTCCGATACTTGTATCGATAATAGTCGACGGAATTATAGGCGGTGTTGGAGCAGTCATCGGCTTTTTGCCGCTCGTTATGGTAATGTATTTCCTTATTGCACTGCTTGAGGACTGTGGATATATGGCTCGTGCGGCGGTTGTTCTTGACCCGATTTTCAAGAAGGTCGGTCTTTCGGGAAAATCGGTAATTCCTTTCGTAATCGGAACGGGATGTGCAATTCCCGGCGTTATGGCTTGTCGTACTATCCGCAACGAAAGAGAACGCAGAGTAACGGCAATGCTTGCTCCCTTTATGCCCTGCGGAGCAAAGCTCCCTGTAATTTCGCTGTTTGCAGGTGCATTTTTTGGTAACTCAAGCTGGGTTGGAGCGGCGATGTACTTCATTGGAATACTTATAATTTTCTTTGGTGCTTTGCTTGTAAACCTTATCACAGGCTATAAGGTTCGAAAATCCTTTTTCATTATGGAGCTTCCCGAATATAAGGCACCGAGCATTTCAAAGGCGGCAATTTCAATGTGTCAGCGTGGCTGGTCTTACATAGTAAAGGCAGGAACTATAATCCTTGTATGTAACTTTGTTGTTCACGTTATGCAGTCGTTTACCTGGAGCTTTGTACCTGCCGAAAGTGCAGGCGAGTCAATTCTTGCAACCGTTGCAACTCCCTTTGCATACCTGTTCGCTCCTATTGTTGGCGCAGTTGTATGGCAGTTTGCTGCGGCGACAATTACCGGCTTTATCGCAAAGGAAAATGTAGTTGCTACTCTTGCCGTTTGCTTTGTTGGTCTTGAAAATCTCATTGATAGCGAAGAACTTGCTCTTATGGAGGGCGCAGGTGTAGAGGTTGCAGGCATTATGGCGATAAGCAAGACTGTTGCTCTTGCATATCTTATGTTTAATCTCTTTACACCGCCCTGCTTTGCGGCAATAGGAGCGATGAACGCAGAGCTAAAGAGTAAGAAATGGCTATTGGCAGGACTTGGACTTCAGATGTCGATGGGCTATACGCTTGCGTTTCTTATTAATTTCTTTGGTACACTCTTTGTAGGTGATACGTTCGGTGCGGCGTGGATTTATATACTCGGCTGGACGGTAGTTGCAGCTATTGTGGCAGTATATTCCGTTTTGATAATTAAAAACCGAAACAGGTAATTAAATCCGACGTTCTGTATATTAAAATACGGTAAAGGAGACCTCAAAAATGCTAACAAATATAATTGCCTCAGCGGTAATTTTGCTCGTTGTCGGCTCGGCGGCTTTCTATATAATTCGAGCAAAGAAAAAAGGAAATAAATGTATCGGTTGTCCGTATGGTGGAACGTGCGAAAGGGCAAAAAACGGAGGTTGTTCCGCCGAAAAAACACAGTAAAATCAGTATTAAATTTAAATGTGCAGAAAGCTCCTGACGAGACGTCGGGAGCTTTTCTGTATTCTTATATATCAGTGTTTTTTGATTTTTTCGTTCGTATAATTAACCCAAGCAAGGCCTTGCCGTTAAATGGGATAAGGGGATAGAGATAAGAGCGAGAACCGTCGATGCTTTTGTTGGTAACAATAAGCAGTATCATAATCGCAGTGCCGAGAAGAATTCCAAAGCCACCGATGAGTTGAACGAGTATCAGCATAATTATACGGATAAACTTTACCGCATAGCCAAGCTCATAGCTTGTTTGAGTGAAATTTGCAATGGTAACAAACGCCGTGTACAGTATGACGTCGGGCGAAAACCACCCTGCGCTGACCGCAAAATCGCCAAGGATAAGTCCGCCGACAATACTTAGCGCACTTCCAAGAGCATCGGGGGTGTTAAGTGAGGCTAGACGCATACCGTCGATTGCAAATTCAATTATCAGCAGTTGCCAAAAAACAGGAATGCCCGATTCTGCTGAAAGCTCTAAAAAGTGTAAAAATGGCGGTAAGCTTTCGATTTTCGGTAACAAATAAAGCCAAACGGGTGTAAGATAAATAGAGGCAACGTATACAGCAAGGCGTATTAGCCTAAGATAACTGCCTGTAAGCGGCGGAAAACAAAAATCATCGGTTTCCTGAAAGAAATCGAAAATCGAGGTCGGCAAAATCATAGCCGACGGGGAGTTATCGCAAATTATCAGCACACTTCCCTCAAGTATCGCCGCAGCAGCGGCATCGGGGCGCTCGGTGTACCTCACCTTTGGGAAAGGGTTGTACCACTTCTTTTTTATAAGAATTTCAGCAAGACTTTGACCTCCAAAATTCAAACTTTTGGTTTTTATTTCCTTTAATTGCTTTTTTAAGCCTTGCAAAAATTTCTCGTCCGCTTTGCCCTGCATATAGCAAAGACAAACGTCGCTTTGAGTTTTTGTGCCTACCTTTACAGTAGAAAAGGTAAGCTCGGGTGAGCGTATTCGCCTACGGATAAGCGCACAGTTGAATAAAAGTGCCTCTCCAAAACCGTCTCTTGCACCTCTTAGCACCTTGTCGTTTTCAGGCTCACTCACCGAACGACTGGGGTATTTTCGGGTGTCCATAAGAAATGCTTGTGCTTCTCCCTGCACCATAAGGCAGGTCATACCCGATAGAACTTTGGTTACTATTTCGCCTACCTCGTTACTTCGCTGTGCCTCGCTCGACGGTATTTTTTCGGCATTTAATATATCCTCGGCACCGCCTACACAGTAGCGTATAATATCGTGCACTGTGCCGCTATTTAAAAATCCTGTAACGTAGAAAAAAGCGCATTTTTGCCCCGAGGGTGTGGCTATGATGCGTGCGGTAAGGTCAAAGCTTTCGTCTACACGCAGAGCTTTTTTTACATTTTCGGTATCAGTATTAAAATCACCCGTCAAATATATTTTATTTTCCATTTGTTACTCCTGAAAACATTATATATATTTATTATGGTTATAAAATAATATAATATGTATTTTTTAATCTGTGATTGACATTTTTTATAAAATATGGTAAACTACTAAAGGTTAAAATATTTTATAATAGGGGGAGAATGTCGTGGACGGACTAAACAAGGCGCTTTTTTGTGTAAGCCAAGCGGCGATAGCCCCCTTGAATACCGTTTCACTTAACAGTGGGGAATATTTGTTCGTATTCAAAATTTCGGGAGAGCTTAGGATTAGCTCACGCAACCTTTCAAAGGTGCTTGGCTCAGGCGGTGCGGCAATTTTTTCGCTCGATAGAGAATATCACTTTGAGGATACGGGCAATACTGCATTTTTTGTAGTTGGTGGAAATTTCATCACTTCTCTTGTGGAAATGTACGGCATTTTTACTGATAATACAGTGGCTTATTCGGGTAGCGCAGAGGACTTTTTTGCGATATGCAGAAGTAAAAACGAAAGAGAGCAGGCATATTTGCTCCACTGCATTTTCAGAAAAATTTATATGGCTTCATTAGAAAAGACACAAGCTAAAACGGACACCGCACAGCTTATAAAGGAATATATTGATGCGCACGCCTCGGAAAGGCTTACGCTTGATGAGGTTGCAGAAATATTCTTCCTATCAAAATCGCAAATATTTAGAATTTTTAAAAATCGCTTTGGTATTTCCCCAATGCACTACTATATATGTAAAAAGGTAGAAAAGGCAAGAGATATGCTTATAAATACCGATTTGCGTATTTCGGATATTGCCGAAAGTCTTGCTTTTTCGGATGCAAAGCATCTTTCAAAGGCGTTTTTTAACGTTTACGGTGTTTTGCCAAAGAATTTCCGCAAGGAACATAAACATAATAAATAGGAATATAACCTTAAAGGAGAAAATAAATGGTGTACTCACAAATGTCGGCTGAGCAACTGAAAAGCGAGCTTGACGTCCTTAATCAAAAATATGAGCAGGTAAAGGCAAAAGGCTTAAAGCTTGATATGTCAAGAGGTAAGCCCGGCGCTGACCAGCTTTCTCTTACTGAAAACGTGCTTTCGGCAGTTACCGGAAACGAGGATTGCTTTGCGGAAAACGGCTTTGATTGCCGCAACTACGGTGTACTTGACGGTATTCCCGAGTGCAAAAAACTTTTTGCGGAAATTCTCGGAGTGGAGAACGAAAACGTTATAATCGGCGGTTCTTCAAGTCTTAATCTTATGTATGATGAGATTACAAGAGCTATGCTTTTCGGTGTATACGGAGGCGAGAAGCCGTGGGGCGCACAGGGAAAAATCAAATTCCTTTGCCCTGTTCCCGGATACGACAGACATTTCGGTATCTGCGAGCTTATGGGTATTGAAATGATAAACGTTCCTATGACCGAGGACGGACCCGATATGGACCTCGTTGAAAAATACGTCAGCGAGGACAGTAGCATCAAGGGTATTTGGTGCGTACCGAAATATGCAAATCCAAGCGGCTGCATTTATTCCGATGAAACGGTAAAGCGCCTTGCCGCCCTTAAACCAAAGGCTAAGGATTTCAGAATTTTCTGGGACAATGCGTATGTCGTTCACGACCTTTACGGATATAAACCGCTTGCCAATATTTTCGACCTTGCAAAGGCACAGGGTAACGAGGATATTGTAGTTATGTTTACCTCTACCTCAAAGATTTCCTTTGCAGGTGCCGGTGTAAGCGCTATGGCGGCATCAGTAAACAATATCGCTAAAACTAAAAAAGCGATGGGTATTCAGACCATCGGCTTTGATAAGTTAAATCAGCTTCGCCACGCAAAATGCTTCAAGAGTGCAAACGACGTTATTGGGCATATGGAAAAGCACGCCGAAATTCTCCGTCCGAAGTTTGAGGCGGTTCTTAATGCTTTTGATGCCGAGCTTGCGCCTCTTGGAATTGCAAACTGGTCAAGACCTCTTGGCGGGTACTTTGTAAGCCTTGACGTGCTCCCCGGTACTGCCAAGCGTGTTTACGACCTTGCAAAGGCGGCAGGTGTAACGCTCACTCCCGCAGGTGCACCGTTCCCCTACGGAGTTGATCCCGAGGATAAGAATTTGCGTATTGCACCCTCGTTCCCACCTGTTTCTGAGCTTGAAGTAGCTGTTGAAATTCTTTGCCTGTGTGTAAAGATTGCGGCGGCAGAAAAATATTTAGCGTAATAAAAAAAGCACCCTATGGGTGCTTTTTTTACGCAACAGGAGGCGTTTGGGACTCATCCTTCCCTGCTTCGGAACGAAGCTTGCGCCAAAGATACACGCCGACAAGCGCGAGCAAAGCAAGGCTGATCCACTGCGAAGTGGAAAGAAGAAGCACACCTCTTGCGCTGTCATAACGAAAAAATTCTAAAATGAAGCGAAGCGGTGCGTAAAGCAATACATAAACCGCCACGGTATAGCCCGTGCGCTTCCCCGTTTTCAAATACACCGTGAGCGTCACAGCAAAGATGCAAAGCAGGAAAAACGCCTCGATAAGCTGAACGGGCAAAAGAGGTATACCCACGGGGGTGTCGGACGAGATGATCTTGTCCGCTTCGTAAACATGGCTGAACCATCCGTCATGCGGGCGTCCGAAGCAACAACCGCCAAAGAAGCATCCCACTCTGCCAAAAGCATGTCCGAGGGGAAGCACAGCGGCATAACATTCCGCAATGGGCGCGATGGGCTCCTTAAACTGCTTGCCATAGATCCAAAGCCCGAGAACACCACCGATAAGGCCGCCGTAAAAAACAAAACCGCCCATCCAAAGATTGATAAAGGGAATGTTTTCACGGATCACCGTCGGCAAAGAAACAAGAATAAACAAAAGTTTGGCGCCAAGAAAAGCACCGACAAATGTATATACCGCCGAATA
>JAZOML010000008.1:0-12997 GCA_045653945.1 Eubacteriales bacterium
CATATATATTTAAAAAATGATATTATAAATTTAGATAATTTTTAAATTTTCATCTAAAAAGGAGATTTTATTTTTATGGAAAAAACACTTAAAATCGGTATCATTGGCTGCGGCGGTATCGCAAACGGTAAGCATATGCCCTCTCTTGCTAAGGTAAAGGGCGTTGAAATGGTTGCATTTTGCGATATTATCCCCGAAAAGGCTGAAAAGGCTGCAAAGAAATTCGGTACAGCAGATGCAAAAACCTACACCAACTACAAGGAGCTTCTTGCTGATAAAAGCATTGACGTAGTCCACGTTTGCACTCCCAACCGTTCTCATAGCTTCATCACCGTTGACGCTCTTGAAGCAGGCAAGCACGTTATGTGCGAAAAGCCTATGGCTATCAACTCCGAGGAAGCAAAGAAGATGATTGATGCGGCAAAACGCACCGGTAAAAAGCTCACTATCGGTTATCAATCAAGACAGAGAGTTGACTCCCGTTACCTCAAAGAAGAGGCTGAAAACGGCACCTTTGGTGATATCTACTTCGCAAAGGCTCACGCAATTAGACGCCGTGCAGTTCCGACTTGGGGCGTATTCCTTAACGAGTACGAGCAGGGCGGCGGTCCTCTTATCGATATCGGTACTCACGCACTTGACCTCACCCTTTGGGTAATGAACAACTATAAGCCTAAGTACTGCGTAGGTTCTACCTATCACGCACTCAACAACCAAACAAGAACCGGTAACGCTTGGGGCGACTGGGAGCCCGAAAAGTTCACAGTCGAGGACTCCGCTTTCGGCTTTGTTGTTATGGAAAACGGTGCAACCATTATCCTTGAATCCTCTTGGGCGCTGAACACCACCGACAACCACGAGGCTTGCACCACCGTTTGCGGTACTCTCGCAGGCGCAACTCAAAAGGCAAACGGCGACCTCGAAATCAACGGCATCAGAAACGGCAGACAGTACGCATACTGCCCGAGCTTAAAGGCAGGCGGCGCTGCGTTCTACGACGGCGAGGACGAAAGCGATATGTCCTTCCTTGAGGCAAAGCAGTGGATTGAGGCTATCAGAAACGACACCAACCCCACCGTTCTTCCCGAGCAGGCTTTTGTTATCACCCAGATTCTTGAAGGTATCTACGAGTCCGCAAAGACCGGTAAGCCTTACTATTTTAACTAAGCGTACTTTTCTTGACCGTACTTTTCTTGAAAGAAAAGTAGGCAAAAGAACTTTTGTACAATTAGTATATTGAACTTTTGCGTAAATTCCCTACAAAACTAAACACCCCCGATGTTAAGACATCGGGGGTGTTGTTTTAATATCCGTTTGCTTCTACACCATACACAGCTTGCTCGTAAGTATATCCTTCAAATTCAAGCTGTTCGATTAAACCTTGTCTTGAAAATGACATAATATCAAGATAATTTTTAGCAGCCTTTGCCGCTTGTTCGTTCCAATTTGCGCCGCAATTATCTGCTGCGTAAGTCGCTTCTTCGGTTTTATAGCCCTCAAATTCAAGTTGTTTGATTAGCCCAGAATATGAAAAAGGCATTGTCCTTAAATAATTTTTTGCAGAACGCAATGCGTTTCTTTGTCCAAGCGTTGTTTCGTCGGAATTTGCAGTGTTTCCATTTCCACTACTACTTCCACTTTCACTTGTACCGCCACTGTTAGCGCCCTCTGCAAGTAACTCATCACAAGAACATACCGTTCCAAACAAAACACATACTAATAGCACCAGAGAAACTATTTTGATAATTCTTTTCATTTTTTACCTCCAAAATTAAAATGATATACATATTATAACACCATTTGGTGTTATTTGTCAATACCATACGGTGTTTTTTGTATAATAATTTTAGAATACTATCGTGTGGGGGGTGAAAAAATGTTTGTTTACCGCAGAGTAAGAGATTTGCGTGAGGACAGAGATAAAACTCAAAAGCAAATCGCAGAGCTTTTAAATATGCAAACTACCGTTTATCAACGCTACGAGAGAGGTGAACGGGAATTACCTCTTTGGGCGGCAATCAGGCTCGCAGACTTCTACGGAGTAACCCTTGACTACCTTGTTGGCAGAGAAATAAAGTAAAAAAGCACTTCAAAAATGAAGTGCTTTTTTATTATATTGAATACTTTAATGTTGACCGAATAAAATTTTGAAAAATTAAGCGAAGGTTAAACCTATGCTCTGAGCGGTAGCTCGTGAGAAAAGTTTTTGCCAAGCTTTTTTCAAAAAGCGAAAAAATGATGTGCTTTTTTAACTCTATAAATTAACCGTTAAAACCGCCGTTTACTCCTAAAAATTCGCCCGTAATAAAAGAGGCACTATCCGATGCAAGGAAGATAACGGCATTTGCCACGTCCTCAGGCTTACCAAGGCGGCAAAGTGGCGTTGCGTTTGCAAGGTCGGAAAGCGTTTCGGCGTCAAAATGAGCGTTCATATCCGTTTCAATAACCCCCGGTTCAACACAGTTTATGGTAATCCCCGACGGCCCAAGCTCCTTAGCAAGGGAAGTGGTAAGTCCACGAAGTCCCGCCTTACTCATTGAGTATGCGACCTCGCACGATGCACCGTATTTTCCCCAAACTGAGCCGATATTTATAATTCTTCCCCAACCGTTTCTAATCATAGCGGGTATGACCTCACGGCTAAGGTAAAAAGCACCCGAAAGATTAGTATCCAGCACACGGTGATAGGTAGAGTCATCGGTGTCCTGAATAAGACCGATAAAGGACACTCCTGCATTATTTACAAGAATATCAACCGCTCCGATTTCCAAAATTGCTTCTTTTACCGTTTCGGGAGAGGAAATATCGCATTTTATCCCCGTTGCACCCGTTTGAGCGGCAAGCTTTTTAGCTGCCTCATCGCTTGATTTATAAAGAAAATAGGTATTATAGCCCTGACTAGAAAAAGCCTCGACACACGCCGCACCGATTCCTCGGCTACCGCCCGAAATTAAAACCGTTTTCATAAAAAACTCCGTTTTAGTAATAACTTTAATGTTATTATAATCTAAAACGGAGCTTTTTTCAAGTATTTTTGCAATTTTTTCATAACAAAAGGTAAATAAGAGTATTTAGTGCCGCCATAACCGATGCACCAAGTATAAAAGAAAGCGTCGAAAAGTGCTTTTTTGTTTTCTTTTTGGGCTCATCACCGAGAAAATAATTACGAATAGGACTGTTTAGAATTATTTTGTTCGCCTCGTCAAGTATATCACTTTCACGTTTACCCGATGCACGTTTTTCGGATACTATAAAATAAGCCTCCTCAAACAGCTCGCTACCCGTATTTTTAATATAAACCACATTTTTTTTGCAGCCTTTTAGCATAAAATTATCCCCCAAAAACTTATTTTCACGAAAATTATTTCCATTTTTTTGAAGTTTTAATCATTTTTTCCCGTTTAAAACGTTATTTTGAGGTTATAATAATCCTTGTGCGGTGAGATTACATATAAAAACCTGAAAGGATAACAAAAGTATAATAAAATGAAAAAATTGCTTTCGCTTATTCTCACACTCACCGTATTTTTGTTTGCCGCTTATGTCATTGCAAAGGAGCAGCTTTCGGAAGAGCTTGAAATTTACGAAAAAACACTGCGACTCCACATGCCCGCAAATTCAAATTCAAGCGCCGACCAAGAGGTAAAATTAAAGGTAAGAGATGCTGTTATAAATTACCTTGCCGAGCCTTTATCTAAATGTACAACAAAGGACGAAGCAGTCAACAAAGTACAATATTTATCTAATAATATAACATTAGTAGCAAATAATATATTAAAAGAAAACGGTTTTGATTACACCGCAAAGGTTTCCGTAGTTAAAGAGGAGTATCCTACACGCGACTATGAGGGTATATCCTTACCAGCAGGCAAGTACACCTCGCTGAAAATCGAGCTTGGAAAAGCGGAGGGTCAAAATTGGTGGTGCGTTCTTTTTCCGCAAGTTTGTATCGGCACATCAAAACCTGCCGAAGCACTTGCCGAGGTTGGATTTACGCCGAACCAAATACGACTGCTAACCGAGGGCGACGAGGGAGAATACGTGGTAAAATTCAAGCTGCTCGAAATTTTCGAAGGAATATTTGGATAAAAGATAAAAAACGGCGCAAACGCCGTTTTTTATCTTTTTATAAATTATTTTAAGCAATAATATTCCATTAAGCTATATTTTCAGAAAGCTTTTCGCCGCCCAAAACGTGGAAATGCAAATGTTTTACACTTTGACAACCGTCATCACCACAGTTAGTAACAACACGGTAGCCATTAACAGCTCCTGCCTTTTTGGCGATTTCGGGAATTTTCTCAAAAATCTTAGCAACAATACCGCTATTTTCAGAATTTATAGCATCAGCACAGCAAATGTGCTCCTTAGGAATAACAAGCACGTGTACAGGCGCTTGAGGATTTACGTCATTAAATGCAAGGATAAAATCATCCTCATAAACCTTGCTTGACGGAATTTTACCGTCTCTTATCATACAAAAAATGCAATCCATATCATAAAGCTCCTTTTTTTGTTTTTCTATCAAAATTATATCACTAGTAAACGCTTTTGTCAACCAAATTATTGACTTGCGCACAAAAAAATGATATACTATTTTTGTAATGAGGTGATAAAAATGAAATCATATCTTGTTTTTTCCGATGTACACGGCGACGTTGGCTCGTTTTTCAAATTAGCCGAGCTTTCAAAGGAGCACGACGGCGTAATTTTTGCAGGCGACGGTTATTCTACAATAAAAGAAGCTCCGATTGAAAATTTATACGCAGTTAGCGGCAACTGCGACTATGATGGCCCACCAGAGGCAGTTATAACACTTGACGGCGTTAGAGTTTTACTCACTCACGGCCACAAATACGGTGTTAAAGCCTCACTCCTTTCCCTTTCCTATCGAGCAAAGGAGCTAAACTGCGAGGTCGCAATTTTCGGACATACTCACGAGCCTTTTTGCGCCTATGAATACGGCGTAATGCTATTCAATCCCGGAGCAAGTTCCGGATACAGCAAAAAGACCTACGGTGTACTTTACATAAAAGACGGCAAACCTGATGCCAATATTTTTAAGCTTTAATTTTCACTGCACGACACAAAAAAAACGAGCCTTACGGCTCGTTTTTTATTTCACGTTATTCGCTATAATCACAATTTACTTTATAATCACCCGTATCCTTATCAAAGAATTTACCCTTAGCAATTCCCTGCCATGCCGACTGCGAATAGGCATAATTTATAACCTCAAGGTTAAGACAACCCTCAAAAGCGGATTTTCCTATACCAAGTCTTGTATCATCTTTTCCTTCTTTTTCAATGATTCGACCCAAAATATCTATTTTTTCAAGACGAGCTGTTCTATAAAAGGCTTTTTCCTCTATTTGTGTAACGCTTGCGGGCAACTTTACATTTACAAGCTTGGTGCATTCCTCAAAGGTTGAGTACGGAATTTTCTTAATTCCATTTTCAATCGCTATACTTTCAAGTCCATAGCAACGCGCAAAAACCGACATACCAAGCTCGGTAACACTGCTCGGAATTCTCATTGAAACAAGCGACTTACAGTAGTAAAATGCCGAAGAGCCGATTTTCTTTATACCGTCGGGCAGATCAGCCTTCAAAAGCCCGTCGCAGTGAAAAAATGCGTGGTCGCCAATTTCCTCAAGCCCCTGCGAAAATGTTATTACCTCAAGCATATCACTGCTCGCAAACGCTTTTTCGCCGATAACCTTAACACTCTCCGGAATGACTACAGCCGTTAAATTAGAACCGGAAAAAGCCTCATATCCGATAGCTCCTACCGGCACGTCATTAATGCTTGAAGGAATTCTCAAGCTTCCCGAAAGCTCACTGTCATATCCACTGACTGTATAAAAATCACCCGTTTTTTCGTAGCGGACGCCGTCCTGCGTTATGTATTTAACTTTAAATAAGTAAATAAGCAATACCGTTGCAACAATTATAAGAGTGGCAGCAAGTGCGATAAGTATCTTAGGTAACAAATTCTTTTTTGATGGCGCAGCTGCTCCGCAGCGCTCACATTTTTCGTACTTTTCACCACTAACAAGAATATGCTCCCTGCCGCACTCCTTACATATAACTAATTTCAAAAGAAAATCTCCTTTTTTTGTTTTCTTAATACAGTTTACCACATATAAAGGCTTTTGTCAACAAAAAAACGGGACGCAAGCGTCTCGTTTTTCTATATTATAAAAACTTTTTTAGCGTTTCGATATTACCTTGTTCAAATCTTACAATATCACGAGCAAGTGCAACGGCATCTGCGCACTCGGGATTACTTTCATACTCGTTTATAATTTTGGTAGTATCGGTAATTCCCATAGTCGAGCCCTCAATCATCATTTCGGCAATATGACTTACGGTAGAGTCCATTAAGGTATTCATTTTCATACCGACGGTTGCCCAAAACTTTGTCATTGGACTTTCCTCTTTTGCCTCTTTGCCGTGATCGGCAAGATACATTTTTGCCTTTGCGGCAAAGCTTTCGTATCCGTTAAGCTGCTTCATCATAGCGTTTTTAAACTGGCCGTCCGCAACCTTATCAAGAAGCTTAGTAACCGAGCCAGAGCCCATTTTCATATTTTTGTAAATCTTTGCAGCAATTTCACACTGCGCACTCATTGTTTTTTCCATTTAGTATAAACCTCCATTTGATTTGGTTTATATTAGTTTGCCGAGATTTTTTTATTTTATACAACAAAAAACGGACACCCTCTCAGGTGTCCGTTTATTTTTGTTTGATTTGAATTAGGCTTTGAGGCGAGCTTCAAGAGCTGCAAGCTCGTCATACATAGTTGCAGGAACTGCATCGCCAACCTGAGCATAGAACTCCTTGATGTTAGCGATATCCTCAAGCCAAGAAGCCTTATCAACGGTGAGAAGCTCCTTAATGGTGTCAAGAGTAATGCCGTCAAGTCCCTCAATGTTGATGTCTTCAGCCTTCGGAACGTAACCGATAGGAGTAATATCAGCGTCTACCTTACCCTCGCAGCGGTCAAGAATCCAGAGAAGAACACGCATATTGTCGCCAAATCCGGGCCAAATGAAGTGTCCCTCGTCATCGGTACGGAACCAGTTAACGTGGAATATCTTGGGAGGATTGGGGATACGGGTTCCCATAGCGAGCCAATGTGCCCAGTACTCACCCATATTGTAGCCAACGAAGGGACGCATAGCCATCGGGTCGCGGCGAACAACACCAACTGCACCTGCAGCTGCTGCGGTGGTCTCGGAAGCCATAATAGAACCAACGAACGCACCGTTCTGCCAGCTGGTCGACTGATATACAAGGGGAGCAGTCTTTGCGCGGCGTCCACCGAATACGATAGCGGAAACCGGAACACCCTTCAAGCTGTTAAACTCAGAGGAAATGCAAGGACAGTTCTGTGCAAGAGCGGTAAATCTGGAGTTGGGATGAGCACCGCAGGTGGACTTATCCTTCTTGTCGTACTTTGTGCAATCCCAAGGATTACCCTTCCAGTCAATAGCATTGCCGGGAGCGGGAGGATTATCGTTAAGACCTTCCCACCAAACGGTATTGTTCTTGGTATCGTGAACAACGTTGGTGAATATAGTATCACGCATAGTGGTTGCGAGCGCGTTGGGGTTGGACTTGTCGTTGGTACCGGGAGCAACGCCAAAGAAACCGTTTTCGGGGTTAACAGCGTAAAGCTTGCCGTCCTCCTTGTTGACACGGAGCCAAGCAATATCGTCGCCTACGCACCATACCTTGTAGCCCTTATCAGCGAGCATCTTGGGGGGAATAAGCATTGCGAGGTTGGTCTTTCCACAAGCGGAGGGGAAAGCTGCTGTAACGTACTTGATATCGCCGTTGGGATACTCAACGCCGAGAATGAGCATATGCTCTGCCATCCAGCCCTCTTTACGTCCGAGGTAGGAAGCAATACGGAGAGCAAAGCACTTCTTACCGAGAAGAACGTTTCCACCGTAACCGGAGTTAACGGACATAATGGTATTATCCTGAGGGAAGTGAGTGATATAACGGTTCTCCTCGTCGATATCAGCTCTTGCGTGGAGTCCCTTGATGTAGTCAGCGCTGTCGCCGAGTGCTTCAAGAACGTTAGTACCAACACGGGTCATAATAAGCATATTGAGAACAACGTAGATAGAGTCGGTAAGCTCTATACCGTACTTAGCAAAGTCGGAGCCTACAACACCCATTGAGTAGGGAATAACGTACATAGTTCTTCCCTTCATAGAGCCCTTGTAGAGAGCCTTAAGCTTTGCATACATCTCATCGGGAGCCATCCAGTTGTTGATGTTGCCTGCCTCTTCCTTTGTAGGAGTGCAGATATAGGTTCTACCCTCAACACGTGCAACGTCGTTAATAGCGGTGCGGTGGAGGTAGCAGTTAGGAAGAATTTCCTGATTGAGCTTGATAAGCTCACCGGTTGAGCAAGCCTCAGCACGAAGTGCCTCTGCCTGTGCCTCGGAGCCGTCGATCCAAACGATCTTATCGGGCTGTGTCATTTCAGCCATTTCGCTTATCCAATCAAGAACGTACTTATTGTTTGTCATAGCAATTTCTCCTTTTTCTATGTGCATTTTTATTTATTGCATAGGTTTAGAGGAAACGGACAACCCATTTCCCTCCATATTATATTATACTACAATCTTGTCAACTTTTCAAGTAAATTTTTCATTTAAATTTGTAATTTTACATATTATTCACTATTTGAGTAAACTGAGCAAGAGTAAGCTTTTCTCCGCGTATATCCTCACGGTGTCCGCACTTTACTATTATAGCGGCAATTTCCTCTTTTGTTAAATGCTTTATCTCGGCTGAAAGTGCGTTCACAAGCGTTTTTCTACGTTGATTAAAGGTTGCTCTTATCACCTTTTTCAGCATTTTTAGGTCCTTACACTCTATCTTTTCCTTTTCGGCAGGAATTATACTTATAACCGAGCTGTCAACACCGGGAACAGGATAAAAGCAGTGCTTTGGCACGTCAAAGAGCTTCACTACCTTGCCGTACATCTGGCAGGTGAGAGTTATCGCACCGTATTCGCTTGTGCCCGCTTTAGCGCAAAGACGGTCTGCAACCTCCTTTTGCACCATAACGGTTATCGCTTCAAAATCCACTCCGCACTCCATAAGATGAATAAGCACGGGGGTTGTTATATAGTATGGAAGATTTGCACAAACGTAAACCTTTTTCCCTGCAAACTCCTCGTCGCAAAGCTTTTTAAGGTCGGTTTTCATTGCATCTTGAAAGAAAACCTTTAGGTTTTTGCAATCACCAACCGTCGTTTCAAGAAGAGGCGCAAGGGTGGTGTCAATTTCAATAGCGACAACCTTTTCACATACCTCACAAAGCTCTCTTGTCAGCGTACCGATACCGGGACCGATTTCAAGAGCGCAGCAGCCCTTGGCAACCGCTGCAATATCCTCAGGAACAGAGGCGCTTACTATAAAATTCTGACCGAATTTCTTTTTAAAGCCAAAGCCGAATTCATTGCAAAGTGCTTTGACGGTGGATATTTCCGTTAGTTTCATAAATACTCCTCGTTTTAATAAAAAATCTCTTGACAAAATATTTTTTATATGTTATACTATCAAAGTAATTTTGCTGGTGTAGCACAGTGGCAGTGCAGCTGATTCGTAATCAGCAGGTCGTGCGTTCAAATCGCATCACCAGCTCCAAAAAGAGAAGTCGCGACACGCGGCTTTTCTTTTTTATACGCTTATTTTATTTTTCGCTACCTTTTAATTTTACCACAAATACAGTTGTTTTTCAAGATATTTTGATAAAAACTTGTTTTTTAATGTTCAATTTTTAGAAATTTTGCTTTACGTCTTGACTTTTTTTACTTTTCCTATAAAATATAGTTAGAACAAATTTACTCTTTGGGAGGTTCAATATGAAATATTCTTTTAAATACGACGGTATCCTTTCTATTCTTAAAGACGGAAAGCCTGTTTTTGAAGGTGTCGGAGTCAGCACGAGAGTCAACGCAGAGGACGAGGTAAGATACACCCTCGACTATATATCCTGCGATGATACCACCGCCACGTTTAAAAACACGGAACGCGGATTTGACGTAACCCTCACTCTTTCCGAGCAGCTCGGCGCTATGGTACTTCGCTGCAAGGCTACATACGTTTCGGGTAAGCTTGACTACCGATTCGGCACTCACTTCTACAACGAGGACGCTATCTCTGTAAATTTTGCAAAGGTTAGCGACGCTGAGTGCTTCACCGCTAACTGGCTTGGCTGCGAATATTGGTGCCGCACCGCATTTGCAAATAAACCCGAGGACCTTCCCAAGGAAAAGATTCAGGGACTTCTTTGCAAGAAAACGGACGGCGAAATATTCTATGCTCTTCCCGTTTGCGACAAGGTATACAAGAGCCTTATGCGTGCAGGACTGAACGGCGGACTTGACCTTTATATGTGGTCAAACGATAACCGTAACTCCTGCGATACCGTCGCCTGCGTTATAGACTTTGGCGATAACTCCTACGACCTCGTTCCCGCAACAACCAAGAAGGCGTTTACTATCCTTGGTAAAAAGAATAATATGCGCGAGGATAGACGTTACCCCGAAATACTTGAGTACCTCGGTTGGTGTAGCTGGGACGCCTTCCATATGGACGTTACCCACGACGACCTTATCGCAAAGGCAAAAGAGTTTAAGGACAAGGATATCCCTGTACGCTGGGCAATTATCGACGATATGTGGGGCGACGTTCCCTCTATTGACAGAAAGACCATGCACAGCCGCGAGCTTACACAGTTTGAAGCTGACCCTGTTCGCTTCCCCAATGGCTTAAAGGCGGTAATTCAGGAATTAAAGAACGACTACGGCATCATAACCGGTATGTGGCACCCCACCACAGGCTACTGGAACGGAATTAACCCCGACGGTAAAATTGCAAAGGAAATGAAGGACCTGCTCGTCTACACCGACAACAAAAAGCTCGTTCACTCCCCCGAGCTTTCAAAGGCGTTTGAGTACTACAACACTCAGCACAAGTTCTACCGCGACTGCGGAGCGGAGTTCGTCAAGGTTGATAACCAGAGCTTTATCCGCCAGCACTATAAGTACCTAACCTCTATCGGAGAGGCTGCCGCAAACCTTCACAACGCAATCGAGGCGTCCGTTGGCGTAAACTTCGACGGCGCGCTCATTAACTGTATGTGTATGGCAAACGAAAACTTCTGGAACAGACCGACCTCCTCGGTTTGTCGTTTCAGTAATGACTTCCAGCCCGAAAACAGAAAGTGGTTCGTAAATCACCTCCTTCAGTGCTCCTACAACTCCCTCTTCCAGGGATGCGTTTACTACGGCGACTGGGATATGTGGTGGTCGGACGACGCACAGGGCAAAAAGAACGCAGTTCTGCGTGCAATGAGCGGCGGCCCCGTTTACGTTTCCGACGAGCTTAACCGCTCGGTAAAGGAAACCCTTATGCCTATCGTTTACCGCGACGGACGTATCATCAGACTCGACCAGCTCTGCACCGTAACCCCCGACTGTCTGATGACTAACCCCGAAACCAACCGCAAGATTTTCAAGGTATTCAACCGTGTTGGAAATTACGGTATTCTCGCCGCATTCAATATGGATAAGGACGAGAAAGTCGTTCGTGGCGAGGTTACACCTGCCGATATGGGACTGACCGGCGACTACGTCTGCTACGATTGGTTCAATAAGAAGATTATCAAGGCTGACCACAAGCTCACACTCAAAAACTACGATGACTTCCGCCTCTACATATTCCTGCCCGTTACTAACGGCAAGGCATTTATCGGTCTTACCGAAAAGTATATGTCGGCAAAGACAATCGACTATATCGCAGGCGGCGATTGGCGTGTAAACGAAGCAGGTAAGCTCGGAATCTACTCCAAAAACACCTTAAACTACATCAAGGTCGACGGCGTAAAGACTCCTGTTACCAAGGTCGATACCTGCCTGTACGAGGTAGAAATCACTAAGGATAACGCAGTTGTGGCGTTTTAATTTAAAATAACAGAAACGTTCCCGAAGGCAAATTGCCTTCGGGAGTTTTTTCGCTTTTCGAGAAAAGCTCGGCAAAAGCTTTAATACGGGCTTCCGCCCTAGAGTTTGATATTTGATTAAAGTATGCTTATTCGCCTGTCTGGGCTTCCCGACCGGCTTCGCCAAAAGCCTTTTTCTTTCATCAACTTTTGTACTACTGTGTATACATAGTCAAAAATTATATTTTCATAAATCTACCGTTATATAGGATATTTTATATTGTTGACATTATCTTATTTTTATGTTATAATAGGTGTGTTAAATCAGCAATACCCCGCAAAAGAAAGGAAACAAAAATGTCTAATATCTGGCACGACATTTCGCCAAAAAGAATAAACGCAGAGGATTTTATCTGTGTTGTTGAAATATCAAAGGGTTCAAAAAAGAAGTATGAGCTTGACAAGGAAACGGGATTCATTATGCTTGACCGTATTCTTTACACCTCGACTCACTATCCCGCAAACTACGGCTTTATCCCTCGCACCTACGGTGATGACGGCGACCCTCTCGACGTACTTTTGCTTTGCTCCGAGCCGCTTGAGCCGCTAACCCTTGTAAGAGCATATCCTATCGGTGTTATCTCAATGATTGACAACGGACGTAACGACGAGAAAATTATCGCTATACCGTTTAATGACCCGACCTACAATCAGTACACTAATATTGATCAGCTCCCCTCTCACGTTTTTGACGAAATGCGTCATTTCTTCTCGGTTTACAAAAATCTTGAGAACAAGACCACTGCGGTAAACGAGGTAAGCAATCGCGACGAGGCGGTAAAGATAATCAAAGCCGCCATTGACAGCTACATCGAAAACTACTGCAAATAGCAGGCGCGCGCCTGCAGGCGAAAGGCGCTGCCGCGCAACAGCAAATTAATAAAACCGCCCTCTGAACAAGGGCGGTTTTTCATAGTGTAAATTTTACGCCAAAGAAAAACCGAGGTTATTTAAAACCTCGG
>JAZOML010000009.1:0-62081 GCA_045653945.1 Eubacteriales bacterium
GTAGATTATCGGATTCTTACATCTCCAGCAGTGCGGATACGGGTGAACTATCTTTTCAAGTCCAAGAAGGGCACCGCTTTCCTTGATATCTGCAAGGATAGCAACGTTTGCCTCTGCGGTCTTAAGTCCTGCGTACTTGCCTGCTTCCTCGGTCATTACACCCTTTGCATCAACGGGAACGATGAGTTCGGGGAGTCCCTCGTACTTGCGCCATACGTCAAAGTCCTCAGCACCAAAGCCGGGAGCGGTGTGAACACAACCAGTACCGCCGTCAAGCGTTACGTGTGCGCCGCAAATTACGTGAGATACTCTGTCAATAAAGGGATGCTTTGCAGTCATACCCTCCATATCACGTCCTTTAAGCTCGGCAAGTACCTCATACTCCTCAATGCCCGTATTCTTTGCAACTGCTTCAAGAAGCTCACTTGCAACGATATAAGCCTCATCTCCAACCTTTACTACCGAATACTGATAGTCGGCGTTAAGACAAATACCGAGGTTGCCGGGAAGAGTCCAAGTAGTAGTTGTCCAGATTACAAAGTATACCTTTTCGGGAATACCCGCAATGCTCTTTATCTTGCCGCCAAGGTCGTTTTCAACCTCAAACTTTACGTAGATAGAGTCGCAGGGGTCGTCCTGATACTCAATTTCAGCCTCTGCGAGCGCGGTTTCGTCATAAGCACACCAATAAACCGGCTTCATACCTTTATAGATATAGCCCTTCTTCGCCATTTCGCCAAAGACCTCAATCTGTCTTGCCTCAAATTCGGGGGCAAGGGTGAGGTAGGGGTGCTCCCAATCTCCAACTACGCCAAGACGCTTAAATCCCTCTCGCTGAATATCAACGTAAGAGAGAACGAAGTCCTTGCACTTGTTACGGAAATCGGAAACGGAAAGCGAACCGCGGTCAAGCTTGGTTTGCTTGATAATAGCGCTCTCCGCAGGAAGTCCGTGGCAGTCCCAACCGGGAACGTAGGGGGACTTGTAGCCCGCCATATTGTGGTAACGGACGATGAAGTCCTTTAAGATTTTGTTGAGGGCGTGTCCGATGTGGATATCGCCGTCTGCATACGGAGGGCCGTCGTGCAGAACGAACAGAGGCTTGCCCTCGTTCTTTTTCATAAGCTCGTTGTAAAGCTCACTGCTCTCCCACTCGGAAAGCATTGCAGGCTCGCGCTGAGGAAGTCCTGCTCTCATAGCAAACTCTGTGCTAGGTAAGTTAAGTGATTTTGAATAATCGGTTGCCATTTTTTATATCTCCTAAAATTTTATTATCTTATTTGTTTGTGCCGTCAACGCTTACACCCTTTGGAGTAAGCAAAAACGTTCTGAAGCTCTTATCCGAGGTGCGTTCAATCTTGCCGTCAAGCGCATAAATTACGCCTGCTATGTAATCAAGCATTCTTCTGCCGTCCTCGTTTGGAATATCCTCAAGGCTTAAAATAACCGTTTGTCCCGCCTTTAAGCTATCCGCCACGTCCGGAGCCTGCGCAAAGCTGCTAGGCTTCATCATTTTCATACGAAGTGAGGTTGGCATAATCGCAGGCGTTTGCTCTGTCGGAATAGAGGTAACGGGGGTTACGGGAGCGCCGTCCTCATCATATATATTCTTTTTTCCAAATAAACTCATATTCTACCTGTCCTCATCTTTCTTTGTATTTTCGGGATATGCTCGTTTCCCGAAGACTGCGCTGCCTACCCGAACCATCGTCGCGCCGCACTGCGCTGCCTCCTCGAAGCTATCGCTCATACCCATACTGAGTGTTTTCATATCTACGCCCTCAATGTTAAGTGAGGCAATTTCATCAAAGAGTGCCTTAGTTTCTCGAAAATACTCTTTGTATTCCTCACTTGATATTTTCGCAGGCGCCATTGTCATAAGCCCTTGAATATCAATTCCGTCAAGGCTTGAAATATCTTTAATAAATTCAATCGCCTTTTCGGGATAAACGCCGCCCTTTTGCTCCTCTCGACCAATGTTAATCTCAACAAGCACCGGCATTTTTTTACCTATTGCCTTAGCTCGCTTTGAAATTTCGGTTGCAAGGTCATAGCGGTCAAGCGACTGTATCATATCAACCTTATCAATTATCTTTTTCACCTTGTTGGTTTGCAGATGTCCGATAAGATGTATTTGCAATTTGTCTTTATCAAGAAACGGATACTTTTCCAAAAGCTCCTGCGCCTTGTTTTCGCCGATAAGACAAATGCCAAGGGTATTTGCCGTATAATTAATAACCTCGGCAGGCACTGTTTTAGTGGCGAGCATAAGCGCCACCTCTCTGCCCTGCGAGGCGGTGCGTATTCGGGACAGCACGCCGCCAAGGTTGTTTTCTATTTTTTTAGTGTATTCCTGTTCCAAGTCGGAGCCTCCCCTCATTTCGCATTAATTATTAGTATAGCATAAATTAATAGTTATTTATAATATTAATTGCATAATTTACAATAAGTTTAAATTTATCATCACCCTCAAAGTCATCGGTGAATATCCAGTTTACCGCTTTATTACGTCTGAACCACGTCAGCTGACGCTTTGCGTAGTTTCTTGAATTCTTCTTTACCTGCTCGATAGCCTCGTCAAGCGTGCACCAGCCGTCAAGGTGTGCAAGAATTTCCTTATATCCGATGCCGTCCGAGGCAGTGCTCTCACGGAATTTCGGACTGTCAAGGCGCTTAACCTCGTCAATCAAGCCTGCCTGCGCCATAATATCCACTCTTGCGTTGATTTTGTCGTAAAGCACCTGTCTATCCCTTATATCAAGTCCGATTCTAACGCTTTCGTAGGGCGGTTTATTTATTTCCTTTGAGAGCCTGTCGCACTCACTTTTAGTCTTTCCCGTAAGGTGATATATTTCAAGCGCGCGTATAACTCGCTTTACATTGTTTTTGTGAATTGTCGCCGCACTCTCAGGGTCAATCTCGCTTAGCATTTGGTGGAGTACGTCAGGCGATTTTTTCCCCATTTCAGAACGAAAATCCTCGTCAATTCCCGCCTCCGAAAACGTAGAAATTCCGATAACGGAATCAAGATAAAGACCTGTGCCGCCGCAAAAAATAACCTGCTTTCCCCTGTTCCAAATATCCTCGATTGCCTTTTTTGCAAGCTCACAGTACTGCGCACAGGAAAAGTCCTCGATAGGCTCACAAACGTCTATAAGATGATGCGGCACTCCCTGCATTTCCTCTTTGCTTACCTTTGCAGTGCCTATATCCATACCTTTATACACCTGCATAGAGTCGCAGGATATTATCTCGCCGTCAAGCCTTTTTGCTATCTCAACGGCAAGTGCTGTCTTGCCCGAAGCGGTTGGCCCGACTACGGCTATTATTCTTTCGTTCAGCATATTAATTGCTCTTGTCTTTCTTATTTTAAATTATCGTTTATTTAAGGTATATATTGCCAAGATTTTCGTTTTCCTGATGAACACCTTACGGAGTATTTTTCTTACACCGATGCCAATTATCAGTCTGCCTGAAATTTACACCAAGCAAATTGGTATCGGTGTAAGAAAAGTTCTTTGCCGAGGCTTTCTTACAAGAAAGCCGGAAAAACTCAGCACTGTCTGACTAAATAAGCTTTCCGTCCTTTGAAATGATCAAATCGGCAATAACGGCGGCTGTGATAGACTCCACACAGGGTAATGCACGGATAGCAATACAGGGATCGTGCCTGCCGTTTACAGTGATTTTTGCGTTTTCCATTTTGGATAGCGAAACGGTGTCCTGCTCTATCGAAATTGAAGCGGTAGGCTTAAAGCTAATGCGGAAAATAACAGGCATACCGTTACTGATACCTCCAATTATACCGCCGCAGTTATTGGTTTTGGTTACAACCCTGCCGTCCTTTATCTCGTAGGAGTCATTGTGAACGCTTCCACGCATAGCCGACGCCTCAAAGCCGAGTCCAAATTCTATTCCACGTACCCCGCCAAGCCCAAAAATTGCCGACGAAAGTCGGTTTTCAAGCCCGTCAAAAAGCGGGTTTCCATATCCAGCCTCAAGCCCGATTACCGCGCACTCAACAACACCGCCAAGGCTATCTCCGTCGATAACCGCCTCGGAAAGCGCATTCACCATTTTGCTTTCACTGTCGGAGCTAATCACGGGTAAATTGTTTTTTAGTACAGCATCAAAATCGTTTTTGCTTACGCTCATAGGTGAAAAGGGCTCGTCCTTTATGCCGCCCACCGAGTAAAGATGCGTACCGATAAAAATACCCTTTTTCTCAAGCATTTGCTTGAAAATTCCACCCACCGCACAAAGCGGAGCGGTAAGACGTGCCGAAAAATGTCCGCCACCGCGCAGGTCAATACCCGAGCCGTAGCGCATCTGCGCCGTATATTCAACGTGTGAGGGTCGGGGAGTGTCGGCAAAGCCGTTGTAATCGCCCGAGCGCACGTTTTTGTTATAAATTGTAGCTATAAGTGGCTGACCGTTTGTTACACCTGCGTCAAGTCCGCTATCAAAAACAGGCTCGTCAGCCTCTTTTCTTGGAGTTGTAAACGGCAAATTGCCACCCTGACGGCGCTTCATAAAGCGTCCAAGCGCCTCATTATCAACCTCAAAGCCCGAAGGCACTCCAAGAGCCTCAGCGCGCACAAATTCACCGTGAGAGGCACCCGTCAGTGTAATTTTTATGTTTTCGCCAAATGAAGATTGCATTTTTTTACCCTCTTATCTTTTCAAAAACCTCGAAAAATTCGGGGTATGATTTGTTTACCGCCGTATGTCCTATAATTTCAACATTGCCATCGCTGATAAGCGAGGCAATAGCACCGCTCATTACGATTCGATGGTCGCCTGCACCGTCAAACGTTCCGCCCGAAAGCCTTCCCGAGCCGAAGATTTTAAGATAATCCTCGCCAACCTCGACCTTGCCGCCAAGCGCACGTATCATAGAGGCTGTCGTTTCAATTCTATCGCTTTCCTTTATGCGAAGCCTACCTGCCCCAAATAACAGGCTCTCACCCTCTGCACCGCAGGCAAGCACGGAGAGAACAGGGAAAAGGTCAGGAAACTGCGACACGTCAAGGGAAAACGGATTAATTTCCCTTTTTTCAACGGTTATTTTGTCGCCGTTTTGCGTAACCGCCGCACCCACTTGCTCAGTTATATCAATTATTGCCTTATCGGGCTGAAGGCTTTTTATATCAAGTCCAAGCAGCTCTACCTTGCCTGCAAGCGCAGCTGCCACGGCAAAAAATGCCGCCCCCGACCAGTCGCCCTCAACTGCATAGAATTCGGGTGATTTATACGTATCGTAGGTAGCTTTAGCGCATACGGCAGTACAAAAATTGCTGTAATCGGTAATACCGTCAAGTCGGTATCCACCGTAAAAGCCGCCGCTTTCCTTTGGCGAAAGCTTTTGCCACTTCACGCCGAAATTTTCAAGAGTCTTCACCGTCATATCGGCATAAAGCTCCGATTGAAGCGGACTTGTGAGCAGTATTTCAGAGGGCTCGTTTGTCAGTGGAAGCGCCATAAGAAGTCCGCTTATAAACTGCGAACTGACACTACCCGAAAGCGTATATTTTCCGCCTTTCAGCTTTCCCGATACCGTTAGCGGTAAAAAATCCGCCGAAACGGTACAGCCTGCCTTACGCATTTCCTCGGTCAGAGGCAGCATAGGTCTTTGCGGAAGCTTACCCTTGCCCAAAAACGTGGTTACACCGCCAAGCGCACCTGCAACAGGTAGCAAAAATCTGGCAGTGCTTCCGCTTTCGGCACAAAAGAGATTACCACCCCCCTCGACTCTGCCCGAAACGGAGTACGTGTCCCCCTCTCGGGTAACGTTTGCGCCAAGCGATGAAAGGCAGGTAGCAGTTGCTATTATATCGTAGTTTAAGGCTTTAACCTTAATTTTAGTTTGCCCATTGCAAAGTGCAGCGCAAATAAGCGCCCTATGAGCATCCGATTTTGAGTCTACGGCTGCAACGGTTCCGTTAACTAAGTTACATTTTTCAAGCTTCATAAATTCCCCTCGCATCAATCCATTGCCGCCGAAATTATCTCAGAAAGCGAGGAAACGTCGGTTTTGTAAAGAATAGTGTCGCCAAATGAGCGGGGTAACACAAGTGTTATCCTTGCGCCTGTGCGCTTTTTATCACTTTGCATAGCGTTAAGTAAGTCTTCAGAGGAGCAGGGATTTTCTGTTGGCAGTCCGTACTTCTTACAAAGTCTTTTAACTCTCTCGCACTCCCCCACCGCACAAATTCCAAGCCTTTCCGCTACACGAAAAGCCATTATCATACCGATAGCTACCGCCTGACCGTGATTATAGGCGTTTTTAGTTGCCTTTTCGATTGCGTGTCCGAAGGTATGTCCGAGATTAAGGAGCTGTCGCTCCCCCGTATCTCTCTCATCGCGCTGAACAATATCACGCTTTATAGAAACGCACTGCGCAATGATTTCATCTATTTCTATACCGTTTTCAAGCGATACGCCAAGCTCTTTTTTGCATATTGCGGCGTACTTTATAACCTCCGCCATACCTGAGGCGTATTCCGATTCGGGCAAGGTTTTAAAGGTATCGGGGTCGCAAATAACGAGGCAGGGCTGCCAAATAGTGCCTATTTGGTTTTTAAGTCCGTCAAGGTTTACGCCAGTCTTTCCGCCAACCGAGGAGTCAACTGCCGAAAGCACCGTTGTTGGTATTTGCACAAAGTCAATTCCCCTTTGATAAATTGCAGCGGCAAAGCCCGTAACGTCGCCAACTATTCCGCCGCCAAGTGCTATAAGCATATCCGAGCGAGAAAACTGCTTTTTTGCAAGAAAACGGAGAATTTTCTCAACGGTTTGCATAGTTTTGTTGCCTTCTCCGTGATTAAAGACAATGCTTTCGGCAATAACACCGCACTCGTCAAGCGATTTTTGGAGCTTATCAAGGTAAATCGGCGCAACGTTATCATCGGTTACGATGCAAAAGCGTCTATCCTCAAATTTTGCGGCAATAATCTCGCCTGCATTTTTTAAAAGCCCGTTTTCAATGAGAATTTCGTACTCACGCGAGGCTTTTACGTTTACCCTTTTCATTTTTCGTCATCTCCGTCCTTTTTATCGGGCATAACGTCCATAAGAATAGCATTGATGCGGTTACCCCTCTCTATGCTATCATCGTAGATGAAGTTAAGAAGCGGAGTCTCACGCAAATTTATAGTTCTTGCAAGGTGTGTACGCAAAAAGCCTGCCGCACTTTTAAGAGCCACCTTTATATCCTTAACCGTATACTTTACCGAGAAAAAGGAAAAATAGACGTTTGCGGTTTTAAGGTCCTTTGCGCAGTCAACGCCCGTAATAGATACCACGCTGCTGCTTATTCTTGGGTCCTTTAATTCTCTTACCGCCTTTGCAAGCTCCTTTGCAAGCTCTTCGTTTATTTTTGCCTGTCTGTTTGATGCCATTTTTTCTTCTCCTTATGCTTTAAATCGCAAACATTTCTTTATCAATTACATATGTGTCGTTTTCTTTTTTGAGTCCGCACTCACACGCCTTTGCTATTTCAAAAAGCTTCGGTGCGTCTATTGGAATTATATCGCCAAGCTCCGCAAAAAGCAATGACGCATCCTTGTGAAAGCGAGAGGTGGTCATAAAAATTCCGCGCGTTGCCTTTTCAACGTAAAACGCACCGACAAATTCCTTTAACTCCTTCAGAGTTACGTTTGAGCCGTTCTTTTGTTTGCACTGAACTACTATTTTATCCTGAAATCCGAGGTGGTCGGAAACGGTCAAAATTACGTCAATTCCTCCGTCGTCCGAGCCGCCGATAACGTTGCAGTATCCAACTCTCATACCAATCGACTGATAATATTTATCAAGCAGCATAGCCGAATAATTTTCAAAAAATTCGCCGCCCTTAGAGTTTAGCATTGCTATAAACTCTTCAAACAAAGACTTTGGCTTTTTTATAATGATAGTTTCGGAACAAAGCGAGTACTTTCCGTATGAATATTGCAGTTTTCCTCTCTTAATTAAGTCCTTAAGAAGATATTTTATGCGGTGCTCGATTTCATCATCGTCATCAAGGCTCTCGGTTTTATCGGCACCGAAATACACGAGCGCTTTATCGGTTAATTGCTTTGCGGTGAGTGTGCAGTCCTTTAAAAGCTCTAAGATGTATCTTGCAATTTCCGCCTCACGCACTATTACTGACGGTGCTTTTTTGAGCTTTATCTCGTTGTATTCATTTATTTCTATATCGCCGTATCTTTCAAGCGCCTGAATTGCCGTTCCCGCAATACTGCGGTAAAGCGACAAAATGCCCGATGCCGTCATATCGTTTTTTTCAGCCTCAGAAAGCGGTGAGCGTTCAACTATTGCGTCTATAAGAAGCTTTCTTTTAAGAGGCCCGTCGCTTAAAATTTCAGGAATTTGCGCCTTTATTCTCTTTTGGTGCAGCTTGTAATCTCTTTTAATTTCGGCTACCGTCATAATAACTCCTTTTAACTTTAAATATAATTATACACTATAATTATAATATCTATATTTTTATTTGTCAAGAAAATTTTAAGTCTAATATCAAAAAAGGTCGCCTCTCTTACGAGAAACGACCTTAGGTTTTAATTTATCAGCCCTCAGCAGGAGTGTCGGAAACCTCTGCCCCCGCCGGCTTTGCGTTTATCATATCTCTGTGTCCCTTATTGCCCTTCTCTATTTCGCCTGCCTTGGTAAGAACAAGCTTGGTAAGAAGCGGACCGACAAGCTCATATACGAGCGTAGCACAAAGCACAACCGCTCTTATGGGTGTTCCGTATTCTTCGGGAAGTGAACCCACTACTATTTGGCTCATTCCGATAGCAACACCCGCCTGCGGAAGAAGTGCTACACCAAGATATTTTTTGACGTTAGGCTCTTCCTTAACAACAGTGGCACCAAGTCTTGCGCCGAAATACTTTCCCGCAGAACGAAAAACGAGGTAAAGAACGCCAAGCAGTCCAACCTGTGGAATTTTCTCAAGGTCAAGCTCTGCACCGGAAATGATAAAGAACAGCATTAATATAATGGGTGTCCAATGCTCTGTAAGGTCTACCATTTTTTCGCTCTCGTGGTAGAAGTTCGCCATAACGGCACCTATTGCCATACAAAGAAGAAGCGAGGAAAGATGGTAAAGCTCTGCAAGTGAAGTGCCAAGGAAAACCGCACAAATTATAGCCGTAAGTCTATTGTTGCGGGAATGGAAAAATCCGAGTCCTATGGTCAAAACAACGCCGATTGCCGCACCGACTACAAGAGAAATAACGATTTCAAGCAACGGTTCAAGCAGCATTTCAGCGACAGAAATATGACCACTGCCAAGCGCAATAAGCTTTGAAATGGAAAGCGAGATCGAGAAAACCATAAGACCGATAGCATCGTCAAGTGCAACGACGGGCATCAATATATTGGTAACCGGTCCCTTTGCGCTGTACTGATGGATAACCATAAGGGTTGCAGCAGGTGCGGTAGCGGTAGCTATTGCACCCAAGCTTATCGCAATGGCGGGGTGTACACCAAACACGAGAAGTCCGATATCAACCGCCGCAGTGGTGATTAAAGCCTGAAAAATCGTAATTATGAAAACGCTCTTTCCTATCTTTGATAATTTCTTTATGTGAAATTCACCGCCGATAGAAAACGCTATGAAGCCGAGCGCAACGTTGACAAGGAGCGTAAGTCCGCCTTCTTCTCCCATAAAAGTTGCAGGTATTAACTGAAAAATACTCGGGCCGATAATAATGCCTGCAACAAGGTATCCAGTTACGTTAGGAAGACCGAGCAGCTTTACTATTCTGTTAAATATCAGTCCGATAAGCGTCGCCGCGCCAAGAGAAAGTAAAATATGCTGACTGAAAAATTCTCCTATAAAATTAAATATTTCCAAAATATCGCCGTCCTTTTTTTAATCTATGGAAAATCAATTTGTATTATATTATACTCTTACATTTGACAAATTTCAATATATTTTTTACATAAAAAAACCGCCGTTTCGGCGGTTTTTTTGTGCATTTTTCAATACCCGATAATTTTTGCTATTTTACCTGCCGTTTCGCTGACGGTAGCAGTGTTGTCGGTGGTAATTTCAAAATCGCAAACTGCCCGATAAAGAGGCAGGCGTGTATTCCAAAGCTCGGTAATTTTATCTATTCCGCCCGCCGATAAAGGTCTACCGTCGGTAGCAAGTAGGGAAATATCCCGATTGATAAAAACAACCTTGCCGTTTTGTCTTATCAAAGCGTGATTTTCAGGAATTGTTACAGCGCCGCCGCCCGTACAAATTATTACGCCTGAGCGAGCGGTAATTTCACGGAGAATTTCCGTTTCCAGCTCCCGAAAACGAGCCTCACCGTCATTTGTAATTACGTCGGAGGGGGTACGTCCGAATTTAGCGGTAAAGCACTCGTCGGCATCAAGCACCTCGCGTCCAAGCAATACACCAAGCTCCCTGCCCACAGTGCTTTTTCCGCAGCCGGGCATACCGACAAGTGTAATATTACGCATTTGACGGAAAATTTCGCTATACGTATCCTCTATTTTGGCACAAGCACCCTCTTTTCCGACAAAATATTCCGATGCTCTCGCCGCCTGCGAAACAAGCATATAAAGACCGCCAACGTGCTTTATTCCAAGCTCCTCCGCTTGAAGTAAAAACGCCGTTTTTTCGGGGTTATAAATAAGGTCAACCGCACCCTCAAGTCGGGGAAAAAGGGAAAGATCTACGGCGCTTACGCCGTTTTTGGGATACATACCGAGCGGCGTTGTATTTACGATAATTTCGGCGTCGGCGTGTCTTTGGATATTTTCGTAGTTATCCTCACCGCCTCTTGAAATTACGGTAACACTCCTTGCGCCGAGCCTTTTGAGAACAAAAACAACCGTTTTGGACGAGCCACCGCTTCCGAGCACCAATGCCTTTTTACCCAAAACTTCAATTTTACCCTTTTCAAGCATTTTTTCAACGCCGAAAACGTCGGTATTGTAGCCCGAAAGAGTACCGTTTGCCTCTTTTACGACGGTATTTACACTTCCAATAGCCTCAGCCTCGGGCGAAATTCTATCAAGAAAAGGCATTACCGTTTGCTTATACGGTATGGTTACGTTTATAGCGTCAAACTCTTTTTTTTGCAAAAAAGCACCCACGTCCCCCTCTTTAAGCGGAAAAAGTGAGTATTCATATCCGCCAAGCGCCTTATGTATTTGCGGCGAAAAGCTATGTCCAAGCGGATAACCTATAAGTCCGTAAATTTTACTCATTTTACATCCTGCCAACAAAATCCGTGTCGATTTTTATTATGCACTCGCAGTCAGGTCTTTGCTCCTTTATCGCACCCGTCAGCCTCAAAATTGCATCCTTGTCGGAAATTCCGCTATCAAACGGAAGCAGCACGTCAAAGAGCACGTTTAAGTGGTCGGATGCTCTTACCACACGCAGGTCGTGAAAGCTTGCCCTTTCGCAAATTCCCTTAACCGCCTTCGCAACTATCGGGCGTATAGAGTTAAGCGCCTCATCGTTTACGTCAACGGGGTCCATATGAATAAGAGCGTTGCAGTTAAGCTCCTCGGAAATTCGGATTTCAAGCCCGTCAATAACCTCGTGAAGCTCAATTATATCATCCTCGCTTGAAACCTCACAATGGAGCGATACCATAATCCTGCCCGGTCCGTAGTCGTGCACCATCATATCGTGAAGCCCGATTATCTTGTCATCTGAAAGCGCAATTTCCTCTACTTTTTTGACAAATTCTGGGGACGGAGGCTGACCGAGAAGCGGTGATATAGTTTCCTTTGCCGCCTTGTAGCCTGCAAAGAAAATAAATACCGAAACGGCAAGACCGCATATTGCGTCGAGATAAATAAATCCTGTAAAATGCGTAATAATGCCGCCTACAAGCACTGCCGCTGTGCTGATTACGTCGCCAAGGCTATCGGATGCCGTAGCCATCATAGCCGCCGAATTTATCCATTTTCCGTATTTTCTATTGTAAAGACAAATATAAAGCTTAACTAAAATGGAAACCGACAAAATAACAGCGGTAAGCGTTTTAAATTCGGGAAGGTGAGGCTCTATAAGTCCCGAAACGGAGGTTTTGATAAGCTCAAAGCCCATTAAAATTATCATAAACGATACGATAAGTCCCGAAACGTATTCAATTCTACCGTGTCCAAACGGATGGTCGTGGTCGGCTTTTTTCTCGGAAAGACGAAATCCCACAAGCGTAACAACCGATGAGCCTGCATCGGAAAGATTATTAAATGCGTCGGCACTGACAGCTATCGAGCCTGTAATAAGTCCGCAAAGCAGCTTGCCCGCAAATAGCAATAAATTGAGCAGTATGCCGATAACCGAGCATACGAAAGCACAAACCGAGCGTTTTTCACCCTCGGTTTTTTTATTCCTTTGGAAAAATCTGATAAGAAAGCCTATCATTTTTGCTCCTTAAAATGCTGTTTTTTATATTTCTATCTAACCCGTAGGTCGCCAAATCGGTTATCAGAGGTCGCGAAGAGCCGCGCCGATAACCGTTCCGTACTGAGAGTATTCCGGAATTATAAAGTTTGCGCCGAGCATACGTCCCACGTTTGCAAAAATTTCCTTTGCCTGAGGTATTGTGGTAAGATTACCGGTAAGAACAATATCCTTTACGTTCTTTGTTCTAGCCGCAAAAATGGCGGTTGTGCCAACCGTTTCAAAGACCATATTAAGTATTCCGAGCGCAATATCGCTTTTTGTAGCCATATCGCTTATCTTACCGAAATTTGCAACGGTAAGCTCAGGCTCAAGCGCTGAAAAATCCTCTTTTTTGGTTATATCCTTGATACGTAGGTCGATTTTATTAAGGTCGCCCTCGGATGCGAGCTCGTAAATATTATTTATATGCTCCATACCAAGCATAATACGGGAAAGTCCCATAAGCGTACCGCCGCCGACACCCGTACCGCCAAGGTACTCAATATTTCCGTCGCCATCGGCGTAAACACAAGCGCTGCCTGTTCCAAGAGAAGCAATAAGCGCTCTATCAAGTCCAGAAAGGTATAGTCCGCCTCTTCCTATGCTCTTGAACTCCGACACCTTATCGCATTTAAGACCGTATATACCCTTTTCGAGAAAGGTTGCGCCAACTCCGGTTATTTTTATACCCTTTATATCCTCAAGGCTAAGGCCGTTTTCTGAGGTAAATCTTCCAAAAGCTCCGTAAATCGAGGTTATTTGGTCGCTACCTTGAACAAACATAGGCTCAATAAGATTTTTATTTTCATCAAAGCCAACTATCTTAGTCGTGCTTCCGCCAACGTCAATACCAAGAACCGCCTTCATCATATCATCCTTTCAAAAATATAAAATTTGCATACTAATTTATTATATATTATCATAAATTAAACAAAATTTCAAGTAATGTCAAGAAATTTACAATACCTTAAACAATTTTTTTTAATTTGTAGTAAAATAATTATAGTAACATTTTAGAGTTGGGAGTAACTGCAATGACCGAGCTTTCACAAAAAAAGCTATTTGTTTTCGATATGGACGGTACGATATACCTTGGCGACAGGGTTTTTGAAGAAGCGCTGCACCTTATCAAGCGTTTAAGAGAAAGCGGCAGGCGTGTTCTTTTCTTTACAAATAACGCCTCTCACACCGATATTTTCTATCTTGAAAAGCTGAAAAGACTAGGTTTTGAGCCACAAAACGGTGAAATTATGACCTCAGGCGACGTTACGCTTGAATTTTTGTATAAATACCGTAAAGAAAAATCCGTCTATCTCCTCGGAACTCCCGAGCTTGAACAGGATTTTAGGAGCAAGGGAATCACTCTTACCGACGGACTTTCGGGCGATATCGTAATCAGCAGCTTTGATACCACTCTGACCTACGAAAAATTAAGTCGAGCCTGCCGTCTTATAATGAGCGGTGCTGAGTATCTTAGCACTCACCCCGATTTTAACTGCCCAACCGAAGACGGCTTTATTCCCGATAGCGGAGCTATTTCCTCATTTATCACCGCCTCAACAGGCATAACGCCAAGATATTTCGGCAAACCCTATCCCGAGGCAATGGATATGATTTGCTCATACACGGGCGTTGATAAAAAGGATATCGCGGTTGTTGGCGACAGGCTATACACCGATATCGCAATCGGTAAAAAAAGCGGTGTTACCGCAGTGCTCGTTTTAACGGGAGAAACCAAAATCAAGGACACAAAGGGACTATCGCAAAGCGAAATGCCCGATTTTATACTTGACGATGCAAAACACCTCGAAAAAGAAATTTTCGGAAATTAATTGTATTTAATCACCTAATATAAGAATTTTATTGTTAAAAGGACAACATTATGTTATCAACAATATACAGTGCATCTATAACGGGAGTCGACGGATACACCGTAACGGTAGAGTGCGACGTGCGCCACCCCGACACAAAAAAGAAGGAGGGCGCATTTGAAATAGTCGGACTGCCCGATGCCGCCGTAAAAGAGGCAAAGGAACGAATACGCGCCGCGATAGAAAACAGTGGAGCTGTTTTCCCGAGTGAGCAAAACGTAGTTATCAATATGGCGCCTGCCGATATAAAAAAGAGTGGCACCGCCTTTGACCTCGCTATGCTTGTTGGTATCCTCAAATCCTGCGGCACGATTCCACGCGGCACGTCGCTTGACGGTATGGCTTTTCTTGGAGAGCTCTCGCTTTCAGGTGCAGTGCGCTCGGTAAGAGGCGTACTTTGTATGGTTATCGCCTTAAAAGATAGAGGCTTTAAGCAGATTTACGTTCCTGCAGAAAACGCAAAGGAAGCATCGGTTGTCGAGGGCATCGAGGTTTTCGGAGTATCGGACGTCCACGCCCTTCTTTCACACCTGGCGGGAAAAAATAAGCTTGTCCCTATGACCTTTGACCCCTCACTGCTTAGCGCAAAACACGACGGATATCGCCTGGATTTTTCCGACGTAAAGGGACAGCTCCGCGCAAAAAGAGCTATGGAAATCGCTGCGGCAGGCGGACACAATTTACTACTCATCGGCCCTCCCGGTACAGGAAAAAGTATGCTTGCCAAAAGACTTCCTACAATTTTACCCGATATGACCTTCGACGAGGCTGTGGAGGTTACGAAAATATATTCCATAGCAGGTATGTTGCCTACCGACACCTCGCTTATGACTGCAAGACCGATACGCTCACCTCACCACACAATGTCAAGTACCGCACTTGCAGGCGGAGGTATGATACCGGTCCCCGGTGAAATTTCACTATCGCACAACGGAGTGCTATTTCTTGACGAGCTGCCTGAGTTCCCAAGGCAGGTAACCGAGGTACTCCGCCAACCCCTTGAGGACGGTGAGATTACCATTACAAGAGCTAACGGTAAGATAAGATTTCCAAGTTCCTTTATGCTCCTTTGCGCAATGAACCCCTGCAAATGCGGATATAGAGGACATCCTACCCATAAATGCACCTGTAAGGACGTGGACGTTGCAAGATACCTTTCAAGAATAAGCGGGCCGCTACTCGACAGAATTGATATTCAGGTTGAAATGCCATCGCTTAGCAAAGAGGAAATTTCGGGTATGGCAACAGGCGAAAGCTCCGAAGCCATACGTCAAAGAGTCAACGGTGCAAGAAAATTCGCCGCAAAACGTTGGAAAGACGGCTCAGGTGTTTACAGCAACGCAAAAATGACCGCAAAGCAAATTCGCACCTACTGTACCCTCACTGAGGAAGCCGAAAAGCTTCTTTCCGACGCATACGAAGCAATAGGTATGTCCGCCCGAGGCTACGATAGAATTTTAAAGGTAGCAAGAACTATTGCCGACCTTGACACAAGCGAGGAAATTTTACCGGAGCACGTAGCCGAGGCTATTCAGCTCCGTTCTCTCGATAGAGAAAAATATTCGTAAATTTAAGGAAAATTTTTACCGAAATTTTGTATTATTTTCACCTCAAAATACATATTTGTATAGAGCATTTTTTTGGAACTAATGTTGATTTTTTAGCGATAAAAAATTGCAAAAGGACAAATATTGCCATCAAGCTTGTACACAAAAAATTTACCTATTTTTTTATATAGTTATCCACAGGTGATTACCAAAAAGTGGCAAAAATAGGCAAATCTAGGCGGTGAGCCGATTTAACCATAAAAGTAATCCACAAAACTGTGGAAAAAACACCCCAAAACTGTGGAAAACTATTTTATCAAAAAGTTTACAATATACAAAAACAAAATCCACTTGACACAAAAAAATCAACATTATTTTTAAGCAATTTTTACATCAAAAAAGGAGCCCGGTTTGACCTTGAATACAGCTTTGTCCTGTTGCTTTACGGGACACCGAGATTTGCCGCAAAATTCGGTGCAGGAAATTTACGCAAATCTTGTCCATACATTAAAAATTTTATATGAAAATTACGGCGTACGCACCTTCATTTCAGGCGGTGCGATAGGGTTTGATTTACTTGCCGCCGAGGCGGTTTTAGAGCTTAAGCGCAGCTATCCCGACGCAAAGCTGATTTTCGCCCTGCCCTGCATAGACCACACGAAAAAGTGGGGCGATGCCGCCGTTACAAAATTCCGTATGCTTTCGCTTTGCGCTGACCAAACGGTTTACGTTAGCCAAGACTACTACACGGGTTGTATGCACGTACGCAATAAATATATGCTGGAGCACAGTCAGTTTTGCATAGCATATTGCAGGAAGACAAGCGGCGGCTCGTACTACACACTGCGCGAGGCAAAAAAAATGAATTTAAAAGTAATCGAGCTATAAGGAAAGGGGGAAAGTAAAATGCAAATTAAAAAATCAAGCTTTTTAAGAAACAAATTTTTCAGCGCAAAAAACAAAGCGCCAATGCAAAAATTTCTAAACGAAATGTCGGAAAATGCGCTGCATATAAATAAAATAGGAAGCTTTTCCTGTTCCTTTACCGAGGATGCGAGCATTCGCTACGTCTACTCGATATGCGGCGAGGACGAGGATATACTCTACACCGAGAAAAGCGGTTGGGAGCATTTTTACACCTTTAAGGGTGTTTCATTTTACCGTAAGCTGATACCCCTTGATGCAGTAAAGCTCACACGCACATATAATAAAAAGCAATTACACCAAGAAATCAGTTGGCTAAACGCACGTCTTTCCGAGGGGCTTTCACTTATAGCAAAAATCGGAAATGAATATATCTTCGCCCGTGATGAGGAAAAAAAGGACTACGAATACAGCATAAAGCATAAGCAAAAAAGAAAAAAACAAAAGAAAAACCAAGAGCCCGAGGCTTATATGCCATTTGGCGATACAAGTGGATACACCTTTATTTGCGAGGGCGAGAGCAACACTTATTATTTCCTAAAGGACGAAGCTGTACGCCACTCAGTAATCGAACATAGAGGCAAAAGACTATCCGACCTGCTCTTTTCAGCGCTTGTCGTAACCGGCTCAGCGCTTGGCTTTTGCGCTTCACTTGCGGCGTTTTTTTACTCATTTATTGCCATCGAAACATTCAAAATACCACTTATGATAATAGGCGGAATCGGAACACTTGCCTGCACGATAACGTTTTTTATCTTCTTTAAAAAATTCCAAAGAATTTCCGAAGCACGCAAAATAAGGCGCGAGGAAAAGCGAAGGGCAAAAGTCGAAAATATCATTGAAAAGCCCAGCGAAGTCCCACACTCCGAGCAAAAAATCACCGAACCGACGGGCAATACCGTCGTTATGAATACCGTTGTTATGAATAACTACGGAAACAGCACCGAGCAAGGCGGAGCACCGCAGTTTACACCCTCTCCAATGATTCCCGACGGAAGTGTAAATCCTGCCCTTGACCCGTCCGTAAATCCCGCAATTACGGTGGCTCAAAACCCCGAAGAATTCGCAAGAGCCGTAATGAACGGTATCCGCTACGGCAACGCCGCCGATACGCTTGAGCAGGGAGAGGCGTATAATCAGCCGCTCACCCCTAAAAATAACCCAATAGCTATTGATGAGCCAATCGTCCTTAATGATAGCGATAAGATTTCCGATGCAGACGTCCCTGAAGACTTAGAGCAGGACACCGACGAGCTCGACAGTGAAGTTCAGGACACCTTCCCGCTTTTAAAATTTATATGCTATGCACTGTCCTGTTTTGCGGCTGTTTTGTTTGCAATACTCGGCGTTCGCTACTGTATCACTTGGTTTTCAGCGCTCGGTCAGGGCGATGCACTTCTTATTTCACTCTCGCTTATAGGAATAGGTTTTGCACCGTTTATATTCCGCTTCGGTCTTCTCGGCTGCAAGGAATTACTTGCCGACCATAGCGAGGACGAGGACGAATATCACTAAACAAAAAAATCCGATTCGCACGAATCGGATTTTTTGTTATTTGCAAAGCTCGGTTTAGCGGTGTTTAGTGTGTTTGCTTTAAGCCGCACCACCACTTGCCTACTATTTCTTATACATAGGACCGTAGTTAGCACAAGCACGGTAGTCCTGTCCTTCCTTATCCATACCAAATGCACTCCAAGCCGCAGGACGGAAAATATCCTTTTCGGGTACGTTGTGCATAGCAACAGGAATACGGAGCATAGATGCAAGAGTAATAAGGTCCGCTCCAATATGACCATAGCTTATCGCACCGTGATTTGCGCCCCAATTATTCATAACGTCGTAGGCACTCTTAAACGCACCCTCACCCGTAACTCTCGGAGCAAACCAAGTACAGGGCCAAGTATAGTCGGTACGTTTCCAAAGCTTATCGCTCACCTCAAAGGGAAGCTTAACAGTCCAACCCTCGGCAATTTGAAGCATCGGGCCAAGTCCGTCAACAAGGTTAAGTCTTATCATCGTGCAGGGCATTTCAGCATCAGTGAGGAAGCGTGAGGAATATCCGCCGCCTCTGAAGTAGCCAAGGTCGGCATAGTTCCAAGTGGTATTGTCAAGAATCTTTTGGCAATCACTGTCGTTCATTTCATACCACTTCTTGATTACAGCGTTACCCTTTTCGTCGGTAACCGCCCCACAAGCATCAAGACAAGCAGCACCTGAGTTTATAAGGTGAATGAAGCCGTCGGCCTTTTTTGCCTTACCCTCTATCTCATAACCCGTAACACGGTAAACAGCATCACTTGACCAATATGTACGCACGTCTGCAAAAATTTGTGCGCGGTTGGTAAGCAGCTTCATAAAGAGCATTCCAAGACCGTTGAGAACGTCATTTTCTGTTGCAAGAACGTACGGTTCACGTGGGCCATTCCAGTCAAATGACGTGTTGAGAAGAGCCTCCGGAAAATCGCAGTTTGGATAGAAGTCGGTCCACTGACGCTGACCTTGGAATCCCGCACAGATAGCATTATGACCAACCTTTTCCTCCTCGTAGCCCTTAGGAAGCTTTGGATTTCCATTCATCAGGTCCTTGATAATGACCATCATTTTTACAACAAATTCCCAGTCGGAGTCCTTTTGCTTTCTTGTTCTCTGAAGCTCCTCGGGGTTCTTATCAAAGCCTTCCTTACACTTTTCTCTCGTCCAAGCAAGAGCTTTTTTGAATTCCTTCTTGTCGTAAATACCCTCGCTCATCCTACGGATAACCTCAACCTCGTCAACGCTTTCGACTCTCATACCGAGGTATTCCTCGATAAACTTCGGGTCAATAATCGAGCCACCGATACCCATACACATAGATCCGATTTGCAGATATGACTTGCCTCTCATAGTCGCAACAGCAATAGCTGCGCGACCAAAGCGGAGCAGCTTTTCCTTAACGTCAGACGGAATTGTACCAGTTTGGTCAATATCCTGAACGTCATGTCCGTAAATACCGAATGCAGGAAGTCCCTTTTGTGCGTGAGTTGCAAGAACCGATGCAAGGTAAACTGCACCGGGACGCTCAGTACCGTTAAAGCCCCAAACTGCCTTGATAGTGTTTCTGTCCATATCCATAGTTTCAGCACCATAGCACCAGCAGGGTGTAACGGTCAAAGTAATATCAACGCCCTCGCGTCTGAACTTTTCAGCACAAGCAGCACTTTCCCCAACGCGTCCAATAGTAGTGTCAGCTATTACAACCTTTACAGGCTCTCCGTTTGAATATGTAAGATTTTCCTCAAAAAGCTTTGCAGCCGCTCTTGCCATACCCATTGTTTGTTCTTCAAGCGACTCTCTTACCTTCAAAACCCCTCGACGTCCGTCGATTGTCGGACGTATTCCGATTACGGGATATTTGCCTACGTATCTGTTTTCTGCCATTATTTTTCCTCCTCATTTTGTGAGCATTTTTAGTTTCTATAACTATAATAGCATATTATTTTGCGTTTTTTATGTGTTTTTCACCTTTTTTTATGCATTTATGATTATTTTTAAGTGTTATCAGCAAATCCTTTTGCGCTTCTACGGTACTGCTTGGGCGATACACCAAGGCGCTTTGCAAACCAACGAGAAAAATAGAATTGATCGCAAAAGCCGAGTCTTTCACTTATTGAGCCAATTGTTTTATCACTGTACAACAGCATCGTTTGAGCCTCGCTTAATAGCAAGTCGTCGATATATTTAGCAACCGATTGCCCGACCTCATTGCGAAAAAGTACTGACAACGTACTTTTCGAGCAAAGCGAAGCCTCAGCTATTTCCGATACAGTAAGATTAGCCGTAAGATGTGAACGGATATAGCTTATCGCTCCTGTAACCTGACGGGAATAGTTTTTATTGAAGCCAAATTTCTCTTCCGCCTTTACAAAAAACTCACATACGGTACGCATTATTTCGCCCTTTAACATAAGATGTGAGTATTCGTCGTCGCCAAGATACCACTCTTTTATCTTTTGTATAGCTTCAAGGGAGCGAGGAAGTCTTACAAAGTGTCCAAATTCCTCAAAAGCGTCGCCGCCACCGTTTTTCAGGGCAAGGTTTATGTGAAAAAACACCTTTGTTACCGAGGGTGTGCCGTAAAAACCGCATTTCATACCGCAGGGTGCAAGATAAACGTAACCTGCTTCAAGTGGCATTTTTTCGTTTTCCGACACCAACATACCCGAGCCGTCCATAACGTAATAAAGCCTTGAAAACGAGGAATATATCGGCTCCTGCTGCCAATATTCGTTAGTTATAACAAAACCACCATAGCTTACCTCAGGGTTTATAAAGTTAAGCGATTTATTACTGCTCCACTTATGCTCAATTTTAAGTTTTTTGCCAGATGCATTTATATCAATCTTCTTTTTCATACCGATTCCCCCGTCGTATATCAAAAAATACATATTTTTTTGCATTAAAACCGCCAATAAAAGCGTTATTTTTCAAATTGTACATATTAAGTATATCACGCGTTTAGACAAGTGTCAATATACAAATATAATAAAAAATAAAGGCGTTTTTATAATTACTTAACTAACAAAAAGCTCCCCGCAGTTGCAGGGAGTTTTATTATGCCTAAAAAATTAAAAAGAGGCAATCTTTTGGATTACCTCTTTCATTTTAATTATTCAGCGTCCTTATCAGCCTCGACCGTAGGCGCAGTGAGAACTATAAGAGCCATCTCTGCTCCGTCTCCTCTGCGAGGTCCGAGCTTATAAACTGCAGTGTAACCGCCGTTTACGTCTGCGTACTTAGGAGCTACAACGTCGAACAGCTTCTTTGCTGTCTCCTCGGGAATCTGGGTAAGAGCCTTGCGGAAGTTTGCAAGTCCGCCCTTTTTACCAAGGGTTATAAGTTTTTCGGTTACTGACGCGACCTCTTTTGCTCTTGTGAGGGTAGTCTCAATCTTACCGTTTTCGATAAGATATGCTGCCATACCGTTGAGCATACTCATTCTATGAGCGGTAGGTCTGCCAAGCTTTCTGGTTCCCATCGTAAGCGAACCTCCTTCTATTATTTCGAGTTAAATACTTAAAAATGTGTTTATCCGAGCAAATCTTACTCTTCGTCAGCCTTTAAGCTGAGACCGAGAGATTCAAGCTTTTGAATAACCTCTTCAAGAGACTTCTTTCCAAGGTTTCTAACCTTAATCATATCGTCCTGAGTTCTATTTGCCAGATCTTCAACCGTGTTTATACCCGCACGCTTCAAGCAGTTGAAGCTACGTACGGACAGGTCAAGCTCCTCAATGGTCATCTCAAGAACCTTTTCCTTAATGGTTTCTTCTCTTTCAACCATTATTTCCGCATTGATTGCCTCGTCGGAAAGATCGACGAACAATCTGAGGTGTTCATTGAGTATCTTGGCTGCGAGTGATATCGCCTCTTTTGCCGATATTACTCCGTTGGTGGTGATTTTCATTGTGAGTTTGTCGTAATCAACCATATTACCAACACGGGTATTTTCAACGGTATAGTTTGCCATATATACGGGGGTAAATATAGAGTCGGTATAGATTACACCGATTTGTGCAGGGTTGCTCTGCTTGTTCTTTTCCTGCGATACGTATCCTCTACCGTGTACAAAGGTGAGCTCCATAAAGAGGTGTGCTCCCTCGCCAACAGTAGCGATTACGTGCTCGGGGTTAAGTATTTCAATGTCAGAATCCTGCTTTATATCTCCTGCCGTAGCTACGCAAGGACCGGTTACGTCAAGCACGACGCTCTTAGGGCCGTCGCAGTTGAGCTTTGCGGTTATGCCTTTTACGTTGAGAACTATCTCGGGTACGTCTTCTTTTACGCCTGCAACGGTTTGTATCTCGTGGAGTACACCGTCGATTTTTATGCTCTGTACTGCTACACCGGGAAGTGAGCTTACGAGTATACGGCGAAGAGAGTTTCCGAGTGTGTTGCCATATCCTCTTTCGAGGGGTTCGATTACAAATTCAGCCTTGCTACCATCATCACTTATCATAATGGTCTCTATATTGGGCTTTTCAATTTCTATCATTCTAACTGTTACCCTCCTGTGTTAGTTTGTAGTGTCGGGGCGCTATTAACCCGCGACTTTTTTAACAGATCCCTTATAGCCGGGGGTGGGTATTACTTGGAGTAAAGTTCGACTATGAGCTGTTCCGTGAACGGGAAGTCTATGTCGTCTCTTACGGGAAGTCTTTCAACAGTTGCCTTTACAGCTTCCTTGTCTACAACAAGCCACTGGGGAGCAATTCTGCCGTCAAGTCCCTCGATAAGCTCCTTAATCTTTGCAGAGGAACGGCTCTCCTCGCGAACGGTGATAACGTCGCCCGCCTTTAAGAGCATAGAAGGAATAGTTGCCTTCTTGCCGTTTACTCTAAAATGACCGTGAAGAACGAGCTGACGTGCCTCTTTACGGCTCTCAGCCATACCCATTCTATATACCACGTTGTCAAATCTTCTTTCAAGAAGGATAAGGAGGTTCTCACCGGTAACTCCGTCAACTCTGTCTGCTTCTCTGAAGTAGGACTTGAACTGACCTTCTTGGAGTCCGTAGTATCTCTTTGCCTTCTGCTTCTCACGAAGCTGCTTACCGTACTCTTTTACCTTTACGTTACCTGCGCCGTGTTGACCGGGTGCAGTGGGACGCTTTTCAAGAGAGCACTTACCGTTAAGGCAACGGTCGCCCTTAAGAAAGAGCTTGGTCTTCTCACGTCTGCAAAGTTTGCAGGACGGTCCTGTATATCTTGCCATTCTTTCGTTACCTCCTGATTAAACTCTTCTACGCTTGGGAGGACGGCATCCGTTGTGAGGAATGGGGGTTACGTCCTTGATGAGGGTAATCTCGAGACCTACTGCTGCAAGTGCTCTGATTGCGCTCTCACGTCCGGAACCGGGGCCCTTAACATAAACCTCAACGGTCTTCATACCGTGGTCCATAGCGATTTTTGCCGCCGTTTCAGCTGCGCTCTGCGCTGCGAAAGGGGTGGATTTTCTCGAACCCTTGAATCCGAGCTCACCGGCTGATGCCCAAGAAACGACATTGCCGTATACGTCGGATATGGTTACGATGGTGTTATTGAAGGTAGCCTGGATATGTGCGGCGCCCTTTTCAATATTCTTGCGCTCACGGCGCTTCTTGACAACCTTTTTTCCGGCTGCGACTGCTTTTGCCATAATCCTATCGCTCCTTTACTTCTTCTTGTTCGCAATGGTCTTTGCGGGACCCTTGCGGGTTCTTGCGTTGGTCTTGGTACGCTGTCCTCTTACCGGAAGACCTTTTCTGTGTCTGATTCCGCGATAACAGTTGATTTCTATCATACGCTTGATGTCCATTGCAACATCACGCTTGAGGTCGGCCTCAACCTTATAGTTCTCCTGTATCTCGTCACGAAGCTTTGCTACTTCGTCGTCTGTAAGATCCTTTGCTCTGGTATCGGGATCGATACCGGTCTTTGCAAGGATATCGTTTGCGCTCTTTCTGCCTATTCCGTAGATATAGGTAAGAGCAATCTCAATCCGCTTTGAATTCGGAAGATCTACGCCTGCTAAACGAGCCATCTTTATTCTCCTCCTTTTAGCCTTGTCTTTGCTTGTGCTTGGGGTTCTCGCAAATTACCATTACGATACCTTTGCGCTTGATTACCTTGCACTTATCACAAATTTTCTTCACGGATGGTTTAACTTTCATTTTCTAATACCATTCCTTTCTTATTTTGCTCGCCATGTGATTCTACCCTTGGTAAGGTCATATATTGAAACCTCAACGGTTACCTTATCACCGGGCAGTATCCATATATAGTTTTGTCTGAGCTTTCCCGATATGTGGGCTGTTATTATATGCCCATTGGGAAGCTTTACCTTAAAGGTGGCGTTGGGCAGAGCCTCAAGCACCGTACCTTCAAACTCCATTACGTCGTCTTTAGCCATTTTATGCCTCCAAGCCATTTGATTTTTTAAACTGTTTCTACGTCTGTCAGCAGCATAGGTCCGTCCTCGGTTATCGCTACGGTGTTTTCGTAGTGTGCCGAGAGCTTTCCGTCCGCCGTTACAACCGTCCATTTATCGGGTAACTCTTTTACATTAAACGTTCCGACGTTTATCATCGGCTCGATTGCAAGAACCATACCCGCATAGAGCCTTGCGCCCATACCTGCGTTTCCGTAGTTACGAACCTCAGGTTCCTCGTGAAGGTCGTGTCCTATTCCGTGTCCTACGTACTTGCGTACAACGGAAAATCCGTTTGACTCAGCCTTGCTTTGGACTGCGTAGCCTATATCGCCGAGACGATTGCCTACCGTTGCCTTTGCCGCTGCATCATAAAAGCACTGCTTGGTTACCTCCATCAGCTTTTTCGCCTCATCGCTGACGTTGCCGACAGCAAAGGTTCTAGCCGCGTCGCCGTGAAAGCCCTTGTAATAAGCGCCAACGTCTATCTTCACGATATCACCTTCCTTCAGAATCACCTTATCCGAGGGAATACCGTGAATTACCTGTTCGTTTACGCTTATGCACGCGCTTGCGGGAAATCCGCCGTACCCGAGAAATGACGGCTTTGCGCCGCTTTTCTCTATATGGGCACGAACTATTTTGTCAAGAGCGAGTGTCGAAACACCCTCCTTGACCGCCTGACCTGCAAGATAAAGCGCCTCACCTGTAATTCTACCTGCGATAGCCATTATTTGCAGCTGGTCTTTGTTTTTCAGTTTTATCATATCAGTTGCCTTTTACCGCATTAAGAGTAAGTGCGGTTGTATCCGCTACTTCTTCCTGACCAATGACGGTTTTGAGTTTGCCTCTTGCGGCATAATAGTCCTCAAGGGGCTGGGTTTGCTCGTGGTATACTTCAAGGCGGTGTCTTACGACCTCCTCCTTGTCGTCATCACGTACGGCTACCTTTTCACCGCAATCGGCGCAAAGGAGTTCACCGTTTACGTTCTTGGGCGGATTGTACTCAACGTGATAGGTTGCGCCGCACTTCGGACAGAAGCGTCTGCCTGCCGAGCGCTTTACAATCACCTCGTCGGGAACGTAGATGTTTATTACAACGTCTATTTCCTCACCCATCGCTGCAAGCGCATCGGCCTGTGCTATGGTACGGGGAAATCCGTCAAGGATATATCCGCTTTGAACGGTTGCAAGCTTTTCTTTGACTATACCGCAAACTATTTCATCGTCAAGGAGTTGTCCCTTTGCGATGATGTCCTTTGCCATAAGTCCTACGGGGGTGCCGTTTGCAATAGCCTCGCGTATCATATTTCCCGTCGAGATGGTAGGGATACCAAGCTCACGGCTAACCGCCGATGCCTGTGTTCCCTTACCCGCTCCGGGCGCTCCTAAAAAGATTATCTTCATAGGTTTTGCCCTCTTACTCAAGGAATCCCTTATAATGACGCATTGTCATCTGAGCCTCAATTTCTCTTACAGTTTCGAGGATAACTCCAACTACGATAAGAAGTGAAGAACCTCCAAATGCGAGAGTACCGAGGTTTCCGGTAAACATATTTACGATAAGCGGAAGTACTGCGATTATACCAAGGAAGAGCGCTCCCATAAGTGTAATTCTGTTAAGAACCTTTGTTATATAGTCGGAGGTGGGCTTTCCGGGACGGAGTCCGGGAATAAAGCCGCCGTTCTTCTTTAGGTTGTTTGCTACTTCAATCGGGTTAAAGGAAATAAGAATGTAGAAGTAGCTGAATGCAATTATCAAGATAAAGAACAGTAACGCATAGAACCAGCCTGTCGGTGCGAAGAATGTGAAAAACTTCTCCCAAAATCCGCCTGCTGAAGGGTTAACGATAAGCTCTATGGTGGAGGGAATTGCAACAATCGACTGAGCGAAAATGATAGGCATAACGCCGGTCATATTAAGCTTAATCGGAAGGTTAGTGCTCTGTCCACCGTACATCTTACGGCCAACAACCTTTTTCGCATACTGAACGGGAAGACGACGCTCGCTGTTCGTGATGAATACTACGAAAGCAATCATTACGAGTGCAGCAAAGAGAACAACCTCAACTATGAGGAGCTGCCAGCCGTCAAGCTCGCCTGTCTGGATAGCTCTGTAAATTACGTTGTATATCTGAATTGCGAAGGTTGCTATAATGTTTGCAAAGAGTATAATGGAAATACCGTTTCCGATACCCTTTTCGTTGATTTTCTCCGCCATCCACATAATAAGTGAAGCACCTGCTGCGTAGCAGAATACGATTACTACTCCGCCAAAGGGGTGTCTACCTGCTTCTGTGAGTATGGGGGGATTTGCGTTTTTTAAAACGAGGTAATATCCAAAAGCCGTGAGGAATGCAAGAGCTACGGTAACAAATCTTGTTATCATAGTTATCTTTTTTTGTCCCTCCTCGCCGCTCTTTGAAAGTCTTTCGAGTGCCGGAATCGCGATTGCGAGAAGCTGCATTACGATTGAAGCCGTAATGTAGGGCGAAATCGAAAGAGCAAACAGCGTTGCTTTGGAGAACGCATCACCTGAGAGAAGGTTAAGGTAGGTAAATAGGTTGCCGCCTGAAAGGTCAAGACCGCTTCCGATAGCCTCAACGTCCGTAAACGGAACGTGGATAACTGCACCTATTCTATAAAGCAGCACTATAAACAGTGTATAGAGCAGCTTTTTTCTCATTTCGGGGATGGACCATGCATTTTTTAACGTTTTGAACATTACTGCATCACCTCTGCTTTTCCGCCGGCAGCCTCAATCTTGTCTTTTGCAGATGCAGAGAAGACGTTTGCCTTAACGGTTATCTTCTTGCTAATCTCGCCGTTTCCGAGGACCTTAAGTCCGTCGCCGAGATCGCGGATTACACGGTCTTTAAGCAGAGTTTCTACGTCAACAACGTCGCCGTCGTTGTACTTTTTATCAAGAGTTGCCACGTTTACAATAGCATAGTGCTTTGCAAAGTGATTTTTGAAGCCTCTCTTAGGAAGTCTTCTGTAAAGCGGGTTCTGACCGCCTTCAAATCCGGGTCTTACGCCGCCGCCGGAACGGGCATTTTGTCCCTTGTGTCCCTTACCTGCGGTCTTTCCGTTTCCGGAACCCGGTCCTCTACCCTTGCGGTAGCTCTTTACTGCAGAGCCTTCAGCGGGTGAAAGTTCATGGAGCTTCATTTTGTTTCCTCCTATTATCTATTTGCTTGTCTGTTACAGGATTACTTCTCTACCTTAACAAGGTGAGAAATAACTGCAACCTTACCCATAACGGCAGCATTTTCCGTTAAGGTAATAGAATTTCCGGGACGCTTAAGACCAAGGGAAAGCGCGGTTGCCTTTTGGCTCGGCTTTGCGCCGATAAGGCTCTTAACAAGAGTAATTTTCATTGTTTGCTTCCTCCTTTAATTACTTAAGCTCATCTACTGTAAGTCCACGAAGTGCAGCTACCTCTTCTGCAGTGCGGAGAGCCTTAAGGCCCTCAAAGGTTGCCTTTACTACGTTGGTTACGTTGTTGGAACGGAGGCACTTGGTTCTGATGTTCTTAATGCCCGCCATTTCGAGTATCGCACGGACTGCGCCACCTGCGATGATACCGGTACCTTCGGGTGCGGGCTTAAGAAGAACTCTGCCTGCTCCAAACTCACCGATGATTTCGTGGGGAATGGTGCCGTCTACTATCGGTACTTCAATCATATTTTTCTTTGCGTCTTCTATCGCCTTACGCATTGCTTCCGGAACCTCAGCAGCCTTGCCAAGTCCGTAGCCTACGTGGCCGTTCTCATCTCCAACTACCATAAGAGCTGCAAAACGCATAATACGTCCACCCTTAACAGTCTTGGAAACACGGTTGATAGTTACGTTAATCTCCTTAAGATCTAAGGTAGATGCATCTATTTTTTTGTTTATCATTTTCATCTTCCTCCTTAGAACTTGAGGCCGCCCTCACGGGCGCCGTCTGCGAGAGCCTGTACACGACCGTGGTATACATAGCCACCTCTATCAAATACTACTTCGCTTATTCCCTTTGCAAGTGCTCTCTCAGCGACCATCTTGCCAACTGCGAAAGCTGCATCCTTGTTTCCGCCGTAATTGGTGAAATCCTTCTCGGTAGAGGTTGCGCTTGCGAGAGTTACGCCTGCTACGTCATCGATTACCTGAGCGGAGATGTTAGCGTTGGAACGGTAAACACAAAGACGGGGACGAGCTGCGGTTCCGGAGATCTTAGCTCTTACGCGCTTGTGTCTCTGAACTCTTGCTTTATTGGTATCCTGTTTGGTTATCATTGCATTACCCTCCTATATTACTTACCGGCCTTACCGGACTTGCGGCGGATACGCTCATCAGCGTACTTAACGCCCTTGCCGTGATACGGCTCCGGAGGTCTCTTAGATCTTACTTGAGCTGCAACCTGACCAACTACCTGCTTATCGGTACCCTTAACGAGTACGATGTTGGGCTGGGGAACCTCGAAGGTTACACCGTTGCCGTCCTCGAAGGTGATGGGGTGGCTGTGGCCAAGAGTGAGTGTAAGGGTCTTGCCCGACTTTGCTGCTCTGTAACCTACACCAACGATCTCGAGCTGCTTTGTGTAGCCCTCGGATACGCCGATTACCATATTACTGAGAAGTGTACGGGTAAGTCCGTGAAGCGACTTGTTAAGTGCTTCGTCGTTGGGGCGCTCTACGCTTGCTACGTTGCCCTCAACCTTGATTATCATATTGCTGTGAAGCTTCTGGGTTGCGGTTCCCTTGGGGCCCTTTACGGTAACGAGGTTGTCTTCACCAACGGTGATTTCAACACCTGCGGGAATAGCAACTGTCTGTTTTCCAATTCTTGACATTTCGTTATTCCTCCATTACCATACGAAGGCGAGAACTTCGCCGCCAACGTTTTCTTTTCTCGCTCTCTTGTCGGTCATAATACCCTTTGAGGTGGACACGATAGCGATTCCAAGACCGTTCATTACCTTAGGCATATGCTCGCAGTCTGCGTATACACGAAGACCGGGCTTGGATACTCTCTTAAGACCGGTGATAGCCTTTTGCTTACCAACGTACTTAAGAGTAACCTTGATTATGCCCTGCTTGTTATCATCGATTATTTGATAACCCTTGATATATCCCTCGTTTACAAGAATATCAGCGATTGCCTTCTTCATGTTCGACGCGGGGATTTCTACAGATTCATGCTTTGCATCATTTGCGTTTCTGATACGAGTGAGCATATCTGCAATTACATCTGACATTTGCATTTCTAAATCCTCCTTCTGTCCTTACTTTCTTCCGAATTACCAGGACGCCTTGCGAACGCCGGGAATCTCGCCCTTGTAGGCAAGCTCACGGAAGCAAATACGGCAGATGCCGAACTTGCGAAGATACGCATGCGGTCTTCCGCAAATCTTGCATCGATTGTATTCTCTGGTCGAAAACTTCTGAGGCTTCTGCTGCTTCATTTTCATTGCTGTTTTAGCCATTTTGTTTTCCTCCTTACTTTGCGAACGGAGCACCGAGGAGAGTGAGAAGCTTCTTTGCTTCCTCGTCGGTGGTTGCCGTTGTTACGAATGCGATATCCATTCCGCGAATGCGGTCTACTTTTTCGTATTCGATTTCAGGGAATATCAGCTGCTCCTTAAGGCCGAGAGAGTAGTTTCCTCTGCCGTCGAAGGCGTTGGGGTTGATACCCTTGAAGTCACGAACACGGGGGAGAGCGATATTGAAGAGTCTATCAATGAACTCATACATAATATCGCCGCGGAGGGTTACCTTGCCGCCGATTGCCATACCTGCACGAAGCTTGAAGTTAGCAACAGACTTCTTAGCCTTTACTACTACTGCCTTCTGTCCGGTAATAGCGGTTATATCGCCGCAAATTGCCTCCATAGCCTTTGCATTATCTCTTTCCTCGCCGCCGGTACCTACGTTTACAACTACCTTAACGAGCTTAGGAATCTGCATAGGGCTCTTGTACTTGAACTCACTCATAAGGGCGGGAGCAACTTCGTTTTTGTAAAGATCTTTAATTCTTGCCATTGTTTGCTTCCTCCTTAGTCAAATTTGTGGCCGCAAGCAGCGCCATCACGCTTGCCGGAGCAAACGCGGACCTTCTTGCCGTCTACTATTTCGATGTGGCTGCGAACACCCTTCTTGCAGTCGGGGCAGTAAAGAGCAACCTTATCTGCGTAGATAGGTCCTTCAACGGTAAGAATACCGCCTGCCTCACCCTGTCTGCGGGGCTTCATATGCTTTTTAACAAGGTTAACGCCCTTAACGATAACCTTTCTTTCCTCGGGGGATACCTCGAGAACCTCGCCGATTTCGCCCTTGAGGTGACGGTTCTTGTCGCCTGAGAGAACGATAACGGTATCACCTGTTTTAACGTGAAGCTTATTCATCTCGGTTTCCTCCTTACAGTACTTCGGGAGCAAGGGAAAGAATCTTCATAAACTCTTTCTCTCTGAGCTCTCTTGCCACAGGACCGAATATACGGGTTCCTCTGGGGGTTTTATCTTCTTTAATAATAACGGCTGCGTTTTCATCGAACTTGATGTACGAACCGTCTGCGCGTCTCATTCCGCGAACAGATCTTACGATGACTGCCTTAACAACATCGCCCTTCTTTACCGTTCCGCCGGGAGCCGCTTTCTTTACACTGGCTACTATGATGTCGCCTACGTTTGCGTAGCGACGGCCGGTGCCGCCGAGTACACGGATGCAAAGGAGCTCCTTTGCGCCGGTGTTGTCGGCTACTTTCATTCTCGACTCTTGCTGTAACACTTGCGGTTACCTCCTATTTTTATACGCATTTTGACGTATCGTCCCGCTTTTAACGGTTAGATGTTTGATTATTTTGCTTTTTCGATTATCTCTACAAGACGCCATCTCTTGGTCTTGGAAAGAGGTCTGGTTTCCATTATTTCTACCTTATCGTCTACGCCGCACTCGTTCTTTTCGTCGTGAGCGTGTACCTTAAGGGTACGGTGCATAACCTTGCCGTACTTCGGATGCTTAACGCTATCCTCGATTGCTACTACTATGGTCTTGTCCATTTTGCAGCTGATAACGCGTCCGACTCTGGTTTTTCTGAGATTTCTTTCTTCCATCTTAGTATTCCTCCTTTGACTTACGCGTTCTTTGCCTCGTTGATTACGGTGAGGACACGAGCGATGTCGCGCTTAACCTCGGTAATCTTGTGAGGGTTGTCAAGCTGGTTGATTGCAAGCTGGAAACGAAGGTGGAAAAGCTCGTCTTTAAGCTCGGTGAGCTTTGCCTGAAGCTGCTCAGCTGACATTTCTCTTAACTGTACTGCTTTCATTGCTTATTCCTCCTCTACCTTAGCTTTTGAAATGAATTTACACTTGATGGGGAGCTTGTGCATAGCAAGACGCATAGCCTCACGTGCAACCTCCTCAGCAACGCCGTTCATCTCGAACATAATTCTACCGGGCTTTACTACTGCTACCCAGTGGTCAACGGAGCCCTTACCTGAACCCATACGAGTTTCAGCAGGCTTTTCGGTGATCGGCTTATCGGGGAAAACCTTGATCCAGACCTGACCGCCACGGCGGATATATCTGGTCATCGCGATACGGGCTGCTTCTATCTGATTACTTGTGATCCAAGCACCCTCAAGTGCTACAAGACCGTAATCGCCGTATGCGAGTGTGTTACCGCGCATTGCTTTTCCCTTTAATCTGCCGCGATGAACACGTCTATATTTAACTCTCTTAGGCATTAACATAGTGCTTAGCCCTCCTTCTTCGCCTTGGGCGCGGGAGCGCGTCTGCCGTCAGTGCCGTAGGTGGGCTTGTCGTCCTTGCGGTCGAAGCGGCGGTCGCCTCTTCTCTCGCCCTTGAAGCCGTCCTTACGGTCGCCGCCGTTTCTGCGGTCGCCTCTTCTGTCGCCTCTGCGATCATTTCTGCGGTCCTTTCTTTCCTCAACGACACGCTTTGCACCGTTGCCTGCGGCGAGGACCTCGCCCTTGTATATCCATACCTTAACACCGATCTTTCCGTAGGTGGTGTTTGCCTCCCAGAAACCGTAGTCGATGTCAGCTCTGATGGTTTGAAGCGGAATAGTACCCTCGTGGTAGTGCTCGCTACGTGCGATTTCAGCACCTGCAAGTCTACCGGAGCAGCTTACCTTAATTCCCTTTGCACCAAGGTGCATTGTTCTGGATATTGCCATCTTCATTGCGCGGCGGAAAGCAATTCTGCCTTCGAGCTTTGCCGCAATGTTCTCAGCTACGAGCTGAGCGCTGAGGTCGGGGCTCTTTACTTCGACAACGTTTACGAAAACTGCCTTGTCGCCGCCAACCATCTTCTCAAGCTGTGCCTTGAGGTTTTCAATCTCCTTGCCGCCCTGACCGATAATGATACCGGGCTTTGCGCAGTGAATGAAAATTCTTACTCTTGCGCTGTCGCGCTCGATTTCAATCTTGGGAACTCCTGCCGCCTGAAGCTTTTCCTTCAGGAACTTTCTGATGTTGTAATCGGAAACAAGAGTATCGCCAAAGCTTTCGTCCTTTTCGAACCATCTGGAATCCCAGTCTTTAATAACGCCTACACGCAGACCGTGGGGATTAACTTTCTGACCCATTCTCTTATCCTCCTTAATTACTCAGCATCAACGTTGCCGGAGGTTCTCTCCTTAACGGCAATCGTTACGTGGCTTGTTCTCTTTAAAATTCTGTTTGCGCTACCCTTTGCTCTGGGCATCATTCTCTTAAGTGTGGGACCAGGGCAAACGTAGCATTCGGAAACGTAAAGCTTGCTTGCGTCCATTTCAAAGTTGTTTTCAGCGTTTGCAACTGCGCTCTTAAGCAGCTTTATAAGGTATTCCGATGCGGATTTTCTAGTATTAACAAGAATTGCCATCGCCTTGTCAGCGTCCTTACCTCTGATGAGGTCGAGTACGATCTTTACTTTACGAGGAGAAATTCTTGCGTATTTGAGTATCGCTTTTGCTTCTCTATTAGCTTCCATTTCAGCTATATGCCTCCTTCCGGGACGTTTTAACGCTCCGTATTTTTTAAGTTATCGGCTTATTTACCGTTGTTAGATGTTTTGGATCCTGCGTGACCCTTAAAGGTACGGGTGGGAGCAAACTCACCGAGCTTGTGTCCTACCATGTCCTCGGTTACATATACCGGAACGTGCTTTCTTCCATCGTGCACTGCTATCGTGTGACCGACAAACTCCGGGAATATGGTGGAGGCTCTGGACCAGGTCTTAATAACCTTTTTATCGTTAGCTTCGTTCATTGCAACTATTCTGTTGTAAAGCTTAACCTCAACGAACGGTGCCTTTTTACAGCTTCTGCTCATTTTCTATTCCTCCTAATTATTTGTCGTGACGGCTCTTAACGATGAACTTGTTCGTTCTGGCCTTCTTGTTACGGGTCTTGTAACCAAGCGCGGGCTTACCCCAAGGGGTAACAGGTGCGGGACGTCCAATCGGGGACTTACCCTCACCACCACCGTGCGGTTGATCACAGGGGTTCATAACAGATCCGCGTACTGTCGGACGAATACCGAGGTGGCGGGTCTTACCTGCTTTACCGAGCTTGACCGACTCGTGCTCGGAGTTGGATACAACACCGATTGTTGCCTTGCAGTCAAGACGGATTATACGAACTTCGCCGGAGGGAAGTCTTACCTGAGCTTCGCCGTTCTCCTTAGCCATAAGCTGTGCAGCAGAACCTGCGGAGCGAACAAGCTGTCCGCCCTTACCGGGATAAAGCTCGATGTTGTGGATCATTGTACCTACCGGAATAGCGGATATCGGAAGGGTGTTACCTGCCTTGATATCGGAAGCTGCGCCGGTGTAAACGGTGTCGCCGTCCTTCAGACCTGCGGGAGCAACGATGTAGCTCTTTACGCCGTCCTCATACTCGATGAGAGCGATGTATGCGGTTCTGTTGGGGTCGTACTCTATGCCGATTACCTTTGCGGGCATATCCTCGCGGGTACGGCGGAAGTCGGTGATTCTGTACTTCTTCTTGTTTCCGCCTCCGTGATGACGGACGGTGATGCGTCCGTAGCTGTTACGGCCGGAGTGCTTCTTTAATACTGTAAGAAGCGACTTCTCGGGGGTGGATTTTGTTACCTCGTCAAAGGAGGGCACTGCCATATGTCTTCTGGCAGGAGAAGTAGGACTAAACTTTTTAGTAGCCATTTTTGTTTTCCTCCTTTAATTATCTCATGCCGTCAAAGAACTCGATGGTGTTGGAGTCCTCTGTAAGCTGAACTATTGCCTTCTTCCACTCGGAAGTGTAACCCTCGTGAACGCCGAGGCGCTTGGGCTTCTTCTTTACGGAAATTACGTTTACCGATGCAACCTTTACCTTGAACATCTTCTCAACTGCCTCAGCGATTTGGGGCTTAGTTGCGTTCTTTGCTACCTCGAAGGTGTACTTCTTGTCAGCGGTTCTGTCCATACTTGCTTCGGTGATTATGGGTCTAATGATTATATCGTATATCGTTCTCATGCTCCGTATACCTCCTCAACCTTCTTAGCAGCAGCCTTCGTCATAACGAGAGTGTTGCAGTTAAGAACGTCGTAAACGTTGAGCTGATTTGCCTGTACGGTCTTTACACCGGGGATGTTAGCAAAGCTCTTGATTACCATCTGATCGTTTGAGTCGAGAACTACGAGTGCCTTCTTGCCTGCGCCGATTGCTGCGAGCATATTTACCATTGTCTTGGTGCTGTAGCTCTCGGTCTTGATTTCGTTAACAACAACGAGCTCCTTAGCAAGCAGCTTGGAAGAGAGAGCGTTGTAAAGAGCAACTCTCTTTGCCTTGCGGTTCATCGTGATTCTGTATTCACGGGGCTTGGGTGCGAATACTACGCCACCGTGAGTCCACTGAGGAGATCTTGTAGAGCCCTGTCTTGCTCTACCTGTGCCCTTTTGTCTCCAAGGCTTTTTACCGCCTCCGGAAACCTCGGAACGAGTAAGAGCGGACTGTGTGCCCTGTCTCTGATTGAGCAGATACATTCTAACTGCTGCGTGGAGGACTGCGCTATTAATTTCTTTAATACCGAATATAGCGTCGGAAAGTCTCATTGTTCCAACCTTTTCTCCGGCCATATCTAAAACTTTTATGCTAGCCATTTTTGTTTTCCTCCTTCCGCTTACGCTTTAACGGTATTGCGGATGAATACGATGCCGCCCTTTGCTCCGGGGATTGCTCCCTTGATAGCAATGAGGTTCTTTTCCGCATCTACCTTGACAACGTCGAGATTGAGAACGGTTACCTGTTCGTTACCGTACTGTCCCGGCATTTTCATATTTTTGAATACTCTTGCGGGGTCTATCGAGCCCTGAGAACCAACCTGACGGTGGATAGGACCGGTACCGTGAGTCATACGAAGAATGTGGTGTCCCCATCTCTTAACAACACCTGTGTATCCGCGACCCTTTGTCATTCCGGTTACGTCGACCTTTTCGCCTGCTGCAAAGATGTCAGCGGCAACGGTATCGCCTACATTGTATCCCGAAATATCATCAAGGCGGAATTCCTTTAAGTGTCTCTTAACAGTGAGACCGTTCTTCTTGTAGTGTCCTGCGACTGCCTTGGATACTCTCTTCTCGGTGGTATCCATAAAGCCAAGCTGTACGGCGTCGTAGCCGTCAGTTTCTACGGTTTTCTTTTGAGCAACGACGCAGGGGCCTGCTTCAACAACCGTTACGGGAATGACGTTGCCCTTCTCATCGAAGATCTGAGTCATACCGAGTTTTTTTCCGATAATGCCTTTAACCATTTTTTGATTTCCTCCTGTTTTTTGTTATTGGTTGACGTTTTTGAGTATGTCCGCCAACTTGACATAAAACGCTATCGGACGTTTTTGCACTTGTTAAGATTAAAGCTTTACGTCAATCTCAACGCCTGCGGGAAGTTCAATATTCATAAGCGCATCCGCAACCTTTTGCGAAGGGTTAAGAATATCAACCAGTCTTTTGTGAGTTCTGAGCTCAAACTGCTCACGGCTGTCCTTGTACTTGTGAACAGCACGGAGAATTGTTACGATCTCCTTCTCGGTGGGAAGCGGGATGGGTCCGGAAACCGCAGCGCCGTTTCTCTTTGCAACCTCGACTATCTTTGCAGCAGCCGTGTCTACGAGAGCGTGATCATAGCTCTTGAGTCTTACTCTGATCTTTTCGCTTGCCATTGGGTATTTCCTCCTTTAAATAGATGTTTGCGGGCCGTCATCTTTCACACGGAAACGGTTGTTTCACCGTGAAGGCTTAAAATTTGTGTTGCCCGTCAAGTGCAACACCGTAGTCCCAAAAGACCGTTACCTCGCGCTTCCCGTTCCCTATATATAATAAGGAAGGGTATCAGCAAGAGCCGAAGTTACCCTATAAAAAGGAGTTTTATAGGCAATCTCCGTGAACTCGCATCAATCAAGCCTTTAGATTATATCATATAAAAGAGGCAGTGTCAAGACCTCGATAAATTATTTACAAAAAGTTCACAATATGCCTTTTCAGAAAAAAAGCACATAAAAAATAACACATAAATTCCCTATATATAATAAATAAGGAAGAGTTTTTTTCAAAGCATCAACAGTTTTTTCGCCCAAATTGTAAACAATTACCTAAAATTACCAAAAATATCTTGACTTTCGCCAAAATTTATTATATAATTATTTTACCAATTAATACCAAAAGGAGCTTAGAAATGAAGGACGGAAGAATACTAAAAAGTATAGACGAGCTTGGGCGTTTGGGAATCCCAAAGCATATAAGACAGGCGCTCGGTGTGAACGACGGAGAGGCTGTCGAGCTTACGCTTGAGGGCGACACTCTCATCATCAGAAAATCTCACGAGGACTGCCTTTTCTGCGGAGGCACGACAGGACTTATCACCTTTAACGACAAACAAATTTGCGCCGGCTGTATTTCAAAGCTCACATCACTGTAAATACACAAAATACACGCAAAATAAAGAAAGGACTGTATCAAATATGAAAAGAACTATGCGTTTTTTCTTGTCTTCCCTGCTCACCGCAATAATCTTTATTATAACAAGCGTTCAGACACTTGCCGTCGATTCCGACACTTCCGTTGCATCCGATTTTGAGGCGATAATGCAAAATTGGGGCGCAGGAGTTATAGTTATCCTCGTCATTGCACTCATCGTCGTAATCACACTAATTTTAAGAGCCGCAGGCTATAAAAAATCACTTCCCCTGCCGCCTGAAAGCCCCGAACCTGACTTCTCACTAAATAAAAAGGAAGAAGATAAGACAACTGACTCAGCAGAGGAATCCGTTCCTGAAATTCAGCCTGAAATAAAGCCTGAGCCCGTCGCAGCTACTCAAAATACCGCTACCGACGTACCCACAAGCGAGCCGACTCCCACACCCACACCCGAACCCGTTCCCGATAAAAAGCCGATTCAAAAAAAGAAAAAAGCTGATGAGCCTAAAAATATCACTAAAACACCTGTGGGTGAGCAAATTCACCTCGTGGAAGATGAAAATCACGAGCCAAAATGCGAGTTTAAAGAGCTGTCTGCCGACTATACAGTAGAAAAGGAAGAGCTTCCCGAGCAGGCGGTAGACGCCGAAACTGGCGCAATCTACACCTTTGACGAAAACGGCATACCCGTTCCCCCCGAGGACAAGGTTATCCGCTTTAAATGGAGCTTCCTCGGAAGACTCTCTCAGGCGCACGACGAGGTTAAATATCACTACCTTACCCTGCGCCGAGCACTCCTTGCATATAACAAAATGCGCTCCAATATCAGCTGGAACTTTGATACGTATATAATCGGAAGAAGAACGGTAGCAAAGCTTAAAATCAGAGGCAAAAACCTCGTCGTTTACTTCCCTATCGACCCTGCAAAAATGGAGGGAACAAAGTACCTTGGCGAGGACGTTTCAAGTGTTTCGAGATACAAAACCGTTCCGTTTGCTTACGCAATCAACGGCTCTCGTAAGCTCCACTATGCTATCGAGCTTATCGAAATGCTGATGGAGGGCAGGTCGGAAAACGCCCCTGAGCCGGTTGACGAAAAGAACGTCGATACCTATATCCCCGAAAAGGACTTCAATACCCTTTATAACCGCAAGCTTATCCGTATAGGCGGCTTCCTCTCCGTCGGCTCTCACGCCGCACACACTGAGGAGGACGACGAATAAGCCGTACCCAAAGCTCAAAAAAACCGAGGTTTTTACCTCGGTTTTTCTTTTTCCTTTAAATTCCATTTTTAAGTCAATCTCAGCTTATCAATAGAAAGAAATTCCTGAGCGGCGATTGTGTCGCCGAGCGGAACACTTATCGAGGAATTGCACTCGGTACAAAAAATAAGCACGTTGTCAAGCTTGTTGCCGACAAACTTAAATTCGTAATGACCGTGATTACCGCAACGGCAGGAAATACACTCGTCGTCCTCAAGCTCGCAAAGCATAAAATGAACCATAGATTGCAGCTCAGGGTCAGGGTACTTTTCCGCCTGCGCCTCGTCATCATTTTCCTTTGCACTTATAAACGTTTCAAAATCGGGAATACCCGCATTTCTCAGTATTTCAAGAAAATCCTCATCCGCCTGCTTCGCCGCTTCAATAGTTGCCTTATGCTCACCTACAAGGCATATATCCACGCCCGAATAAGCGCAGGAAAAACGGAAAACCTCATCTGTAAAGAAGGTTTTTGAGCTTACGGTATAGATATGAGGATTGGAGCAGATGATACAGGGAACACTAAGTCTTACCTTTCTGTCCGCTGTATACTGAATAGTCATTTCACTGCCGCCGCATCCACATTTAAGCTTCAGCATATCGCCGCTCAGCGTAAAAACTCCAACAACCGAAAATACCATTTTGCCGCATTTTGGGCAACGGTATGCAATAGTGCTTTCCTTTGAATTTAAAACCATTATACTGTCATCCTTTTTTATAAATAAAATCAGTTTTTCTCTTTCGTCTTAATGCCGCCCGTTACCTCATCAGGCTCCGAATAGGAAAAATACGGCAAATCGGCAACCGTCTTGTGAGTGGTGTAATTATAAACGCTTATTGTGTGTCTTGCATCAATTTTTGCACCCACGTATGCCACGTTTAGGGATATACGGTTCACTCCCGTAAGGTCGATATCATCAAAAACAAATCGATAGAAGGTGTACCCGAATTGTTCCTCTTTGATATAGCCGTAGCTTGAGAGCAGCTCTTCGCCCTCCGCCCTTTGCACAGTCAGGCTAAAGTCGTAAACCTCACCGCCCGCGTCGATAATCGTCTGTGCCTCAGGATACTCTTGCACAAGATAACCGTACGCGCGGTTATTGTATCTTAACGTTAATTGCAGTTGATTTATACTCGGTGTATACGTTACGGTATAAAGCGAAAACATACCCTCCTCGCTAAACGCATTTGAAGTGGGAATTTGCAGCATTTCAAGCTCGTTACCGTTATTTTTTGCCTCGGTATACGCCGAAAACAGCTTTTCGTTCCAAATCGGCTCTTCCATTTCACTCGGCGGCTCGGAAAGACACATACGCAAAACAAGAAAGCCTATAAACACAAAAACAAAGGCACTAAAAAACCATTTAAGCGACTTTTTTGTTATCTTCCACCACTTCGCTTCATCGGGACGCCATTGGTCGTCCTCTTTTCCCCACTCGTCAAACATTAAATACTCCCTCGACATTAAAAATTCTATACCTAAATGACTCTTTATGATATTGTAGCACAAAATTAACAATTATTCAAGCATTTTTTGGGATAAGTCCTTGACTTTATATAAATTATTTGTTAATATTAATATTAGTATAGTTTTATTTATAGAAAGCGAAACATAAAATGGAGTACCGTATTTCCGATAAACTGAAAAATCTTAAGCCCTCCGCTATAAGAGAGATATTCAAGAGCTTAACAAACCCCGAAATAATTGCATTTGCCGCAGGAAACCCGGCAGCGGAGTCCTTTCCTATGGACTTCATACGTAAGAGCTGCGCAAAAATTCTTGAAGAAAGCCCCGTTACCGCACTTCAATATAGCTTAACCGAGGGCTACCCCGCACTTCGCAAGGCGGTCAAGGAAAGACTTAGCAGTGCTTTTGGTATCGGACGTGATTTTGACGAAACGATAATCACCTCCGGCGGTCAGCAGGGCATCGAGCTGTTTTGCAAGGTAATGTGTAACGAGGGCGATGTGGTCATCTCCGAAAGCCCCAGCTTTATCGGTTCTCTTAACTGCTTCCGTTCAAACGGCGCTAAAATCGTAGGCGTCGATATGGAAAACGACGGTATGAGCATTTCAGGACTTGAAAAGGCGCTCAAGGAAAATCCAAGCGCAAAGTTTATATACGTTATCCCAACCTTCCACAACCCTATGGGAATTACAACAAGCTACGAAAAGCGCAAGGCAATATATAACCTTGCAAAGCAGTACGGCGTTATGATACTTGAGGATAACCCGTACGGTGAGCTTCGCTTTGCGGGTACGGATATCCCGACAATCAAAAGTATGGACGAGGACGGCATCGTTGCATACAGCGGCTCCTACTCCAAGGTTCTCTCCTCGGGTATGAGAATAGGCTTTTTAGTAGCTCCTGCCGCAGTTATGAGCAAGGTGGTCGTTGCAAAGCAGGGCGAGGACGTACATACGAATATCCTATGCCAGATGATTTGCGAAAGCTTCGTAACGAGCGAGGAATATCAGCCTCACCTTGAAAAAATACGCGCACTTTACCGCCGCAAAGCATCGCTTATGCTCGACACGATGGATAAGTGCTTCCCCGATTTTGTAAAATACACACGTCCCGAGGGCGGACTTTTCCTTTGGTGTACGCTTCCCGATGATATAGAGCTTTCCGACTTTGTCGCAAAGGCTCTGGAAAGCAAGGTTGCCGTAGTACCCGGAACGGCGTTCAACTGCGACACCGAAGCGCCCTCAAATGCATTCCGTCTTAATTATTCCACCCCAAGCGATGAGCAGATAGTACGCGGAATTGAAATCCTCGCTACCGTTCTCAAATCATACCGAGCATAAAGGAGATAACGAAAATGAATTTACCAAACAAACTCACCTGTCTTAGAATGATAATGATACCGTTCTTCCTTTTCTTACTCATTTTCCCCGAGGTTTGCGGCTTTACGGCATCAAGACACCTTGCGGCAGCCATTTTCGGTGCAACGGCAATAACGGACCTGCTTGACGGACGTATTGCAAGAAAGCGCGGTCTTGTTACCGATTTCGGCAAGTTTATGGACCCGCTTGCTGACAAAATGATGATTTTCGGCGCTCTGCTCGGCGTTATCGTTATTAACGTTAAGGACCCGCGCCTTGCTTTAACAATTGCATTCGGCACTACTACACACTCTATGCTCTTTACAAACATTTTCGTTTGGTGCACATTTATTATCATATTCAGAGAACTTGCCGTAACCTCTATCCGTATGGTTGTTTCAAGCTCTGAGGGTATCGTTATTGCGGCAAACATATTCGGAAAAATAAAAACCTTATCACAGAGCATAGGTCTTGTTTTCATAATGCTTGAGCCCCTGTTCTTTAAGTGGACCGGAATGCTCGTTGTTTCCTACATAGCTTTGGCGGTTATGGTATTCTCTACGATATACTCCGGCCTTACATACTTCAAGGCGTATTGGCCCTACATTGATTCAAACAAGTAAAGAAATTCCCCCTACCTAACGAAAGGAACGTAAAAATGGCATTTACCTACTGCACAGGCTGTGGTGAAAAAATAGATACAAGCAACTCCTTTTGTCCCTATTGCAAAGAGAAAAACACTCAAGGCGACTACTCGCTTGGCAAAGAAACGTTTACACCGAACGAGCCTCCGCGCGAAGACTTAAATCAAAATGCGTATAACGGCGGATTTTATCAACAACAAGATATGGGTGGTAACAATAACGGAACACCATTTAATCCGTTCTTCAGAGTCGTCGTACGCCCCAATAAAAAGCCTATAAGCATCGGACTGCTCATATTCTCAATATTGAATTTGGTGCTTAGCTGCTTTGTTCTGCCCTCGTTCACCTTTGGAATTATCGCTTTAGTTTACACACTTCAAGCGCAGAACGCAAAAACCCCCGAGGAAGAGATTCGGAAAAAGAAGATAGCGCTTATTCTAAATATAACGGGCGCTGTTCTTTCCGTTTTAACAATCGTTTCATTTAGCTTGCTTTACGCTGATATAATAGCAGAGATTTTAGCAAGTCAAATATAAAAATATGAATCACGATAAAAAACACAAAAATCAAGTTGAAAAGCTAAAACACGCCGTTACCTCTCAAAGCATCGGCCCGATGCCCGAAGCGGACGTAATGGAGTTGATTGTTTCCTATTTTGCGCCAAGCGCCGTTTCGGGAAACGTAACTCAAAATATGCTCGACAGATTCGGCACGGTTGCGTGCGCTATGGATGCTGATATCGAATACCTCGAGAATACCCTCGGAGATGCGCAGGCGGCAGAATTTTTCAAATTACTTCCAATGTTCGGAACGTATTACCGCCTAGACAAGGCTGTCGGCGGACGCTACCTTGGAAATCTTGACGATATTATTGAATACTGTACCTACCGCTTTTCCACCGAGAAACGCGAGGTACTTTATATGATACTGCTAGACAACAGCTTGAAAATGTTGGCTTGCGAGCTTATAAGCGAGGGGGATGTTGGCGGAGTTTACGCCGACACCAATAAAATGGCGGAGGTGATGTTCCGCTACGGCGCATCATCCTATATCCTAGTCCATAATCACCCAAACGGTGTAGCTTACCCATCGGAAGCAGATATTGCACTGACGGCAAAGACAACCGAGCTATTTAATCCCTTTAACAAAAATCTTATCGAACACCTTATTATCTCGAAAAATAACTATTTTCCTATCGTACAAATGATGAGAAAGGGTATTTTCTTAAAGACCGACAAATCGGAGTACCAAATTTCAATATGAAAAATGCAGAAAAGCTTATACAAGAGCTTGAAAACGCTGGATACGAGGCATACCTTGTAGGCGGATGTGTTCGCGATATGCTTATGGGTATAACCCCAAACGACTATGATATAACAACATCAGCACACCCCGATAAAATTATCGGGGTGCTTTCAAAATATAAGGTTATTCCCACAGGACTTAAGCACGGAACAGTAACCGTTGTGCTCGATGACGAGCCGTATGAGATAACCACCTTTCGCTCCGACGGCGAGTACTCCGACCACCGACGCCCCGATAGCATTACCTTTTCTGACAAGCTGGAGGACGACCTTAGCCGACGCGATTTCACAATAAACGCAATGGCATATAGCCAAAAAAGAGGACTTATTGACCCATTTGGTGGACAAGCGGATATAAAAAGACGGTTGATAAGAGCAGTAGGCACTCCTTCAAAACGCTTTGAAGAGGACGCACTACGTATTTTAAGAGGCATACGCTTTGAATCGCAAAAGGTGTTTTCAGTCGAAGAAGATACAAGACAAGCAATGTATGAAAAGCTCCCACTTCTTTCATACGTGTCAGCAGAAAGAATTTTTTCTGAGTTAAAAAAGCTGATTATGGGCGACGGAGCAAGATTTACTCTCCTTAACTTCGCAACGATTATAGGTACTACAATACCTGCACTTGCCCCCTGCATAGATTTTAATCAGCATAACTATCATCATATATACGATGTTTATACGCACACTGTACACGCCGTTGAAAATTGCCCTAAAAACGTCGTCGTGCGTCTGGCAGCGCTGCTTCACGACATTGGTAAACCAAGTACCTTTTCAATAGACGAGCAAGGCGTCGGACACTTTTACGGACACGCACAGGTAAGCGTCGAGCTTGCCAGAAAGACGCTAAATGACCTGAGATGCGATAACGCAACTAAGGACACCGTTTTGCTTCTGATAAAATACCACGACCACGTCATAGAGCCCACCGAAAAGCACGTCCGCAGAATGCTAAGCAAGATAGGCGAGGAAAACCTTGAGCTGCTGCTTCAGCTCAAAACTGCGGACAACCTTGCGCAATCACCGTTTTATCACGACAGAGTACAGCAATATGAGAAAATTCGTTGCATAATAAAAGAGATTAAGGCGAAGGGCGAATGCTTTTCATTAAAGCACCTCGCAGTTAAAGGCGAGGATATAATCCTCCTCGGCGCAAAAGGGCCCGAGATAGGCAAAATCTTAAACACACTGCTTTCCCTAGTTATTGACGGTGCAATGCCAAACGAAAAGGAAGCGTTGCTCAAAAAAGCAAGTAAGCTTCTTGATGAATTTTAATACAAATTTCCCAAGCGACTCCCAAAGTAAAGAAAATCGAGTAAGGAAATACGTTTATGAAAATCAAAACAATCGACTCCACGTACGATGAGCTACTCACCTTACCAAAGCAAAAGAAAATACACCCCAAAAAGCCGAATATTTTCTTCCGTACGCTGCTTAAAATCGTCAGCGTGCCTGAGCTTATCTCAGTAAAATTTAAGTGCAGGAAAATAGGTATGAAGGCACTGAAAAGAAAACAGCCCTGCCTTTTCCTTATGAACCACTCAAGCTTTATCGACCTGAAAATTGCGGCAAGTATTCTCTACCCCCGCCCGTTCAATATCGTTTGCACGCTCGACGGGTTTGTCGGTAAAGGGTGGCTTATGAGAAACCTCGGTTGTATGCCGACCAATAAATTCGTTTTCGACCTTACGCTCGTGCGTAATATCAAGCACTGCCTTCACGACCTAAAAAGCTCGGTGCTTATGTTCCCCGAGGCAGGCTATTCCTTTGACGGAACAACGACAACACTGCCAAAAAACCTCGGAAAATTCGTAAAAATGATGGGCGTACCCGTCGTTATGATAACAACCTACGGCGCATTTTCGCGCGACCCACTCTATAATAACCTGCAAAAGCGTAAGGTTAAGGTGTCTGCCGATATGGAATACATAATCACACCCGATGAGGCAAAGGAAATGACCGATAGCGAGCTTCAAGCCATCATCGAGGAAAAATTTTCATTTGATAACTTTGCGTGGCAAAAGGAAAACGGTATCAAAATCACCGAGTCATTCCGAGCCGACGGACTCAACCGAGTCCTCTATAAATGCCCCGACTGCCTTGCCGAGGGTCAAATGCTCGGTAACGGTATTACCCTGACCTGCAAAAAATGCGGAAGCACACATACACTCACCGAGGACGGAACGCTCGCCTCGGATAGCAAAAACGCATTTACGCATATCCCCGATTGGTTTGCGTGGCAAAGAAAATGCGTAAAAGAAGAAATTGACAGCGGCAAATATAATCTCGATATAGACGTCGATATTTGTGCGCTCGTCAATACTAAGGGACTCTACAAAATCGGTAGCGGTAACCTAAGGCACACAAAGGAAGGCTTTACCCTTACGGGCTGCGACGGGAAGCTGAGCTATACCCAAAAGCCAAAATCGTCATATACCCTGAATAGCGACTTCTTCTGGTATGAAATAGGCGACGTTATCTCAATAGGAAATCAGGAAGTGCTATACTACTGCTTCCCAAAATCCAAAGATGATATCGTAACCAAAGCCCGACTTGCAGCCGAGGAAATATTCAAACAGGTGGATACACATAACACCGCTAACGCTTAACCTCAATAGCTTCATCAACCAAACAAAAGACTCTCAATTCGTACTTAACTAATTACAACATCTAAAAAATTTTAAATAGTTACATTACATTTGAATAGCTTCGTCAACCGCGAAGCGGTAGTGCTTCGTAAAAAATGACGGAGAAAGCCTGCTTTTGAGAGTCCTTTAAAACGAAGAACGTGTCGTTTGGCAAAGCCAAACTTGACGAAACCCTTACACTAAATCAAATTCTACAAAAGTTTTTGCGAGGCTTTTTTCAAAAAGCCGAAAAAGGAAATGAAATTAATTATAGCAGAAAAGCCTAGCCTCGGACGAAATATCGTTGACGCTATCAACGGGCTCGGGAACGGCACAATGACAAAGAAAAACGGATACTATGAGGGTGCAGACTACGTTGTTACGTGGGCTTTCGGACACCTTTTTACACTTGCGGACGTTGAATACTATACCAACCCCGAATATAAAGAGGGCGAAGAAAAGCCTCGTTGGACGCTTGATAACCTGCCCTGCTTTCCGCAAAAATTCCACTTTTCGCTCCGCACAGGCGACGACGGAAAGCCCGACGCAGGAGTCAATGCACAGTTTGAAACTATAAAACGCCTGTGTAACCGCGATGATATCGACACTATAATAAACGCAGGGGACGCTGACCGTGAGGGAGAAATCATAGTCCGCCGATGCATAAGCGAGGCTATGATGGACGAGGGCGTAAAGGCTCAAAAAAGACTTTGGCTGCCCGACCAAACACCCGAAACCATACGCGCCGCCCTTTCAAAAATGAAGAACTCAAGCGAATACGAGCTGCTTTCACGCGAAGGATACGCCCGTATGCTTATTGATTGGCTCTACGGCATAAATTTAACACGTTACGCCACCATTAAAAGCGGCGACAGACTGCTAAGAGTTGGTAGAGTTATCGTGCCGATAGTCAAGGCAGTTTATGACCGTGATATGCAAATTCGTGATTTTACGCCCGAGCCGTATTACGCAATAGTCAGCAAGGCGCTCACTCAGGGCGAGGAAATCGAGCTTCAATCCAAAACCAAATTCACAGGCAAGGAGCTTGATAAGGCACAAGCCTTTTGCGAGAAAATCAATACCCTGCCGGCAGTAGTTACCTCGGTAAAGAAAAAGAAGGCAAAGGTTCCCCCGGGAAAGCTCTACTCTCTTACGAAGCTGCAAAACGTACTCTCAAAAAAGTACAAAATGCCGATGAACGAGAGCCTTGAAATAGCGCAAAAGCTGTACGAAAAGGGTTACCTTACCTACCCACGTACCAACTCCGAATACCTTGCTACCGCCGAAAAGGATAAAATGAAGCAAATCCTCTCAGGTGTGCAAAGACTCGGATATGCGGTCAAATTCCGAGACGACAAATCTATATTCGACGATAGCAAAATCGAGGCGCACTCGGCGCTCACCCCCACCACAAAAATTCCGCCAAAAAATGCGCTTACCGAAAAGGAAGCGCAGCTTTACAGTACGGTTTTCCGCCGCTTTGTAGCGGTATTTTGCGAAAAGGACTGCACCGTAAACCGTACCGAAATCACCATAACGCTCGGCGATAACGTAGAGGAATTTACCCTTAAGGGTGCAGTAATGCTGGAGCCTGGCTGGACGGAATACGACGATAACACTCAAAAGGACAAAATCCTGCCCGACCTAAAAAAAGGCGATACCGTGATAACCGATTTTAAGCCCGTTGAAAAGACAACCACTCCCCCAAAGCACTACACCGTTGAAACGCTCAATAACTACCTCAAAAACCCCTTCCGTGAGGATATTGCGGCTGCTAAAAAAAGCGAGGACGGTGAGGAGGGGGACGATAGCGAGGACTACCGAGCAATCTTCGAGGGACTTGAGCTCGGTACCGAGGCGACAAGAACTGGTATTATAGATAATGCCTTAAAAAGCGAATATATCCACTTAAATAAGGACGTTTATACCATAGGAAAACGTGGCGAATACCTTATCGAAACGCTTTCGCTGCTCGGTATTTCAATGGATAAATATAAAACAAGTGAGATAGGTCAGGCACTCAAAAAGGTCTATAAGGGACAGATGAAATTCGGCACGTCCTTGCTCCTTGCGCAAAGAGAAATTCAGGCGGTTTTTGACACAAACTCACCCACGTCCCCCGAAAAGGATATAAATATTGGTGTGTCAGGTCAGGAAATCGGCGTTTGCCCGAAATGCTCAAGAACTGTTGCGAGAGGTAAATTCGGTTACTCCTGCACAGGATACAAGGAAGGCTGTAAATTCTCAATTCCCCTCTCGATTTGCAAAAGAGCGATACCCGTATCGGCGGCAAAGCTCCTGCTTGAAGGCAAGGAAACGGCAAAGCTTGTCGGCTTTGTATCAAAAAAAGGCACCTATTTTGCTTCTTCGCTTATAATGAAGGACGATAAGGTTGAATTTAAATTTTAAAATACATAATTAACTATGGAGGAATTATGAATTATTGGACAGAACTAAGTGTAAATTATGCTAATCAAAGAGATTATTTGGATTCTCTTTTTAGAGTATATCCAATGTCTCCCAATATCCGAAGAACCATACGTGCAGAACAATGGAACACAATAGAAGAAGCCTTTATTTCTCAGAACAATGAAATACTTGTAAGGGAATTATTGAGACTTGATTTATTTCCATTAAAAGATTCATATATTGCATATTTAAAGCGAGATCCTTCATCTATTGCAAGAAATCCAAACACTATAAATCGTCTTGCAGGAAGTTTATATCAAATGGGATTAAATGAAATATACAATAAGTGTACTGAGCCTAAAGAGACTAATAGACAAATAGGTCCCTTATTTAAAAGATGGATTGATTCAGGAATGTTAGGCGCACCCGTGTATCATAGTGTTAATGATTTTTTAAATAGTAACGGAAATGCCATATTAAATACTTCTGATACAGAGATGGAGAATTTTGCAAGAAGATATTTAGGTTATAATCACGAAAAAGGCTTAGATTTGGTGTCAAGATTTAATGGCAAATATATTATCGGAGAAGCGAAATTCCTTACTGATTTTGGTGGTCATCAAGATGCTCAATTTAAAGATGCAATATCAACTATCACCTCTACTCTTTTGCCTAATATATTAAATGTTGAGGTTATTAAAATAGCTATTTGTGATGGTGTATTATATATAAGATCGAATACTAAAATGCATAGACATCTATCAAATCATAGCGAAGAAATTGTGCTTTCTAGTTTATTGTTACGCGAATTTTTATATTCTGTTTGAGGAGTATTTATGAAATTAGATTATATTAACAAAACAGATATTCAAAGCGTTCTTCTAAATGCAACGAAATATCCTGAATTTGATAATACCTCAATGGATTCGTGTTTGATATATGGGGATAATTTAGATGCGTTATCTTCACTACTAAAAACACACAAGGGAAAAATTGATTTAGTATATATCGATCCTCCGTTTAACACAAATCAGATATTTGGAATTACACCGAATCGTAGAAATGCAATCAGTCGCTCTAAAAACTGCTTAACTGCATATTCGGACGAGATGACAAGAGTCGAATATATAGAATTCATGCGGAAACGACTAATCCTTTTAAGAGAATTATTATCTGAAGAGGGTAGCATATATCTACACATTGACACCAAAGTTGGTCATTATATTAAAATAATTATGGACGAGGTATTTGGTGAAGAAAATTTCAAAAACGATATAACTCGTATAAAATCAAATCCAAAAAACTTTTCACGAAGTGCATATGGAAACGAAAAAGACGTTATATATTTTTATGCAAAAAATTATAAAAAAAATATTTGGAATGAAATAAGGATGCCAATAGATAAAAAGGATATCGAGAAAAGATTCCCCAAAATAGACAAAAACGGCAGAAGATATACTACAATCCCTTTACACGCACCCGGGGAAACAAATGGTGTTACGGGTCAACCTTGGCGGTCAATGAATCCACCTGAAGGACGACATTGGAGAACAAATCCTACCGAATTTGATAGACTTGATTCGTTAGGCTTAATTGAATGGTCTTCGAATGGAAATCCGCGAATCATAAAATTCGCAGATGAACATAAAGGTAAAAAAATTCAAGATGTTTGGTATTTCAAAGACCCTCAAAACCCAATTTATCCGACCGAAAAAAATATTGATATGTTAAAATTAATTATAAGCCAATCATCAAAAGAAGAATCATTTGTTTTAGATTGTTTTTGTGGCAGCGGAACAACGTTGGCAGCGGCTGAAGAATTGGGAAGAAAATGGATCGGTATTGATTCATCAGAAATAGCAATAAATACTACCAAAAAAAGAAAACAATTAAAGAGTTTCCAATTTTATAAATGTTAATAAAAAAAAACGAGCTTTTAAAAAGCTCGTTTTTTTTTATTATTTTACAAAGTAAACGGACTTCATTTTTTGCTCAACAAGGGGCTTATCACGGAAGTCGGTCTTTACACCTGCAATGGCGTCAACCGTTTCTATACCCTCAACTACCTCACCAAATGCCGCATAGTTACCGTCAAGGAAGGTTGCGTCAGCGTGGCAAATGAAGAATTGGCTTGATGCACTGTTGGGCATATTGGTACGAGCCATAGAAACAACACCTCTTGTGTGAGAAAGCGTATTATTTACGCCGTTGGCTCTGAACTCGCCCTTTATCGTCTTATCCGAGCCGCCGATACCTATACCCTTGGGGTCGCCGCCCTGAATCATAAAGCCCGCTATAACTCTATGGAAAATTATACCGTCGTAAAAGCTCTCGCTTACAAGGTTTTGGAAATTTTCAACGGAAATAGGTGCGTGCTGAGGGTAAAGCTCAATAGTTATGGTATCTCCACTCTCCATTTCAATAGTTACAAAATTGGTAATTTCATTCGTCTTGACAAACATTTGTTTCTCTCCTTACTTAAATATAATGGTATCTAAATTATATCCCTTTTTATATGTCTTGTCAAGATTTTATGCTCAACTTGACCTTTTTTTACAGGCTTCGACAAGCCTTTGTGCATCTCATACCAAATATCTTGGTAAATTTTGGCAAAAATAATTTAATTTTGCTATTGCAAAAATTGGTAATTTATGGTAGAATATACTCAAAGGATTGGTAAAAGTTACCAAATAGAAAAATAAAGGAGAAATAAAATGGACAACAGGACAAAAATACTTATTTGTGATGAAAACGAGGATTTCCGCAGGGCTTTGTCGGAATACCTCAAAGGAATAGGCTTCCGCACACCCGACGAGGCGGAAAACGGCGACGAGGCTATGGCTAAAATTGAGCGTTTGCACCCCGACATAGTTATTATGGATATATGGATAAGAGGAATTGACACCGTTTCAATTATCAAGAATTGCTCTGCTATTGATTTTTACCCCGACACCGCCCCCGCTTTTATCGTTACAAGTCAGCTAAACAACCCCTCAATGCTTGGCGAAGCAAGTGAGGCGGGCGCCGCTTTTTGTATGCTAAAGCCTCTTAACTATCCCTCAACAGTCGAAAGAATACGCCGTCTTATGCTTAAGCGCGAAATGTCAAGCGCACCCAAAGCACCCGAGCGTCCCGTTAAAAACGAGCTTGAAAGCCAAGTAACAAAAATTATGCATCAGATAGGTGTTCCTGCACACATCAAGGGATATCAATATCTACGCTGCGCTATAATTATGACGGTAAACGACAGCGACGTAATAAACTCCGTTACAAAAGTCCTTTATCCCTCTGTCGCAAAGCAGTACAAAACTACCTCAAGCAGAGTAGAAAGAGCTATCCGACACGCAATAGAGGTCGCGTGGGACAGGGGCGACGTCGATGTTCTTAATTCCTATTTCGGCTACACTATCCAAACAAGTCGAGGCAAGCCCACAAACAGTGAATTTATTGCTATGATTGCTGATAATCTCCGTCTTGCCTCCGCTTTCTAACCCTTCTTTTCCCGCTTTTTGAAAAAAGCTTGGCAAAAACTTCTCTTACTACGCCACAGTGGTAAATAGTTTAAATATTGATAACTGTTGCACTTGCAAAAAACGAGGTCATTTTTTGACCTCGTTTTTTATTTTAATTATTTAACAATAGCATAAACTACGTTAAGTTAGTAATATATTCCGAAAAAAATAACACCTAAAACTTCCATAACACATCACGGAAGCGTTGTAAGAGAAGTTCTTTTGGTCGGTAGCACCGACAGGCAAATAACTGATGCAGTGTAAAATTTAAACTACACATCACAGTAGCATTGTAAGAGAAGTTCTTTGGCGAACCTTTCTTTCAAGAAAGGTGGAATAAAAAAGCGGGAAAAGTACGGTTATGCAAGCTCACGCTTTCCGGTGTAAAGCTCGTAATAACGCCCTTTCATTTCAAGGAGCTGCTCGTGTGTACCGCGCTCAATAATTTCGCCCTTTTCAAGTACCATTATAGCATTTGAATTGCGGACGGTTGAAAGCCTGTGTGCGATAACGAAGGTTGTACGGGACTTCATAAGCCTATCCATGCCGTGTTCGATATGACGCTCTGTACGTGTGTCAACCGAGCTTGTTGCCTCGTCAAGAACAAGAATCGGAGCTTTTGAAAGTGCAGCGCGAGCGATATTTATAAGCTGACGCTGACCTTGAGAAAGATTTGCGCCGTCGCCCTCAAGCACTGTGTCGTATCCGTTTTCAAGACGCATAATAAAGCTGTGCGCCGAGGCGGTCTTAGCCGCCGCTATAACCTCCTCGTCGGTTGCGTCAAGCCGTCCGTAGCGGATATTTTCCTTTACCGTACCGGTAAATAGGTGAGTATCCTGAAGCACCATTGCAATATTTGAGCGCAACGTTTCTCGTTTAATGTCGTAAAGGTCGATACCGTCAATGGTTATTTTACCCGAGTCGATATCGTAAAACCGTGAGAGCAGATTGGTAATCGTAGTTTTACCAGCACCGGTAGAGCCAACGAAGGCGATTTTTTGTCCGGGGTGTGCGTATAGCGAAATATTCTTTAAAATAACCTTATCAGGGGTGTAACCAAAGGTTACGTTTTCAAACACAACGTCGCCTTTAAGCTCTTCGGGAGTAACGGCGTTTTCCCTGTCGATAATCTCCGGCTCTGCGTCCATAACCGCAAATACTCTTTCAGCACCGGCAAGAGCTGAAAAGATTGCCGTCATCTGGTGGGAGATGTTGTTTATCGGCATAGAGAACTGCTTTGAATATCCCGCAAAAACTGTAAGCGCGCCCGGGTCAAGCAAACCGTTTACCATTAGCAGTCCGCCAATACCTATTGTAACGGCGTAGCTGATTTGGTTGGTGTTACCCATAATCGGGCCCATAATTCCGCCAAAAAACTGAGCCTTAAACTGCTTATCTCTAAGGTCTTCGTTGAGTGTTTGGAACTCCTCGACGCAGTTTTTCTCGTGATTAAATACCTTAACAACCTTTTGTCCCGTAACGGTTTCCTCGATATAACCGTTAGCTGCGCCAAGAGCCGCCTGCTGCCCGACGTAGTATTTTCTTGACGCCTTTGCAATTTTTGCACCGCCAAAAATAAATATCGGTATAAATACAATAGTTATAAGTGTAAGCCAAGGGCTTGTGGTGAGCATAAATACAAACGTACCGACAAGTGAAACAACACCCGAAACGATTGAGGTAAGCGAGTTATTGAGCATAACGTCAATATTGTCAACATCATTTGTGAAACGGCTCATAACCTCGCCTGTTGGGTGCGTGTCAAAATAGCGCACAGGGAGTCCCTGAAGCTTTCCAAAAAGGTCGTTTCTTATCTTTTCAACGGCGCTTTGAGAAATTGTGAGCATAATTCTCGCCTGCAGATAGTTGGTAAAAATAGTCATAGCATATATACACGCAAGAATAAAAAGCGCCGTACCGATATAGATAAGCACTGCCGCCGCATCCTCATTGTAGTTATTACCTATAAGCGGCTGTATGATTGCCGAAACACTGTCTTTTATACCGACAACAACGCTATCAATTGCCTTGTAAATAGGCGAGGAAAGAGTGCTTTCGTCTATTTCGAGTCCTGCATATTCGGTCAGTCTGTTGATTATAGGTCTGGTCATATATCCGCCTATAAGCGCCGTAACAGTATTTAAAAGCATAAAAAATAGCACAACAAAGAGCAGGATTTTATATTTACCAACGTAGGAAAGCAGTCTGCCTATCGTTTTTTTCATATTTTTAGGCTTACCGCCCATACCCTGCGGGCCTCTACCGCGAGGGCCGCCGCCCATCATTCTTTTCGGGTCCTTTGCGGAACTGTTATACTGCTTTTGCAGCTGCTGAAGTGTTCTTGCCATTATCAGTTACCGTCCTTTCCCGAAATTTGAGAGTTATATATTTCCTGATACTCTGTGTTGCTTTCAAGAAGCTCGGCGTGAGTACCAATACCCGTAATTTTGCCGTCGTCCATAACAACTATCATATCGGCATCCTTTACGGAGGAAATTCTTTGCGCAATTATGATTTTGGTAGAGCCTGCCAGCTCTTCTTTAAACGCCTTGCGTATTTGAGCCTCAGTTGCGGTGTCAACCGCGCTTGTACTGTCATCTAAAATAAGAATTTTCGGCTTTTTAAGAAGTGCGCGAGCGATACAAAGTCTTTGCTTCTGACCGCCCGATACGTTTACGCCGCCCTGACCAAGCTCGCTTTGGTATCCGTTTGTAAAGCTCGTAACGAACTTATCCGCCTGGGCATATTCGGAGGCTATGCGAATTTCCTCGTCGGTTGCGTCCTCGTCGCCCCAACGGAGATTTTCCTCAATAGTACCCGAAAACAGAACATTCTTCTGAAGCACCATACCCACACCCTCACGGAGATTGTATAGTGTATAGTCCCGAACGTCAACACCGTCTATAAGCACCTGACCTGCATCAGCATCGTATAGACGGGGAATAAGCGATACGAGGGTGGTTTTTCCGCAGCCCGTAGAACCGATTATGCCAACGGTTGAGGCGGGCTCAATGGTTAAATTTATATTATCAAGAACGGGCTCGGCGCTGTTTTTGTAGTATCGGAAGGATACCCCTCTGAACTCAATTTTACCCTCGCTTACCGTATTACTATCATCGGCATCTATCAAATCCTTTATATCAATTTCCTCGTGAAGAACTGCGGAAATTCTCTTTGCCGAGGCAAGGGCGCGAGAGGAAATCATAAGCAGCATAGTTACCATCATAAGCGAGAAAAGTATCTGTGAAACGTAGGTGATAAACGAGGAAAGAGTACCGACCTTAAAGCCGTCGGCAATTCCCATATTATCAATAACCAGCTTACTTCCGAACCATATGACAAGAATAGTAGTAACGTACATAAAAAACGTCTGAACGGGCTGCATAAAAATCATATTTTTCATAGCCGACATTCCTGCGCCCTTAAGCTCGCCGTTTGCAGTGGCAAACTTTTCCTTTTCGTGATTCTCACGTACAAAGGATTTTACAACGCGTACGTTGGTGATGTTTTCCTGAACGGTGTTGTTTAGCCCGTCAATCGAGGTCTGCATTCTTGCAAAGCGCTTCATTCCTCTTACAATAATGAAGGAAATAGCAAATATCATAAGCGGCATTGTTATCGCAAATACAAGCGAAAGCGAGCCGCTGAGTCTTATTGCCATTATAAGTGCGCCGATAAGCATACCGGGAGAACGGAGCATCATACGAAGCATCATATTTACAAAGTTCTGCATCTGCTGAACGTCGTTGGTAAGTCTTGTAACAAGAGAGCCTGTTGAAAATTTGTCAATGTTTGCAAAGCTGAACGACTGAACCTTTGCAAACAAGTCATTGCGCAGGTCTGCTGCAAAGTTTACCGATGCCTTCGCCCCAAAATAAGCGCCCCCAAGTCCGCCAAGCATCATCATAAGAGCCGTTGCTATCATTAAAAACATAGCGCCAACGCTCTGCCCATTTGTAAGCGTTCCCTCAATCGCGCCGTCAATCACCTGCGCAAGGAAAAGCGGCATAAGAACCTCACCCACAACCTCAACTATCATACAAAGCGGACCAAGTATGAAGTGAAGCATATAAGGTTTAATGTATTTGAACCAAGTTTTCATTTTATTTTTTTGCCCCCTCATTTAAACACAAGCAATCGTCGGTTGCACCGACACCTATCAAATTTTCTATCATTTTATCAAGGGTTTTTGACATCAATTCAAGCTCGGTGTCTGAAATTCCCGAAAGCATTGCCTTATCAGCCGCCTCAAAGCCCTGTCTTGTTTTATCAAGCAGCTCTTTTCCCTTTTCACTTAAGCTTATAAGGTTGATTCTGCTATCGCTTTCGTCAGCGGTACGCGTTATAAGCCCGTGCGCCTCCATTTTTTTGAGCGACATCGCAACCGCAGCAGGAGTTATCTTGAAAAAGCTCGCAATATCCTTCTGAGATGGTGGCGTTTCGGAATTCTTGATGAAAAGCAACATCATATGACCGCTTCGCTGAAGCTGAAGCTCACCCGCACGACTCTGTATGACGTTTCGGTGCAGGCGATTGACTCGCATAAGCTTTCCAACAAGCTCCTTCATATTCTTTACGTCCATTATATTCTCCTTCTATAAAGTTAATCACTTAACAATAAACCATTTAACATTATACCACCCTTTTATGAACGATTATACTTAACCAAGTTAACTTTTATTACTACACCACCGCGGTGTGTGGCGGAAGTTTTGAATGCTATTGTTTTTCGCTTTCTGAAGAAAGCTCGGCAAAGACTTCTCTTGCTACGCCACCGTGATGTGTGGCGGAAATTTTACACTAATCAGTTATTTGCCTGTCGGTGCGTACCGACTTTTGTGTAAGGGTTTCGTCCCGTTCGGCTTTGCCTAACGACACGTTCTTCGTTTTAAAGGACTCTCAAAAGCAAGCTTTCTCCGTCCTTTTTTACGAAGTTCTACCACTCCGTGGTTGACGAAACTATTTAAACGAGATGTAACTGTTTAAAAATTACTCAATGTTGATATTAGTTTGTTAAAGAGGAGGATACCACCTGAGGTTCAGCAGCCTCATCCATTGACAAGCTCGATAGAGCTTGACAATGCCTTTGACTGTCAAAACGGACGGGGAGAGTTTACTCTTCTGAGTCCTTTTGACTTTTCAAAGGTAGCTGCGTAGCAGCGAATTAGATGTGGCTATACACTAATCTAAAAAACTGAAAAACTTACACCACACATCACGGTGGCGGCGGGTAGCACCCGCTGGCAAATAATTGATTTGGTGTAAAATTTAAACCATATATCACTGTGGCGTATTTAGAGAAGTTCTTTGCCGAGGCTTTCTTTCAAGAAAGCCGGAAAGAAAAAAGATTAACGAATTGTAAATTTCAAAAAACTGCTTGACAAATAGTTTTGGTAGTGCTATAATAAACAAGTCAATTAAACCAAAGACAGCAGGTTTAGATAATAATCACACCGTGATTTCCTGCCGAGGCGAAGTGGCGTAATTTAGTGGTGTAGGCTATGCCTATGCTTATAAAATGCGTATAATTTTGTTCTCGGTGCGATTTTGCGGCATCGGGATTTTTTATTTACCTGCGAAAATCTGTTATGGAGGTAAAAACAATGCCCAGCGCAAAAATACTTGCACAAAAGCAGGCAGCAACCGAAGCACTTACCGAAAAGGTAAAGGCAGCAGTCGCAGGCGTTTTGGTTAACTACACGGGAATCACCGTTGAGCAGGATACCGCTCTTCGTAACGAGCTCCGCAAGGCAGGCGTTGACTATCACGTATACAAGAATACGATGACAGCACGTGCTTGTGAGGCGGCAGGCTACGGCGATATGAAGCAGTACCTTGAGGGTATGAACGCATTCGCAATCAGCGAGAGCGACCCTATCGCAGCGGCAAAGATTCTTAAGGAGTATGCAGACAAGATTGAGACCTTCAATCTCGTAGCAGGCTTCGTAGACGGAAACGTAATCGACGCAAAGCAGGTTGAAGAGCTTGCAAAGACACCCTCGAAAGAGGTACTTCTCGGCAGACTTCTCGGAAGCCTTCAGGGACCCCTTTACAGCCTCGCAAGAGTGCTTACTGCGGTTACCGAAAAGGACGGCGAGGTTGCCGCTGCGGAATAATTATCCGCAAACACTATCTGCATAAAAAAATAAAAAAATCTAAAATTTACGGAGGATATTTAAAATGGCTGCAGAAAACATTACCGCTATTGTTGAAGCTATTGAAAAGCTTACACTTCTTGAGCTCAAGGAGCTCGTATCTGAAATCGAAACTAAGTTCGGCGTATCCGGTGCTATCATGGTAGGTGGCGCTGCTCCCGCTGCTGGCGAGGCTGCTCCCGCTGCTGAGGAGAAGACCGAGTTTGACGTTATCCTTACCGCTGCTGGCGATAAGAAGCTCAACGTTATCAAGGTTGTTAAGGACGCTTGCGGACTTGGCCTTAAGGAGGCTAAGGACCTCGTTGACGGTGCTCCCAAGACCGTTAAGGAAGGCGCTTCCAAGGAAGACGCTGAGGCTCTCAAGAAGGCTCTTGAAGAGGCTGGCGCAACTGTTGAGATTAAGTAATCTTAACACCCCCAAAATAACAGAAAATAAAAGACCGAGCATTTTGCTCGGTCTTTTTGCGTGTTAAAAATCGTGCCTGTATTCACACCCCATACCTGATTTTTCAAATTCACGAACGATTTCTTCTATTCTAAAAAAAACCCCCTCATCGTCTAAGGTATTATCTTCAAGAATGGCTTTAATCCTCATAAGCGTATAATATGCTTTTCCCTCTATAAGCGATTTTACACGCTCAAAATCTTCTATGCTCTCTAAATTGATTTTTTCTCCAAATATCGTTATCAACTCCATAATTTTACCTCTTTTTTATTGTATGGGGATTATATCCCCTTAATAATTTAGATTATAACCCCCATAATAATATTTGTCAAGGGGGAAGTAAAAATGATTTCATTCGATAAATTATGGATTACAATGAAGGAAAAGGGCGTATCAACCTACAAGCTACGAGAGGAATGCGGTATTGACAGCAAAACTGTTCGTCGTTTGCGTGCAAACGACAACGTAGAAACTAAGACGATAAGTAAGCTTTGCGCCGCGCTTAATTGCAAGGTTGAAGATATTATGGAATATATTGAGGACTAAAGATTGCATATTATGGACACTTATACCACTGTTAAGAACAGATTACTTGTTTTGTGTGAGCAAAAGAAAATGACCATACACAAGCTGGCAACAGAATCCGGCGTTGCTCCCTCTACAATAAAAAGTATTTTATACGGAAAAAGCAAAAATCCCGGTATTGTAACAATCAAAATACTTTGCGACGGACTTGGTATAACCTTGACAGATTTCTTTAATACCGAGGAATTTTCAAAATTAGAACAGGAAATAGTATAGACGTCTTATGATTATATTGAAGACTAAAAAGACCGAGCATTTTGCTCGGTCTTTTTATAATTTAATTTTCACTTTATAACCCTTAATACGTCAAGCTTTTCATTAACTATAACAAGATGCGCTAGACACCCCACCTTTATCTGACCTCGCTCGTTTTCAATTCCGAGCGTTTTGGCAGGATTGAGCGAAGCACAGTTTACCGCCTCGTGAAGTTGAACACCCGATTTATACAGATTGTATACCGCCTTGTTAAGCGTTATGACGCTACCCGAAATCGTTCCGTCGGGCAGGCGGCACTCAATACCTCTCAGGTTAAAGACCTGACCGCCAAGCTCATACTGACCGTCAGGAAGGCCTGCCGCACGCAAACAGTCGGTAATAAGACAAAGCTTTCCGCCTTTCAGTTTATGCACAGGCTTAAACCACGCAGGGTGAACGTGAACGCCGTCGCAAATAAGCTCACAGCTTACCTTATCCGAAAACAAAAGTGCACCTGCGGTATTAGGGGCACGGTGAGTTGCAACCGACATCGCATTAAATAGATGTGTACCGTGAGTTGCGCCCGCCTCAATTGCGCCCATAACCGTATCGTAGTCCGCCTCGGTATGACCGATAGACACCACCACGTCCGTTTCTTTTTTGATTTTTTTGATGTTTTCAAAGCCCGTATCAAGCTCAGGAGCAACGGTTACAAGTCGCATTATATCCGAGTGCTTAATAACGAAATCCGCATCAAGCGGACGAATATAATCGCCGTTTTGCGCTCCCTTCTTTGCGTAGGAAATGAACGGGCCCTCTGCGTGTACGCCGAGAATTTCAGCACTCGCCGAGCCAAAGTTTTCGTCCTCTTTTTGACGTTTTTTTAACACACGTACAGCATCAAACGCCTTTTCAAGCACCTCGTAGGAGTGCGTCATCGTAGTAGGCAAAAACGAGGTTACTCCGTTTTTAAGAATCCCCCTCGCCATAGCCTCGATACCCGCCTCGTCGCCGTCGGTTACGTCAAAGCCGTTATAGCCGTGAATATGTAAATCTATAAGACCGGGGATTACGTAATTGCCCTCGGCGTCAATTTTTTCAACGCCATCGACGGGGGCGTCGGCTATTTTTTCTATGTACTTGTCAAAAACAAGCACCTTGCCCTCGACTATTCCGTCCGAAAGCACTAATTTGCCGTTTACTATCTGCTTCATTTTAAACTCCTCTAATAATAGGAATTGTTTTTGTTGTAAAATTAAACTAATATCAAAAGCTACCCGATAAGGCGGTAGCCTGTGAAAGAAGTTTTTGCGGAGCTTTTTTCAAAAAGCTCCTACAAGGTAGCTGCAATTACCGCTTTAATGGTGTGCATACGGTTTTCCGCCTCGTCGAAAACGATAGATGCAGAGCTTTCAAATACCTCGTCGGTAACCTCCATTTCGGTACGCCCGAACTTTGCGCACATTTCCGCTCCAACCTTGGTTTTGAGGTCGTGAAAAGCGGGCAGGCAGTGCATAAATACGGTATCGGGGTTACCCGTTGCGTCCATAAGAGCCTTATTTACCTGATAAGCGCCAAGGTCCTTGATACGCTCCTTCCAAATCTTTTCAGGCTCACCCATTGATACCCAAACGTCGGTGTAAATTACGTCAGCGCCCTTGACTGCCTCGGTGGGATTTTCAATAAATCTAAGCTCCGCTCCCGATTCCTTTGCGTACTCCTCGCAAACCTTGATAAGCTCAGCATCGGGGAAGTACTTTTTCGGTGCACAAGCGGTGAAGTTAAGTCCGAGCTTTGCGCATCCTACCATAAGCGAGTTACCCATATTGTATCTTGCATCGCCCATATATACGAAATTGATACCCTTAAGTCTGCCAAATCTCTCACGGATAGTTAGGAAGTCGGCGAGAATTTGGGTGGGGTGGAATTCGTTTGTGAGTCCGTTCCATACGGGTACGCCCGAGTATTTTGCGAGGTCCTCTACAAGCTCCTGACCAAAGCCGCGATACTCTATACCGTCGTACATTCTGCCAAGAACTCTTGCGGTGTCCGCAATGCTCTCTTTTTTACCTATCTGCGAGCCTGCGGGGTCAAGATATGTCGTTGTAATTCCGAGGTCGTGAGCCGCAACCTCAAATGAACAACGGGTACGTGTGCTCGTTTTTTCAAAAATAAGCACGATATTTTTGCCTCTGTGCATATCTCTTTGAACAATACCCTGCTTCTTTTCCGCCTTCAATTTTGCGGCGAGGTCGATTAAGTATTCTATCTCCTCGGGTGTGTAGTCAATCAGCTTTAAAAAGCTTCTTCCTTTAAGATTCATTTCTTCACGCTTTCTGAAGAAAGCTTGGCAAAGACTTCCCTTGCGGCTACGCCCAAAATTTCTTCGTTTTAGCATAGCTTGGCGTTTGTGCGTTCATTTACCAAAGGTTTCTTCGTTTTATTTTTATTTTTTTGTTGTTAATTAAAAAATATTTCAAAAAACTGATTATCCG
>JAZOML010000010.1:0-2712 GCA_045653945.1 Eubacteriales bacterium
AACCAGTACCGAAAGAAACATTTGCAAACATTGTACTAATTTTCCTCAAAAAGGGCTCCCTTTTGGCTCAAAACACGACATAATATAAGTATCAAAAGAAACTTTAGTTACTTTTAATACTAATAAGGAAGGTTTTATTATGATTTATGCCTATTGCCGTGTATCAACCCCACACCAAAGACTCGAACGCCAGATCACCAACATCACTGAGCTTTATCCCAAAGCCGTCATCTTTAGAGAGTTCTATACCGGAACCACACAGAACCGTCCCAATTGGGAACGACTCATGGGGCAAATAAAAAAGGAAGACACCATCGTTTTTGATAGTGTCTCCCGTATGAGCCGTAATGCAGCCGAAGGTTTTAAGGATTATAAGATGCTCTATGAGTCAGGTGTCAATCTTATCTTTCTCAATGAACCGCTAATTAACACTTCTGTCTTCGACTCCACTAGAAACAACCTATTGAAGATCGATATTGAAACCGGCAACAATGCAGTAGATGAATTCTTCAAAGGCAACGTTCAACTTATAAATAACTTTATGATGGCATTAGCCGAGCAACAGATCAAAGCAGCCTTTGAGCAGTCGGAGAAAGAAGTTACCGACCTTCACTCTCGTATCAGCCAAGGCATGAGAGAAGCTAAAAAGAACGGAACCCAAATAGGTATCACCAAAGGAACCACGCTTATAACTAAAAAATCTCTCGATTGCATCGCTATCATTATGAAGCATAGCAAGGACTTTGGTGGCACCTTAGACGATCCGGATGTAATAAAACTCTGCGGCTGTTCAAGAAATTCCTATTATAAATATAAAAAGGAAGGAAAACTGAAGAACCAATTCAACTAAAGTGAATAAAGCGCAAAAAAGATCTGCCACAAATGCATGGCAGACCTTTTTTGTTTTTAGAGTTTTCTGTCAATACATTATTTCATATAAAATAAGAAAAACGATTAACAAGAAAACGATAAACCGTATATTATTAGTTTATACTCAAATCCCAGATACCATCGTTTTCCTCATACCAAGGAGTTTCGGTACCCGGTGATGTAGTAATTACATCGTTAACTGAAATCTCTACAACCTCAATTTCGGGGTTAATATATTTTTTCATTTTGTTTCTCCTTTATCTGTTCGCTTTCACTCTTACTTATTACCTTCGATTACATAATCTCTGTAATCGGCTGCGCTTACAGCATACTTCATAAGTCCTTCAACGATTGCAACGAGATTTGCATTGTTAAGAGTCTGTGCGTATGCATAGTAAGCGTAAAGGTTATAGGACTCGGTTACACTTACGCCTGTTTCCTTATCCGTTACGGTGTAGGTTACATCGTCGAGCATCATATATGCGTACATTACGATCTCAACGTAGCCCTCGCCCTCAACTACGGTTGCTGCTCTCTTACCTACCTTGAAGCTGAAATCAGCTGCGGTGTAGCCCTCTGCAAGATAGAATCTGAACGAGGGTACTTCGCCAAGGTATACTGCTACGTTTGTGAAGTAGGTGTTATCCACGGGCTTCTTTGCTTCGCCTGTAGGAAGTGTTGCGCTATAATCACCAAGAAGAGTCTTAATTTCAGCAAGCTTATCTGCTACGTCTGCGGTATTACCGAAGTAGGTATGAGCTGCGGAAGCGTAAACAAGCATATCTCTCATAAGATTCTTGGTAGTATCGTCGTATTTGCCTGCAAGCACAGACTTGGTGTAATTAAATACGTTGAGAGTCCAGTTAGCGTCAACGGTGGTACTTCCGGAATTGAGAGTAACCTTAAGGTTAATATCCGAAAGAGTTTCGCCTGCGGGAAGATTTACTGCTACGTGGTAGTAGGTTGCTCCGTCAATCTCGACCTCTTCGTAATCTACGCCCTTACCGTTAACGGTGAAGCTGTCTACGTTCGCCTTGGGAACGTAGATATTGTATACGAAGTTAGAGTAAAGAGTTACGCTGGTCTTGATTTTATAGCCCAACATCACCGCAGGATACAAGGTATAGCTATCCTTAGAATCGGTTGTGGATGCCTTCACCATAACGCATTCAATACCATCGGTAGTATTCCATCCATCAGATGCCGCAGGCACAGAAACGCCTTCAGGAACGGTAAATACGGGATATTTTCCGTCAGATCCCTTGCCGAAGGTTACGGTATCAAGAGAGTCCTTTTCATAAAGATTTTCAACAGCAGAATCCGTTGTTGCTATAAACTCGCCACCGTCAATTTGAAGTTTCAGTACAGACTTTTTTGCGCTCGAAGATGCGCGTTTAAGCATAAATACCGTCCCCTGATACTTGAAGGTGCAATCCTTGAATATCGCAGTGGTATTAGTTCCCTTTGCGGTAGAAACACTTCTTCCGTCCTCAACGACGTAGAAAATAAAACCATTTGTCTTTTCATTTTCAAAGGTAACGTTGCTGATATCAAAATCTATAGTTGCAACGGCAGTATTTTTTCCTGACTCTTTGCTATAGTTGATGCATATAAATCCGTTACCATGAGCGGTTGAAGCTTTTACCATAGTTCCGTTCTTGATTATAACTTTAGTCGACTGAGCTTTAGTGTTAGCAAAATAAGTATTGATCAAATATGCACTTGAAACCTTGGTCAAGGTATGACCGTTAAGATCAAAGGTGATCGTTCCAAAGTTACCGGATGCCGAGCCGGAAGTAGTCAGATACGTATCCCTCAAAAGCTTTATTGTTGAGCCGGATT
>JAZOML010000011.1:0-51659 GCA_045653945.1 Eubacteriales bacterium
TTACCGCTTGCGGGCTGCACCACTAAGTGTATTGACGACATTTACGATCTGCGAAGCGCATACAGTCCGAGCTTTGGCTGTGCTTACTATAATGCAATTTTCCAAGAGATGGACGATAAAAAGTGGGAACTTGCAAAGAGGGTTAACGACGAGTATCTTGCTATCCGTAAGTACCTGTCTTGTGATTTTTACAATCACGGTTCAAGCACCTTTGATATGACCTCGTGGGCTATATGGCAGTATCACGATAAGGTTAGCGGCAAGGGTATAGTTATGGCGCTGCGCCGTCCCGAAAGTCCGTTTGAAAGCGTAAAAATTTCGCTTTGCGACGTTGCGGGTGCAACGGTAGAGTATAAAAATCTTGATACGGGTGATGCTTTTGCGGGTACGGGCGAGCTTGAAATTACCTTGCCCAAAAAGAGAAGCTCGGTTATTTTCGAATACGAAATTAAATAGGAGAAAAAGCTATGTTTTTTGAAACTCAGGGTAAATTAAAAGCCATAACGTTTAGCTTTGATGACGGTGTAACGCAGGACGTAAAGCTTATTGAGCTGCTTAATAAATATGGACTCAAATGCACGTTTAATCTTAATTCCGAACGCCTTTCAAGTGGCGGCATACACGAGTGGAACGGATACCGTGTTTCTCACTACAAAATAAACAAAAGCGACGTAAAGCAGGTTTACGCCGGACACGAGGTTGCGGCACATACCCTGACTCACCCCAATCTTACGCAATGCGATGATGCCGAGGTAATCCGTCAGGTCGAAACCGATAGACTTAACCTTTCCGAGCTTGTCGGGTATGAGGTTGTCGGTATGGCATACCCCTGCGGCGGTGTAAATAACGATGACCGAGTTGCAGAAATTATAAAAAACAATACCGGCATTAAATACAGCCGCACTATCACCTCTACCGGCAATTTTGATTTGCAAACAAATCTTTATCGCTTTAACCCTACGACAAGGTCTTATGAGCACGAAAATATGATGGAGCTTGGCAGAAAATTCGTTGAATTGAAAACGGATAAACCGCAAATTTTCTATGTTTGGGGACACTCCTACGAAATGGATTTCGAGTCGGAAAATTGGGTGAAATTTGAGGAATTTTTGAAGCTGATAAGCGGCAAGGACGATATTTTCTATGGCACAAACAAAGAGGTGCTTCTTTAAATAAAAAGCGGAAGAAATTCCGCTTTTTTATTTTAAAAGTATTGATTTTATAAGTGAAAAGTGATACAATGGGTGTAAGAAAAGGAAAGGGTGTTGTTATATGGCAAAGCATCTTGTCGTCGTGAGTGTTGATGCACTTGTGTTTGAAGACCTCGAATATGCAAAAACGCTGCCCAATTTCGGCAAAATTCTATCCACGGGTGCGCTCGTCGAGAGGGTTACCACAATTTACCCCTCGCTTACCCACCCCGTTCACGCATCAATTATGTGCGGCAGACCCGCAGGGGATACGGGGGTTATTGCGAATACCGTTTTTGATATGGAAAACGGCAGCAGCATTTGGTTTAATGACTTTTCGCAGTTGAAATGCGAAACAATATTCCACGCCGCAAAAAAAGCGGGGCTTACAACCGCTTCCTGCCGTTGGCCGCTTACCGAAAATGCGGGCGAGGTTATAGATTATCTTGTACCTGAGGTTTTCGGCAAGGTACTCACCGAGTATGAAAATCCTGCCGATGCATATAGAGCGACAGGCACGAGCGAGTGCATTATGGATATAGTGCAAAAGGCAATAGATATTTACGGAGCTGAAAACGATCACCCTAATTACGATGAGTTTGAAATTTATTGCTCGGCGGAAATTATCAAAAGATATAAGCCTAACGTTTTGTTTACTCATCCCGGGCAGGTTGATCATATCAGACACGTTACGGGAGTTTTTTCTGACGAGGTAAAAAAGTCGGTAGAGCTTACCGATAAATGGATCGGTCTGCTTTTTGATGCACTGCGTGAGGCTGAAATCGAAAATCAAACCGATATTGTTATTTTAAGCGATCACGGTCAGCTTGGAATTGTTCGCAAAATGCACCCCAACACCTTTCTTGCCGATGCAGGCTATATTGAAACGGATAAAGACGGTAAAATTACATCTTGGAAGGCTTTTGCACACAGCTGCTCACTTTCCTCTCAAATATACCTTTCCGAGCCTGAAAATAAAGAGCTTTACGACGGTGTTTACGCACTGCTTCAAAGACTTGCAAGTGAGAAAATATACGGCTTTGAGAAAGTCTTTACCAAAGACGAGGTAAAAGAAAAATACGGACTTGACGGCGGCTTTTCTTTTGTTATCGGAACGGACGGCTACACCTCGTTTGCCGAGGATATAAAGCGACCTGCGGTAACCGACCTTGATACAAGCGACTACCGTTTTGGCAAGGCAACTCACGGTCATATGCCCGAAAAGGGACCGCAGCCTACGTTTTTTGGTATGGGACCGTCCTTTAAGACGGGGGCGTGTGTTAAAAATTGCCACGTTATAGACCACGCAAGCACCTTTGCAAAAATTCTCGGAATTGATTTTCCGTCGGGCAAAGGTAAAGCTATTGATGAAATTTTGAAATAAAAGCTTTTAAGGAGGCTGAAAATATGATATTTGAACATCTTGACAGAATAGTTTTTGCCGGAGACTCGGTTACCGATATGGGTAGTGCACAGCCTGTCGGCGAGGGGCTTTTTGATAACGTAGGTAAGGGCTATGTAAGAGTCCTTGAAAATATGTTTGCTACCTATTATCCCGAGGTTTTTCTGCGTGTAACCAACTCCGGCACGAGCGGAAACACCAGCCGCGACCTGCTTGCACGATTTGATAGGGATGTTGTGGATTTAAAGCCTGATTGGGTATCTATTTGTATCGGTATCAATGACGTATGGCGTCAGTTTGACAGTCCTGCGATAATTCCCCGACACGTTTATCCCGACGAGTACGAGCGCAACGTGGAAACGATGATAGAAAAGGTTAAAGGAAGCGTCAAGGGAATTTTCATTCTTTCTCCCTACATAATTGAGCCTCTGCGTGAGGACGCAATGAGAAAGAAAATGGACGAATACGTTGAAATTTGCCGACGTCTTGCTAAAAAGCACGGTTGTATCTTCGTTGATTTCCAAAAAATGTACGAGGACTATTGCAAGATAAGACACTCAAGCTATATTGCGTGGGACAGAATTCATCCAAACCAAATCGGCGCACAGCTGATGGCAAAGGAATTTTTAAAGCACTGCGATTTTGATTATAATCACGAGGTAAAATAATATGATTAAAGGATTTAAAATGAAGCTTTATGCAGGTATGGAAGAGGAATATGAAAAACGCCACAATGCCCTTTGGCCTGAAATGAGGGATATGATTCACGAGTACGGCGGGAAAAACTACACGATTTTTTTGGATAGGGAAACACTGACGCTTTTCGGTTACATTGAAATTGAAAGCGAGGAGCTTTGGGTAAAGTCCGCCGATACCGATATTTGCAAAAAATGGTGGGAATTTATGGCTCCGATTATGGAAACTAACCCCGATAACAGCCCTGTTTCCATTGACCTGCAAAACGTATTTCATCTTGACTGATAAACAAAAAAAGCACCCACGTGGGTGCTTTTTTGTTATTTAGTTAAGTTCAGCCATTTCGTTTTCGAGCCCAAAGGTCTTTGTTAGGATTTCAAGCCAAGACTTCATCGTTTCGTAGTCGGTAAAGCCCGTAAATGCGTGGTTGAAGTAGGTCTTGCCGTCCTGCTCCCATTTAAGTATAAGGAGCTTCGGCTCTTCCTGCTTGCCAAGTGTCTTTATGCAGGAAACGGAATTTTTATCCTGAGTAAGGGTGCCGCAGTCAATGATTTCGGCATTGCCGTCTTTGTTGTAAGCAGTTACTGTGTATTTTACGCTTTGCTCATTTAACGTATCGTTTGCAGCGAAAAGCTCCATTTCGCCATCAAGCTCGCGGCGGAGTGCCATAAGGCAAACCTGCTGTTGTGATTTTTTGATAAAATGGAAGGGCATTTTGGGTTCAAGATTACAGTCAAGCACCGAATAGTTGAACATCATTGGCCACATATCGCAAAGCGACCACCAAATAACGCCCGTCTTGTTTGGCATTACTCGGCAGTATTCGATAATGTCCTTGAAAATCTCGGAGCAGGCGAGGTTAACCGCTACCGTGTAGTCCTGCCACTCGGCAAAGGTGAAGTCCCTACCAAATCTTGCCTCGCAAAGGCGTTTGCCTGCCTGACGCCAAGCGGTAAAGTAGACGTCGCTCTGATGTGCCTGATTTCCGCCCGGCACTTTTATGTCCCAAAGTCGCTCAGCTCTTGCTTTTTCGCGTTCGTAAAGCCATTTTGCGGGAGCTATTGCGTTTACAAGAATAGGCCCTGTTTCGCCAAGGAAAATGCTATTTAGTTCACGAATAGCCTTGCCTGCGGTTTCGGCACTCGGGTAGAGGTGAGCTTCTATTGCGGTGTACTTTTTATCCTTTTTCCACCAATCCTTATATGCTCTGTCGGAAACGTACGGAGATGAGGCTACGTATGCTCTGTACGGGTCGAAATGAAGGACTGCCTCACGAAGCACCTTTCTTGAAATTACGTTGTCGGAGGGCATTATCGTACTTGGTGCGGATACCCAAGTGATTGAAATATCGTCCTCGTTGTCGGCGCACCATATTGCAAGGCAAGGGTGATTTCTGTATTTCTTTATAACCTGCTCGGCTTCCTTATAAACGAGCTTGCAAAAATCATCGTCGGTTGGCGGTATCTCGCAGGCAAACATAAAGTCCTGCCATACAAGCATACCGTTTTTATCGCACCAATGGTAAAAGCTTTCGTCCTCGTAAATTCCGCCGCCCCAGATTCGCACCATATTGCAGTTAAGCTCCTTTGCCTTTTCAAGAGCCTCACATCTGCGAGTTTTAATATCAGCCTCGCTTGCAAGAGGTGAGAGGGGCTTCCAGTTTGTACCTCTTATATAGGTTTTTTCGCCGTTTACGATAAAGTCAAATTTACCCTCGCCGTCAACAACGTCGTCCGTCATATCGACTTTAATTGAACGGATGCCAAACGGCTGCTCGTAATAAGCGATAACCGTATCGCCGTCAAGCATTTCAACTCTTGCCGTGTACATAAACGGCTCGCCCATACCGATAGGCCACCAAAGCTTGATGTCCTTTCGGTCAAGTCCGATGTATGCCTTGCCTTGGATATAGTCTATACCGACGTCTGTTGTGCCAACAAGCTTTTCGCCGTCAAAAAGTGAAAAACGCATTACAAGAGGCTTAAGAGAGGCTCTTGCAGTAGCGAAACGCCAAGCGCAGCCAACATGCGCGTAGCTGTCGGTAAGGCAAATCGTGTGCAGATAAACGTCGTCAAATCTCTCGTTTGGCAGACTCTCGATATATACGGGACGCCAAATTCCCGATGTAATAAGACGGGGAGCGTTATCCCAGCCCCACTGATGTCTTGTTTTGCGAAGATATGTTTGCGAATCGTAATAGCTGTTTTGTGCGTGACGGAAAATGAAGTTATCGTGGGTATGCTCTCTTGCCCAAAGCTCGCTTGAACGGATGATAACGGTAAGCTCGTTTTTGCCCTCAATAGCCACCCCGTCAAGCGGAATTTTGTATTGCATATGCATATCGCACGCATCAAGCACCTTTTCGCCGTTTAAGTAAATTTCAGCTATCGTATCGATACCGTCGAAAACGAGATTTTGCTCAAAGCCGTCCTTTTTTGCGTATTCAAAGGTGGTGGTGTAGGTCCAATCGTCAACGAAATTGAATTTTTCGGTTGCGTACTGATAATCCGCAGGCATATAATCGTCAACAAGCCCAAGCTTTTGAAGGGTAGGCTCGATATTGCTTGGTACGGTGATTTCAGTGCTTATTTTTTGCCCGTCGGGTGATGTGAATGTGAGTCCCCAAGGAGCGTCAAAATACTGTTTTTTTGTTCTGTTCATACCTGTATTCCTTTCGTTTCAAGGTGTACGTACGTTAGATTTATGCTTTGCCGTTTGATCCAAAAAGCTTAATTTTTTCTATTATTACCTTTTTCATATATTCGACTTTAAGGTTGCGTATATCAAGGTAGGAAAGCCCATCGGCAAGTCCTTCCTTCATACCCTTTATACCGCCAAGGCAAATATCGGTGAAAATGTTTATCTTTGCAATACCGTTTTTAACGGTGTTTCTGAAATCATCGTCGGAAAGTCCGCTTCCGCCGTGAAGAACAAGGGGAGTGTCAAGTGCCGCTCTTATCTCGGCAAGTCTTCCGATGTCAAGCTTGGGCTTTGACTTATAAGCGCCGTGGGCCGTGCCGATTGCGATAGCAAGAGCGTCAACGCCTGTTGCCTTAACAAAGTCAAGTGCCTCTTTAACGGTGGTGTACGAATCGGTGTTTTCACCGTCGCCCGTGTCCGCCTGACCTACGTGTCCGATCTCACCCTCAACGGTGATACCCTTTGAGTGTGCGAGGTCAACCATAGCCTTGGTTGTAGCAAGATTTTCATTTACGTCCCCCGCGGAGCCGTCAAACATTATGCTTGAAAAACCAAGCTCCATAGCTTCCTTGCAACGCTCGACGGTAAGGCCGTGATCGTAGTGAACGACAACGGGAACGGTTGCTCTTTTAGCCGCCGCAACCATTGCGGGAGCGATGAGCTTAAGCTCTCCGTAGGGAAGAAGTACCTCGGCGGTTCCTATTATAATAGGAGAACGCATCTCCTCGGCGGCGGCAATAGCCGCTTCAAGCATATCGGTGTCGGTAGTATTGAAAAGACCTACTGCGTAGTGCTTTTCCTGTGCATCTTTAAGTACGTCATTTAAATTAACAAGCATTATTGTTACCTCGAAAAAATTAAAATTTGATGATAGTTTAAAACTGTGGTGGTAAGAGAAGTTCTTTTGCCTACTTTTCTTTCAAGAAAAGTACGGTGCGCAGCTTTTTTTAAAAAGCTGCTTAATCTCTGTAGATAGGCTCGCGGACAAGACGCTTGTCGGTGAACTGGTCGGTTTCGTCGGTTGAGCGAGTGGAGAACTCAGAGATTACCGCACCCTCGGGACCTGCTTGGAACCAATGCCACGTTTCGGGATAGATGGTGTACTGATCGCCGGGGTTAAGCACTATCTCGTGGAAGAAGGTAACCTCTGTTCCGGGGAGACGTGCCTGAATATCCTCTTTTTTGCCCTCGCCCGGTACGTAAAGATATACCTTGCCGTAACGGCAACGGAAGGTTTCCTCTTTTCCGGGCATGCCGTTTGTGGGAACGTGAAGATGCTCGGGACAGGTTTGGTAAGGGAAAAGAACCATTTCCTTTGCACAAACCTTTTCGGTGTTAACGTAGGTGAGGAGTTGAAGTCCCACGTCGTCGGGAATACCGATGTCAAAATCAAGAACCTCAATGGACTGTTTTTCCTTTTCGGTCAGGACTATTCCTGCCTTTTCGTAGTATTCAAGTGCTCTTGCAAGCTGCTTTTCGTAAAGCTCTTTGGTCATATTTATATACCTTCCTTATATTTTTAATCTTTCGTAGTTTTCTGCAATTTCAATAATTTCACGCTTTGATTTCATACCGTCAACGGAGGTTGCCGCAAACAGTGAGCAAGCGGCGGAAGCCGATGCAAATTCAAGAATTTGCATATCGTCAAAGCCACTGTAAATCCCATACAGTGCACCCGCACAAAACGCATCGCCTGCACCAACGCTTCCAACAATTTGCTCGCTTGGAATTTTAAGAGAGGGAAGCTCGGTAAATTCGCCTGATTTTATATCAAGTACAAAAGCAATTTTTTTTGCGTGTACGATAACCTTTTCCTTTACACCGCAATCGGCGGTTCTTTTCATAGCCTCTTTGATAGCCTTTTTGTCAATTACTCCGTCGGCTTTGTAAGGGGAAAGCCCCCAAATCTCACAGCACTCGGTTTCGTTGATGATTACGTAGTCGCAATATTTAAGTGCCGGTACAATTTTCTTTTGATAGTCTGCGGTACTGTCGCTTACTACGTCTATCGAGGTTTTAATTCCTTTTTCCTGTACTTTCTTTAAAAGACCTGCCATAACGGTGCCGTATTTGGGATCTTCCTTATCAAGTGCATCGAGAAGTAGTATGTATCCAATGTGGAAAATGGCACAGTCGAGCGAACTTAGGTCTATATCGTCGGTGGAAAACTCGGCGTTTGCTCCCTTTTTGTGGAAAAAGGTGCGCTCACCTGCCGGTAGGCTCATAACGTCGGAAAACGAGGTTGACGTAACGCTTGAAACGGTAATACCAGAGGTATCGATACCGTATTTTTGCATCTGAGAAACAAGGAAATGACCGTTTTCATCATCTCCGATTTTACCGTATGCTTTAATTGGGATGCTTTTGTCAATTTTTGCAAGGTCAATTGCGGTATTCGGCACACAGCCGCCGACTGCTTTTTGTACGTCTGAAACGTATGCGAGCATACCCGGTTTTGGGTAAATGTCGATGTTTTTTACAACGTCAACGAGCATATTTCCTGCAAAAGATATGCCTTTTTTCTCGCCGAGCATAAGATAGTCTACCGTAACGTTGAAAATTGATGCAATTTCGGGAAACATCAAAATATCGGGAAATCCTTGCCCGTTTTCCCATTTACTGACTGTTTTATCGCTTATGCAGAGCATATCGGCAAGTTCGGATTGAGTCATTTTTGCTTTTTTGCGTAGTATTGCAATGTTTTTTCCGATGCTTTTGGCATCCATAGTCCGTTTTCCTTTCAATTGATATAATCTATTCTAATAAAATTATATCAGTTTTTTTTATGCTTGTAAACACTTATTTAAGTGAAATAAGAGAATTTTTTGAGGAATTTCGTCCAAAAACTCTACGCAAAATAGAGTTTTTAATTTACCTTGAACTGTTCTCTGTATTGGCGCGGAGTTACTCCGAATCTTTTCCCAAATGCCTTGTAAAACCACGACATATTTTCAAATCCACTCTCAAAGCATACGTCGGTTACGGAAAGATTGCTGATTTTAAGCAAGCTTGCCGAATATGTGAGGCGTAAATCCAAAATGAATTCGGAAGGAGTTATGCCGTAATGCTTTGTAAACGCGCGGCAAACGTGCTCACGGCTTTTTCCTGCAAGAGCGAATAGCCTTGCAGTGCCTAAAATGAAGTTTTCGGGCTTTTTCATTTTGCCGTACAGTGCGGAGAGCCAAGCGGGGATTTGTAAATTCGTATCACAAAAGGATAAAAAATATTTTGAGAATACCGACACGAGAAGCACACGGAATTTAAGACTTCTTTCCTGCGGATTTTGACCTCGGTCAAGGTCTAGCATAGCATAAGCAAGGGCATCTCGCTGTTCGGGAAGTAAGGAGGCGTGCGGTGGCATTTTTGCGTTCAAAAGAGAGTGAGATGGGATGTTTTGTCCAAGGTATGCAAGCATAGAATAAAGTGCTTCGCTTGAAAAAGCGAGGTTGACGAACTCAAATTGCTCATTGGCTGAAAGAGGCTTATAATCGTGTACGTCAAAATCTCGGACAAAGAACAAGTCGCCCTCGACTATCGTTTGCTCCTGACCGTTTACGTTATGGATACCCTTGCCCTTTGTAACGATAAAAAACTCGAAATATTCGTGTCGGTGCGGTCTTCTTTGATCGCTGACTATTTTTTCGTAGTGGCAGAGATATCCCGACTCCTTATCTATGTTTCCTTCTTCTTGGTAAATATGCATTTTTATACTTCCTTTTGTTTTTTGTAATATCATAATAACATAAAAAATATATCAAGTCAATAGAGGAAAGAAATCTTTGTTAAATATTATAATTATAATGGGTGAGTACCCAAGTAATTAAAAATAGGAGAAAATTGTAAAATGCCTGTAATTAGCGATCACATAAGAGAAAAAATAAGAGTTACGCTCGATACGCTCAATGCAAATAAGTGTGCAAACAGTAAACGGATTGACTATAAATATGTAGATTGTCCCGATTACAAGACGGATAACACACCGCCTGCGGTGGATAATACTTGGAAAATGGGAGATCCACTTCGAGTTTTTTCGGGTAAGGACTACCATTATTGGATACATACAAGTATAAAGGCAGTCAAGGGCGAATCGGGAAAAGAGCTTCGCTTCCGTGTTAAAACGGGTAGAGAGGGTACGTGGGATAGCGATGCAAACCCTCAGTTCACTGTATTTATCGACGGCAAAACCGTACAGGCACTTGATTGCAACCACACTTGGATACCGCTTGAATTTGATAGGGATTATGAAATTGACCTCTATTTATTTACGGGTATGTGCTATCAAATGTTCGAGGTATCGATGTTTTACGAGGTTATCGACCTTGAAACGGAAGCGCTTTGGTTCGATATGCAACAGCCATATGAGGCGATGCTTACTCTTTCCGAGGATTCAAACGAATATATAACAATAAAAAATCATCTTGATAAGGCTTGTCTTATTCTTGATCTTCGCTATCCGTACTCGGATGAATACTATGCCTCGGTCAAGGCGGCAAGGGAATATCTTACAAAGGAATTTTACACAAAGGCCTGCGGACAGGGATTTTACGGCAACGTCTACTGTCTTGCACACACGCATATAGACGTTGCGTGGCTCTGGACACTTGCACAAACGAGAGAAAAGGCACAAAGAAGCTTTTCAACCGTTATCAATATGATGAAGCGTTTTCCCGAATATAAGTTCTTTTCAAGTCAGCCGCAGCTCTATAAATACGTGAAGGAGTCAGACCCCGAGCTTTACGCCGAGATTAAGAAACGGATAAATGAGGGAAGATGGGAGCCCGAGGGGGCAATGTGGCTTGAATCGGACACCAATCTTGTTTCGGGAGAAAGCCTTATCCGTCAAATGATTTACGGTATGCGTTTTATGAAAGAGGAATTTGGTGTTGAAAACAAGATTTTATGGCTTCCTGACGTCTTTGGTTATAGCGGAGCATTGCCACAGATAATGAATGGTTGCGGTGTAAAGAGATTTTTTACTACCAAAATGATTTGGAACGAAAACAACCGTATGCCAAATGATTTATTTATATGGGAGGGTATTGACGGCAGTGAGGTATTTTGTGCGTTTGCATCAACCTACGTTCCGCCGCTTAACGCTGCAAATCTTAAAGCAAACCGTAACGGCTTTAAGTCTAAGGAAATGAGCGATACCTCGATAATGGTTTATGGATGGGGCGACGGTGGCGGCGGCCCAACGTACGATATGATTGAAAATTACCGACGTGTAAAGCACGGAATTCCCGGTATTCCAAAGGCAAAAATAGCGACTGCAAATGAATATTTTGATATAGCGGAGAAAAATTTCGCAAAAAGCGCAAAGGAGCATAAGACCGAGCCGCGTTGGGTTGGCGAGATGTATCTTGAAATGCATAGAGGGACTTATACCTCGATAGCCAAAAACAAGAAAAAGAACCGCATAAGCGAAAATCTTTACTTTATGCTTGCCGAAAGTGCCGCAACGGCGAATATGGCTTTGAACGGCGGTATTTATCCGCAGGATATTTTCCGCAAAAATATCGAAAATATTCTATTAAACCAATTCCACGATATTATTCCCGGCTCGTCGATAAAAGAGGTATACGAGGATACTGACCGAGATTATGCAAGGATAATTGATGAGGGTAAGGCGGCATTTGATGGTGCTATTGACGGTATTATTGCAGGGCTTAAAACCGAGGGCGGCATATTCGTTTATAACGCCTCACCCTTTGAGGTGAGCGACTACGTAACGGTTGACGGGGTAAGCTATTACGCCGAGAATATTCCTGCAAGAGGCTTTGCTGTTATACCGGCAATTCCGAAAAATAATAAGGTTCGGGTAAGTAAGTATGTGGTGGGAAATGACAAGATTAAGGTTGTATTTGATAATAAATATCAAATAAAGTCTATTTATGATAAGGAGACAGGCAGAGAGGTAACGGCGGGTAAGTCTAATCTTCTTGAGGCTTACGAGGATATTCCGCGTGAGTTTGATGCGTGGGAGATAAGTCCGTATTATGAGCAAAAGAAATGGGTGATAGATGACGTTAGCGGTGTAGAGCTGCTTGAAAACGGTATCCGTGTAACAAGAAAATACAAAAATTCCACTATTATTCAGGATATTTTGCTTACTCAGGGCTCAAAGCGTGTAGACTTTAAGACTGAGGTTGATTGGCACGAGGACCACGTGCTTTTGCGAGCAGCCTTCCCCGTTGATATAAGAAGTGATTTTGCAACCTATGATATACAGTTTGGAAGTGTAACCCGCCCGACTCACAGAAACACCTCTTGGGACAAAGCAAAGTTTGAGGTTTGTGCACACAAGTGGGCTGACCTTTCCGAAGGAAATTACGGCGTTTCTTTGCTTTCCGATTGCAAATACGGTTACAGTGTTCACGGCAACGTTATGGGAATTTCACTTCTTAAAAGTGCAACCTATCCTAATCCCGAGGCGGATAGAGAGGTGCATAATTTCACCTATTCTATCTACCCACATACGGGCGATTTTAAGTCCGGTGGCACAGTTAAGGAGGGATATAAGCTGAATATTCCGCTTATTGCCAAGACTGTTGGCAAAACAGACGGCTTTGTTTCCGATTCTCTTTCCATTGCAAAGGCTGATAAGGAAAATATAGTTATCGAAACGATTAAGAAGGCGGAGGAGGATAACAGTGTTATTGTCCGTCTTTACGATGCATTTAACTGTAAAACAAATATCGAGGTTACGCTCGGCTTTGATTTTAAGGAAGCGTATATTTGCGATATGCTTGAAAACAATAAAACCGCCCTTGCCTTTGAGGGCAGGACGGTGAAAATTCCCGTTTCTAACTATGAAATAGTTACCTTAAAATTTGTAATATAACAAAAAACGGCTCTAGCGAGCCGTTTTTTTATTTTCCGTTAAACATAGTACTTACGGGTGTTTTTTCAATGTCAGGGCAGTTTTCAAAAATGGTGTTAAAAAGCATACTTGCAAAAAGCTCGTGCATCTGCACTGTGGGGTGGTTTATGCGGTTGGCAAGAAGTGTAGTTATGTCCTGTGTTTTTGCGAGCTTTTTCCACTCTCCGTAGCAGTCGCAAACGGTAGCTCCCGTTTTCTTTGCCGTTTCAATGGCGGAATTTATATACGTATCCATTTTTCCGCTGTTTTGATACTCTGCGGTTTTTTTTGCGTAATCAAGGATATGCGGCTCGGTGTCGTCGGCAACTCGGTCATTTAGCATATTCGGACTCATATAAATTACATCTGAGCCTATCTCAATACATTTTTTAAATATAGTTTCAAGTGAGCTTACAAAGGTTTCAAGCGGCTCATTTACGTCGTTAAGACCGAAGCAAACGATAACAAGGTCGGGATTGTATGCAAGAACCTGACTATCGAGTCGGCAAAGTGATTGTGAAGCGGTAATTCCGCCAATACCCGAATTTATAACGGTAACGGGGACGTAATCACGTACCTCGTAAATCATATTTTTAAGGCGGTTGTGATAAACGGTTTCGTGATAAAGGTGTGGTCCTGTAACTGCGCCGTGAGTTACGCTATCTCCAAATGCAACTATTTTTATTGAACCGTTTTTAATGAGCTCGTCGCGACCCATTTGAATTTTTTCTGTAATTTTCATTTTATACTCCTGATTATATCTCTTGCCGAATTTGCAAGGGCTATCGCTCTTTGGTCTGTTCCCTCTTTGCTTGGCAGCGCAATTTCGATGCAAAATACACCGTCATAGCCTATATCCTGCAGTGATTTTGCGAAATCCTGCCAATCAATTATGCCCTCGCCCATAGGCTTATGCTCGTCCTTTTCGCCGTTATTATCGTGGACGTGCAGGACTTTAAGGTGGTCGCCGAGTAATCTTACGTATTTGCCGACGTCAGCGCCGGAGGTTACCGCACTGTGTCCGGTGTCAAGACAAACCTTGAAGTTATCTTCATTTATATATTTAACAAAATCAAGAATTTCGGAAGCGGTGGAAATGGAGAGGTTTCTCATCGGCATATTTTCAAGGCAAACTGTAACGCCGTAGTCCTTTGCGTAAGCGACAAGCTCACGCATAAACACCACATTAAGCTCAAATGTTTCTTTTTCCTTGCCCTTCAACTTATCGTCGGTATGATAAGGCATTATCGGGTGAATAACCGTATATTTGCACCCAAGATAAGAGGTTGCTCTTACGCAGGTTTTCATTTTGTCAAGCCGTTCAGCTCTATCCTCGGGAGTTGCATCCTGCGGAGGCCAACGCCACGGTCCGTGTGTCTGGAAAATTTCTATTCCGGCTTCGGCTGCAAGATTTTTTTCTTTTTCCATTAATGCTTTAAGTTCGTCCTCTGACACTTGATACGGCAGGCTTTCGGTATTTGCAAGTAAAAAATAATCCACTGCATCAAAGCCGTGTTCACGCATTTTTTTGTAGTTATCGTTACCGTAAAGACCGCGTCCGTATACACTTATTCCGATTTTCATAAAATAACTCCTCATTAGGTTTTTGCAACAAAATTATAACACAAAAGAGCAGTAAAGTCAACAAAATAAATGTTTTTGCATATAAATTTTAGTAATACCCCGTATTTTATATTCAAATAGCAAAAACATTGACTTTTTACCGTCAATATGCTACAATTAATTGAACAAAAAAGAGATTTTTTGTTCAATATGTTCACCATTACTAAAAAGGAGGTATTAACAAATGAGTGAATTAAACCCCCTGCTCCTGCTTGATAACAGCAGTATGATGAGCGTACTAAACGAAGGAGAATTCAGATGCAAAAACCTCACATTTGAGGAAGCAAAGCATATTCTCGAAATCCACGATGAGGCTGACATTCTCCGTTGCTTCAACAGTCAAGATATTGAAACGGTAATATTTAATTATCTTGATGTTGCAAAACGGAATTTTACTTATAAGCATATACGTAATATGCGTGTAGGTCAGGATGCCATTGTATTTAAGCTTTATATCACACCCTCGGAAACTCAGCCGATAATAAATGCCGATGACGGGGTTGAGGCGAAGAAGATACAAAACATTTACGTTTACTGTCAGTATCTTACAAGACTTGCGTAAAAGCAAAAAATAACCTTGATTTTTATCAAGGTTATTTTTCTTCTGTCCTAGCTTCGCTAATGTCAAACATTTTTTCGTATGGTACGCCCAAAATTTTTTTAATAGCAACAATTTCGTCAAGGTGGATATGTCTTTGACCGACCTCGATTTTCCCGATAGAGCTGCGTGTTACGTCGCAGCCGAAAACCTGCATTTTAACTGCAAGCATTTCCTGCGTCAGCTCCTTTTTTTCTCTTAAAAGCTTTAGATTTTCGCCAATTCTGATTTCAATTTCTTGCCTTGTCATAAAGCACCTCTTTGTAACAATTTAGGAACAATCTTTGACTTAATTACTATATTACACGAAAGTTTGTTCCAATTTTGGAACAAATTGTTTCTAAATTATTAATTTTAGAAAAAAATATAATGAATTGACAAAAAGAGATTAAAATGTTATAATAAATCAAAGACGCTTAAGAGGTTTTATATTTTATGGAGGGTATTTTAGTAATAGCTGCCGTAATTTTTTTGACGTGCTTTTTTTGGGCGTTAAAGCGAAGAGGTGGCTATAAACGTCGTTTTTGGCGGCAAAGTGCGGAAATCAAGGGTACTGTTGGTGAAGCAAGAGTTTCCCGTCAAATCGGTTCAACGGTTGAAGGAGAGCAATACGTTATCAACAATTTTATGTTTTGCGTTGGACAAAAGAGCTGTCAAATAGACCATATTGTAATTAATAAAAACGGCGTTTTCATTATTGAAACGAAAAATTATTCGGGTGCGGTTTACGGCTCGGAGCAGGACAATTATTGGACTCAAAAAATAGGCAGTCAAACAAATAGAATATACAGTCCAATAAAGCAAAATGCTATGCACGTGTATAATCTTTCGCGTGTACTTTCAAAGCATATATACCTTATCTCACTTGTCGTCTTTGTGCAAAATAATACCAAAAATATTCGTGCTGAAAACGTAATACCTCTCAAGGTTTTAAAGCAAAGACTTGCGCTTCCCTCAAAAATCAAGCCGTATACGGCAGCTCAGATGCGCGAAATTTATGAGGAAATTTTATCGGTATGTGATTTGGATATAACAAACGAGCAGCACGTAGCGAATATAAAGAGGGCTAAGGCAAATATTGATGCCGGGATTTGTCCTGTTTGCAACCGTCCGCTTGTTACAAGGCAGGGAAAATATGGAGAGTTTCTCGGTTGCTCGGGTTATCCCGAATGTAAATTCAGAAGGAAGTGAAATTTATGGAAGCAAAGGACTATGTGGTAACGAAAATAGAGGGTGAATATGCCTACTTAAAGGAAATAAACGGTCAGGACGACGAGGTATTCGTTGCACTGTTTTTGCTGCCTATGGGTATAGATATAGGCACAAAGCTCCGTTGCGAAATGTTGCAATACAGTATAATTGAATAATAAAAAACGGTGTACCAAATCGGTACACCGTTTTACTTTAAATGCTTAAAATTCCGAATCCGTCAAGTATTGATGATATTAAAATTATTATGATAAATATGGGAGCGATATATCGGATAACCACCGAGAACATACCCTTCATTTTGAATCTTCCCGATATTTCGATTTCGTCGATAACGGTTTTCGGTTTTAAGATAAATCCGATGAATATTGCAGTAGCAAGTGCTATTATCGGCATCATCAGGCTGTTGGTAAGGAAGTCAAAGAAGGTGAGAATATCCATACCAAGCGGTAAAAATGCAGACCAAATGCTAAATCCAAAGCAGGAAGGAAGTCCAAGCAATAGGCTGAGTCCAAGCACGATAAGGCAGGTGATTTTTCTTTCGATATGCCACTTATCCTGAATAGTCGAAACAACAGTTTCCATAAGTGAAATGGACGAGGTGAGTGCCGCAAGTAGTACCATAAGGAAGAAAATCGCTCCGATAAAGCTTCCTGCCGGCATATTGTTGAATACCTGCGGAAGAACGCTGAACATAAGTGTAGGGCCTTTGCCCAGAGCGGCAGGGTCGCCATTGTTAAATGCGTAGCAGGCGGGAACTATCATCAAACCTGCAAGAAAGGCGATACCCGTATCAAAAATTTCTATTTGGTGGGCGGAGGATTCGATAGAAACCTCTTTTTTCATATATGAGCCGAAGGTTATCATAATACCCATAGCAAGGGACATTGAATAAAAGAGCTGACCTGCCGCTGCAACGACTGTCATAACCGTAAATTTGGAAAAGTCCGGGGTGATGTAGTAAAGCAGTCCCTCGCCTGCTCCCTCAACGGTGCAAACAGTATAAACGACAATGAAGCCCATCAAAACGACAAGAACGGGCATCATAACCTTGCTGACGTTTTCAATACCCTTTTTAACGCCAAGTAAAACGATAAGCGCTGTTATGCCGATAAAGAGCGAAAACCAAAGTATAGGTTCGCCTGCGCTGCTGATAAAACCGCCAAAATATCCGTCGGAGGACATCTTTTCCGCACCGTCAAAGATAAAGCCGAAGCCGAATTTCATTACCCAACCGCCGATAACCGAATAGTAGGGAAGTATGAGCATTGGAACTATTGCGGCGAGGTATCCGACAAAGGAAAAGCGTTTGTCAAGTGATTTATATGCTTCGATGGGGCTTAGCTTCGTCTTTCTGCCGATTGCTATTTCCGCAACCATAAGCGAAAAGCCAAAGGTAACCGAGAGCAAAATGTAGACGAGAAGGAAGATGCCGCCGCCGTATTTAGCCGCAAGATAGGGGAAGCGCCAAATGTTACCAAGTCCTACCGCCGAGCCTGCCGCTGCGAGTACAAATCCGAGCTTACCCGTAAACGAGCTTCTTTCTTTTAACATAATTTTAAACTCCAATTTTTTCCATATAAATATTATCTTAGTAATTATAGCATAACCGAAAATAAAAAGCAACAAGCCATTTGTAAATAAAAAAAGTAATTTTTCAAAAAATAGGTTGACTTTATCCTAGAATTTATATATAATATTTATAGAAAGGAAGTGCTTAGTATGAGAATTAATAGCGAAGCAATAGTTTCCGTATCCGAGGCTAACCAAAATTTTTCAAGGGTTGCACGTCTGACGGATAAGATGGGAACAGTATATATTTTCAAAAACAACAAGCCGAAATATAAGCTTGTTGACATTGAAAATTCGGGCGAAATTGAGATGACGGATGATGAAAAAATAGATTTTGTAGCCACACGTATCCTTAAAAATTACCGTGCGGCGTTTGAGGAGCTGGCAAAATGATACGTTTAAGCGAAGAAAAGGTAATGTACCTTCATAATATACTTATAGAGCAAACTGGCGGAAATCCGAACATACGCGACAGAGGTTTGCTTGACAGTGCTCTTGAGGGGGCATATCAAACGTTTGGCGGGGTAGAGCTTTATCCGACAACCGAGGAAAAGGGCGCGCGTCTTGGCTATTCTCTTATTTCAAACCACGCATTTATTGACGGCAATAAGCGTATTGGTATGCTTGTGATGTTCGTTTTTCTTGAGATAAACGGCGTTCGTTTAAATCCGACGAATGAGGAATTTGCGAGAGTCGGACTTGCCGTTGCCTCAGGTGAAATGGAATACGATAACCTGCTTTTGTGGGTGCAGGAAAATAAAATATAATTATAGCCTTGCCCTCACTTTGGGCGAGGGTAAAAAATATAAAATTTTTTCTGTTTCAAAATTATCGCATATAAAAAACGAGCCAAAAGGCTCGTTTTTTGTTATATTCCTAAAAGGTATTCGGGCGAAACGTTTAATGCTTTACATAAAGCACGAAGCTCATAATCTGCGACAAAACGAGTGCCTATTTCAATTCTGCTTACGCTATCTCTTTCTATGTTTACACCCTCAACTTGAAGTCTTGCTGCAAGATTTTCTTGCGAAAGCTTTAACCTTTTTCGTGCTTCCTTAACTTTTTTGCCGCAAATATTTTTACTTCCGTTAAAATCGTAAATTTTCATAATACCGGGTGTTTTTCGGTACTTACTGTCTACCGTTCCAGCAGTAGGTACAAAGCTTGTCCTCGGGCAGTCCTGTCGCCTCTATCATATCGTCAAGGCGCAGGTAGGCAAGAGATGAGAAGTTAAGGTCCTTGCAAATTGCATCTACCATAGCGTTGTATTCGGGGGTATCGGGTGTGGCGTAAAGCGTAAGCTTTTCGGGGGTAGGCTCGCCGCCCTCAAGCTTTTCTATTGTACGTCGGGTAATAAGCTCCATATCCGAGGTTGAACGCGAGAAGTTAAGATACTTACAGGCGTAGAGTATCGGTGGGCAACCGGTTCTGATGTGAACCTCCTTTGCTCCCGTATCGTAAAGGAAATCTGCCGTTTCACGAAGCTGAGTGCCTCTGACTATGGAGTCGTCGATAAGAAGCAGGCTCTTGTCCTTGATAAGATTGTGTATCGGGATAAGCTTCATTTTAGCAATAAGATTTCTCTTGCTCTGGTGAGTCGGCATAAAGGAACGGGGCCAAGTAGGAGTATATTTAACAAACGGACGGGCGTATGGGATTTCGCTCTCGTTTGCATATCCTACTGCGTGGGCAATGCCCGAATCCGGAACACCTGCAACGATGTCGGGAGTTACTTTGTCCTTATCGCGTCTTGCAAGAAGCTTTCCGCAGTTGTATCTCATCTGCTCGACGGTAAGTCCCTCGTAGGAAGAGGACGGATAACCGTAATAAACCCAAAGGAAAGCACAGATTTTCATATCTGTACCGGGGGCAAGTAGTGTGGTTACGCCCTTGTCGGTCATAACTACAATTTCGCCCGGGCCGAGTTCTCTTATCTCTTTATAGCCGAGGTTGAGGAAAGCAAAGCTTTCAAAGCAAGCGCAGTAGCTTCCCGACTTTTTGCCGATATGGATAGGAGTTCTGCCCATACGGTCGCGTGCGACATAGAGTCCCTTGTCGGTAAGGAGCATAATGCTCATAGAACCGTCGATTATTTCTTGTGCGTAGCGGATACCGTCGATTAAATTATCTTTTTGGTTGATAATAGCGGCAACAAGCTCGGTGGGGTTGAGATCGTCATTCTGAGCTTCAAGGAAATGCACCTTGTCCGAGATAAACTTTTTTGCTATCTCCTCGACGTTGTTTATCTTTCCAACGGTGGTAAGACCGTAAATTCCGTGATGTGAGCGAACGAGCAGCGGCTGAGGCTCATAGTCGGAAATACAGCCGATACCCATTGTACCGTGCATTTCGGTAGCCTCGCTTGTAAATTTAGTTCTGAAGGGTGCGTTTGAGATGTTATGTATAGACTTTTCAAAACCCGTATCGGGGTCATACACTAAAAGTCCCGCACGGCGTGTGCCGAGGTGGGAATGGTAGTCCGTACCGTAAAAAAGCTCAAAAACGCAATCATTTTTTGAAACAACTCCGAAAAATCCGCTCATTTTAAATACCTTTCCAAATTCAAATCCAAAGTGTATAAACTAATATAGTTATTATATATTAAATTAAAAGCGTTGTCAAGAACTGGCGCAAAATATTTCAGGATTTTTTTAAAATAAAAACGGGTTAAGCCGTTTTGACCTAACCCGTTAAATATTTATATTACCATTTGCTCTTGTACTGGTATTCGGTGCTCCAGAATTCGGGAGCGTCCTTGCCGTAAAGTCTTCTCATAATTGCCTCGGCGTAGAAATAGTCGCCCCATACGCAGCCGTTGTTGTTAGGGCCGCATTGACCGCCGTCGATGAAGCACTCTGCGTCAGCCTTAGAGAGATAATCACGGGTTACACCGTCAAGGATTTTGTCGGCAAATTCACGCGCGTGAGATGCCGCACCCTGAAGCTTGCTTACGTCGTAAACCTCGCAAAGCTTGTAAAGAGCTGATGCAAGTATCATTGCTGCAGAGGTATCAACGAGTGCACCGTTTTCAACGGTAAGCTCCTTTAAATCCCAATTCGGAACGCCGTTTTCGGGGAGCTTGGTGAGGTAGTTGTTAAGAATACCGTTGAGAGCCTTTATGTAGGTGTTGACCTTTTGTATATCCTCGTCGTAAACCATACGCTCGCTGTCATCAAGTCTCTTTTTCTTTTTAAGAACATCGGTATACTCCATATCCTTTGTGTGGTAAAGCGTTGCGATAGCGTTTACAAGACCGTAAACAACCCAAGCGTTACCTCTTGCCCACTGAGAGCCGGGAGCGTATCCGCAGTAGTTTTCCTCGGTAAGCTTATTGCCCTTCTCGTCGAAGCGGAAGGAGTGGCGAAGCGAATAATCGTCGCGGCACATTGTATCAAGCATAGTATCAACGTGCTTTGTGAAGAGTCTGCGGTAGTAGGGGTGTCCTGTCTGACCGTAAGCCCACATCATAAGTCCGATGTTCATCATATCGTCAACGATGGTGATAGTGTCGCCGATAGGGCCGCCAAAGCCCTGGAAAAGGCCGCTCTCCATACGGAAGGTCTTTGCAAACTCATCAGCAACCGTCATAGACATATTGTATGCCTTTTTGTCGCCGGTTACAACGTAGTGTGCAGTGGAGTAGAGTATGTATATAAATCCCGAGTCGTGGTGCATATTGTGAACTTTGATGCTCTTTTTTACACGCTTGTCATACTGAGGATAAAGATCTTCAAGATACTTTTTGAACTCCTTATCACCGTACTTTTTGTACATAAGTGCAATAACGCCCGAAAAGAACGAGCGAGTCCAGTCCCAACCGTTGAACTCAACGGGGCGGTCATTATATAAGCCGTCCTTAGCTTCCCAGTGCTCGTGCATATAGTCGGCAGGGTCTTGAAGTGCCATACGGCGAAGAGTTTTTTCTTTGATTTGTTCAAGAATCTTTTCGTAATTCATATTTTCTAAACCTCCGAGGGTTATTTTTTGATATTATAACATATTTATTTTTATTTGTAAATAGAAAAGGCAAAATTTGACAAATAAAAAACTCCTCACAGATTGCGAGGAGTTTTTGTATATAATCGCAGTTATCAGTATTTGCCAAGAACAGGCTTGCTCCAAAATTCTGGACAGTCCTTGCCGTGAAGCTTTCTCATAATAGCCTCAACATAGAAGTAGTCGCCCCAGGTTACGCCCGTCATCCTGTCGCCTGTCTGACCGCCGTCAATGAATGCCTCGTGTTCGGCAGGGGATAGATAATCACGGGTTACGCCGTCGAGCATCTTGTCAGCCCATTCAAGAGCGTGTTTTGCAAGACCTTGGAATTTGCTTATATCGTAATACTCGTTAAGCTTATAGATAGCCGATGCAACGATAACCGCCGCCGAGGTATCGAAAAGGTCGCCGCTTTCCTTAGAAAGCTCCTTTAAATCCCAAACGGGTACGCCGTTTTCGGGAAGCTTGGAAAGGTAGCAGTTAAGGATACCGTTTAGCGCAATGATGTACTTATTTACCTTTTCTCTATCAAAGCGTACACAGTCCTGCTGACCTTTTTTGAGCTTTGCGTCGCGCATTTGCATTTCCTTCCAATCAAGTCCCCTGTCGTGATACAGACAGGTAATAGCATTAACAAGACCGTAAATAACCCAAGCGTTACCTCTTGCCCACTGAGAGCCGGGAGCGTAACCGCAGTAGTTGTGTTCGCAAACGGGGTTACCCTTATCGTCAAAATAGTAGGAGTGGCGAACCGAGTAGTCATCGCGAACCATTATTTTGAGAACGGTATCAATGTGGTTGGTGAAAAGTGTACGGAAGAAGGGGTGCTTGGTCTTTTCGTAAGCCCACATAAAAAGACCTATGTTCATCATATCGTCGGCAATAGTAACGGTACCGCCGGTAGGACCGCCAAAGCCCTGAATAAGTCCTGCTTCCGGGCGGTAGGTCTTTGCAAATTCGTCGCAAACCTTAAGGGACATATTGTAAGCCTTCTTATCACCCGAAACCTCGTAAAGAGCAATAGAGTAAAGAATAAACGTAAAGCCTGCGTCGTGGTGCATAGCACAGTTGTCAACGCCATATTTTACGCGCTTTCTGTAAATACCGTCAAGCTCCTTTAGATAATCGAGAAATTCCTTGTCGCCGAAGTGGTTGTAAAGCAAAGCGAGAGCACCGGGGAAAAATGAGCGTGTCCAGTTCGCCATATTAAGGAAATCAAGCGGTCTGTCGGTATAGATACCGTTTACAGCCGCCGCGTGCTCGTGCATAACCGAGTGAGGATCGAGCTTTGCCATACGGTCAAGAGATTTTCTCTTTATGTCTTCTAGTATTTTATTGTAATCCATATCGTTATTCCTTTCTGGGAAATATTTTGTAATTAAATGATATCATAACAAAAGAGCCCTGTCAACCTTTTTAAATATTTTTTTAAGCTTTTTTGTAAAAACTCTTCAAAAACGCACGTTTATATGTTATAATGTAAAAAAACGACTGAAAGAGGGATAAATATGAAGGTGATTTGGCTTGGTCAGGCAGGACTTTTATTTGAAAGCAACGAGGGGGTAAGGGTAATGGTTGACCCGTACCTATCAAACAGTGTTGTAAAATACGAGCCCGAGAACGAAAGACGGCAAAAAATTGACACCGGTTACCTAGAAAATAACCCCGATATTATAATTTTCACCCACGACCACCTTGACCATTTTGACCCTGAAACTGCCCCAATATATCTTCAGCGAGAGGGGAAAATGACGGTGCTCTGCCCTTGCTCGGTGTACAAAAAGGCAATGGCGTATGGCACAAAACACAACTACGTTCAGTTTGACTGCGGTACCGTTTGGAGCGAGAGGGGTATAAGAGTTACGGCGGTTAAGGCGGTGCATAGTGAGCCTTATGCTATCGGTGTGCTTATCGAGGAAATGTCAAGCGGAAAAATCTTTTACGTTACGGGCGATACTCTGTATAATGAAAGTATCTTTTCGGATATTCCAAAGGGCGTTTACGCCTTGTTTTTGCCGATAAACGGCGTTGGAAACAATATGAATATGCAGGATGCCTCGGTTTTTGCCAAAAGAGTTGACGCAAAATACACCGTACCCGTACATTTTGGTATGTTTGATAATCTTAATCCCTGCGATTTTAAATGTGAAAACAAGGTTATTCCCGAAATTTATAAACAAATCAATATTTAATCAAAAAACGGCTCATTGAGCCGTTTTTTGTATTATAGTAACCTTTTTGCCGCGCTTATTTGCATAATCTACTGTGTATTTAGTACCCTTTGAAGCGCCGTCCCAGATGACAAGCACCTCGTCGCACATATCGACCATTGTTTCGTTTCGTTTAAGCGGCGCGGCTCTTCCGTATTTTCCGTATTCAGGACGGATTATTACCTTTGAAATTCTGTGCTTGTCGGCGTACTTTTCGGCAAGTGTATCTACACCGTTTGCACCGCCGCTAATAATAAGGTCTGTTTCGGACGGAACGCACCCCTCTAAATCAAAATCGGTAATGCTCCGTGAGCCGACTATCAATAATTTCATATCGTTCTCCTATCTTTTATATTGTTATTACTATATCACACCTATGATATGTTATATTATATCATATAAAAAATAGTTTGTAAATAGGGTATAATAGTTTTAACGAATAGTTTTCGGGAGAACGAATATGCTTGAAAGCCAATACAAAATGAACCTTTTAAAAATAGGGTTGAAAATTGCATACTACAGAAAGCTTCAAGGTATGACACAGGAGGAGCTTGCCGAGGCGTGTGATTTGTCCGCAGGATACATTTCGCAGCTGGAGGGCCCGAACAGTTATTTCTGCCCGTCGCTTAAAACTCTATTTAAAATTGCAGAGGTGCTCGGCACGACTGTATCAAAATTAACCGATATAGATGACTAAATCAAAAAACGGCTCATTGAGCCGTATTTTGTTAGCGTATTTAACTTGTGCTTATCTGTGCTTCTTTTTCGGGAATTTCAATTCCGTTTTGCTTTGCACACTCAAAGGCTTTGAGCATAAACGCCATATTGCGAGCAAGGGTACGCATTGTTTGAAGTCCCTCTGCGTCCTGCTCGACCTGCTCTGCATTTGCGCCGTGTACCTGATTCCAATATTGCGAGGAAACGACGGGCATACAGTTAATGGTAAAATATTTATTAAGCTCGTCAAACGCAGCCGACGCCCCTCCCCTGCGACAGCTTACAACCGCCGCAGCAGGCTTCATATACATTTTTGCGCCCGCCGACATAAAAAGTCTATCCATAAAAGAGGAAATTGCGCCACTTGCCGCTGCATAGTGTACGGGCGAACCGAAAATGTATCCATCATACGAATCAAGAGTGGCGGCGACCTCGTTTACCTTATCATCTCTAAAGCACTTGCCGTTCTTTTTACAAGCGCCACAGCCGATACAGCCTGCAAGAGCCTCGTTTCCAAGCCAAACAATATCGGCGTCAATGCCGTTTTCAGCAAGAGTGCTTTTGATTTCGGTTAACGCTCTGTTTGTTGCGCCGCTTTTGTGCGGTCCGCCGTTTATAAGTAATACCTTCATTTGAATAAAATCTCCTTTTGAGGTTTATTTAGAATTTATGTATGTACTATACAATTATATCACAAAATATCTATATTCGTCAATTAATAGACTTTTTGTTTACAAAATTACTTAAAAGTATTCATAGCGTTAGGGAAAATATGTGGTAAAATTAAATAAAAACAAAAGGAGAGGGATAAAATGACTTTTGAAGAAGTAATTGCAAATGTATTTACCTTTGTAACCGATTTTATAATGTCGTTTGGGCTTAAGCTTTTAGCAGCAATAGCGGTGCTGATAGTAGGCTTTAAGGTTTCAAAATGGATAGTTAAGGCTATAACAAAGGGCAAGGGCTTTCATAAAATGGAAGCAGGTGCGCAAACCTTTATAAAAAGTTTTATCAGTATAGTGCTGAAAAGCCTTGTGATACTGACCTCTGCGGCAATAATCGGGGTTCCGATGACAAACTTCGTTGCGGCGATAGGCTCGATAGGACTTGCAATCGGTCTTGCGCTTCAGGGTAGCCTTTCAAACGTGGCGGGCGGACTTATGATACTCATATTTACTCCGTTCAAGGTCGGTGATTTTATAAATGCAAAGGATGTTTCCGGTACGGTAAAGGAGATAACGATTCTTTACACGGTGCTTGATACCCCCGACAACGTGCATATCGTTGTACCAAACGGTGAGCTTTCAAACGCAACCGTTCAAAACTATTCGGTAAACGAAACACGCCGCTGCGACCTTGAGTTTGGAGTAGGCTACGGAAGTGATATGCGCCTTGTTTTAAGGTTGCTTACCGATATGGCGAACGAGCACGAGCTTGTGCTCAAGGATAAAGATATTTTCGTAAAAATAGCCTCGTATGATGACAGTCAGATTACGGTAAAAATGCGTGTCTGGACAAAGGCTAGTGATTATTGGACCGTTTACTTTGATATGCTTGACAGGGTTAAGGATATTTTCGATAAAAACGGAATTGAAATTCCCTTCCCTCAGCTTGACGTACACGTGGATAATAAGTAAAAAAGCCCCTGTAGGGGCTTTTTTAGTGAATAGTGAAAAGTGAAAAGCAACCTATTCTTTTATCTCTTATCTCATAAAAAAATCCCGCCGATTGGCGGGATTTTTTTGTGTTTTCTTATTCCTCGATGAGCTTTACAACGAAAGCAACCTCGTCGCGGTTGATGGTTTCGTCAACAGCAAGGAAGGTGCAGCAAAGAACGAGAAGCTTGGACTTGAGCTCCTTGGGGCAGGAATCAACAAGACCGTCAACGGCAGCGATCATATCGTCGCTGTAGTGTCCCTGAACGAGAGCCTTAACCTCATCGTAGGTGAAGTTGCCGCCAAGTACGTCGCAAACGAACTTGTACTCAAGGTCGGAGAGCTTTCCGTCTACTGCAAGAGCAGTTGCGAAGAGAGCAACGATAGCGCTCTTACCGTCGCCGTTTTCATCAATTTCATTGAAAATGGGAAGAAGGTCGCAAATTGCCTGCTGTGCCATACCTACGAGGGAATCATAGTCCTCGTTTACCATATCCTGAAGAATTTGGTTTAAATCTGCCATAATATGTATCTCCTTTATTAAATAAATTTTTTAACCAATATGATTGTACTACACTTTTAGGCGTTTGTCAACCGTATAAAAAAATATTTACAAATAATTTTTGTATAAAAGTTTTAGAAAAATAAAAACGTTGTTCACAATATATTGTTATAATATATAAAAATATGCAATTTGGAGGCTATAAAAATGGGATTTTTTGATTTATTTAAGAAAAAAACACTTGAAGAAAAAATGGAAGGCTGGGCAAATGGCGGATACATAGGTAAGCTAGAGGCAGCAGCTGACGAGGGTAAGCCCAAGGAAACCAGAATTGCGGCTCTTACCGCTTGCCGTCTTATCAAGGAGCGCCCCGGCGTTGAGCTTCTTGTAAACGCACTTCGTGATGACGACGTAGATATACGTCGCGCCGCTGCAACTGCACTTCTTATGAACGCTACTAAGGATACCACCGACAAGCTGTTAAATTACAGCGAGGCTGAGGAGGATCCTGAGGTTGCAAAGATTATGAGAGAGGCAGCTATCGCAGGCAAGGAAAGAACCCCTAGAATATAAGCCTTTTTCGGTGCGGCATTTTTGCCGCACCGTTTTATTTGTCAAAATAATTGACGAAATATTTTTCTAAAAAGCAAAATTTGTATAATATGAAAAAAATGAAAAAATGTCAAAAAAATTTTTGAAAAAATATATACAAATGAAAAAAAGTATGCTATAATAATTACGTTAAATTTTGAAAAAACAGGAGATCTTTTATGAAACTCATTTACAAAGGCAAAACAAAAGACGTTTATTCACTTGACAACGGCAACGTAATGCTCAAATTCAAGGACGATTGCACCGGAAAAGACGGTGTGTTTGATCCCGGCGAAAACACCGTAGGTCTTACTATCGACGGTATCGGCAAGGCAAACCTTGAAACCTCTATCCACTATTTCGAGCTTCTCAAAAAAGCAGGCATCAAGACTCACTATGTAAGTGCGGATATTGAAAATGCAACTATGGAGGTTCTTCCCGGTAAGGTATTCGGACACGGCCTTGAAGTTATTTGCCGCCTTGTTGCAACAGGTAGCTTTATCCGTAGATACGGCGAGTACATCGCTGACGGCACACCTCTTGAGGCCGGCTACGTAGAGTGCACCTTCAAGAACGATGCAAAGGGCGACCCGCTGGTAACCAGCGAGGGACTTGCAGCTCTTGGCGTTATGAGTGAGGAAATGTTTGCAAGTATGAAGGAGCAGACTCTCAAAATTACAAAGATCGTTGCTGACGACCTTAAGAGAATCGGTCTTGACCTTTGGGATATCAAGTTTGAGTTCGGTTACAACGGCGACGAGGTTATCCTCATTGACGAAATAGCATCGGGCAATATGCGTGTTTACAAGGACGGCAAGATTGTTGACCCCGTAGAGCTTACCAAGATTATCCTTGCAAATAGATAATTAACGTTCATAAATAATCAAAAAGCCCGAAAAAACTTTCGGGCTTTTACTGTCCACAGGAGAAAATATTATGATACATTATAACGTATTTAAAGACGGTAAAAAAAAGATAGTAACCTTTAGCTATGATGACGGTCCTGAAAACGATCCCAGACTCGTCGCTCTTCTCAACAAATATAATATGAAGGGTTCTTTCCACTTAAACGGCAAAAAGTACCTCAAGCTTGATGCGGCAGGTCTTAAAAATATAGCAAATACATATGCAGGACACGAAATTTCCTGCCACACCTTAAATCACGGTTGGCCTACGCTTATGCCCGATATTTCGCTTGTAAACGAGATAGTTGAGGACAGACGTATACTTGAAAAGATTGCAGGCTACCCGGTTATTGGAATGTCATATCCCTTTGGCGATTACGACGCAAAGCGTATTGATATATTAAAAAATTGTGGCATAGTGTACAGCAGAACGGTCAGGTCAACAGGTGGATTTGCAATTCCCGAGGACTTTATGGCGTGGCACCCCACCTGCCACCATAACGGTGCGCTTGCGCTTTGCGACAACTTCCTTGACGATGAGAGAAAACGCAAGAATCTTTTCTACATTTGGGGACACTCATACGAGTTTGACACCGAGGAAAAGTGGCAGTATATGGAAAATGTTGTTTCCACCCTTGCAGGCAGAGATGATATATGGTACGCAACGAATATTGAAATTTATAACTACGTAATGGCACAAAGAGCACTTATCGTTTCGGTTGATGAAAGAACCTTCACAAACCCCACAAGCATTGACGTATGGGTGGAAAGAAGCGCAAACGACGTTACCGAAACGCTTCATATTCCCGCAGGAAAAACGGTTAGGCTTTAAAGATAAAAAACGGCTTCAAAAGAAGCCGTTTTTTATTTCTTATATTCAAGTATATCGCAAATATCACAGTCAAGTGCTTCGCAAATTTTGTCAAGCACGTAGCTATCGTATCTTACTACCGCATTTTTATAATATCTGTCGATTATCTGATAGATGATACCTGTTTTTCGTGAAAGCTCATATCTGGTTATGCCACGTTTATCAATATATTCCTTTACCGTTAATCGCATCATAAAAATATCACTTCCTTTCGATATATATTTTAATAGATATATATCTTATTGACAATTTCACTTTAAAGTATTATACTATAAATATACCATTATTAAGAATAATACTTTTTAGTGATATAAGGAGGATATATGAAGCTTTTAATTGTTGGTTCAAGAAGCATTACCGATTTTGATTTAGAGGGGTACGTTCCGCCGGAAACCGATATTATAATAAGTGGCGGAGCAAACGGAGTTGATACTCTCGCCGAGCGCTATGCGGACGAGCATAGAATTACAAAGCTTATAGTACGCCCAGAATATAAAAGATACGGACGTGCGGCGCCTCTTAAACGCAATGAGCAAATGGTTGATATGTGTGATGAGGTGCTTGTTATATGGGACGGCGTGTCAAAGGGAACTAAATATACGGTGGATTATGCACACAAAAGCGGCAAGAAGGTAACGGTAATAAACGGTTAAGATAAAATGAAAAACGGCTTCAAATTGAAGCCGTTTTTTTATTCATTTTCTGAGCCGACAGGGCTTACGATACTGTAACCGACGTTTACAAGGTGGTCAGCGACTCTTTCAAGTCGGGTAACTACCGATGAATAGTACGGGCTTACGTCAACGTTGCAGTTACCGTCGGCAAGACGGGCAAAGTGGCTTGCGATAAGCTCCTTTTTCTTGCCGTCAACGCTTTCCTCAAGACTTGTAAGCGTTGGGAGCTGTTCCTTGTTGATATTTTCAAAGGCATCCTTTGAAATATCAAACATTTGCATAACGATATTGCGCATCGAAGCAATCTCGCCTTTCGCTTTTTCGGAAAATGCAAGCTTCTTTTCGAGCATTTCTACTCCTATATCGTGGAAATCCTCGGCGTGGTCGCCTATACGCTCAAGGTCATTTAAAACGTGGAAGTAGGAACCGATAACCTGTTCATCACTCTGCTCAACCGAGCTTGAGAGCTTGATAAGGAATTTTGTAAGTGCACTGTTTGTAAAATCTATTATTGCCTCGTTTTGTCTGATTGTATCTCCGTGCTCTGTTGTGCCGGTGTCCATTGCGATAAACGAGAGGGTAAGATTTTTCTTTGTCAGGTCAATCATATAGTCCATTTCCTTTTTGACCTGCATAAGCGCAACGGAAGGCATAGTGAGAAGTCTATCGTCAACGTATTTGAGTGTGAGCTCCTCATTGTTTTCCTTTTTGTCCTTGATAACAAGGCAGGAGTATTTGACGAGCTGCTTTACAAAGGGAAGAAGCAGCAGAGTTGTGGTAACGTTGAATATAACGTGGAAGAGTGATACTCTCATTTGGAGCGCCATAGGCTCAGAGCCGGGGAATGCCGAAACCAAAAGGTTTACGACGGGCTCCTTGAATATCCAAATTATTGTGGTAAAGAGCGCCGTACCGATAAGGTTGAACGTGAAATGTATCAGCGCTACACGCTTGGAATTTGCATTTGCTCCAACTGATGCGAGCAGTGCGGTTACGCAGGTACCGATGTTTGCGCCGAGAATAATGAACAGCGCAAGGTCAAGCGCAAGCACGCCCGTTCCAACCATTGTGATAACTACACCGGTTGCGGCAGAGGAGCTTTGGATAAGCGCGGTGAAAATGACACCGACTAAGATAAGAAGCAGGGGAAAGTCAATAACCTTAAAGATGTTTGTGAACATCGTCTTTACAAGGTCGCTTCCAAATGCCTGATCGCTGCTCATTACCTCAAGTCCGACAAAAATCAGTCCAAGACCTGAAAAAAGGCTTCCTGCCAGTCTGATTTTTTCGTTTTTGAAAAAGCCCATCATAACGCCTGCAAATGCAAGCAGATACATAAGCATATTAAAATAGTCGTTTTTAAGAGCTACAAGCACACCCGTGATGGTTGTACCGATATTCGCTCCCATAATTATCGGAGTTGCCTGCATAAGCGTCATAACACCTGCGTTTACAAGACCGATTACCATAACTGAGGTTGCAGATGAGCTTTGAATTATTGCGGTTACGCCTGCGCCAATTCCCACGCCTGAAAAACGGTTGTTGCTGATTTTTTCAAGAAGCTTTTTCATTCCGCTTCCTGCGCTCTTTTCAAGAGCATCGCTTAAAAAATTCATACCGACGATAAAAACGCCGACGCCTGCGAGAAGCCATATAAGGCTTTGGATGAGTTGCATTACCTGTTCTGCTGTTAACATATTTTTTTCCTTCTTTCCGAGAACCGGAAACCGGTGGTTCTCTATAACTTTAATTTATATCTGATATAATCATTGTAATATAATATTGTTTCCAAATATATGAAATTTGGTTAACAAAATATGTCTGCAAGAAAAATCAGCATCATATACAAATGATATTTTTCCCACATTTTTGCTTTTGTATAATTTACAAAATAAAAAAGGCAATCGCTGTGCGATTGCCTTTTATGTAAAATAATGTAAGGAAATTACTTTGCTGCTACAACGTACTTTTCGGAGTATTCCTTTACCTTGGTATCGTAAATTTCGCCTGCCTTTTGTGTTTCGGTGAAGCTATGCATTTCAAGGCTATTATGAGAAATTTCGATAAGGCAGCCTGCAACGTTTGAGCAGTGTGCGGCAGCTCTTTCGAGGGTTGTGAGAATATCTGCAAGGATAAATCCGAGCTCGATAGAGCACTCGTTTCTTTGCAAACGGATAACGTGATTGTGCTTGATTGTTTCCTTGAGCTTTGAGATAACGTCCTCAAGAGGCTCAACAAAGTAAGCCTTGTCAAAATCGTTATTCATAAACGCATCGTTTGTGATGTCGAGAACCTCGTTTACTGCCTTGTAAATAGTGGCAAGCTCGTTCTTTGCGTTTTCGGAGAAGCTTATATTCTTATCCTTTATTTCCTCAGCGCTGCCTACAATGTTTACCGAGTAGTCGGAAAGTCGCTCATAGTCGGAAAGTATATGCAAGAGCATTGATACCTCGTGGCTGTCAGCCTCACTCATATCTCTTGCGGAAAGCTTTACAAGATAAGAGCCGAGGACGTCCTCGTATATATCAACCTTATCCTCAAGCTCGCGAATTTCTTGCGCAAGCTTGGCGTCATAATTGCCGACGGTATTCATAGCCTTTTTAAGAGAAATTGCGGAAAGCTCAGCCATATGGAAGGCAACTGAACGTGCTCTTTCAACTGCAACGGTAGGAGTTGCGAGAAGACGCTCGTCGAGCATAGCGGTAAATTCGTCGCCCTTCTTGTCCTCGCCACGAACGGTTGCGACTGCAAGCTTTTCGATATACCTTGTAAAGGGGAAGAGAAGTATTACGGAAACTATCTTGAATACGGTGTGAATGATAGCGATATCAAATGCGTTTACCATATTTGCGCCTGCCCAAGTGAATACGCTGAAAGCAGATGTTGCTGCGATGATTGAACCGAGTGAGTAGTAGAGTATCATCCAAAGGATAACGCCGAGTACGTTGAAGTAAAGGTGAACAAACGCGGCTCTCTTACCGTTTTTATTTGCTCCGAGTGCGGAGATAAGTGCAGTTACGCAGGTACCGATGTTCTGACCGAGAACGATAGGCATAGCGGCAGCGAAGCTTATGCTTCCCGTACCTATTGCAATAGCCTGTAAAATACCGACGGAAGCACTTGATGACTGAACGATAGCGGTAAGAACAGTACCTGCAAGGATACCGAGAATTGGGTTAGAGAACATTGTAAGAATACTTGTGAAGGCTTCATTGTTTTTAAGTCCGCTGACCGCTCCCGACATAAGGTCCATACCGACCATAAGTACGGCAAAGCCCATAAGAATAGTACCGATATCCTTTTTCTTGCTCGTCTTTGAGAACATTATAAGTCCGATACCTGCAAGAGCAAGAATAGGCATCCAAGCATCCGGCTTGAGCCAATTAGTCCAAGCCATAGCATCCTTGCCGCCCTCGATTGAGTTAAGAGCAGTGAGCCAAGCGGTTACCGCAGTACCTACGTTAGCGCCGAGGATAACTCCGACTGCCTGAGAAAGCGCCATTGTACCCGAGGTAACAAATCCTACAACCATAACGGTTGTTGCTGATGATGACTGGATAACTGCGGTTACTCCAAGTCCGAGCAAAAAGCCCTTGAACTTGTTTGACGTTAGGCTGCCGAGAATAGTTTTGAGCTTTCTGCCCGCACTCTTTTTAAGAGCGTCCCCCATAACGTCCATACCGTAAAGGAACAGGGTAAGTCCGCAAAACAGGGGAAGTAGAATATCTAAGAGAATATTCGAAAAAGTCATTTGTTTTTTCCTCCGAAAAAATGTCGTGATTGTTTAAATATTTATCTATATAAACGCACGGCTTTTAGCGTACGGCTGTTTGCAAAATCAAATTTAGTTTATCAAAAAAATAAAAACCGTTCGTTAAGTAGTGATTAACAAACGGTTAATTATCAATATAAATTATAGATGTTATTTGTTTTTGTTATATTTTTACGGCTTGTGCCATATATTCGCCGTAAATATTGTTAGATTTTGTCAAAACAACGGGTACGATTTCACCTGATTTGGCGTTGCACTCCGTCGCGCTTATTCTGACCTCGATAAAATTCTCGGTATGTCCGAAAAGGTAGCCGTCTTTTTTTGTTTCTACGAGCAAATTAAGCGGAGTCTTATTATTAATATAATCGGTAATGATTTTTTTCTGTGTACCGCTTACAACATCGCGCAGGGCGGCGCATCTTGCGTTTTTTACACCCTCGTCTACCTTACCCTGCATTTTTGAAGCCTCGGTTTCGGGGCGGTCAGAGTAGGGAAATATGTGCGCAAACAAAAGTCCAAGCTCGGCGGTATTTTGCAAGGTCGTTTCAAAATCACCGTCGCTCTCACCCGGAAAGCCGCAAATCATATCCGCAGTAAAGCAAACGTTTGGTATAACGGAACGCAGGTAGGCGCAGTTTTCCTTTATCATACGGCTGTTGTACTGACGGCGCATAGCGTTTAAGGTTTTGTCGCAAAAGCTTTGCAGTGAAAGGTGAAAATGAGGGCAAAACTTCTTGTTATCTTTAATCCTGTCAACGAATTTCGGCTTGATAAAGGCAGGGTTAACCGAGCTGAGCCTTATTCTTTCAATGCCATCTATTTCCGTGAGCTTGTCTATAAGGTCGGCAAGGCCGTATTGATAGGAGCAGGTTTCAATACCCGTCAAAACGATTTCCTTATATCCGAGTGCGGCAAGTCCACTGACCTCTGAAATTACGTTTTCGGGCGTTTTTGAACGGACGGGGCCTCTCACCTTTGGTATGATACAGTAGGCGCATTTATTTTCGCAGCCGTCCTCGATTTTTACGTATGCTCGGGTGTGGTCGGGAACCTTGACTGAATACTGCTCGTATTCGCTACCAATAGTCAAAAAATCATTGACGGGTGCCTCGAAATGCTCGTTCAGTGCGCTAAGCACAGCTCTTGCGGCGTCCATTTTGGAGGCGTTTCCGCCAACGTATACGACACCCTCGGTTTTCTTGGCGTCCTCGGGGTGAAGCTGAGATTGACAGCCTGTTACAATAATTGGGGCGTCGGGGTTTATTTTATGCGCTCTTCTTGCAATATGCCTGCTCTTGCGTTCGCTTTCGGCGGTAACGGCGCAGGTATTTATCACAAATGCTTCGCACATCTGACCAAAGGGGACTATTTCGATACCGTTTTCCTCGAGGTATTCGGAAATAGCCCTGCTTTCATATTGATTTACTCTGCAACCGAGCGTATAAACCGCCACACGCAAATTCTTACTCAAATTCATTGTGCCAAAAATCCTTTTTTGTTGAGATTAGCTATATTTTACACTAAAAACACCGTTTAGTCAACATTAAATAATAATATTTTGTGAAAATATAAAAATTCACTTGAAAAAAATAATATATTATGTTATAATATATGCTGGAAAATTAAGGAGGACAAAAATATGCTGACCTTAAAAATTGTAGGCGTTGACAAAACAGTCAAGGCCGAATATAAGGGCTTGGATATCAAGGCCGAATATAAGGGTGAGCTTGTCGCAGGCGACAAGATAAAGGTAACCCTTGACGGTGGCGAATTCCTTGCTATTAAGCTTGACGAAAGAGTTTCGGAAAGCATAGTTTGGGTGCCCAGCAAAAGCTTTGAGTACCTTATCCCGAACGGCTGGCAGCTCGGATGCGGCTATCCTAAGGGTACGTTTTCGGGCGACACGCACGTTATCTGCGTAAGAGAGCCTGAGGACGAGGAGGTTTACGGCTACCGTAACCTCGCGCTTAACCCCTACGATGCACACGGAAAGACAAGATATTTTCCGCACGCAACGGCAAACTTCGTAACGAGAGAGGACCCTGCGTTTTACGAAAGAAACGCAATCGACGGCGTCATCGACGTTCAGGGACACGGCACGTTCCCCTACCACTCTTGGGCAGGCGGAGCAAGAGACGATATCGAGTTTTTCCTTGATTTCGGACGCGACGTGGAGCTTGATAAACTTGTATTCTACCTGCGCTCGGACTTCCGCCACGATGATATGACGGGACTTCCGCACGACTCGTATTGGAAGAACATCGATATTGAGTTCTCCGACGGCGAGGTAATTCACGGCGAATTTAAGCTGGACAACACCGACCTTAATCCTGCTAACTCCGAGGGACAGGTCGTAGCCTTTGAAAAGAAGGTAACACGGAGTATACATTTATTTAATTTTGTACAGGCTACCGAGGTTCTCTCGTTTGCGGCGCTTTCGCAGCTCGAGGCTTACGGTACGATAATTAAGGAGGATTTAAGTAAAATGGAAGTAAGACAGGCATCTAACGCAAAGGACGTAAAGCACTACACAACCGAAAGACTTCGTGAGGAGTTCCACATCGCAAGTCTTTTCACTAAGGACAACGTAAGAATGGTATACAGCCATATCGACAGAATCATCACCGCAGGTCTTATGCCTGTTCGTCAGGTTCTCACTCTTCAGGCAGGTAAGGAGCTTGCTGCTGAGTATTTCCTTGAAAGACGTGAAATGGGCTGTATCAACGTAGGTGGCAAGGGTAAGATCACCGTTGACGGCGTTGAATATGAGATGAACCCCCGCGACGGTATTTATATAGGTATGGGCAATAAGGACATCAAGTTTGAGAGCTACGATATCGAGAATCCCGCAAAGTTCTACGTATCATCCTGCCCCGCACATACCACCTATCCTATCGTACATATTGATATAACCAAGGCTGCAAAGCGTCCTCTCGGAACAGTTGAGGATTGCAACAAGAGAGTTATCAATCAGTACATCCACCCCGCAGTTCTTAAGACCTGCCAGCTTTCTATGGGTCTTACCGAGCTTGCTCCCGGCTCTAACTGGAACACTATGCCCAGCCACACCCACGACAGACGTATGGAGGTTTACTTCTACTTTGATATGGGCGAAAACGACGTTGTATTCCATATGATGGGTGAGCCCACTCAGACAAGACATATCGTAATGCACAACGAGGAGGCTGTAATTTCTCCCTCTTGGTCTATTCACTCCGGCGTTGGTACAAAGAACTATTCGTTCATTTGGGCTATGTGCGGCGAAAACCAAGACTTTGACGATATGGACCATATCGAAACTAAGGATTTGTTATAATTCTACACGAAAGCAGAAGGAGATTTAAACTATGAATAAGTTTGATTTAACAGGTAAGGTTGCACTTATCACCGGTGCATCTTACGGAATTGGCTACGCTATTGCAAAGGGACTTGCAGCAGCAGGCGCAAAGATAGTTTTCAACGACATCAAGCAGGAGTTTGTTGACAGAGGACTCGCTTCCTATGCAGCAGACGGAATTGACGCAAAGGGTTACGTTTGCGACGTTACCGATGAGGACGCGGTAAACGCAATGGTTGCTACCATTGAAAAGGAAGTCGGCGTTATCGACATTCTCGTAAATAACGCAGGTATCATCAAGAGAATTCCTATGATTGAAATGAAGGCTGAGGAGTTCCGTCAGGTTATCGACGTTGACCTCAACGCTCCCTTTATCGTATCCAAGGCAGTTCTTCCCTCTATGATGAAGCAAAGAAGCGGTAAGATTATCAACATCTGCTCTATGATGAGTGAGTTTGGTAGAGAAACCGTTTCCGCTTACGCTTCCGCAAAGGGCGGACTTAAGATGCTCACAAGAAACATCGCTTCCGAGTACGGTATGTATAATATTCAGTGTAACGGTATCGGCCCCGGCTATATCGCAACCCCCCAGACCGCTCCTCTCCGTGAGCGTCAGGCGGACGGCTCAAAGCACCCCTTTGATGCTTTCATTACCGACAGCAAGACTCCCGCAGGACGTTGGGGCGACCCCGAGGACCTCGCAGGCCCTGCAGTATTCCTCGCATCTAACGCTTCCGATTTCGTAAACGGACAAATTCTTTACGTTGACGGCGGTATTCAGGCATACTTTGGAAAACAGCCGTAATTCAAGTCGTTTTGAATAATGGCGCTTTAAACAGAAAATAATTTAATTAATTTTAATAAATCGTAGGGAAAAGAAAGGAAAATACACTATGACCTATAACAAGAAAACAATCGAAGACGTTTGCGTCAAAGGCAAAAAGGTTATCGCAAGATGCGATTTCAACGTTCCTATGAAAGACGGCGTCATCACTGACGACAAGAGAATTGTCGGCGCAATGCCCACCATTAAGTACCTCGTTGATAACGGCGCTGCTGTTATCCTTTGCTCTCATATGGGACGCCCTCACAACGTTCTCAATGCAGAGCTTAAGCTCTCCAAGAAGGAAAAGAAGAAGGTTGAGGCTCTCCCCGCAGAGGAGCAGGCAGCTGCAACAGCTGAGCTTCTCGAAAAGGCAAAGGGCGACATTAAGAAGCTTTCTCTTGCTCCCGTTGCTGCAAGAATTTCCGAGCTTCTCGGCAAAGAGGTTATTATGGCAAAGGACGTAGTTGGCGAGGACGCTATGGCTAAGGCTGCAGCACTTCAGCCCGGCGAGGTTATGCTTCTTGAAAACGTACGTTTCCACGCTGAAGAGGAAAAGAACGAGGAAGGCTTTGCAAAGAAGCTCGCTTCTATGGCTGACGTTTACGTAAACGATGCGTTCGGTACTGCGCATAGAGCTCACGCTACCACCGCAGGTATCGCTCAGTACTGTCCCGAAATGCCCGCAGTTTGCGGTTACCTTATTCAGAAGGAAATTTCCGTTATGGGCGGAGCTCTCTCCGAGCCCAAGCGTCCCTTCGTTGCTATCCTTGGCGGTGCAAAGGTTTCCGACAAGATCGGTGTTATAAAGAACCTCATCGATAAGGTTGATACCCTTATCATCGGCGGCGGTATGGCTTATACCTTCTTCGCTGCACAGGGCAAGAACATCGGCACCTCTATCTGCGAAGCAGACAAGATGGACCTTGCAAAGGAGCTTGTTGAGAAGGCTGCCGCAAAGGGCGTAAACTTCCTTCTCCCCGTTGATAACGTAATCGCTCCCGAATACTCCGAGACTGCTGAGTTCAAGGTATGCGATTCCGGTAACATTCCCGACGGCTGGATGGGACTTGATATCGGTCCTAAGACCACCGAAATCTACGCTGACGCTGTAAAGACCGCAGGCACTGTTGTTTGGAACGGACCTATGGGTGTTTCCGAGTGGGAAAACTTCGCAAACGGTACACGTGGCGTTGCAAAGGCTCTTGCTGAGAGCGGCGCTATCACCATAATCGGCGGCGGCGACTCTGCTGCTGCTGTTGAGACTCTTGGATATGCAGCTAAGATGACTCACGTTTCCACCGGTGGCGGTGCATCTCTTGAATTTTTGGAAGGCTTAGAGCTTCCCGGTATAGCCTGCCTTAACAACAAATAACTTCGTCAATACGTCGTTTCATCGCTTCAAGCGGCTCGCCTTATGCTAAATAAGGCGTCGCCTTGCTTGTGCGCTCGCGCCTCGTCTTGACTTGTTCTTTGACGCTAAGGTGCGTAAGTTGTTTTTTGATAAAATTTAAAAATAGAAAGAAGATAGACAAAATGGCAAGAAGAAAAGTAATTGCAGGAAACTGGAAAATGAATATGACTCCCTCGCAGGCTAAGGCCTTCATTGAGGAGCTTTATCCTATGGTAAAGGGTAAGCACGGCTGCGATATTGTAGTTTGCGTACCCGCTATCGACATTCCCGCAGTAGTTAAGGCTACCGCAGGCACTGTTATCAAGGTTGGAGCTGAGAACGTTCACTTTGCAAAGAGCGGCGCATACACCGGCGAAATTTCCGCTGATATGCTCGTTGATGCAGGTGTAAAGTACGTTGTTATCGGACACTCCGAGCGCCGTCAGTACTTTGGCGAGACCGACGAAACCGTAAACCTTCGCACCAAGGCTGCTCTTGAGGCAGGACTCAAGGCTATCGTTTGCGTAGGTGAGATGCTTGCAGAACGTGAGCAGGGAATTACCGAAGAGGTAGTTGCAAAGCAGACTAAACTCGCACTTCTCGACGTTACCGAGGAGCAGATGAAGAATGTTATCATCGCTTATGAGCCCGTTTGGGCTATCGGTACCGGCAAGACCGCTACCGCTGAGCAGGCTGACGAGGTTTGCGGATTTATCCGTGGCGTTATCGCAAAGAAGTACGGCAAGGCAGTTGCAAACAAGACTATTATTCAGTACGGCGGCTCTATGAATGCAAAGAACGCGGCAGAGCTTCTCGCAATGCCCAACATCGACGGCGGACTTATCGGCGGTGCATCTCTCAAGGCTCCCGATTTCACCGTTATCGTTGACGCTGCACAGTAGGCAAACGCCTACAGGTAAATGGCGACGCCAACCTGTGTGCGAACACATCGAACGTCGCTAAGCGATATTTGTAGAAAATTTCGACCAAATAGTTACACAAAAAGCTCCCCACGTTTTGTGGGGAGCTTTTTAATTTGTGGTTAAAAACTGTGGTGTAAGAGAAGTCTTTGTGTTACTTTCTTCAGAAAGTAATGACGTCGCAGGGCTTTCTTATAACCCATCTGCCGCTTGTGAAATCGGGGATAGCCTGAGGCGTTCCGCCCTGAGCAATAGAGTACTCGGAAAGCGAGGTTATACACATCCAAGATGCGGCATCGTATACGTCGATAGGCATTTCTTCATTATTAAGTATAGCCCCAAAGAACGCCTTGAATTCAAGGTAGTCCATACCGCCGTGTCCGAGGCGTCTTTGCTCATCGGTGATATTTTTCCAAATATCGGGCACAAATTCCTCGTATTTATCTGTGTTGTTGCAGTTTTCGGCGTATGCGTGGGTGTTACACTCGCCCTCAATGAGAATCATATTTGCCTCGGCGTTGGTAACCTTTTGATAGCTAACCGTATCCTCGATAAATTTATACATACGGATAGCCTCATCGCCTTTATAATACTTTGCGCCGTCCGTGGTGGGTATGACCTCAAGCGTTTCAATTCCAAGCGAGGTAAGGTATTCTGTTACGTAGCAAATGTTATTCATAAGACCGTCGGAGTCCTTGAATATCTAGGTGTTCATTATTTGCATTATGTAGCGCTTCTTGCTTGTTGTAACAAGAAGTGTGGTATTGATGTGCCCATTGCCGTAGGGCTCGATGCTTACTATTTCACCCTCAATAGCAAACACTCGGACTTTTCTTTATATTCCTTCGTAAAGTCCGTTTTCGATATATGCGTTTACAGCCTCCTTAACCTCGGCTAAATCCTCGCGGTAGGTTATTCCGTACCACTTATCCGCATTTTCATAAACCTTAACGGTTGCCTTGCCTGCTTTTACTGCATCGCCGATTACGACAGGGATAAGGAATTCGTCCTTAAGAAGATTTGCGGTGTTAAGGAATTTTTCGTATTCCGTTTCAAGGATATCGAAAATATCGGGTGTGAGTCCCCAGAGGTTCATTGAAACAGGGGTATCACCTGCGAGGACAACCTTTTTTCCGTTCTCTTCAAAGCTGCCGTCGGGGAAAATCTTGGTGCGCTCGGTTACCTTATCCATATATCCGTTCTTTATTTCACAAACGCCTCTTGAAACCGTACCGTTAAGGCTAAGTGTATTGCCAAGCTGATATGCGGTCATAGCATATTCGCCGTTCTTTGCGTTTTCGAGGTGGTCGTGTATCTCAAAAAATGCATTTGAACCGTAATAGTCGTCGGCATTGATTATTGCAAACGGAGTGTCAACAACGTCCTTGCAGCAAAGAATTGCGTGTGCAGTACCGAACGGCTTTGTTCTTCCTTCGGGAAGAGTATCGGTGGTTTGGAAAACGTAGCTTACGTCGCTGTGAGATGCTATTCTATCGCCGACAAAACGCTTGAAATCCTCCTCGATATCGTGTCTTATGATAAATACGACTTTATCAAAGCCTGCTTTTTTTGCGTCGTAAACGGAAAAGTCGAGTATACATTTTCCGTCAGATGTGATAGGCTCAGCCTGCTTTAGTCCTCCAAAGCGGCTTCCCATACCTGCCGCCATTACTACGAGAGTGGTTTTCATTTTTTCAAAAATTCCTTTCAATATTATTATAAAGGGTATTGACTTTTTTTAGTATTGCCTGTATAATCTATATTACCACATAAGAAAATGTATGTATATATGTTTTTTTATCTTTTTTGTATAATTTCTGATAATAATTGAGGTGTAACTAAGGTGTACGGATATAAAATCAACAATCCAATATCGCTAAGTGAAATATTTACCGTTTCAAAACAAAGATTTGAGGGTGGATATTTCTTTGGTGGAGAGAGTCATAGCTTTTATGAGGCGGTTTGTGTGCTTTCGGGTAGGGTTGGAATAACCGCTGAGCGAAACGTATACGTTCTTTCGCAGGGGCAAATGACTATTCACCGACCTGGCGAATTTCACGCAATATGGGAAGAGGGAGAGAGTAATCCTGAGGTTATAATTTTCACCTTTTCCGCCTCTACCTTCCCAAGCATAAAGTCGCTTGCGTATGCGCTTGATGACGGCCTTGTCAACGAAATCGGCGAGATTTATGAGGCTTGCTGCGGTGTCTTTAAAATCAGCGGTGATGATGTTTATTTTGGAGATAGCGGTAAAGCCGTATTTGAAAATGGGCTATACATAGAGGGGACAAACGAGGGAATGCGCAGTGAGGCGGTGCGTCTTGTGAAACGGATAGAGATTTTTTTATCAAGAGCGCTTGAAAACGCAGTCGGCAATGAGAGTACAAGCGTAGGCGAAGAAAATTACGCAAGAATACTTGCCGTTATGCAGGAAAATATCGGACAGGCGCTCTCGGTAGGAGAGCTTGCGCAAAAGGCAGGAATGAGCATTCCTGCTCTTGAAAAGACTGTTTTCAGATATATGCACTGCGGAGCAATTTTCTACTATAATATATTACGTATGGAGCGCGCGAGAACGATGCTACTTGCAGGAAAAAGCGTGAAGGAAACCGCATTTGCGCTCGGATATGCAAATCAAAACTACTTCTCCGCCTGCTTTAAAAAACGATACGGATATCCGCCCTCCGAGGTTAAAAAAAGAGAATTGCAGTAAGAAATAAAAAAGCGTTGCAAAAAATTGCAACGCTTTTTTGTGGTACTTAAGCCATTTTGTTGAGCTTGAGCTGGAAACGGCTGGTCTTTCTTGCAGCCTTGTTCTTGGAAATAATTCCGTGAGCAGCAGCCTTGTCGAGCTTCTTGCAAACTGCCTTGAATGCTTCCTCAGCAACAGCCTTGTCGCCAGCAACAACAGCAGCCTCGAACTTCTTTATAGCCGTTTTGAGAATGGTCTTCTCAATCTTGTTACGCATAGTTTTGGTCTCAATAACCTTAACGCGCTTCTTTGCAGATTTAATGTTAGGCATTAGTAATAACCTCCTTCGAATTTGATGGGAATCTTCAATTTGGTATTATAGCACAACTAAACTAAAAAATCAATAGTTTTTTCAAAAAAAGTTCTAAAAATATTTTTTGTGAATTTTTTGTAAACTTTAACAAAGCAGGAAAAGTTTAACTTGACATTTATATAATTATATGCTATGATATACGATGCACAAGTAAGCATCGGTGCTTACATCGGAGGACCTCCATTTAGGAGTTTATCTTTCGTGCAAGGCGAAAAACATATATATTCTCGGCTTTTTGCAGCGCAGCTTATAATTCGACGGTAACCAGCTTTGTCGTAGGGGTAGCGTGGGTGTGGCTTATAATTCGACGGTAACCAGCTTTGTCGTAGGGGTAGCACATAAGAGAAGATATTTGGGATTTGCTTTGGGCGTTGGGTGGCTTTTAAGGGTGGTCTATTAATTTTTTATACCGACACCCGCGTAAATTGCGGTGAAAAAACAGGAGAGAAAATCATGGTCAAAGAACAAAGGCTCAGTAATAAGATCGTGCGCCAAAGCTTCGCGAAAATAGACGAAGCATTGGAGATGCCGAACCTTATTGATGTTCAGAAGAAATCGTATCAGTGGTTTCTTGATGAGGGACTTCAAGAGGTTTTGCGCGACGTATCCCCGATAGTAGACCACTCGGGAAATCTTTGCATAGAGTTTGTCGATTATGTAATCGACCCAGTGCCGAAATATCCCGTTGAGGAATGCAAGGAAAGAGACGTAAACTATGCAGCAGCCCTTCGCGTTAGAGTTCGCCTTATGAATAAGGCGACAGGTGAGGTTGCTGAGAAGCTCATTTATATGGGCGACTTCCCGCTTATGACAGATAACGGTACCTTCGTTATTAACGGCGCGGAGAGAGTTATCGTATCTCAGATAGTCCGTTCACCCGGAGTTTATTACAGTATGCAGATGGACAAGAGCGGAACAAAGCTCTTTGCTGCACAGGTAATTCCGTACAGAGGAGCTTGGCTTGAGTACGAAACCGATATGAACAACGTTATATACGTTCACATCGATAAGAACCGCAAGGTTCCCGTAACCGTGCTTATTCGTGCGCTCGGTTGCACGACTGATGATGACATCAGAGCAATGTTCGGTAACTCCCCGAGGGTTAACGCAACTATTGCAAAGGACGGTATGACCGCAGCGGCGGCAGCCAACAAAACCAGCCCCACCGACGAGGCTCTTAAGGAAATCTACACCAAGATTCGTCCCGGAGAGCCCCCAACAGTAGAAAGTGCTCAGACTCTTATTACAAGAATGTTCTTCGAGCCGAGATTTTACGACCTTTCGGCGGTTGGTCGCTACAAGTTTGACCGCAAGCTCGGTCTTGCTAACCGCCTTACAGGTAAGGTTGTAACCCGCGACGTTGTATCCGATATAACCGGCGAGGTTCTCGCAAGCGCAGGCGATTTTATCAATGCTGAAAAGGCAGAGATGATTGAAAAGGCAGGTGCGTTTGAGGCTTACATTGCATACGGCAACAACGAAGAATATAGAATATTTACCAACGGTATGGTATATCCCGAGGCTGTAATCGGAGAAAATCTCTCTGATATCGGAGTAACAGGTAAGGTTCGTTACAAAGTGCTTAACGACCTTATGGCTGAGGCTGAGGGCGACATCGATACTATGAAGCGTCTTGCTTCTGAGAGAATGGGCGAGCTCGTTCCCAAGCATATCACTACTGAGGATATTTTCTGCTCAATTAACTATCTTCTCGGTCTTCCTATGGACATTGGAAGCATTGATGACATCGACCACCTTGGAAACCGCCGTCTGCGTTGCGTTGGAGAACTCCTCCAGAACCAGATGAGAACCGGTTTTGTAAGAATGGACAAGATTGTTAAAGAGAAGATGAGCACTCAGGACGTTGAGAACATTACCCCTGATAACGTAATCAACAGCCGTCCTATCATCACTGCTATCCGTGAGTTCTTCGGTTCATCTCCGCTTTCGCAGTTTATGGACCAGAATAACCCTCTGGCAGAGCTTACTCACAAGCGCCGTCTTTCGGCTCTTGGCCCGGGTGGACTTTCCCGTGATCGCGCATCCTTTGAGGTTCGTGACGTTCACTATACCCACTACGGAAGAATTTGTCCTATCGAAACCCCTGAAGGTCCTAATATCGGTCTTATCTGCTACCTTTCTACCTACGCAAAGATTAACGAGTACGGCTTTATTGAAGCTCCCTACCGTAAGCTTGAAAAGTGCGAGGACGGTCGCGTAAGAGTTACCGACGAGGTAGTTTATATGACTGCCGATACCGAGGATAACTACGTTATCGCTCAGGCTAACACACCCGTTGATGCTGAGGGCTACTTTATAGAAAAGAGAGCAACGGGACGCGACAGAGCAGAAATCGTTGAAAAGGACGCAACCGAATTCCATTATATGGACGTATCTCCAAAGATGGTTGTTTCGGTAGCAACCTCAATGATTCCCTTCCTTGAGAACGACGACAACGCCCGTGCACTTATGGGCTCTAACATGCAGAAACAGGCAGTTCCGCTTATGGTAACCGATAGCCCGATAGTTGCTACGGGTATGGAATACAAGGCGGCGGTTGACTCCGGTGTTGTTGTATGCGCAAGAAACGCAGGTGTAGTTGACAAGGTAAGCGCTGACGAAATCGTTATAATAAACGATGAGGGCAAGAAGGACGTTTACAATCTCATCAAGTTCAAGAGAAGTAACCAGGGAACCTGTATCAACCAAAGACCTATCGTTGACGTTGGCGATACCGTAACTAAGGGCGAGGTAATCGCTGACGGTCCTGCAACGAGCAACGGAGAAATCTCTCTTGGTAAGAACGCTCTTATCGGCTTCCTTACTTGGGAGGGTTATAACTACGAGGACGCTGTTCTTCTCAACGAAAAGCTCGTAAGAAACGACGTTTATACATCTATCCACATCGAAGAGTACTCCTGCGAGGCAAGAGATACTAAGCTTGGCGAGGAAGAAATCACAAGAGAAATCAATAACGTTGGCGAGGACGCTCTTAAGGACCTCAACGCTGAGGGTATCATCCGCAAGGGTACTGAGGTTCACGCAAACGATATTCTCGTTGGTAAGATTACACCTAAGGGTGATACTGAGCTTACCCCCGAGGAAAGACTTCTTCGCGCGATATTCGGCGAGAAGGCAAGAGAAACCAGAGATACATCGCTCAGACTTCCTCACGGTGAGTCGGGTATCGTAGTCGACGTAAAGGTATTCTCGCGCGACAATTCCGATGAGCTTCCTCCCGGAGTTAATAAGGTTGTAAGAGTCTACGTAGCTCAGAAGAGAAAGATTTCCGTCGGAGATAAGATGGCGGGCCGCCACGGTAACAAGGGTGTTGTTTCAAGAATACTTCCCCCTGAGGATATGCCGTTCCTTGCAGACGGTACTCCTCTTGATATCGTTCTTAACCCTCTGGGTGTTCCTTCCCGTATGAATATCGGTCAGGTTCTTGAAATGCACCTCGGTATTAGTGCAAAGAGACTTGGCTGGAAGGTTATGACACCTGTTTTCGACGGTGCAAAGGAAAAGGATATCACCGAGTGCATAGTTAAGTCCGGACTTTACCGCGACCTGCTTGCAACCGACGATATTTACAGCGACGTAAACGGAGTTGAGGACGCAAAAACACTCAAATTCCTCTTTAAGATTGAAAAGGTACCTCACGGAGCAAGTGCAATTCCCGTAGTTGTAAAAGACGAGAACGGCGTACCGAAGGTAACACCTCTCACCGATGAGGAAAGAGCAGACGAGGCGTTTATCGCAAAGCTTATTTCTGAGGGCTGCCTCAAAACCTTCTGTGCAAAGACGCTTTATAGAGAAATAGTAGATGACGTAACCGGTGCAAAGAGCATCATTCCTCTGACCGACGACGAGAAGAAGTCTCCTGAGTATATTTCTCAGCTCAAGGGCAACGGACTTCTCAAGCTTGCAGACGGTAAGAGCGTTCTTTACGACGGTAGAACAGGTATGCCGTTTGACCACGCTGCAACGGTTGGTATAATGTACTACCTCAAGCTTCACCACCTCGTTGACGATAAGATTCACGCAAGAGCAACCGGTCCTTACTCTCTCGTTACGCAGCAGCCTCTTGGCGGTAAAGCCCAGTTCGGCGGTCAGCGTTTCGGAGAAATGGAGGTTTGGGCACTCGAAGCGTACGGCGCTGCATATACACTTCAGGAAATCCTTACCGTTAAGTCCGACGACGTTAACGGACGTACCAAGACATTCGAGGCAATCGTTAAGGGACAAAATATCCCCACCCCGGGTATTCCCGAATCGTTTAAGGTTCTTGTCAAGGAGCTTCAGGCTCTTGGACTTGACATCAGAGTTCAGGATCCCGACGGAAACGACGTCGACCTTTCCACCCTTGCTGAGGTTGAGCTTGAGCATAGCTCTCGCTTCTCCTACTGCACAGAGGAGGAAATCAGCAGAAACGCCTCTCAGAGCGAGTTAGCCGCGAACGGCTTCAGTGAGATAGACGTTGAAGATGAGCTTGGCGATGACGATGACTTCGGCGACGAGTTTGAAGAAGACTTCGACTATGAAGACGAAGACGTTGATGACATCGGCGACGACGGAGAGTTTTAAGGTAAACCGAAGGTTTAACAAGTAAGAATGATAATGCCGTAAAATACGGCTTGGAGGCTAATAATAAATGGAAAGAAATATTTTTGAGTCAATCAAAATAGGACTTGCGTCTCCCGAGATGATAAGAGAGTGGTCTTACGGTGAGGTTAAAAAGCCTGAGACCATTAACTACCGTACGCTCAAGGCAGAGCGCGACGGTTTGTTCTGCGAGAGAATCTTCGGTCCTACAAAGGATTACGAGTGTTTCTGCGGTAAATACAAGAGAACCCGTCATAACGGTAAGACCTGTGAGAAGTGCGGAGTCGAGGTAACCTCTAAAAAGGTACGTCGTGAGCGTATGGGACACATTAACCTTGCCGCTCCGGTTTCTCATATCTGGTATTTCAAGAACCTTCCCTCGAGAATAGCAACCCTTCTTGATATTACACAGAAACAGCTTGAAAGAGTACTGTATTTCGTTGAGAATATAGTAATCGACCCCGGCACAACTCCGCTTCTTCAGAATCAGACTCTGACAGATGCAGAGTATAGAGAATATTACAACAAGTACCAAAACGACTTCCGTGTCGGAATGGGTGCTGAAGCAATCAAGGAATTGCTTCAAATGCTTGATCTTGACGAGCTCTCAAAGCAGCTTCGCGCTGAGCTTAATGAGCTTAAAGAGGCAAACAGCCAGAAAAAGACAAAATTAATTAAAAGACTTAACGTGGTTGAATCGTTCCGTATGTCGGATAACAAGCCTGAGTGGATGATACTCGACGTGCTTCCCGTTATCCCTCCGGACGTAAGACCTATGGTACAGCTCGACGGTGGCAGATATGCTGCTTCTGATATCAACGACCTATATAGACGTGTTATCAACAGAAACAACCGTCTTCAAAAGTTTATAGAGCTTAACTCCGCTGATATCATTATTAAGAATGAAAAGAGAATGCTCCAAGAGGCTGTTGATGCGCTGTTTGATAACGGTCAACACGGTAAAAACGTAACAGGCCCTTCCAACCGTCCTCTCCGTTCTCTTTCTGAAATGCTTAAGGGTAAGCAGGGACGCTTCCGTCAAAACCTTCTCGGTAAGCGTGTTGACTACTCAGGACGTTCAGTTATCGTTGTTGGACCTGAGCTTAAGATTTACCAGTGCGGTCTTCCTAAGGAAATGGCGCTTGAGCTATTCAAGCCCTTCGTTATGAAGCGCCTTGTTGAATCTCAGAAGGCATCCAACATCAAGGACGCAAAGAAGAAGGTCGAAAAGGTAACTCCCGAGGTTTGGGACGCACTTGAAATCGTTATTAAGGAACACCCCGTTCTTCTTAACCGTGCTCCTACACTTCACAGACTTTCTGTTCAGGCGTTTGAGCCTATACTCGTTGAGGGTAGAGCAATCAAGCTTCATCCTCTCGTATGTACTGCATTTAACGCAGACTTCGACGGCGACCAGATGCCTGTTCACGTTCCGCTTTCCGCTGAGGCTCAGGCAGAGTCCAGATTCCTTATGCTCTCTGCAAACAACCTCTTAAAGCCTGCTGACGGACGCGCAGTTTCCGTTCCCTCGCAGGATATGGTTCTCGGTTCGTTCTACCTCACTATTGACAAGTCAGGTGAGCCCGGTGAGGGTAACATCTACCGCGACTTTGACGAGGCTATGATGGCTTATGAAAACGGCGAGCTTGGACTTCACGCACCTATCAAGGTTCGTGTATCTAAGGTTATCGACGGCAAGAAGGTAAGCGGTCTTATTGACGCAACCCTCGGACGTATTATATTCAACAAGCCTATTCCTCAGGACCTCGGCTTTGTTGACAGAAGCAAGCCGGAAAATGCGCTTAAGCTTGAAATAGACTGCACCGTTGGTAAGAAAATGCTCGGTAAGATAGTTGACCGCTGTATTAAGATGCACTCTATTTACGATACCGCACAGGTTCTTGATGAAATTAAGGCACAGGGCTTTAAGTACTCCACCAAGAGCGGTATCTCCATTTCCTACGCAGACGTTACTATACCTGAAGAAAAGTACACTCTTATCAAAGAGGCTGAGGATATGGTTGAAAAGGTCGGCGTGGCTTATGAGGAAGGTCTTCTCACCGAAGAGGAACGCTACAAGAACGTTATCAAGATTTGGGAAAAGGCTACAAAGGACGTTGTTAACGCACTTCAGAAGCGCTTTGATAAGTACAACTCAATCAAGATGATGAGCGACTCCGGAGCGAGAGGTAGTATGACTCAGATGCGTCAGCTCGCAGGTATGCGTGGACTTATGTTCAAGGCTTCCGGTGAGACGATGGAGCTTCCTATTAAATCTAACTTCCGTGAAGGACTTAAGATTCTTGAGTACTTTATCGCAGCACGTGGTGCACGTAAGTCGCTTTCCGATACGGCTCTCCGTACGGCAGACTCGGGTTACCTTACCCGTCGTCTTGTTGACGTTTCTCAGGACGTTATCATTCGTCAGGAGGATTGCGGAACTAAAAACGGCGCATACGTATACGACATTAAGGACGGAAACGAGGTTATTGAGCCCCTGTCCGAAAGACTTCTTGGAAGATACACTCAGGGCGACATCGTAGACGAGAAAACCGGTGAGGTTATCGTCCCCGATAATACTATGATGGGTGAAAAGGAAATCAAGAAGATTACTGACGCAGGAATCAAAAAGGTATTTATCCGAAGCATTCTGGAGTGTGAGGCGCTTCACGGCGTTTGCGCTCACTGCTACGGCTCTGACCTTGCTTCGGGCAAGAAGGTCAACGTCGGTGAGGCTGTTGGTATCATAGCGGCTCAGTCTATAGGTGAGCCCGGTACACAGCTTACGATGAGAACCTTCCACACCGGAGGTGTTGCAGGCTCTAACATTACAAACGGTCTTCCCCGTGTTGAGGAGCTATTTGAGGCTCGCCGTCCCAAGAGAACTGCTATTATCGCCGAGCAAAGCGGTAAGGTTGAAATCTCTGAGGTTAAGAGAACGCGCAGCGTAAGTATCCTTAGCGAAAACGGCGAAAGACTTGCTTCCTACAATATTCCCTATAACGCAGAAATTAAGGAAGGTATCAATGACGGCGATATGATTACCAAGGGTACTCCTATCACCGAGGGTAGCCTTGCTCCTGCGGATATCAGAAGAATCAGCGGCGTTGATGCAGTTTATGACTACATCATCACTGAGGTTCAAAAGGTTTACCGCAGCCAGTCGGTTGATATCAACGATAAGCACATCGAGGTTATCGCGCGTCAGATGACCAGAAAGATTATGATTGACGATCCCGGCGACTCACTTCTTATGCAGGGAACTATGGTTGATAAGTCTAAGTTCAGAATGGAAACCGATAAGCTCCAGGAAAGAATTGCCGCAGGTGAGGAGCTCCGTCTTCCCACAGGTGAGGTTCTTCTTCTTGGTATTACTAAGGCTTCGCTTTATACCGAGTCCTTCCTCTCCGCTGCATCCTTCCAGGAAACCACTAAGGTTCTTACCGAGGCTGCTATCAGAGGTAAGGTTGATAACCTTCTCGGACTTAAGGAAAACGTTATCATCGGTAAGCTTATTCCCGCAGGTACGGGTATGTCCTACTACCGTAACATCGAGATCAAGCAGAACGTCGAGGACAGACCTACTGTTTACGAACTGTAAACAGACACGCGTAGCACTATAAAACACCAATAAAACCGAGGTTTTAAATAACCTCGGTTTTTCTTTGGCGTAAAATTTACACTATGAAAAACCGCCCTTGTTCAGAGGGCGGTTTTATTAATTTGCTGTTGCGCGGCAGCGCCTTTCGCCTGCAGGCGCGCGCCTGCTATTTGCAG
>JAZOML010000012.1:0-8425 GCA_045653945.1 Eubacteriales bacterium
TCGGTTCTGACTATATCGTAGTAGGAAGACCTATTACCGCTGCTGAAGATCCTGTTGCTGCTTATGAAAGATGCATAAGCGAGTTTGTTGGTTAATAAAAAGGAGAATTGAAAATGGAAAGCTATAAGAGAGAATTTATACAGTTCCTTGAGGGAGCAGGCGTTTTAAAGTTTGGTGATTTCACCGCAAAGAGCGGAAGAAAAATTCCTTATTTCATCAATGCGGGAATGATAAAGACCGGTGCTGATATTGCAACCCTCGGTGAGTTCTATGCTCGCGCATATAAAGAAAAGCTCGGAGATAAAAAGGCAGTTCTTTACGGTCCTGCATATAAGGGAATTTCCCTTTCGGTTTCCGCGGCAGTAGCTCTTTCCAAAAACGGACTTAACGTGCCCTTCTTCTTCAACAGAAAAGAGGTAAAGGATCACGGTGAGGGCGGCGTTTTCGTTGGATACGTACCCACAGCAGGCGAGGAAATCGTTATAATTGAGGACGTTATCACCGCAGGAACTGCTATTCGTGAGAGTATGGAAATACTTTCTCACCTTGAGGGAACAAAGGTTGCGGCTACCTTTATAATGGTTGACCGCAAGGAAAAGGGACAGACCGAAAAGGGCGCTATGCAGGAAATTGAGGAGCAGTTTGGCTTCCCCGTATATTCCATTGTTGACGTTTACGATATAATCGAGTATCTTGAAGAAAAGCCCGAGCACAAGGAAAACGTAGAGAGAATTAAGAATTATCTTGCGGTAAACGGAGCTAAGTGCTAATTTAAAAATTGAAAGGACAACCCTTTTATGAGAAATCTTATTGACATTATGGATCTGTCGGTTCAGGAAATCGACGAGCTTATCGCTACCGCAAAGGATATAATGGCAAATCCTGCCCTTTATTCCGAAAAGTGCAAGGGCAAAATAATGGCGACGCTTTTCTTTGAGCCGTCTACCCGTACCCGTCTTTCATTTGAAAGCGCAATGCTCAGTCTTGGCGGTCAGGTGCTTGGATTTTCCGATGCGGGAAGCAGCTCCACCTCTAAGGGCGAGAGCGTTTCCGACACCGTAAGAACGGCGTCTATTTATTCGGATATAGTTGTTATGCGTCATCCCAAGGAGGGTGCACCGCTTGTTGCGTCCTTTAAGTCGGAGTGCCCCGTTATCAATGCGGGCGACGGCGGACACAATCACCCCACCCAAACGCTCACCGACCTGCTCACCATAAGCCGTGAAAAGGGACACTTTGACAATCTTACCGTTGGCTTTTGCGGCGACCTTAAATTCGGCAGAACGGTTCACTCGCTTATCTCGGCACTTTCGCGTTACAACGGTATTAAATTCGTTTTAATCTCGCCCGCTGAGCTGAAATTGCCCGATTACATCAAGGAGGGCGTGCTTGAAGCAAAGGGACTTGAGTACGTTGAAACCAAGGATCTTGATGCGGTTATAGGCGACCTTGATATACTCTATATGACCAGAGTTCAGCGTGAGCGTTTCTTCAACGAGGAGGACTATTTACGCCTAAAGGACAGCTATATTTTAACTCCCGACAAGATGAAAAACGCAAAGGCGGATATGAGCATACTTCACCCGCTTCCGAGAGTCAACGAAATTCACGTTTCCATTGACGACGACCCCCGTGCAGTCTATTTTGAACAGGTACGTAACGGAAAATATATCCGTATGGCACTTGTGCTTAAAATGCTTGGCAGGTAAGCACCTGCAGGCAAATAGGCTGCCGCCAAGTGCATACCAACAAAACCGCCCTCTAAACAAGTGCGGTTTAGCTCTGAGCAAGTATTCAAACAATAAAAGGAGTAGAAAATGAACGTAGATTCCATTAAGAACGGCGTGGTTATCGACCACATAAAGGCAGGTCAGGCGATGAAGCTTTATGCTTTGCTTGAGCTTGATAAGTTGGAGTGCACTATCGCTATTATCAAGAACGTGCCGAGCAAAAAAATGGGCAAGAAGGACATTATCAAGATTGATACCAAAATGGACGTTGACCTTGATATTATCGGGTACGTCAACCCCGATATTACCGTAAACGTAATTGAAAACGGCTCTCTTGTAGACAAGAAAAAGATTGAGCTTCCGCTTGTACTTAAAGACGTTGTAAAGTGCAAAAATCCCCGTTGCATTACCTCGGTTGAGCCGGTGCCGCAGGTGTGTGAGCTTCGTGATGCAAAGACGCGTCTTTACCGTTGCCGCTACTGTGAGGCAAAGGCGCCTGAAAACTAATATGGTGTGAAAAAGTAAAAAACCGAGGTTGTTTTTCAACCTCGGTTTTTCTTTGTGTAAATTACTGACCTGTGTAGTTATACGTTACAGTGCCGTAGTATCCTATATCAGAGTATCGGGTTAGATTTTCCCACTGCTCCTCAGTACCTCTATACTTTACACTTGTATGTGAGTTGCAATTTCGGAACGCATCATCGCCTATGCTCGTTACACTATCGGGAATTGTTACACTTGTAAGTGAGTAGCAATTATAGAACGCACCATAGCCTATGCTCTTTACACCATTACCGTTTGTTACGCTTGTAAGTTTGGAGCAACTATAGAACGCATAAGAGCCTATGCTCGTTACACCATTACCGATTGTTACGCTTGTAAGTTTGGAGCAACCTGAGAACGCATATTCTCCAATGCTCGTTACACTATCGGGGATAGTTACGCTTGTAAGTTTGGAGCAACCTGAGAACGCAGAATTGCCTATGCTCGTTACACTATCGGGGATAGTTACGCTTGTAAGTTTGGAGCAATCATAGAACGTCCTATCGCCTATGCTTGTTACACCATTACCGATTGTTACGCTTGTAAGTTTGGAGCAACCTGAGAACGCAGAATTGCCTATGCTCGTTACACCATTACCGATTGTTACGCTTGTAAGTGAGGAGCAACCTGAGAACGCAGAATTGCCTATGCTCGTTACACTATCGGGGATAGTTACGCTTGTAAGTGAGGAGCAACCGGAGAACGCTTCATGGCCTATGCTCGTTACACTATCGGGAATAGTTACGCTTGTAAGTGAGTCGCAATCCTCGAACGCACCATAGCCTATGCTCTTTACACCATTACCGATTGTTACGCTTGTAAGTTTGGAGCAACTATCGAACGCAAAATCGTCTATGCTCGTTACACTATCAGGGATAGTTACGCTTGTAAGTGAGGTGCAATGCGAGAACGCACCATCGCCAATGCTCGTTACGCTATTGGGAATCGTTATGCTTGTAAGTGAGTCGCACCTTGAGAACGCCCCCTCGCCTATGCTTGTTACACTATCGGGGATAGTTATGCTTGTTAATTTAAAACAGCAATAAAAAGCTCCGTAATCAATAGTGGTTATAGTGTTTGAAAGCACGATGCTTTTAATGGCAAGCAGCTCGGCTTCCGCCGTACTCTCTCTGGACTCTGCATCTATACAAAATATTTTTGTTACCGGCTTACCGCAATATTCCGCCGGAATAATAACTTCTTCAAGGAAAATTGATTTTCCGAGGTCGACGGCATACGTTCCGTCGCTTTGTGGATAGAAATCAAGCCCTTGTGGATTTTCGTTGGTTGCGCTATCGCCCTGCGGTCCTTCCGGTCCCTGTGCTCCGGTATCGCCCTTTTCGCCTTTAACCTCGCCGAGGTTTTGGGTTGTTCCGTCGCTCATTTCAAGAACAAGCTCGCCGTTTTCATTAATAGATGCTCCGACAACGCTCACCGCCTCGTTACAGGAAATAAGAAGTGTCGCAAAAAGCAAAACACACGCCAAAAACACTAAAATCTTTTTCATATTTTTTCTCCTTTTTGGAAAATCGTTGGTTACATTATATCACTATTTTACTGATTTGTAAAGTGGATTCCCAAAACAGTGGTTAAAATATATAACTTGACTATCAAAATTTAGGAAATATTTGTTATCAAACAGCTACGTTTTCTATTGACATAATCCCCCTTTATATGATATAATAGTACATAAGTATTTTTATTATTATATAATAAAGGAGCGACGAAGATGAAAAAGGTTGGAATTCTTATGGGCAGTGCAAGTGATTTGCCCGTAGTTGAAAAGGCTATAAAAGTTTTAAAGGAGTACGGAGTACCGCACGAGGTTCACGTTTATTCGGCGCACCGCACACCGATTGAGAGTGCGGAGTTCGCAAAGAACGCAAAGGATAGAGGCTTCGGCGCTATCATTTGTGCGGCGGGTATGGCGGCTCATCTTGCGGGTGCGATTGCGGCTAACACCGTTCTTCCCGTTATCGGTATTCCCGTAAAGAGCACCAATCTTGACGGTCTTGACGCTCTTCTTGCTACTGTACAGATGCCCACAGGTATTCCGGTTGCCACCGTCGCTATTGACGGCGCGGCTAATGCGGCTATCCTTGCTATTCAGATGCTTGCGATAAGCGACGATGAGCTTTACGCAAAGCTTACCGATGCAAGAGTTAAGGGTGCTGCGGGTGTCCTTGAAAAGAACAAAGAAATTGAAGAAAAATACAACGTATAAAATTTTGGGGGAGAATAAAATGAAAAATTCAAGAAGTGAAAGCTACGCAAAGGCAGGCGTTGATATTACCGCAGGATACAAGGCGGTTGAGCTTATGAAAAAGCACGTTGCAAGAACCAAGAACGAGGGTTGTCTTGACGACGTTGGAGGCTTTGGCGGTTGCTTTGGTCTTAATCTTGCAGGAATTGAGGAGCCCGTTCTTGTTTCGGGAACTGACGGCTGCGGAACAAAGGTAAAGCTCGCTATCCTTATGGACAAGCACGATACTATCGGTATTGATGCGGTTGCTATGTGTGTAAACGACATCATTTGCTGCGGCGCAAAGCCCCTTTTCTTCCTTGACTACATAGCTTGCGGTAAGAACTATCCCGAAAAGATTGCAACTATCGTAAGCGGTGTTGCTGAGGGTTGCGTTCAGTCGGGCGCGGCTCTTATCGGCGGCGAAACTGCGGAGCATCCCGGTATGATGCCTGTTGAGGAGTACGACCTTGCAGGCTTTGCGGTTGGTGTGGTTGACAAGAAAAAGATTCTTGACAATACCAAAATGGCTGAGGGCGACGTTGTTATTGCGCTTCCCTCGACAGGTATTCACTCCAACGGCTTTTCACTTTGCCGTAAGGTATTCAACATAGACGCTAACCCTGACAGCCTTTACGCTCCCCGTGAGGAGCTTGGCGGCAAGTCGGTAGCTGAGGCGCTCATCGTTCCCACCAGAATTTACGTTAAGCCTGTTCTTGCACTGCTTGAAAAGGTAAACGTAAAGGGAATCAGCCACATCACCGGCGGAGGATTTTACGAGAATATCCCGAGAAGTATTCCCGCAGGTCTTATGGCTAAGATTGACAGAAGCGCAATCAGAATTCTTCCTATATTCGACGTTATCGCAAAGGACGGAAATATTCCCGAGCGTGATATGTTCAACACCTACAATATGGGCGTTGGTATGTCTATCGTTGTTCCAAAGGACGAGGTAAATACCGCAATAGAGATTTTGAAATCCTTTGGCGAGGACGCTTACGTTATCGGCGAAATCGTTAAGGGCGACGAGGGCTGCGTAATATGCTAAAGACGAAAATAGCGGTTTTCGTGTCGGGCGGCGGAACGAATTTGCAGGCATTGATAGATGCTCAAAATAGCGGTATCATTAAAAGCGGCGAGATAGTTCTCGTGCTTTCGAGCAACCCAAAGGCTTATGCGCTTGAAAGAGCAAAAAATGCAGGCATTAAGGGTGTTACCGTTTCAAGAAAAGAGTGTGCGGATAGTGCTGAGTTTGAGGCAAGGATAGTTGCCGAGCTTGAAGCGGCAGGAATTGAGCTTATAGTTCTTGCGGGCTTTATGAGTATTCTTTCGGCTGACTTTACAAGAAGATACGAAAACAGAATTATAAACGTTCACCCCTCGCTTATTCCGAGCTTTTGCGGTAAGGGATATTACGGACTTGCAGTCCACGAGGCGGCACTCGCATACGGAGTTAAGGTTACGGGGGCGACGGTGCATTTCGTAAATGAAATTCCCGACGGCGGCAGGATAATCAGCCAAAAGGCTGTGCAAATCCGAGAGGGAGATACCCCCGAAACGCTCCAAAGATACGTTATGGAGCAGTGCGAGTGGATAATTTTACCCGAGGCGTGCGAAAAGGTTTGCAAACAAATTTTGGAAAGTAAAAATAAATAAAAGCATAAAACTGTGCTGTGGGCGGCAGCCCGTAAGAGAAGTTCTTTTGCCTACTTTTCTTTCAAGAAAAGTAGGGGCGGGAGGAAAACATATGAAAATAATGGTAGTTGGCGGCGGTGGCCGTGAGCATACAATAATTAAAAAATTAAAAGAAAATAAGGACGTGGAGCAGATTTTCGCTCTGCCGGGTAACGGCGGTATTGCAGCTGATGCAACCTGCGTGCCGATTGGCGCAAAGGATATCAAGGGTATTGTTGAGTTTGCAAAGAATAACGGCATTGATTACGCCGTTGTTGCTCCCGACGATCCGCTTGTTCTTGGCTGCGTTGACGCACTGAACGAGGTTGGTATTCCCTGCTTTGGCCCTGACGCCAAGGCGGCGATAATCGAGGGAAGTAAGGTCTTTTCAAAGAACCTTATGAAAAAATACGGTATACCGACGGCGGCGTATGAGGTTTTCTCAAATCCTGCCGATGCGTTAAGTTACGTGCAGGATTGCGAAATTCCGATAGTTATCAAGGCTGACGGACTTGCACTTGGCAAGGGCGTTATAATCGCTATGAGCCGCGAGGAGGCTATTGACGCCGTAAAGAGCATTATGGAGGACAAGGTTTTCGGCGAGAGCGGCAGCAACGTCGTTATTGAGGAGTTCCTCACCGGCCCTGAGGTTTCCGTTCTTGCGTTCACCGACGGCAAGACCTTAAAGCCTATGGTTTCCTCAATGGACCACAAGAGAGCGGGCGTGGGCGATACAGGTCTTAATACGGGCGGTATGGGTACGGTTGCTCCTAACCCCTACTACACCGAGGCGATAGCAAAAGAGTGTATGGAAAAGATATTCCTACCCACAATGGCGGCAATGAACGCCGAGGGAAGAACATTTAAGGGTTGTCTGTACTTTGGACTTATGCTCACACCGAAAGGGCCGAAGGTTATTGAGTACAACTGTCGCTTTGGCGACCCCGAAACGCAGGTTGTTCTTCCGCTTCTTGAAAGCGACCTGCTTACCGGAATGCAGCCGGTAACGAACGGCACTCTTGCCGATACCGAGGTTAAATTTGCAGACAAGCACGCTTGTTGTGTCGTTATGGCATCAAAGGGATATCCGCAAAAATACGATAGCGGATTTGAAATAAAGATACCCACTGAGGTTGCAAACAGCGTATTCGTTGCAGGCGCAAAGCTTGATGGGGGAGTCTTAAAGACCGCAGGCGGACGTGTTCTTGGCGTAACGGCAACGGCTGACACCTTAAAGGACGCTATTGACTTAGCATACGGCAAGGTTGCAAAGGTATCATTTGAAAACGCATATTACCGCTCCGACATTGGTCAGAGAGCACTCAAAGCATAAAGAGGGGAGATAAACAAAATGGTTTACCGCATATTCGTTGAGAAAAAAGAAGGACTTACACACGAGGCTGATTCGCTTAAGGGTGATATTGTTTCCCTTCTTCAAATAAAAGGACTTGAAAAGGTTCGTCTTTTCAACCGCTATGACGTTGAAAATCTTGAAAAGGATATTTTCGACTATGCCGTTAAGACGGTATTTTCCGAGCCACAGCTTGACGACGTTTACACCGAAATTGACGTGGCGGGTGCAAGAGTTTTTGCAACTGAGTATCTTCCCGGACAGTTTGACCAGAGAGCAGACAGTGCGGCTCAGTGTATTCAGATTATCTCGCAGGGAGATAAGCCCGACGTTCGCACCGCAAAGGTATACCTGCTTTACGGCGATATAACCGATGCTGATTTTGACAAGATTAAGAAGTACGTAATCAACCCCGTCGAAGCAAGAGAGGCTGACCTTGCACCAAAGTCCACCCTTAAAACCGAGTACGAAATTCCCGAAACGGTTGCAACCCTTGAGGGCTTTACAAAGCTTGACAAGGACGGACTTGCTAAGTTCGTTAAGGAGCAGGGACTTGCAATGGATAACGATGACATTGCATTTTGTCAGCAGTACTTTATTTCCGAGAAGCGCGACCCTACTATCACCGAAATCAAGATGATAGACACGTATTGGTCCGACCACTGCCGTCATACCACCTTCCTTACCACTGTTGACAGTGTTAAGTTTGAGGACGAGCTTCTTCAAAAGACCTACGACGAGTACATAGAAACAAGAAAAGCGCTCGGCAGAACAAAGCCGATTAACTTAATGGATATCGGTACTCTTGCCGCTAAGTATCTTAAAAAGGTCGGCAAGCTTGATAAGCTTGATGAGAGCGAGGAAATCAACGCTTGTACCGTTAAG
>JAZOML010000013.1:0-23225 GCA_045653945.1 Eubacteriales bacterium
TACCCTTACAGGTACGGCAACCTTTACCGCCACACATAATGCAGCTCATATCAACTGCGGCGGACGGCTCGGTGTAGGGATAGTAGCAGGGAGAGAAACGAACCTGAAGAGTGCTGCCGAAAATACGCTTTGCGCTTTCAGTCATTGCCCATTTGAGATTTGCAAGGTTAATGCCCTCGCCGACAACAAGTCCCTCAACCTGATAGAAGCACGGAGTGTGCTGCATATCGATCTCGTCAACACGGTAAACAACACCGGGAGAGATAATCATAAAGGGGGGCTTGTGTGTAAGCATATATCTTACCTGAACACAGGAAGTGTGAGAACGGAGAAGAATGCTAGGATAATCAAGATAGAATGTGTCCTGCATATCACGTGCAGGGTGGTAGTATGGCATATTGAGCATCTCGTAGTTGTACTTGTCTTGCTCGATTTCGGGACCGTAAGCAATAGAGAAGCCCATCTCCTTGTAAACGTCCTCCATCATCTTTCCAACTCTTATAAGAGGATGAATTTTACCTCTTACAAACTCAGGCGAGGCAATAGAAAGGTCAATGGTTACCTCGGTTTTGTTACCCGAAGCAAGCTGCTCCTTCATAGCCTTGAATTTTGCCTCAAACTCATTTTTGAGAGTGTTGATAAGCTGACCTGCCTCACGCTTGTCCTCGGGGGAAAGCGCCTTCATATCGGCAAAAAGGTCCTTCATTATCTTTTTGAAGGCGGTTTCGATTACGGCAAGTCCGTCGGCGGCAGAAACAGTTGCTAACTGTTGACCGAGGTCAGCACGTATTTGCTCGATTTTGGTGTTCATTATATTTCTTCCTTTCAAATAATTTACAAATAAAAAACGCCCTTGAAAATAAGGGACGATAAAACCGTGGTACCACCCTTTTTCAAAGACGAACTTTGCACTCATTTTCCCTTTATCGCAGAGAATACGGACCGTTTAACGCAAAAAAGTGCTTTTCACGGACAGCTCCATCGCCGAAATTCCCGCTCAGTCCCCCTTTGGAAAACTTCCAGCCTAAATGATTTTCCATCTCTTGAAGGTTTTTGAATGTGCGGTACTTATACGATTTCAATGCTTTGTTTATTTAGTTCTTTACGATTATAGCATAATATGAAATTTTTGTCAAGTATTTTTAGACAAATGCTTGACATTATTTTGAGTATATGCTACAATTTGTGCGGATAAACAAATGTAATTCTTTAAAGGAGAAAATTATTATGCCACTTTTAGATATGCCCATTGAGGAGCTTCTTAAATATCAGGGAAGAAATCCTCGCCCCGCAGATTTTGATGAATTTTGGGATAAGTCCCTTGAAGAATTAAATGCTATTGATCCTAAGCTTGATTTTAAGCCTTTTCCGTGGGCTTGCAAGATAGCAGATGCTTACGAGCTTACTTTTACATCTACAAAGGGTGCAAGAATTTACGCCAAATTCCTAAAGCCAAAGAATATTGATGGAAAGGTTCCCGCAGTTCTACATTTTCACGGTCTTTCGGGACACTCTCTCCCTTGGACGGATATGATTAAATATGCGGCTCAGGGCTTTGTTATTGCAAGCCTTGATACAAGAGGTCAGGGCGGTTACTCGCAGGATGCAGGTTCAAAGTACGGCACTTCGTTCTGCACGCCGTTTATGAGAGGTCTTGACGGTGAGCCAACCGAGCTTTTGATGCGTGATTGCTTCCTTGATACCGCAATGCTTGCAAAAATAGTTATGGGGCTTGATTACGTTGACGAAACAAGAGTTGGAGCATTTGGCGGATCGCAGGGCGGTGCACTTACGGTAGCTTGTGCGGCACTTGTTTCAAGTTTAAAGCTATGTGCCCCCACTCACCCTTATCTCTGCGACTACAAGAGAGTTTGGGAAATGGACCTTGCCAAGGACGCATATGATGGACTTCGTTATTATTTCCGCCACTTTGACCCTCGCCACGAGAGAGAAGATGAGATATTTACAAAGCTCGGCTACATCGACCTGCAATTCCTTGCTCCTCGTATAAAAGCGAAGGTTCAGCTTGCAACGGGACTTATGGATAACATTTGTCCGCCCTCATCGCAGTTTGCAATGTATAATAAGCTCACCTGCGAAAAGAGCTATATTCTTTATCCCGACTACGGTCATGAAGGACTCAAGGGACAAGACCTTATCGACTTTGAATTCCTTTCTACACTTTAAATTTACATAAGAAAAGCACCCGAATTTCGGGTGCTTTTTGTATTTAAGTTGGCTTAAAGTCCTATTTTTTCAATAATCTTGTTTGCTATGCGGTACATTCCGACATTTCCCGGGTGAGAGAGCCAACCGTCAGGAGCAACTTCAATGCTTCCGTCAGGTTTAACATAGGTTTGCCCCTTTGTCGCCTGATTTTCCTTAATCGGCATCATAGTAGAGAGGTCTATGCTCTCGATTTTCCACTTATTAAGACCTGCAACAAGCTCGGCGTGTGTGGGAGTCTTGTTATACCAACCGTATACCCAAATAATACGAGCCTTCGGGCAATGCTCCTTTAAAATCTTCATAAATGGCTCGCAGGTTTTCTTGTAAACCTCAACTCTGTCTGGGTTATTAGCGTTATCGCCAATTTGAATAATAGCAAGGTCGATGTCGTCGGTTAAATCCTCAATAGTAGGTCTGCCTGTAACACGGTTTGGATTTTTATACACGTTATCGTAAAAGCTTTGCTCGGTATCGTTGCACTCAAAGTGGACGCCGTGTAGCTTTACAAACTGACAGTTAGGGTTATATTCCTTAATTTAGGTTGTAACGTGGTAATAATAGTCATTTTGCGGGTCGGATGCGCACATTCCGTAATAGATCATAGCAAGAAGCAGGGAGTTACCCATAAATAAAGCTTTTTTAGGTATAATCGGAACAGTAATTTCAGTGCCGTCAACCTGCTTTACGATAGCTTTTTTCTCGCCGTTTTCAATGACAATGTTTGAAAAAGAAACGTGTTCGCCGTCAGTCTTAACCGTTTCCTCGGAAAGAGAAAAGGTGTCAAGCGTTACGCCTGAAATAGCAACTCTGAACTGTTCAGCGCTGTGGTAAACGGAAAGGTAAAGTGGGTCAAAGGAATAGTTGATATTAAAATCACCTTCGGCAATGTCGTTAGTATTTGCGATACCCTCAACGCCATTTTTATCATAGGTATATATGATATATTTTGCACCATTTTCCGCTTTGCCACTTGCCTTTAAAACTATCTTTTCGGCAGTAGAAAAGGTTTTTTCGGTTGTGAGAGCTGAGTTGATTTTAATAAGGTTGTTCAAAAGAATTGTATTCATAATAATCACCTATTATCAATTATTCATGCTATTATCGAATAATTTATGCAATTTAGTGAACATTTCATTTGAAGGACGAAGTCGTTTTTCTATAAAATCATCAAGACAGGCAAGACTGATTTTTAGTTCCGAGCAAATGATAAGGCGATGCGTTCCGCTCGCCTTTATCAAGTGTTCAAGATTTTCGTAAATGTATTCGTCCGTCATTTATTCAACGTCAAATTTGAATACGGTTACAGAATTGTAATCCTTGCCGGGACCGAAAATGCAGGAGGGGAATTCGGGCTGGTTGGGAGTGTCGGGCCAGAAGCCTGTTTCAAGGCAAATAGCACCGTGCTTTTTGGAAACAACACCGTTTTTGAAAATCTTGCCGTCATCCATAAAGTTACCGGAGTAAACCTGGATACCGGGGGCATCTGTGTAAACGGTTACCTTTCTACCGCTTTCGACGTCGCGAAGTGTTGCACACTTTTTGAGTACAAAATCGTGCTTCCAGGTGATGCTTTCGTCGGTATCGATTACAAAGGAGTGGTCGTATCCGCCGCTTGCGAGCTTTAACTGTTCCTCATTGTTGTCAATATCCGCACCGATTGCCTTTTCGGTACGGAAATCAAATGCAGTACCCGCTACGTCCATAAGACCTGTGGGAATAAGAATGTCGTCAATAGCAACAATCTTTCCGCAACCGAGTGTCATAAGCTGATTTCTTACGTTTTGAGTGTCATAACCTGCAAGGTTAAAGTATGCGTGGTTTGTCATAGCAATAGGAGTATCCTTGTCAGCTACTGCATTATACTTTATAACAAACTCGCCGTTATCGTCAAGTCTGTAAAGAACCTTAACGTCAACGTTACCGGGGAAGCCTTCCTCGCCGTCAACTGAGGTATAAGTAAGAGTGAGCTTATCAGCGCCGCAAGATGCACAAGCGCCTGTTTCTACTGCCCAAGTCTTTTTATCCCAACCAACGTTTCCGCCGTGTAGAGAAGTAATACCCTTTTCGTTTTTTGGAGTTTGGTATTCAACGCCGTTTACTGAAAACTTTCCGTCCTTAATTCTATTTGCGTATCTACCGATAAGCGCACCGTGATAACCGTCATTGGTCATATATTCTTCGGGAGTGTCATATCCACAAACAATATCCTTTACGTTGCCGTTTTTATCGGGCATTTTGATTGACTGAATAATACCGCCAAGGTCAAGTATTGTAACCTCAATACCGCATTTTGAGGACATTGTATAGGCAAAAACCTCACGTCCGTCGCTGATTTTTCCAAAAAGCTTCTTTGAAATAGCCATAAATTAAATCTCCTATATCAAAAATTATTTACCTGATTTTAAAAACTTTTCAACTGCCACACGAAGCTCCTCAGCCTTTGCCTCGGGAGCGGTGGGGTTGCAGTGAGCCCAGATACCTGTTTCGGACGATGCCATAAACTGCTGCTTGTCGGCGGAACGCATCGGGGGATAAAGCTCAATGTGGAAGTGGAAATACTCGTCGTTTGCAGGATACTCAGCCTCGCTGTTGACGGGGCCGTTGTGCATTGTCATCATATAAGGGAATTTGTAATCAAAAAGCTCATCATAAGAGCCGAGAACAACCTTAATTATATCCGCAAGGTCGCAAACTCCCTTATCGTCAAGCTGATTTATTCTGCTGATATGTTTTTTTGCTGCAATATAAACACCGTAAGCATAATCGGCAAAGAAGGGCATATATGCAATAAAGCTATCGTTTTGATAAACAATACGCTCCTTAAATGCAAGCTCCTCCTCAATCATATCGCAAAATAGACAAGTGCCGTTGTTTTCCTTATACTTTTTTGCCGCATCGAGCTCAAGCTCTATTTTCTTAGGCATTACGGAAAAGCCGTACATCTGACCGTGAGGGTGAGGCATTGTAGTACCGCACTTATCACCTCTGTTTTCAAAGGGGAAAACGTACTTTATCTTCTCGTCGGCTGCCATAGCGTTAAAACGCTCAATCCAAAGGCGTACAAGCTTCTGAATATGCTCACGGGGAAGCAGGCAAAGGCTACCTGTATGGTCGGGAGAATAGAGAATAACCTCGCACTTACCGTATGAGGGAGCAACCTTATAAAGTCTTTTTCCTGCCTCGGTTACGGGGAAATCCATTTCGGGGGGATTTTGAGAAAGTGCAGGAAAGTCATTATCGTACGCATAAACGTCGTAATCGGGGACTTTACCGAATTTAGGGCAAAAAGGACAAAAATCCTTGGGCATCTGAGGTCTGTTCTGACGGTGTGATGCTACCATTGTCCAGTCGTCAATCATTGGGTTCCATCTGAGTTCTGCCATTTTTGTGTTCCTTTCAAAGGGGAAAATAAATTAACATTAAAATTATATCACATATTTTAATGTATTTCAAGTGTTACAGTAAAATTTTACCATATTTTTTAATTTTGCTTTGTAACCTCAAAGGCAAGTATTGCCGAGGCTGACGCAGCAGAGAGAGCCATTGGGAAATCTCTGCCGTAATCAAGTCTTACAGTAAGGTCGGAAAGCTCAGTTAACGCCTTTGAAAAGCCGCGTTTTTCACCGCCAACCGCAAGTATAAGAGGTTTTTTAAGATTAGAAAGATGTGCAGGGGCAGGCGCATTCATATCAGCGCATACAAGTCGGTACCCGACTTGCTTTAACGCTTTAACAATTTCAGACTCATCACCACAAATTATAGGCAGCATTTCCGATGCACCCGCCGATGAACGACAAACTATACCTGCCGAAACCATTGCGTTTCGTTTTGGTAAAATTACACCGTCAGCGCCTGCTGCATAAATGCTTCTTATTGCATAACCGAGGTTATATGGGTCCTCAATACCCTCTAAAATTACGTAAAAACCGCATTTTTGCGGATTTTTGATGTCAAAATCAAACTCACGTTTTTCGCATAGCATTATAACTCCGCCGTGAGATGAGCCGTTTGCATAGGTGTTTATTACGTCGGTAGGTACGTTTTTAAGCTCATATCCGTAGGTAAAAGAGCGAGCCTTCAAAAATCCAAGGAGCTTTCCGTTACCCTTGACGTTGTTTTCATCAAATAAAATAGCGATAATTTTTCTCTTAATTATCCCCTTGTCTATTCCCTCGAAAATCGAGCGTATCGACACCATACCCTCAAAAACGTCAATATCAGTGTAAAAAATATCCTTTATTTCGCTATTTTGCTGCATATAGCCAAACCTTTCATACATATATTACATAACACTTTGATTTTAACACAAAAGACAACTTTTTGCAATAGTGTTTTTTGAAAATCGGGTGAATATTTTTGAGGAGAAAGTTTATGAACTTCTTAACAATGATTTTGTTGCGTTTTCGCTATATGTTTTTGCGTGTTACGCAAAACAGAGAATATCCCCCTCCGCTTTCCGATGAGGAAGAAAGTAATTGCTTTAAGCTTTGGGTTGAAAACAAGGATTACAGTGCGAGAAATAAGCTTGTTGAACATAACCTGAGACTCGTAGCTCACATAATAAAAAAATATTACAGTCAAAGTCAAAATCAAGAGGATATAATGTCAATTGGTACGATTGGACTGATAAAAGCAGTTGATACCTATAAAAACGGTACGGGTACAAGATTTGCTACCTACGCTTCAAGGTGTATTCAAAATGAGATTTTGATGTATTTTCGTTCAAAAAAGAAGTATGCGCTTGAGGTATCTTTAAATGAAACGATTGACGTTGATAAGGACGGAAATTCTCTTACGTATATGGATATTATAGCCGCCCCGGACACTATTGCAGAGGATTTGGACACAAAAATTATGAGCGAAAGGGCAAAAAAAATTATTATGACTTGTCTTGATGACAGAGAAAGGCAGATAATTGTATATCGGTATGGGCTTGGCGGAGATGAACCGTTAACACAAAAGGAACTTGCAAAAAAACTAAAAATATCACGCTCCTATGTATCAAGGATAGAAAAATCAGCACTTGATAAAATCAGAAATCGACTTGGAATTAAGTGATTTTGTAGGTGTTGCACAAAAAAATATATTAAAATTTAGTATCCGTTCATTTTTGTTAACTTGACATATAATTTCAAATAAAGTATAATTAATAAAGAATATTAATTTTGGAGTTAAAAACGTGGGAAAAATATTTAAAAGCATGGGCAGAGGAATAAAACTTGCCTTTAAGACGGTAACATTCCATTGGAAACAGTATATCTGCTTCTTTATTGCTTTACTTGCGATGCAGATTATGTTTGGTATTATCGTAATGTCAAGCTCAAAAAGCGTTGCTGATTACACTCAGACTGTTCAGGCACAGTACGATTATCACTTTGCTCTTACTAACCTTTCGCAAAGCCAACGTAATACAATTAGACAGAGAGTGGAAAAGACGCCATATACGCCGTACATAGTTCTTGATGAGGACAATATGTTCTTGAAAATATACATCGATAAGTATTACGACGTAGAGAACGGAAGTCAAAAAATGTCGCTTGAGCATTATTTTGATAAGTTTGTTGAAGATTATGTTGTGAAGAGCGTTGGAAACGCTAATGACACAAAGTCAAGCGAGGTAAGCTACCTGATGACTCCTCTTTACAATCTTGAGCAAAAGTCGACAGAGATAACAATTGAGTGTATTATCAAGATTATTGTTTTGGCGCTTGTATCTATCGCGGTTATCATACTTCTTTTAAATATCAGACTTAATCACTTTAAATTTACATATGGAATTTATATGTCATTCGGAGCTGATACCAAGAAGTTATTTTCAACAAACTTCTGGGATATGCTGATTATAGGAGTTATCACGTTTATACCTGCAGCAATAGCATCAATTTTAACTACGTTTTTTTTGTTTTCCCCGGAAAGTGGTTTTGCAATAGGTCAGCTACCTAAGTTTCTTGCAACTCAAGCCCCACTTGTGTTGTTTGGACTTATATTCTTAATCCCGATATGTATAATTGCGGTATTTATTCCCACAAAGCTTATAGCAAAGCAACCTCCTTTAAAGCTTCTTGTTGCACAGGACAACTCCAATCTTGTTTCATCGCCTAGAATTTCCTCTCAGCTTCTCGGAAAGAAATTCCCCGGAGCATATGAAGGACTTGGACTTTTCCGTTTCCGCCGTTACATTGCAACTGTTATCGCAAGTTCGGTATTGTTTTCCGCTATATTTGTCTGGATTTCATTCTTTTCAAACATTTATAAATTCAATACCGAGCAGGAACAGGCAGAGTTTACGATTAACGTAAATAGCCAAATGCAAAAGGTTACGGAATATGTAATCTTAGGTGAGGGTAGGGATAGAGATGTTACCGATGATTTCTTTAACCTTCGTAAAGAAATCTATATTGAAAATGCTTATATCAAAGATAATGTTGAATACGTCAAAAAGTTTGAGAGCTTTTATCACATTGATTATACTATAAAATATTCAAACGGTAACGTAAGTAAGGTTACGAAAGACGGTATTGATTATACCGATGAGTATTGGGAGGTTCGTAAAATAATCTTAAGTAACTCTTTTAAAAATCCAATAAGCTCAAGCAGTCAAAGTATTCTTCGAAGATTTCAAAAGTTTGAAAGCTACCTTTTAAGCGGTAGAGATGAACTTAACAATAATATTCCGGATATTGAATATTATAATGAACTAAGTGAAATTAACCAAACAGTAATAAAGGTTTACAAGAAAGATAAGCAAACAAGATATACATATCCTAAAGATGCAATAACAACTCAAAAAACCAAAATATCCGAGCTTGAAACCCTTCTTGCTGGTCAGTATCCGCTTCGCAAAACAATAAATATTGAGCTTTTTGGTACAGGTGAAGAAAACGATAAGGATGCAATCTTTGATTCTAACTATGTATACGCTTCATTTGAAGACGAAAATGTAACCTCTTTTTCGGGAATTGAATATAACCGAGATGTAGCTAAGCGCGTAACTGATAGAATTCAAATTTCTTCGATAGACTCCTCAAACCTTAATTTCCTTAATCAAAAGTATGAAATGGATATTATGGGTGGCTATGACGATATCGTTATGTCTGACCTTGAACTTACAAAGGATGAAGTTAAATACGTTATTATTTCCGAAACAGCGGCAAACTCTCAGGTTCTTGATATTAAGCCGGGAGATAAGATATACCTTAATAGCTTGTCAAATAGACAAGGAACGTACAATTCGACAGGTGATGATCTCCTTCGCGACCTTATTGCAGGTGAAACCTTTACAACTCAGGAATTTGTTGTATACGCAGTTATAAAAAATATGCCGACGAGCGAAATGATGCCTATATATCTTCTTGAAAAGGATTATAAGACGGTTATGGGCGTTGAGCACGTAATCCCTAATCAATTTGATATCTATGTGCCCGCTAGTACTACGGGAACAAAGATTGACGAGCTATATCTTAGACTCGCAGAATGGGGACAAAAAGGATATGCAACTATTATTTGGAATAACGCAGTTGCGGAAAATAGAGAAACACTTGAAATGAACACACTTCCTGTTGTTCAGACCATAGGCGTATTTGCGTTAATTCTTTCTCCCCTGTTTTGGTTCTTCTCACAAATTATGTTCTATGGAAAACGAGAAGATGAATTCACACTTTTGCGCGCACTTGGAGCAACCGAGAGAGAAATCAAGCGAATATTCAAAAAGGACGGATTCGTCTTCGCTGCTATCGGTGCGATTGCTACGTTTATTTTCGGTGTTGTAGGCGTATACGTCATTCATAGACTGAATATGCTTTACGTTGCGTTTTTTGATAACGCTGCAATAACTTTGTTCAGATTTGAAATGCCTTGGCTTGCGCTCATTATTGCGTGCGTTGCTACGGCAGTCTGCGGATATCTTTCAACCGTGATTCCGTACTACATAAATCGCAGTAAAGCAAGAAAGACTCTCAACAGTGAATTTGGAGATTAATAAAGGAAAGGTAACGGTAGATTAAATGTCAATTTTAGTAACCGAAAATGTTATAAAGCAGTTTAAACAGTATGATGAGGTTGTAACTGCAGTTAACAGAGTTTCATTTAAAGTAGAAGAGGGCGAATTTGTCGCCATTATAGGTACTTCAGGTTCAGGAAAGAGTACACTTCTTAACCTCTGTGCCGGACTTGATAGACCTAATTCAGGTTCAATTAAGATACGAGGCAATGATATTACCCAAATGCCACCTGATGAGCTTGGTCGATTCAGAGGAAATTTCCTTGGCTTTATATACCAAAGACATAACCTTATACCTCAGTATACGGCTCTTGAAAATATCCTTATTCCTACCATTATGTGCAATAAGGAAGAGTACAAGTACGAGGAGCATCTTAAAAAGCTTATAAAGGCGCTTAATCTCGGAGATAGACTTCACCACCTTCCTTCAGAGCTTTCCGGCGGTCAGCAGCAAAGAGTTGCAATAGCAAGAGCTATGATAAATAGACCTCAGGTACTCTTTGCAGACGAGCCTACAGGTAATCTCGACAGAGAAAATGCAGACGAGGTTCTTAATCTTCTTCTTGCAACGAAGGAGCAGTTGGGACAGACGCTCGTTATGGTTACGCACGACCTTAAAATTGCCGACCACGCCGATAAAATCTACAAAATGGATAACGGTATTCTTACACTTTATAAGGATAAGGACGGATATAAGCGCAATTCATTTGAAAATGAGGCAAACGATAATAAGAATTTTTAATGTAAAAAGCACCCCTTTTGGGTGCTTTTTTACAATTTATTTGCTTTATTTGTGAGAATTTTCAATATCAATACGGTATAATAAATATATTGAAAGGAGAATTAAATATGTTTTATTTCGACCCGACCTATATTGTTATTTTGCCGGCACTTATTTTATCACTTTGGGCAAGCTTTAACGTTAAATTAACCTTCAATAAAAATAGTCGCATAATGTCGCAAAGGGGATACACGGCAGCAATGGCTTGTCGCACTGTGCTTGACAGAAATGGGCTTTATCACGTAAAAATCGAAAGAGTTGGCGGCAGCTTGACGGACCACTATGACCCGAGAGCAAACGTTATAAGGCTTTCAGATTCGGTGTATAATTCAACCTCGGTTGCTGCAATCGGTGTTGCTTGCCATGAGGCAGGACACGCCGTACAGCATGCGCAAAACTACCTTCCAATAAGAATTAGACAAGCAATAATTCCTATAACCACTTTTGGTTCTTCATTTGGTCTTATTATATTTTTGCTTGGCGTATTGCTTACAATTATGGGTGAACAGTTTATAATTATAGCATATATAGGCATTGCATTGTTTTCTTTAACGGCAGTATTTCAGCTTATTACTCTTCCTGTTGAATTCAATGCGTCAAGACGTGCAATGGAAGCAATTAAAGAAGGTGGAATTCTTTACGAAAACGAGCTTGGCGGTGCTAAATCAGTTTTAAAGGCAGCGGCGTTGACCTACGTTGCAGCACTTGCATCGACACTTTCGCAGGTATTGAGATTGCTGTTAATACTTTCAAGAGCAAACAATAGAAGAAGATAAAAAAATGAGAGCAACGCTCTCATTTTTTTATCTTAATATATCTCCAACCTTAATTTTAGAACCGTTTACAAAGTCAAGAGCACCCATTTTGCGCTTACTTTCGGGGAAAACACGTGTGATTACCAGTATTCCGCTTCCGCAAGCGACCTTTATTTGCCCGCCTTTAACGGAGAGAACTTCACCAGCCTGCTTTCCTGTTACGTCGCCGTCCTCGGTATGAGCCTCGATGATTTTAAGCATTTTATCGTCGAAGGTGCAGTGTGCAAACGGGAAAGGGGTTAGCGCTCTGATTTGACAGTCAATTTCGCTTGCGCTACGGCTAAAATCAATGATTTCATCATTTTTTAGGATTTTTTCGGCGTAGGTAGCCTTTTCGGAGTCCTGTTTTGTAAATGTTGCGTTGCCGTTTTCAAGCTGTTTTATTACGGTGAGAAGTGCATCGCCGCTCAAATCGGCAAGTCTATCATGTATTGTTTCAAGATTGTCAAGGCTGGATATAGGAGTTTTTACAGTATAAATCATATCTCCCGTATCGAGTCCCTTGTCCATTTTCATAATTGTAACGCCCGTTTCCTTTTCGCCGTCCATAATTGCTCTTTGCATTGGTGCGGCGCCTCTATATTTAGGTAGCAGGGAAGCGTGTGCATTTATACAACCGAATTTAGGAAGATTCAAAACAGCCTCAGGTAGAATTCTACCGTAAGCAACAACTATAATAAGGTCGGGTGAAAGCTCGTTAAGTCTGGACATAAAGCTTTCGTCAGATAGCTTTTCTGTTTGCAAAACCTCAATTCCGTTTTCAAGAGCATATCTTTTAACGGGAGAAGGTCTGAGCTCGTTTCCTCTGCCTGCGGGCTTGTCCGCTCTTGTTACAACCGCAATTGGAGTATTGCCGCTTTCGCATATTTTTTTAAGTACGATAGCTGAGAAATCGGGCGTACCCATAAAAATTATACGCATATTTTTGTCCTTATCTTAATTTATATTTCTTTATTTCTTCTTCTGTGAGCATATGAGTTGAAATATCGGTGTAGAGAATACCGTCAAGGTGGTCGGTTTCGTGGCAAATCGCACGTGCAAGCAGGTCGGAGCCTGTTACTGTGTAGTAATTACCGTTTCTATCCATAGCTCTGACGGTTACTGTTTGAGGTCTTACGGTAAATCCCCATCTTCCGGGAACTGAAAGACAACCCTCGAGCTCCTCCTGAGTTTCCTCTGAACGCTCAATTATTTCGGGATTTATCATTTCATAAAGCTCACCTTCTTCAACTTCAACAAGCACTATTCTACGAAGTACACCTACCTGAGGAGCGGCGAGTCCGCATCCGTTTGCCTTGTGAAGCGTATCCTTCATATCGTCAAGAAGAGTGATGATTCTGGGAGTAATTTCGGTTACCTCTCTGCTTTTTTTGCGCAGCAGCTCGTCATCGTCTTTTAAAATTTTTAAAATTGCCATAGCTTTTCTCCTTAAAGTGTTGTGGGGTTGATATCTACGCCTACACTTACGGTTTTAGGCATATTTTCACCAAAATAATTCAATGCTTCTCGTAGCATTGCTCTTGATTTTTTATTATTTTTAAATTTTATAACAAGTCTAACTCTAAATTTTTCGTTAAGCTTATATACAGGAGCTTCAAAGGGACCGAAAATCTGCATTTTTACATCTGTAAATTTTGTTCCTAGAAGCTCTTTTATTTTTGAAAGAAGCTTATTTGAGGCGCTGAATGCATCTGTTTCACTGCTTGTAGTTACAGTTATTGTTGCAATATCACAAAATGGTGGGAATAGCAGTGATTTGCGCATTGGTATTTCATTTTCGTAAAATGCAGTGTAGTCCTGTAAGCTTGAAAGCATTAATACTGCGTGGTCGGGAGTATATGACTGTATAAGGGCTTTTCCTTCCTCATCACGTCTTCCTGCACGTCCAACCGTTTGACAAATAAGCGAAAATGTTCGCTCGTTTGCCCTAAAGTCATCAACGTAGAGCGATTGGTCAGCTGAAAGAAGTCCGACGAGTGTAACGTGTGGGAAATCGTGCCCTTTTGTTACCATTTGTGTACCAAGAAGTATATCGGCCTCTTTATTACGGAATTTGGTTAAAATTTCGTCATAAGAGAATTTTCCCGTAGTAGTATCGGCGTCCATTCTCAAAATTCTGGCTTTTGGTAGTATTTTTTGTAGTTGTTCCTCGGCAAGTTGAGTACCATAGCCCATATAACGCATTTTTGTATTATCGCATTTTGGACATTTATCGGGTGTTTGCGATTTATATCCGCAGTAATGACAAAGTAAATATCCCTTTTCGTTGAATCTTGAGTGGTGATGTGTCAGTGAAACGCTACAATGAGGACACATAAAGACCTCGCCGCACGAGGGACAGCTCATAAAGCTGTGATAACCTCTTCGGTTGAGGAAAAGTATTGATTGGTTACCGTTTTCAAGATTTTCAGAAAGAGCATTTATAAGCCTTGATGAGAAAAGCGAAAAGTTTCCGTCCTTGTTTTCGGTACGCATATCAACAATATCGGTTTTTGGAATACCGCCGCTGCCGTATCTACTTGGTAAGGTGCATAGGGTATAAATGCCGTTTACAGCCTTGTAATAGCTTTCAATAGACGGGGTTGCCGATGAAAGCAAAAGGGTGCAGTTGTGCCTTGAGCATCGGAACGCAGCAACGTCCTTTGCATTATATTTTGGTGATTGATCGGATTTATAAGTATGCTCCTGCTCCTCGTCAATAATTATAAGACCGAGGTTTTCAAACGGAGCAAAGATTGCGGAGCGAGTGCCTATACATACGTCAACCTCGCCTTTTTTTATTCTGCGCCAAGCATCAAATCGTTCTCCTGCCGAAAGTCCTGAGTGAATTACCGCAGTTCTTTGACCGAAGCTTGCGGAAAAGAAAGATATAGTTTGCGGGGTAAGGGAAATTTCGGGAACAAGCACTATTACTGCCTTTCCGTCGGAAATAACGTTTTCCATAATAGCACGCATAACCTGAGTTTTTCCGCTGCCTGTAACACCGTAGAGAAGAGCTGCTTTTGGCTCTCCTGAACGGGTTAATTCGGTTACGGTGTTCGCTGACTTTTGTTGCTCTGTGTTGAGTTTAATTTCGGATTTTGACGGTGTAGATAAATAAGGAATACGGTATTTTTCCCTTTGCTCCATTTTAACGTAGCCCTTTTCTACAAGAGCCTTGATTTGTGAGGATGTAACTCCAACCGACTCGCAAAGGTCGTTTTGTTCGGTTTTGCCGAATTCACACAAATATTCAAGTATTTGTCTATGAGCGCTTGAACGCAAGGTGCGGCTGTCGCACAAATCTATTATTTGACTTGTTGTCAGGCTTGTAGAGTAAAGAGTTGCAAACTTTACGTTAGTAGGGTCATTTGCCGCAATTTCGCAGGATATAACACCAATATTTATTAGCGCCGAAAGCTGCCTTGATGTGCTTTGCCCAAACGTAGCTAAAAGCTTCTTCTTTGTAACGGTTTCGTTTTTGCTTATGAAATCGTATATTGCAAATTCTTTCGTATCCTTTGAGTAATAGCTTGGAAGCTCTAAGGTGCATCTTAAGTATTCTTCCAATTTTGAAAATGCTGCTGACGGTGTTATGCTTCGGACAGCCTCACCGGTTGTGCAAAAGGTACGCTCCTTTAAAAATTCAACTAGCAACAAAGCTTCGCTTGAAAGCGAAAGATTACGATTAAGTACACGGCTAATCGGCTTATATTTTGAAAGCTCAGCGTCGCTTGGCATTGGGTAAACCTTTGTTACAAGCGCAGTTTCAGGTCTATTACCGCCTCCAAAGGGTACTGCAATAAAATCCCCTTCCTTAACGTCGGTGTTGTTATCAACAAGATAGTCAAACGGACGGTCAAGGTGCATAGGTGCGCTTAAAATGTAAGCCGACGCAAGGTGAAAACGGCACTCACTCGGAGCGCCGTTGTTTTTAAATATGTTATCTGACATTTTTGCCCGGAACCTTAATGGTTTCGTCGTCAATTTCATATTCGTGGTTTGCAAGACGCTTGATAGCAGTCTTAACTGCCTTGTCATCGCGCAGTTCCTTTTGAATAATAGCTGCGATAGTTTTATCGGTTTCCTTGTTTGCAACCATCATTTCAGCCTTTGTGTATTGTTCAACATATTCGTCGGTTACCATTCTTGCGCCTTTAGCTGCAGCAATGCAAAGAACGTAGCGGTTGTACTTTCCGTCTTGTGAAAGCTCTTCAATTCCGGGTTTGATAATCATAATATATATTTTCCTTTCGGTTTAACTTACTTTGTTGAATAGAATTTATTGATAAATTCAGTGTTGTGCTTGATAGATAACTTATCCAGCTCAACAATATTGCGGATTTTGTCAGCCGCCTCCTCAGCAAGACCTTTTTCGTTTATTACAATGTAGTCATAGTAAGGAAGGAACTGAAGCTCGCGCTTTGCAACTGCAAGGCGGCGCGCAATATCCTCCTCAGTGTTTGTGCCTCTGCCACGCAAACGTGCCTCAAGTGTTTGGTAGTCTGGGGGCGAAAGCCATATAAGTATTGCTTCGGGAAAACGAGACTTGATTTGAAGTGCGCCCTGTGTTTCAATTTCTAGAATAACGTTTTTGCCGGATTTTAAAAGCTTGGTAATGCTTTTTATAGGAGTGCCATAGAAGTTACCTACGTAGTCGGCAAACTCTGCCAGTTCTCCTCGTGCAATCATTCCAATAAATTCCTCTCGCGAAACAAAGTTGTAGGTTACGCCGGGAATATCATCAGCTCTTGGTTGACGGGACGTGGTAGAGATTGATACCTTGTAGTCATCATCCTCTAGAAGCATTCTTACGATTGTGCCCTTGCCACTGCCTGCGGGACCGCTGATTACAATAAGTGAGCCTGTATCCATAATTAATTTCCTCCGTTACGCCATTATAGGCTAGTTAGATTTGGTTATGTTAAGTGTAATTTGTTATTCGTGTGAATCTGTGTCGTCCGCACCGCAAAGTCTTTGTGAAATGGTTTCGCACTGAAGCGAGGAGAGAATTATATTACCGCAGTCAGTTATAAGAACAGAACGTGTTTTTCTTCCACAGGAAACGTCAATCACAGTTCCGTTAGCCTTGCCGTCAATGACAAGTCTTTTAATTGGAGAGGAATCAGGGCTTACAACCGAAATAATTCTTTCGGCGCAAACTGTGTTTCCAAAGCCGATATTTACAAATCTCATTATTTTCACCTATTATTCAAGATTTTGAATTTGTTCTCTAATCTTTTCAAGTAGAGTTTTGACTTCGACCACAACCTTTGTCAAAGCAATGTCGGAAACCTTTGAACCAACTGTGTTGATTTCGCGGTTTACCTCTTGGAAAAGGAAATCAAGCTTTCTTCCTATGCTATCATCTGCTTTGAGAGTTTCATAAAATGAATTGTAGTGGCTTTCAAGTCTTGTTAATTCCTCGTCGATTGCAGTTTTGTCTGCAAAAATTGCACATTCTGTGAGTATTCTTGCAGTATCAACCTCAATATTAAAACCTTCGAGGGTAGATTTAAGTTTGGTTTCAAGACGTTTTCTGTATACCTCTTGCGCATCGTTTGCGTGAGCCTTGAGGTATTCAACGTATTTGTGAACCTCTTCCATTTTCTCACAAAGGTCGCGGGTGAGATTTTCACCCTCGTAGCGGCGCATTTCAAGGAAAGCATCTGTTGCACTAGCGAGAATAGGAAGGAAAAGCTCCCACTCCTTTTGTACGTCTTCTTCCTCTTTAACGAATTTAAAAACGTCGCGGTTAGACGCAACTCTCATTACTGAAATATCATCTTTTAAATTAAACGTGTCGCGAAGCTCCTCAAGTGCAGCTATATACTTTTCAATATATGCCTTATCAAGAAGAATATCGGTGTTGTTGTTTTCGGTAACGTCAATGCCTACGTATACACTGAGCTTACCTCTTGTTATACCTCTGCTTTGAAGATATGCTTTTATTTTTTCTTCAAAATACCCGTAGAGAGATGAGATTTTGATAGAGCAATCGAAGAAACGGCTATTTACCGATTTAAGCTCAACTACGTAATCTTTACCTTCGGCTGAACCTGTGGCTCTGCCGTATGCGGTCATACTGTATGCCATATTTTTCCTCTTTAAGTTATATCTATAATTTATTTTAACAATAATAATCTACAAAGTCAATACTTTGTGAACAAAGGTTTACAATGATTTAATTATGCGTTAATTATCTTAAGAAATTATCGATTCCAAGTCTTTTTCTAAGGCTGAAGTAGTAATATCTGATGAGCTTTGTTAGGGCAAAATCAAATATAAAGAAAATAACAAGTAATATTGGGTAAGCAATTGATACCACAATAATTAAATTGAATTCTGCATTTGGAACTAAAAGTAATAGTGCAATCAGTGCAACTAAAACATACGACACTGTAAATACAATTGCTTTTAAAAGATAAGAAATTTTTGATTTGATTTTTTCGAATATGGATTTAACTATTGGATAGTATCCGAAAAAGCAGGCAAAGTATAGTACAGGATCTTTGATAGGTAGTAGTAAAATGCCGAGAGTTGATGCAATCATCCATACAGAGGCGGCATAGTAATAACCAAGCTCGCAAACTGCAACTATTACGCATAATGAGGCGATGGCAGCAGCGGAGAAGGTCATCGTTTCAATTAAACTACCGATAAGCAGTAAAATTATAGACATTGCGGATAAAATTGCCGCAAGTGTGATTTTTTTTGAAGATTTCATAAGTACCTCATAACAAACTAACGGCGATACCAATCGCCGTTAGTTTAAAAATATCAGCAGCACGCAATAAGGTCGCCACCCATACATTCACAAAGACAGTCAAGACAGATAAGCTTGGTACAGCAATCGGTATCACAGGAGGAGGAACCGTTCGTACGCTGTGGCGGAGCTTGGTTGTAGCCCTGAGAATAGTTATACGCAGTATTTCTCATACTATCGTGAGCTTGGCGGTATTCACGGTTTGAAGGGTCCATACTGCAGGCATATTCAAAGTATTTCTGAGCCTCAAGATACCAACCTCTTTGTGAAAATAGGCAACCTTTAAGAAAGTTCCATTCTGCGTTTCTATCAGATGCATTAATGGAATCAAGCTTTATTTCGGCTTCAGAATAATTACCGTCGTTTATGAGTCTGCGTATATCTGCAAAAACAGAGGAGGTATAGTCTGAGCTACCGCGACGGCTAAGAATATCGTATGCCTCGTTTATTTCTCTCATTTTTTCGTTTGCAAGTTCTTTCATTGTGCTATCGCTGAAATTATCGGGATGATATTTTCTTGCAAGCTCGTGATATGCGTTTTTAATTTGTTCTTCGGTTGCGTTTTTCGGAACACCGAGTATTTCGTGTGGGTTTTTCATATTTATCCTCTTATTATGTCATCATTTTTGTCAGCATTTTTCTTTATTAGCTTTTCCATTATATTTTTCATACCGTGTGTAAGTATGTTTTCGCATATTGAAAATATGTCGTTATATTCAATATTTAACTCAAAAAGCGCTTTGTATGCAAGCGAGCTTTCTCTCATCAGCGTGCCTTTTAAAAGCATTTCGGGAATTTCAGTGTATCCACCTGCAATAAGTGGATTGTATGCACCGCTTTTTAAATCTTTTTTGAAATCATCACAAAGGTCTGCAAGATAAATCCACCTACCGATTCTAAAGCCAAGCTCAGCGCAGATTAGGGACTTTTCTTCGTTTGGCAACGCGTGTGAAAAGCAATCGGCAAGAAGATGTCCAAATACATCGGCACAAGCATCAGCTGATGGACAGGCGTTGCTTTCTAACTCGGTTAGCTTGTTAAGATTTGTTTCCACCTTTTCGGCAAGTACTTGTAAATTGTATTCTGGAAATCGCTTAAATGCTTTTTTCATATTTCGTTTTGCTTGTCCAAGGGTTGTTTTTACAAGCAAACGCTTTTTCGTGTCCTTGTCGTTTTTGTCATCAAGGAGCTTGTAATAGGTAAGAACAGCTGATATTGCAGAACAAAAGCGAAGCGCTTCGTTTTCTTTGGCAATCGGACGTTTTTTTATCGGGTGAATTGCGCATTTTCCGGGTCTTACCGTAAAACCTTCTCCGTTTATGCCGCTACGAATAAGGGCTAGGAGAACAAAATCATAGGTGAGGGTAAGCGGCGAAGTGAATCCGGTGTTGCGGTGCATAGTTTTACATAAACCACAATAGACACCACGATAAATGGCGTAGTCTTTGATTTTAAGTTCGCCCTCAAGCACTCGAATATAGCCGAACACGTTTGCCTCCTAAAAATATATTAATAATATGATATACTATTTAAATTAAATCTAATTAACCTTGTAATAAATTTTTTGTAAACAATAATCGCAAACCGAGGTTAAGGAACGGTTTGCGATTGAATTATTGTTTTCCAAAAAAAATATTTTTGTACGGTTTGATTGCAAAATATAAAATTGTGCCAAAAATAGAACAGGCGATAATCTCACCAATAAAAACCGTCAACATAAGGAACGGTACACCTGCAAGTCCTTCATTAAGATACGCAAACGAAACTACAAACGGTATAATAATCGTGTTAGCAAGAACGGTTGGAATTCCCGCAAGGTAAATATTTTTTTTAAATATAGGTACGTAATAGGTAATAAGAACACCTATAAGTGATGCTAGTGTACCAAAAACGGCATCAAGCGGAGAAGCAAAGAAGATATTGTAGATAAGACAGCCTATTGTTACCCCGGGAATTGCTGAGGAGGTAAAAATCGGCAAAATACAAAGAGCTTCCGATATTCTTACCTGGATAACAGATTTGCCATCAAGACCGAGTAAACCGGAAATAAGCGTCAGCACAACGTAGAGCGCAGAAATTACTGCCGCTCTTGATAAAAATAAAACTTTGTTTTTTGCCTTAAGTGTTTTTTTCATAATTAATTCTCCCGTAGTTTTGTTTTAAGTGAGGATGGTTCCGAACTCACTGCTTGAAATTATATAACAAATCCTGTCGCTTGTCAATAGTTACTTGACAAATAATGCTTATAATGTTATAATTATTAAAATATATTCCGTATAAACGGTAAAATTTGAAATGAGAGCCATATGATTGATTTTAATTTGGTGCCGGAGCTTAAAACGCTTGAGTATACTCAGATTGCTGAGATTTCGGAGCAAATACGAGAAAAAATAATCGACGCTGTTAGCAAAAACGGTGGTCATCTTGCAACAAATCTTGGTGTTGTTGAACTAACACTTGCTATTCACAGAGTTTTTAATCTTCCCAATGATAAGCTAATATTTGATGTTGGACATCAAAGTTATGTTCATAAGCTTCTCACCGCAAGAGGTGAGGGATTTAATAATCTCCGTAATGATGGCGGTGTTTCGGGTTTTCAGCTAAAAAGCGAAAGTGAATACGACTTTTTTGGCGGTGGACATAGCGGGACGTCAATTTCCGCGGCAATCGGATATGCTGAGGCCTGCAAGCTTAACGGCACAAACGATTATGCGGTTGCAGTTGTTGGGGACGGTTCATTTACTAACGGTATGATTTTTGAGGCTCTTAACAATGCTTCAAAAGAGAATTTAAGACTTGTAATTATTCTTAATGATAACGAAATGTCGATTTCACAAAACGTAGGTGGACTTTCGAGTTATTTTAGTAAGCTCCGTTCAAACGCTAACTACTACAAGGTTAAAAGGCGCATTAAAAGGGGCTTTTCGGGCATAAAGCTTATTGACCGTCCTGTTGCATTTTTAATGCGAGGAATAAAACGTTTTATTAAAAAACTTTTTGTTAAAACAACCTTCTTTGAAAATCTTGGAATTGATTATATGGGACCTGTTAATGGTCATGATCAGAAAAAGCTTGAGGCAGTTTTAAAGGAAGCAAAATATCTTGAAGCTCCTGTAATCGTACACGTTTGTACGCAAAAGGGGAAGGGATATAAATTTGCTGAGGAAAAGCCTGAGCTTTACCATTCTGTTTCTAAATTTGATAAAGAGGTCGGTGTAATATCTGATAACCCCAGTCTTACAGATAACGAATTTTCGGGTTTTTCACAGTGTTTTGGTAAGAATCTGGAAAAACTTGCTCAAAAAGACGAAAGAATAGTTGCCATATCCGCTGCAATGTGTGATGGGACAGGACTTACAGGATTTAAAGAAAAGTTTGATAATAGATTTTTTGACGTCGGTATAGCTGAGGAACACGCAGTTACCTTTGCTGCTGGACTTGCTGCGGCAGGTAAAAAGCCCATTGTTGCACTATATTCGTGCTTTTTGCAAAGAGGCTATGATCAGGTTATTCACGACGTTGCTATGCAAGAATTGCCCGTTGTTTTTGCGATTGACAGAGCCGGATTTGTTCCAAACGACGGTATCACACACCAAGGCGTATTTGACCTTGGAGCATTAATTCAAATTCCGGGATTTACCGTTTATACACCCGAAAACTATGCGGATTTAAGCGAGGCGCTTTCTCAGTCGCTCCTCATTAATAAGCCGTGTGCGATACGATATCACAAGGGATATGAAATAGAATACGACAGAAGTGCATTTGTCGATCAAGGGGATATAAGATACGCAAAATACGGTAACGGCAAAAAAATTGCAATCATCAGCTATGGAAGAACGGTTGCAAATGCATATTGGGCAGCTCAGCTTCTTAAAGAGGAATATGAGGTTACTGTTATCGGAATTAAAAAGGTAAAACCTCTTAATAAACCACAAATTTTTGATATATGCAGGTACGCCGAAATGATACTGTTCGTCGAAGAACAGATTAAAAGCGGCGGTGTATCTGAGCATATTGTTGCAGAGGCTGTTTGTCTTGGAATTAATTTGCCAAAGATTGAAATAATTGCTCTTGATGAGAACTTTCCAACTCACGCAAGTATTGAGTATTTGCACAAACAGTATAAAATGGATTCGCAAAGTCTTGCACAAATAGTAAAAGAAAAGTTTGATAACAAAAACGGTTGAGCTCAGCTCAACCGTTTTTGTGTATTTAATTTTTTTTCCAGGTAGCAGGGTGGAATAATAGCAGCATTGGTATTAGCTCAAGTCTGCCTGCAAGCATATCAAAGGAAAGTACAATTTTTGAAAAGTCGGAAAGCCATGCGAAATTTGCGGCTGGGCCAACCTTTGCAAGACCGGGACCAATATTGTTAAAACACGCCATAACAGCAGAAAAGCTTGTTTCAAAGCCACAGTTTTCAAATGACAGTAAAATAAGCGAAGCCACCAAAATAATTACGTAGCATATTAAATATACGCATACGGAACGAACAGTGTTGCTTTCTACAGGACGAGCATCGACGGAAACCTTCTTTATCTGCTTTGGATGTAGCATATATCTGAATTCTTTCGCTACACTTTTAAAGAAGATTATAATTCTTGATACCTTAATACCGCCGCCAGTGCTTCCCGCGCACGCTCCAACCAACATAAG
>JAZOML010000014.1:0-7891 GCA_045653945.1 Eubacteriales bacterium
GTATTTTACACGAATTTGTTATATTTGTCAAGTACATATATTAAATAAATAAAATATTTACAATATAATATTATAAATTAAAGCATTTTTGCTATAAAATATTGCTTTGTAGGGAATTGCTATAATAATTGGTAAAATTTGTCTAAAATGACGTTTGGGGTGTTACGGGTGCGATTGAAAATGAAAAACGGACACATCTTGTGTCCGTTTTCTACTAAAATAACCCGCCGCGCCGTGTACGAAAATATTGAAAACCCTGCAAAAGCAAGGCGGTGTCCTGTCAAACGCTTTGGGCTACCAACGTCTTTCCCAAAAGGGAAAGGAGGTCTGCACTCCCACGTCCGAACTCGGACTCCTTTAAAAAATCGTAGGTTCCACATATATTGCGTATCACGCACGTAGCAGGCCGTATGGCACATGTACAAAGTGCAAACATAGGTTGTGCCAACTTGAATATTTCTCTTGGTCATCGACCAAGCTTTTGCGTGTGCAAAAGACGAAATATTCCAAAGTTTAGGTGTAATTTTACATAGGCATTGGTGCTAACATAGACTGTGCCACACCGAATATTTCTCTTGGTCGGCGACCAAGCTTTTGCGTGTGCAAAAGACGAAATATTCCGAGCTCTTGCTAAAAAATCAATTTAGCCAATGTTTGCACAAGTTAAGGGGAAATGCTGAAATAAATATGTCTTGGGCGAAGCCGTATTCGGTGTCGTGCGCTCGCCTTGTTAGTCGTAGTCGGTGTCCATAAACATATCGTCGAAGATGTCGGCGATTTTATCGAATTCGTCGTCATCGTCAACGCTTTCGAGCATATCCTCGCCGTTTTCGTCGGTAACAACCTTAAGGATTACGTACTCCTCGTTACCTTCTTCAATCGGAACCATAGCGTAGTAGAGAGCGCCGTCCATTTCAGCCTCGGCGATGAGCTCGAATTGGCTTTCCTTACCTGTTTCGTCGGTGAGGAGGAATACCTCACGCTCTTCGTTTTCGGGGGTGTTCTTATTATCTTTTGCCATTTTGTGTATCTCCTGTCTGCCACTTTGGGCTAATGAACTTTATTTTGCTTATTTATATTTTATACCAAAAATGCCGTTTTGTCAACAGGAAACCTTAACCTGTTGCATAATTTTTTGAAAATGATAAAAAGCCCTTGAAAAAAATTTATATATATGATATAATATTATGAAAAGTTTTTTTAAAATTATTCTTGATACTAAAAGGAGGAGCTTTTAATGGGCAAAAACGTCAAAAAAAGAATATGCAAAATAAAGGACTCCTTCAAGTGTTGTTTAAAGGAGATAAAGGACGATATAAACGTCATAAAGGAGCGCGACCCTGCGGCAAAGAGCACACTTGAGGTCCTGCTTACGTATTCGGGACTCCACGCAGTGCTTGCGTACCGACTTTCGCACGCGCTCTACAAGAAAAAGCACTATCTTGGCGCGCGTATAGTAAGCCAAGGCGCAAGATTTTTGACGGGTATTGAGATACATCCCGGCGCTACTATCGGAAAGGGACTTTTTATTGACCACGGAAGCGGAGTTGTTATCGGTGAAACCACTGAAATCGGCGATAACTGTACGCTTTATCAGGGAGTTACCCTCGGCGGTACGGGTAAGGATACGGGAAAGCGACACCCCACGCTTGGCAACAACGTAATGTGCGGAGCAGGCTCAAAGGTACTTGGGCCGTTCAAGGTTGGAGATAACTCCAAGGTTGCGGCAAACGCCGTTGTTTTGAAGGAAATTCCGCCCGACTGTACGGCGGTTGGCATACCTGCAAAGGTGGTAAAGAGGGGTGAGCATAGAGTTGCTCAGGACCTCGACCAAATACACATTCCCGACCCAGTTACGCAGGAGCTTAAGAAAATGAGCGATAGAATTGCCGAGCTTGAAAAATTAGTCGGCAAGAGCTGTGATGAAGAGGATGAATTTTTTGAAGATTTCGCCGAGGAATCTGCGGACACCGAGGCAGAAGGAGATACCGAATAAATGAAGGTTTTTAACACACAAACAAGAACTAAGGAGGAGCTTATTCCTCTTGAAGAAGGCAAAATCAAGATGTACGCCTGCGGTCCTACCGTATATAATTTTTTCCATATAGGTAATGCACGATGCTTCGTTGTATTCGATATGTTCCGCCGCTACCTGCGTTATAGAGGGTACGACGTAACCTTTGTTCAAAACTTCACTGACATCGACGACAAGATGATAAAGAAGGCAAACGAAGAGGGTACTACCGTAAAGGAAATTGCTGCAAGATATATCGAGGAATATTTTAAAGATGCAAAGGGACTCGGTATCGAGCCTGCGACCTTCCATCCCCACGCAACCGACAATATGGACGGTATTGTTGATATAATCACAACTCTCGTTAATAAAGGACACGCATATAAGACGGCTGACGGAGTTTACTTCCGTACCCGTAGCTGCAAGGACTACGGTAAGCTTTCGCATACCAACATAGACGACCTTGAATCGGGGGCAAGAATTGACGTTGACGATGGCAAGGAAGACCCGCTTGATTTTGCTCTTTGGAAAACGGTAAAGCCCGGCGAGCCTTTTTGGGAGTCGCCCTTTGGTAAGGGACGCCCGGGTTGGCATATTGAGTGCAGTGCAATGAGCCGCCGTTACCTTGGTGAGAGCATTGATATTCACTGCGGCGGTCAGGACCTTACCTTCCCCCACCACGAAAACGAGATTGCACAGTCCGAGTGCTGCTCCGGTAAGCCGTTTGTAAGGTATTGGATGCACAACGGCTATATAAACGTTGATAATCAGAAGATGTCAAAATCTCTTGGCAACTTTTTCACTGTAAGAGATGCGGCTGAGAAATTCGGCTACCTGCCGATACGCTTCTTCCTGCTCTCGGCGCATTACCGTACCCCCGTTAACTTTTCCGCTGACACTCTTGCGGCGGCAAAGAGCTCACTTGAGAGAATTTTTAATGCAAACGAAAGCCTTAAATTCTATATAAAGAACGCCCCCGTCGGTGAAATTTCTGCTGAGATTAAGGCAAAGCTTGATGCTCATAAGGAAAAGTTTATTACCGTTATGGACGATGACTTTAACACTGCCGACGGTACTGCGACTATATTCGAACTTGTAAGCGACGTGTTCCAGTGGATAAAGGACGGCGTAAGCGTAGGCTCTGCCGAGGCGGCACTTGCGCTTCTTGACGAGCTTTGTACTCTTATGGGCTACGTCAAGGAAGAAAATAATGACGACGAGCTTATTAAATATATTGAAGAACAGATTGCTCAGCGTGTTGCCGCAAAGAAGGAAAAGAACTTTGCTGAGGCAGACCGCATAAGAAACGAGCTTGCCGAAAAGGGAATTATCTTAAAGGACACCCGTGAGGGAACAACGTATACGATAAATAATTAAAACAAATAGTATAAAACGGAGGAAACACAAAATGGTAAAAGAAAATATGGATTTTCTTTCAAGCTTCGACCCTGAGGTTGGAGAGGCAATTAAGGCTGAGTGCGCACGTCAGCAGAGAGGAATTGAGCTTATAGCGTCTGAGAACTTTGTATCTCCCGCAGTTATGGCGGCAGTAGGCTCGGTTCTCACCAACAAATACGCAGAGGGTTACCCTGCGAAACGTTACTACGGTGGCTGCGAGTGTGTAGACGTTGTAGAAAATTACGCTATTGAGAGAGCAAAGAAGCTCTTCGGTGCAGAGTACGCAAACGTTCAGGCACACAGCGGCGCTCAGGCTAATACTGCGGTTTACTTCGCACTTCTTAACCCCGGTGATACCGTTATGGGTATGAACCTTGCACACGGTGGACATCTTACACACGGCTCTCCCGTTAATATTTCGGGTAAGTACTATAATTTCGTTGCTTACGGCGTAACCGACGATACCAACGTAATCGACTACGATATGGTTGAAAAGAGCGCAAAGGAGTGTAAGCCCAAGCTTATCGTTGCAGGTGCTTCCGCATATCCGAGAATTATAGATTTTAAGCGTCTTTCTGAGATTGCAAAGAGCGTTGGCGCATACCTTATGGTAGATATGGCTCACATTGCGGGACTTGTTGCTGCAGGACTTCACCCCTCGCCCGTTCCGTATGCTGACGTTGTAACAACCACCACCCACAAGACTCTTCGTGGACCTCGTGGCGGTCTTATCCTCACCAACAACGAGGAGATTGCAAAGGCTATAAACAAGTCCATATTCCCCGGTATTCAGGGCGGTCCTCTTATGCACGTTATTGCAGGTAAGGCAGTTTGCTTTGGCGAGGCTCTCAAGCCTGAATTTAAGGAGTATCAGGGACAGATTATAAAGAACGCTCAGGCTCTTGCTTCCACCCTTCTTGACGAGGGCTTTGACCTTGTTTCGGGCGGAACCGACAACCACCTTATGCTTGTTGACCTTCGCAAGGTTGGTATAACCGGTAAGGCTCTTGAAAAGCAGCTTGATGAGGTTTACATTACTGTTAACAAGAACGCTATCCCCAACGACCCTGAGAAGCCCTTTGTTACCAGCGGCGTAAGAATAGGTACTCCCGCTGTAACCTCTCGCGGCTTCAAGGAGGATGATATGAAGGTTATCGGTAAGCTTATTAAGATGACCGCTACCGAGTTTGACACAAAGGCTGACTATATTCGTGAGCAGGTAACCGAGCTTGTTAAAAAGCATCCGCTTTATTTTTGATTTTTCGGCTTTCTTGAAAGAAAGCCTCGGCAAAGAACTTCTTTTACACCGAAGCCATAGCTTTTGTGTAAATTTAAAACTGTTTTTTTGAGTGGCCTCGGTGTAAAAGAATTACTCCGTAAGGTTTTTTGAAAAAAGTGAAAACAAAAAATAAAGAGCAGATTTTAAAAATCTGCTCTTTTTATGTTTTTACGGTTTTTCGAGTTCAAGCTCGTCGGACAAGAAAATATCATCCTTTAAAAATTCATCGGGTGTTATGCCAAAGCCCCGCGAAATCAAAATGATAGTTCCGAGCGTAACGTTTTTATTGCGTCCGTTCATTATACACTGCATACTGCCGTGCTGTATTCCTGAGTTTTGCTCAAGTCTGTATTGCGTCATACCCTTTTCTTTAAGTAATTCAGATATTCTTTTTACTACCGCATCATTGACCGTCAAGGTAACACCCTCCTTTAAGTAGATTTAACTCCGTAGTCGTAACTACATATATTGTAGCAATAACTACACAGAATTATAAGAAGGTATGCCTACATAATATGCTTGATTATTTTAAATGTATGTGGTATAATATGTAGGTAAAACTACATAATGTGAGGTGATATAATGAGAATAACCTTTTGCGGACACGGAAAGTTCAGTTATTGCAAGGATGATGAAGCTAGGTTGCTTGAATATTTGGAAAACAGGATTTCAGGACAGGACGTTGAATTTTATTTTGGTGCGGACGGAAGCTTTGATAGTTTTGTTTTGAGTTGTTGCCGTAAATATAAGGAACAACACGGAAATGCGAGGTTGATTTTTGTTACTCCTTATATTAGCTTGGAATATCAAAGGAGCCATATCGATTATATTGCGGATAAATGCGATGAAATTATATATCCTGACCTTGAAAGGGTGTTGCCTAAATTTGCGATTATATATAGAAACAGGTATATGGTGGATAAATGCGATATATTGGTTTCGTATGTAAATCGGGAATATGGTGGAGCGTATAAAACGTATAGTTATGCTATGAAAAAGAATAAGGAAATATATAATTTAGGGCGTTTAAAATAAAAATAGCAGACCTTTAAGGTCTGCTATTTTTAAGTATATATTACTGATTTGCTTTAAGGAAGTCCATACATCTGCCGACCTCTTCAATGCCTGTGGGGTCGAGTCCTTCGCTTTCAACTACGATAATTTTGCCCATTTTCTCGGCTTTTTTGAGGACCGCGAGAACGGGAGCAGTACCCTGACCAAGCGATTTGCCCTGCTTGTCCTTTGTGCCGTCCTTTAAATGGATAAATTTAATTCTATCATTGTATTTTTCGAGCACCTCAAGAGGGTTTTCACCTGCAACGTAAGCCCAATACGTATCGATTTCAAGACCGATTTCGGTTCTTTTTGCAAGTTCCTCGATTGCTATAAGACCGTCCTCGTTAGGTATAAATTCCGAGTGGTGGTTATGGTAGTGCATTTCAATTCCTGCCGCTTTTGCTTTTGGTTGCCAAACGTTGATTTTGTCGATAAGTGTATCAAGTGCGGTCTTGGTGTTAAAGGGCGCCCAAGGAATTATAAGGCTCGTGCATCCGAGCGCTTTATGATAATCTATAATCGCATCAAAATCCTCATCAAGCAGGTTTATTGACGTATGAGTTGAGCAAATTGTCAGTCCGTACTTGTCAAGCATAGCCTTGACCTGCTCGGCAGAGTACCCAAAAAAGCCTGCACTTTCTACCATTTTATATCCCATCTCGGCAACCTTTTTGAGTGTTCCTTCAAAGTCATTTTCGGTTGCGTCGCGAAGACTGTAAAGTTGAATTCCAAAACTGTTCATTTTAAAATTTCCCCTTTTATTTTGTGTTATTTTTTTGTTTTTTGCTTTTATTTAGTTCTGACATTTCAATTAGTTTTTTTGTTTTCTTCCTATTTATTATAATAGGCACTGTTATTATAGCGGTAAGCCCAAGGATAACCGCTGTTATTACGAGGTAGTCTACAAAAGCTGGTACGCCCTCCCCGAAAAGAAAGCTTTTTGAGGTGCTTTTTTTGTTGCCTACTGTTTTAATTGCGTATTCCCCGTTATAGTCCTTCGCTTCTGCAAGTGTGGAAGCATTTGCGCCGACTGAAAGAGTTACGTCTGTAAACGTAACCTTGTTTGCAGAGGATATGGCACTTTTGTTTGCGTTTATGCTGACGTCTGAGTTTGAAATTGTAACAGTGCTTTTGGAAATTATAGGAGCATTAAGGGTGGCGCTGCCTGCTACGAATTTTATATCGCGTCCGTAAATTGAGCTTTCGCCTGCGTTTACTGTAATATGAGCGCCTGAAAATATTATCGGAGAATGCTCGGAGTAAATTCCCTGTGAATTTGCGTTTATTGTGATATTTCCGGAACGAAAGGTAATGTTATCTCGCACCACTGTTTGGAAACACGCAATCCCTGTTTCGGCGACGAGTGTAAGTGTTCCGGTTCCGGTAAAGGTGATAGCGCCAAGGCAGTAAAGAGCGTATTTTGAAGCCTTAATGTAGTTGTCGCCGTTAAGCTCTATGGTGGAATCTGTGGGGAGCTTGATGCCGAACTGTTCTGATGTTTCAAGATTTATTCCGTTGAGCTTTAGGGTGCAGTAGAGGTTATCCCATTCGTAGCCCAGACCGAATACATTATCGTTGATATAAGGTAAGTCTATTTTGCTTGTGAGCGTTGGAGTTGCCGCAAAAACTGATATCGGCGCAAGAGAAAGTACCAAAAACAGAGTAAGAAAAAGTGAGAAAAATCGCTTCATTATATTATATATACCTCCGATAGGGGTGTGTTACTGTGATAATTATAACATATATAATATTAAAATTCAAGATATAATTGCAAGGCGAAAGTGTTAATTTGATAAAAAATATTAGTTAAAATAGACAAGCTGGTGAGTTATAAAATAAATTTTGTTGTAATTTTATACAAAAGTGGAAAAAATGAAAAAAAAGTGTTGACTTTTCATTTGACGGGTGATATAATAAGAAAGCGCCCGAAACGAGGGAAGTCGTGAGGGAGCGAAATGATCCTTGAAAATTGAACAACGAGAAGAGAGTACAAAGATTGAACAAGGTATATTTATAGAAGTATAGATAACCAAGAAATCTCGACAATTCCTAAATGAGAACAGTAATAAGTAAATAGCTAAGATATAAACTTTTTTATCGAGAGTTTGATCCTGGCTCAGGATGAACGCTGGCGGCGTGCATAA
>JAZOML010000015.1:0-6802 GCA_045653945.1 Eubacteriales bacterium
CGTTTTTGTTTTTTTCGCTTTTTGAAAAAAGCTTGGCAAAAACTTTTGTTGAATTAATATAGTGTAAGGGTTTCGTCCCGTTCGGCTTTGCCTAACGACACGTTCTGTGTCGATAAAAGACTCACGCGAGCAAGCTCTCTCTGTCTTTTTATCTACACATCACTGCAACTCCGTTGCTGACGAAACTGTTCTAATTTAAAGTAATTATTTAGAGATTACATATTGTTGTAATTAGTGCGATTGAAAGGATTTGAGCAATATATCGCTGTCGGGCGCTCCCGACCGATATTATTCAAATGCAGTGAATTTATCTTAGGTTTACTTAGTGTTGTGCTTGTAGCTAATTTTAGATTGCTCGTTGCCCGAATTAGTTTGTTTGTTGGATATTGCTTGCAAGCCTCATCCATTGACAAGCTCGGTTGAGCTTGACAATGCCTTTGATAGTCAAAACGGACGGAAAGAGTTTACTCTTTTGAGTCCTTTTGACTTTTCAAAGGTAGCTGCGTAGCGGCGAATAGATGTGGCTTTTCGCTAATCTTAAAAAACTGAAAACTTTACACCGCATAACACGGTGGCGTGGTAAAAGAAGTTTTTGCCAAGCTTTTTTCAAAAAGCGGGAAAAACAAAGCGTAAACCTTACACACCACAGCGGCGTGGTAAGAAAAAGTGTGAGATTTAGTGCCAGCCGTTTTTGCGATATTTGTAGTCGCTGTACGCACGTTTGATTAGGTTTATAAGGTTGTAGCCAAAGAATATAAGATATGTTATGATAGCTGCAAGGATTGATGCGATAGTTGAAAAGTCGCCCCAGATTATAGCAATTAGCAGATAGTAGAGCATAAGTGCTCCCTCAGCGAGTCCGAGCCATTTTACCTTTATAGGGAAGAAAAAGAAGAGTAGTACTCTTTGCTCGGGGAAGGTGGTAGCAAAGGCAAGGAAAAGGCTAAGGTTAAGAAAAACATTAGTAACGTATCCCGTAATAAAGCCTGATGCTATGCTTAAAATGATGCCGATGAGGTAGTAGAGGTTAAATTTTGCCTTGCCCCAATATCCTTCTATCGACGTGCCTATCCACCAAAAGAAGTAGAGGGCGAGTGCGGTAAAGAGTGGGTTGCCTGCTTCGGGGTATGCTATGATAAATGAAAGAACGCGCCAAATCTGACCGCTAAAGATTAGGTTGCGGTCAAAGTGCAGGTAGTAGTTGAGCGACAGTGTTGCTTCTCTTGAGAGCATACCGACTATAAAGTCGCCTGCAAAAACTATCGCCATACATACGGTGATTATTGTCATCAGGCGTTCTATTGCTATGCGTTTGATTTTATTTTCAAGCTTATAAAGTAAGAGATTTAATCTCATATCCGATATTTCCTTATTATTATTAAATTGAGGGGCGTTTTGGTCGCCGCCCCTCGATTTTTTATTTTACTTTACGTCTATAACGGATTTATCCCACATATCGGGTGCTTCGTAGCCGAGCATATTAACGGTGGTAGCCGCAACGTTGGAAAGACCGTACTGACCGTCCTTTACTACCTCGTATTTATCTGCGGTGAAGTTATCGTAGATAATCATCGGAACGGGGTTTAGTGTGTGGCTGGTTTTTGCCTTGCCTACCTTGGGAGCTTTAGTTTTTTTATCAAGCTCATACATTTCGTCAGCGTTACCGTGGTCAGCGGTGATGATAGCCGCACCCTTTGCCGCATCGATTACGGGGAGTATTCTTGCGAGCTGAAGGTCAAGAGCTTCCATACTGATTTTGGTAGCTGCGAGGCTTCCCGTGTGTCCAACCATATCGCCGTTGGGGAAGTTTACGCGGATATACTTATATTTGCCCGACTGAATTGCCTCTATAAGAGCATCGGTGATTTCGGCGCATTTCATCCAAGGTCTTTGCTCAAAGGGAACGACGTCGGAGGGGATTTCCATATAGGTTTCAAGCTCTTCACTGAATTTTCCCGAGCGGTTGCCGTTCCAGAAGTAGGTTACGTGTCCGTACTTTTGGGTTTCGGAGAGTGCGAACTGATTTACGCCTGCGTTTACGAGGTATTCGCTCATCGTGTTGCTGATTTCGGGGGGATTTACGAGGAAGTGAGAGGGGATATGAAGGTCGCCGTCGTATTCAAGCATACCTGCATAGAATACCTTGGGAACACGAACACGGTCAAATTTATCAAAGTCCTCGCCTGCTTCAAAGGTCTTGGAAATCTCGATAGCTCTGTCGCCTCTGAAGTTAAAGAATACGACGCTGTCGCCGTCCTGCACAGTACCTACGGGTTTGCCGTCCTCCGCAATAACGAAGGGGGGAAGGTCCTGGTCGATTACCTTTGTTTCGTTTCGGTAGGTTGTGATAGCATCCTCGGCAGATGCGAACTGTCTGCCGTTTCCGAGAACGTGAGTGTTCCAGCCTGTTTCAACCATAGACCAGTTAGCCTCGTATCTATCCATAGTTACCTGCATTCTTCCGCCGCCCGATGCGATTTTGATATCGTAATTTGCATCACGGAGGTCGGCAATAAACTGCTCAAAGGGAAGAACGTAATCAAGCGCCGAGGTTTCACCTACGTCGCGTCCGTCGAGAAGAATATGAATTCTTACACGCTTAACGCCGTCCTTTTTAGCTTGTACGAGCATAGCGTTCAAGTGGTCGATGTGGGAGTGAACGTTACCGTCGGAGAAAAGTCCGATGAAGTGGAGAGTTCCGTTTTTGCAGTTGTCAACAAGGCTCTTCCAAGTATCAGATGCGAAAATCTTTCCGCTCTCGATGGAGTTTGAAACAAGCTTTGCACCCTGAGCAAATACCTGACCTGCACCAAGTGCGTTGTGTCCGACCTCGGAGTTACCCATATCGTCGTCAGAGGGAAGTCCTACTGCGGTGCCGTGAGCCTTGAGGGATACCATTGGGTAGTCCTTCATAAGTCTATCGAGTGTGGGAGTGGATGCGAGGTAAACTGCGTTTCCCTCGTTTTCGGGAGCAATTCCTACACCGTCCATAACGATTGTTACGAGAGGGCCTTCAACTCCCCCGAAGTTGCTTAATTTTTTGAGCTGTGCCATAGTTTTAAAATTCCTTTCGGTTTAATTATTTTTTCAATTATCTATTATATACCAAATTTATGAATTTAGTGTATATTTTATTTTTCTTTTTCCCCGATTTCTGAAGAAAGGTCGGTAAGCACCGACGGGCATATAATTGATTTGGTGTAAAATTTCCACCACACAACATGGTGGCGTGGTAAGAGAAGTTCTTTTGCCTACTTTTCTTTCAAGAAAAGTAGGGTCAAGAAAGGTGGAAAAAATCACCGTACGCCGCATCTATCAGATATTCCATTCTTGCAGTGTCGCCGACAAGGGTGAGGTAGCCAAAAACGGCTTCAAGTCCTGTTGCCTTGCGGTATTCGAGCATAGTTACGCTTTTTGGAACGGAGTTCGTGTGTGCATTTTTGCCGCGCTTGAAGGCGGCAAGTTCGTCCTCAGTAAAGAGGGGCATTAATTTTTCGAGAGCCTGCACTTGAGCCTTAGCGCAAACGAGCGCATCGGTTTGCTTATTGAGGTCGCCGAGCCGTCCGCCCTTTAAGATTAGGCGTTTGCGGACGAGCAGCTCCATTTGTGCGTCGCCAAGGTAGGCAAGTAGGTGTCCGTTTACCTGTGCGTCTAAATTAATTTCACTCATAAAACGTTACTCCCCCAAAAGCTTATATCCCTTAGCGGTGAGGACGGTTGCCTCGTCCTTTGGGAAGATTTCAAAGATTGCCGACATATGTGTAACGAATACGTATTTGCATTTAATATCGGGAAAGATTTGCAGAATTTCCTTCATACCTTGTGCGCCCTCGCGGTAGGCGGTGGTTTGGAAGGTTTCGTTAAGAAGCACGAGGGAGTGGGGCTCGATTGAGTCCATTATTGCGGCGATTTCCTTAACCTCACCCTCAAAGCGTCCTGCCGCATCGGTTTCGCAAAAGTCGTCCTCGGCGGACGAGAAGTGTGTAAAAAGCGCTTTGCGTATGCTTGTTTTCATTTCCTTTGCGCATACGAAGAGTCCGTTTTGCGCAAAGAGGACTGCTGTACCGAGTGCTCGCAAAAAAGAGGTTTTACCGCAGTTATTATCGCCTCTTGCGAGTATGCTTTTATGAAGTGAAACGTCGTTTGTTACGATGTTAGCCTTATTTTTGCCCTCGTTCAGGAGTAGCATATCGTAGATTTCGGTTGCGCTTAGGGTATCCTCCTCGGCTTCAAGCACTGTGGGGAAGCAGTAGTGCATACCGTTTGCCGTCAGTCTTTTTTCGATGCAGAGTGCGACCTTATAGAAGGCGAGCTCCTCGCCTATTCCTTTAAAGACGTCATAAACTGCCGCCGCTATATCGGAAAATATCCCCGAAAGCTCGCTTATTGCCGTCGCAACGGCGTTTTGCGCGTTATCTATACAGGACGTACCGAGAGGAACTGTTACGGGGGCTTTATTTTTTAGTCGTTTAAGAAGGCTGACCTTTTCCTTGGCGTCCTTATCAAGCACCTCGGCAATCGAGCAGGAGCATATACGCACAGCGTCGTCGAGCTGACAGTCAAGCACGAATTTATAGCTGTCAAGGTGTTCGCTTTTAAAGCTTGAGGCTGCCTTTTCGGTTTCGGCTACGCATTTGCTTTCGTTCATTTTAACACAAAACCGTTTCATCTCGCAAAGTCCCGAGCTTTGCACCCCGTAGCTATCGAGAAGCTCGGAAATTTCCGAAAAATATGCGATAACGTTGCGGGCGTAGTGGGCGTTGACGTATAGCTCCTCGTAGGCGCAGTCGAGCATACCGGAGCTTGATGCCGGCACACCGTAGCGGAAGATTTCCGCAAGTAGCTCCTCGGTTTCCTCGGGGAGTCCCTCATAGCCTTTGAAAATTTGGATAAGGCTATCCAGCAGGCTCGGGTATTTTATAAAGTCTTGCAAAATTTCGGCGCGGTAGCTTGCGTCGGCGGCGCAAGTAGATGTGCGGCAAAGGGTATTAAGGAAGTATTCCGTTTGGCGTTTGTTTTCGCAGGCTGCCTCGGTCATCCTATCTATATTCAAGTTATAAATTGCTTTGACTGTTGGCTCGTGAATCCTCGGTGCAGTTGCCGAGGTGTAGAGCAGGCTTATCTTTTTTTGCATAATTTTAACCCTTAAATCTTATTTTCAGTGATGCCGAATCGAGTCGGTATTTTTCAAGAATATCCTTTGCAAAGGATTTTGGAGGGAGTCGTTTTTTCTCGATTTTGTAGGTGCGTCGGTTACTGTTTTGCTCGTCAACCGTAACGCCAAGGAAGGGAATGGTAGTTTTTGAAAGGTCGTGCTGGTGGGTGATATAAAGACCGAGGTTTCCGCTGGAGTTTATGGTGTCAGCCAGTATTCCAGTTTGCTCGATTGCTTTTTCCTCGCCCGTTGTGGCGAAGGTTTCGTTGAGTAGGATAAGGGCGTTACCGTCCTGTTTTTCAAGGATAGCGTCAACGCGTTTTTTCTCATCGAGGAAGCGTCCCGTACCCTCAAATCTTTCATCGCGCGGGAAGTGTGCGTACACTGCCGAGAGCAGAGATGCTTGTCCGCCCTCGCAAAATACGGGCATACCTGCAAGGAATAGGAGGGCAGCGCCTCCGAGCGCTCGGACGTATGTGGTTTTACCGCCACCGTTTGCACCCGTCAGGTAGAAAAACGGCTCGTTTTCGGTAAAGAGTGCATCGTTTGGTACAATTTTTGTACCTTCTTTTTTGAGCAGGGTTATATCGTATACGTTTTTAAGGTCGATGATTTTTTTATCTGAAAGTGTGGGAAAGGAGTAGGGAAGTCCGTTTTCGGTTGCTTTTTTGGTAAAGGAAACGGTTTTTGCAAAGAACTTGATTTCGGGCAGGTAGTCAAAGAGGTCGCCCGTTATCAGTGTACGGTATTCGGTGAGAAATTCCGTCGCCTCAACGCAGGAGTCTGGGTAGAGTGTGCCGAGTGCGTCAGCTATGCCCTTTTGGAGTATTATCGGAGTGGGAGTTTTTTCGTTTATTTCAATTCCGAGCTCCTTTGCGCAGGCTCGAAGCGAAGCGGTTATACCTATTCCCTCGGGCTTTTGTGCGGTGAGGTTTTCGGTGTCGGTTTTGAGGCATACGGTGTAGGCGTTGGTGATTTTTTTGTTGATTTCGGCAGATTTTTGTGTTGCCAAAATGAATTTTTCGCTACACGAAAGCTCATTTACAGCTGTGCAAAATCTTGAAAAGAGTGTGCCGTATCCGTTAAATGTATTTGCAAGTGAGCAAAAGTATGCAATTTTGTCAAAGAGCTTAACGAAAACGAGTGCCGCCGTTTTTTCGCTTTGGGCGGTGGTTAGAGCCTTATACAGGGCTTCCGCATCGGAAAGAGCTAGGCTAAGTTCACTTAGCTTTTGCTCGGAGTTATCATCGGAAAGCAGGGCTTTAAACGCCTCTTGGCGCGCAAGCAGTGTGTCGCGTTCAGGGGCGTAGAGCAAAAAATCAGTTATTTCGGACGAAAGCACGAGGTCGAGCTTAAGGTCGTTTACAATCTCGCCGTCCATAATTTTTTTAGGTATTTGATGTGCAAATGCAAGTCTTGGATATGACATTTTTCCCTCCGCTTTCCCCACTTTTTGAAAAAAGTGGACAAAAACTTCTCTTACCACGCATCCGTGATGTATGGTGTAAATTTTAGGCGTTTTTGTTTTTTTCGCTTTTTGAAAAAAGCTTGGCAAAAACTTTTGTTGAATTAATATAGTGTAAGGGTTTCGTCCCGTTCGGCTTTGCCTAACGACACGTTCTGTGTCGATAAAAGACTCACGCGAGC
>JAZOML010000016.1:0-76750 GCA_045653945.1 Eubacteriales bacterium
AAAACTCCGCCCTCGCCGTGGTCCTTCACTTCCTTGCGGTTGAAGAAGAAGGGAACGTTAAGCTCTCTCTTGGAAAGAGCTACAGCGGCAGAAACCGCAAGGGAGATTCCCTTGTAAGCGGGGCCGTAAAGAACTGCCTGCTTTTTGCCGAGCTTTTCAAAATACGCCTTTGCATAAAACTCACCGAGAGTTGCGATTGCCGCACCGGTCTTTATCATACCCGCATTTACGAAATAAGGTATTTTTCTTCCTGATTTTGCGGTGAAGTCGCCGAATTTCAGTACTCCCTCACCCTCAAGAAACTGTATAAATTCTCTCTTGTACTGTTCCATTTTTATATCCTCGCTTTCTCACTTTTCTTGTAAGAAAAGTAAGCAAAAGAACTTTCCTCACAAAAATATTTGTATTTACTTTATCCACATAAAATATATGCCTGTCGGGGCTCCCCGACCACCCTTGACTGCGCCAACTTTTTGAAAAAAGTTGGACAAAAACTTTTAAAGCACTCAGTCGCAGAAGTCCGCAACGCAACGCTCGTAAGCGGCAACGGGGTCGGGAGCCGCAGTTATCGGACGTCCTACAACTATGTAGTCAGAACCGATTATTTTTGCCTGCTCGGGAGTCATAACTCTCTTTTGGTCGCCAATATCTCCGTCGGCAAAACGTACACCGGGGGTTACGGTAACGAAATTTTTACCGCAGGTTGCGTGTACCTTTTCAGCCTCAAGGGGTGAGCAAACAACACCGTCAAGTCCTGCGTCCTTAGCGCAGGAAGCGTAGTGCATAACAACCTTGTCAATAGGCTCGTTTATGAGCAGGTCGTCCTCCATTCTCTGCTGGTCGCTAGAGGTAAGCTGAGTTACGGCAATAAGCATAGGTCTGCTTCCGTCGGGACGGGTAAGTCCCTCGATAGCCGCCTCCATCATAGACTTGGTGCCTGCGGCGTGAAGATTGGTCATATCAACGTCAAGACGTGAAAGCACCGCCATAGACTTTTTAACGGTGTTCGGAATATCGTGAAGCTTAAGGTCAAGGAATATCTTGTGTCCTCTTGCCTTGATTTCCTTTACAATCGACGGTCCCTCGGCATAGTAAAGCTCCATACCTATCTTAACAAACGGCTTTCTGCCGGTAAACTTGTCAAGAAATGCGAATGTTTTTTCTGCGCTGTCAAAATCGCACGCAATAATTACGTCCTTTCCCATCAGTGCGCCCTCCCTATTATATCTGTTAATTTTTTAATTCCGTATTTTTCCATAACCCTTGGCAAATCGTTTATAATATCGCGACAGGCGTAGGGGTTAACAAGGTTTTCAGCACCTACCTGAACGGCAGTTGCACCCGCCATCATCATTTCAATTACGTCCTCGGCTCTTGCGATACCGCCCATACCGATTATCGGTATCTTAACCGCCTCATACACCTGATAAACCATACGAATAGCCACAGGCTTTATAGCTCTGCCCGAAAAACCGCCCATCTTGTTTGCAATAACGGGTTTGCCGGTTTTAAGGTCGATTCTCATTCCAAGCAGGGTGTTTATCATACTGATACCGTCAGCTCCCGCTTCCTCACAAGCCTTTGCAATAGACACAATGTCGGTAACGTTAGGCGTAAGCTTTATGTAAACAGGCTTTTGGGTTACAGCCTTAACCGCCTTTGTAACCTCGTAGGCGTTCTTGGGGTCGGTACCAAAGCTCATACCGCCGTTGTGAACGTTGGGACAGCTTATGTTAATTTCAAGCAGTCCTATCTGCTCCTCTTTATCAAGAAGCTCGGACGCATAGACGTACTCGTCAACACCAAATCCGCTTATATTAGCAATCGCCTTTTTGTTAAAGCACTTTGCAAGCTTCGGAAGCTCCTCGTCAATTACCTTGTGAACACCGGGATTTTGCAGTCCGACACTGTTAATAAGCGCCTCGGTGCACTCGGCAATTCTCGGCGTGGGGTTGCCAAAGCGAGGGTCCTTGGTCGTACCCTTGAGGGAAATCGAGCCAAGACAGTTTATATCGTAAAACTCGGTAAATTCGTAACCAAATCCAAACGTTCCACTTGCGGGAATAACGGGGTTGTCAAGCACAAGCCCACTCAAATCAACCTTTGTGTCAAACATATCGCTTCCCCCTTACCAAATTATCTCTTCCTTAACAAGAACGGGACCGTCCTTGCAAATTCTCTTATTGCCGTACTTTGTCTTGCAGGTGCAACCCATACAAGCGCCAAAGCCACAGCCCATACGCTCCTCAAAGGAGTACTGACCGCTCGTTTTACTCTTGTTGTAAACCGCCTTTAACATCGGGAGAGGTCCGCAGCAATATGTATAGGTATAGTCAAAATCAAGCGCATCGGTTACAAAACCCTTAACGCCGTAGCTACCGTCAACGGTTGTAATAACCACCTCGCAACCTATATCCTCAAAATCCTTTTTGGCAAAAATTTCTTTTTCGGTGTTAAAGCCAAGGATAGCCGTTACCCTTTTGCCCTTAGCAATAAGCTCCTTTGCAAGCTTGTACATAGGCGGAACACCAACGCCACCACCTATAACAACAGGCTTCTCACCCGCAAGTGCAACGTCAAAGCCGTTACCAAGTCCAATGAGTACGTCAAGCTCTTTTCCTAGCTCAAGCGTAGCCATTGCCTCAGTACCCTCGCCGACAACCTTGTAAATTATCGTTACAAAATCATCGCCGCAGTCAAAAACCGATATGGGACGGCGAAGATAAAAGCCGTCAAGCTTTAAATTTATAAACTGACCGGGGGTGGTTATCGCTCTGCAGTCCCCCTCAAGTCGCATACGGTAAACGTTTTCCGTAAGTGCTACGTTCTCAGTGATTTTCAAAAATACGTTCTTTTCCATTTTATCCCTCATATACTATTTGTCCATTAAATATAGTCGCCCTGCAAACACCGTAAAGCTCTCTGCCCGTAAAGGGTGTTGCTCTGCCCTGTGAAACGAAATCATCGGGATTTACCGTATACTTTGCATCAAGGTCGAACACACACGCAGTACCCTTTTCGTAACCCACAGGCAGCGAAAAACGCTTTGCGGGTGCGATTGACATAAGCTCTACAAGCCTTTCAAGAGTGATTATTCCCGTCTTTACAAGGTCGGTGTAAAGGACTGAAAACGCCGTTTCAAGTCCGACAATTCCCATAGCGCTGCCCGAAAGCCCCTTGCTCTTTTCCTCTGCCGAATGCGGAGCGTGGTCGGTAGCAATCATATCAATCGTACCGTCCTTAATACCCTCAATGAGCGCAAGTCTGTCGCTTTCATCACGAAGCGGCGGATTCATTTTAAACCTACCCTCGTCCTTTAAATCCTTATCACTCATAACAAGATAGTGCGGCCCCGTTTCGCAGGTAACGTCAAGCCCCTGTGCCTTTGCTTTGCGGATAAGCTCAACCGTTTCCTTGCAGGAAATGTGGCATACGTGGTAAGCACAACCCGTTTCTTTTACAAGTTCAAGGTCGCGCTCGACCTGCTTCCACTCAGATTCAGAGCTTATGCCTATAAATCCGTGCTCTGCGGCAAATTTTCCGTCGTGAATACAGCCGCCCTTTTTAATCAGCGACATATCCTCGCAGTGTGCAACTATCATCTTGCCAAGGCTTTTTGCCTTAAGCATTGCCTCACGCATCAGCTCTGCCGTTTGAATACCGCTTCCATCGTCCGAAAAGCCTACAACAAAGTCCGCCATTTCCGCCATTTCGGAAAGACGCTCACCCTTGCGACCTTCGGTTATCGTACCGTAAGGAAGCACGTGAATACAAGCGCCCTTTTCTATCAAATCAAGCTGGGCATCAAGCGTTTTTTTGCTATCGGGAGCAGGATTAAGGTTAGGCATAGGGCAAACGGAAACGTATCCGCCTCTTGCCGCCGCGCGTGTTCCCGACACAACCGTTTCTTTATAAGAAAAACCCGGCTCTCGCAGATGCACGTGAACGTCTGCAAAACCGGGAAATACAAATAAACCGCCTTTTTCAGTGGTCGTTGAAGCGTCAAAGGAAACAATGCCATCGGAAATAGAAACAGCTGCATTTTCAAACACTCCACCCTTGTAAACGCTTACATTTTTAAGCTCAAATGCGCCCTTCTTTTCCATACTGACCATAACTTTCCTTTCGTTTTTATCCTTATTTAATAGTATAACATTTTCTTTGCAAATTTGCAAGTGGTATTTCACATAAATTTAAGCAAAGAAATTTTTTTACAAATAACCGTGCAAAAGGCTACCTACTTTCGTAGATAGCCTTTTGGTTATTGTTTTTATTCTGCCTCGATAGCAGTCCACTCAGCGTTCAGGAACGCATCGTTTCCGATATCATTGATTCTATCATCATCAGGAATGTTCTGATTTACATACTTTACAGTAGTAAGAGCATTACACTCGGCAAATGCAGACATCTGAAGCTCGGTAAGAGTTCCATTAATAGTAATGGTGTCAAGAGCAGTACATCCGTAGAATGCACCGAACTTGATTACGGTGCAGCTTGCAGGAAGCTCGATGCTCTCAAGAGCGGTACATCCGCTAAATGCATCAACAGGGATTGCAGTAATGTCAGCGGGGAGCTTAACCTTAGCAAGTGCTGTGCAGTTCTTAAATGCGCCGTCGCTGATAAGAACGCCGTCAGCAATTTCTACCTTTGTAATAGTTGTGTTGCCTGCAAAGCCGTTACCGACTATTACGGGCTTGCCCTTGTAGATTGCGGGAATTACGATTTCAGTATCAGTATCGGTTCCGTTGTATCCAACAATTACGTAAGCGTTTACGTTGTTGTAAGCGAATACGATACCCTCAGTTCCAGCACCCTCAGGCTTATCGCCCTCCTTGGTGTAAGAACACTTAGGCCCGGTACATTTGTGCCACTTTTCACCTTTTACGCCGTCCTCAAAGTCATCAGATTTGGTCCAATCGTCTGCCCAAACGTGATCACCGGTCATAGGAATTACGCACTCAGCCTTCTCAGCGTCGGTTCCAAGCTCGGAAATGAGTCCGCCACACTCAGCACAGGTCTTATCCTTATGTCCGTTAGTTCCGCAGGTTTTCTCAATAACTGTTACACCCTCAGCAGGATTATCAGGAGTTATCCACTCACCCCAATCATGAGGAAGCGGGAGTCCGTCTTCGTCGTCAGCAATGAATCCTTCCTTGTCGCAAACAGTACAACTGAACTTCCAGCCTTTTGGGGTAAGACAGGTTTCCGCTACGGGAGTCTGGAGGTACTTAGCAGGAGCAGTGTGTCCAAGAGGCTCAAGAGTTTCCTCATCTGCTATATCTCCGCAGGTTTCGCACTTTTTGTACTTTTTGCCTTCTGTTACGCAATCGGGAGATTCGGTTATTTCCTTATAATCGTGTCCGATAGCCTCGGTTACTACCTGATAGCTTTCGCCGCAGTTAGCACACTCGCTGATTTCAACAACACCGTCGGTATCGCAATCAAGCTCCGAAATTACGGTCTCGGTAGCGCCCTCAGCCTTTGCGTGTCCAAGCTTAGAGGTCTTAAGAATGAACTTCTTGCCCTTGTGGTTGCAGTTTTCGTTGGTGCAAACGTAAACATCATATCCGTCTTCCTCACAGGTAGGAGCAAGATATCCGTCATCTGCGGTAGCGTTTTCAAGCTTTTCGAACTTATGTCCGGTCTTGTAAAGGGGCTTTATCGTGGTTGCGGTGCAGCCCTCACAGCTACAAGCATAAGCCTCAACGCCATCGGATTCACATCCGGGAAGAACGCCTACTCCGGTTTGATCCTCAATTACCTTATCAAATGTGTGTCCCTTAGCGTTTACGAACTCAATTTCAACGTGAGAGCACTTTGTGCAGGTCTTGTAGTTGTAACCATTCTGATCGCAGGTTGCCTCTTTGAAAATAACATTGACAACGGGATTTCCTTCTTCATCTACCTTGGTTTCCCAAGTGTGATTTTCGCCACAAGCAGCCTTCAGAGCAGGCTTGTAAAGATACTCAATCTCATCCATTACACGACTGTCGCAAATCAAGTCAACATTGTATAGATAGAAGTTAAAGCCGTCAATTTCAGCTACATCATCAATGCCCTTGAAGTCAACCATAATTCCGTAAACGTAATCAGGAGCACTTGCAAGGTCAACCTCAACAGTGTACCAGCCGGTAGTCTTTGTACCGCTGAATAAGGTAAGATCAGTTTGACCGCGAAGCTTGATTTCAAACTCATAGCCTTTCGTCTTGTCATCTACGAAGAAGCTTACGGAAACCTTAGAGTAGTTGGAAATATCATAGCCATTATTAATGTCGCCAACAATATTTTTAAGATAAAATTCAAGAGGATATACGCCGTTGGTAGCAAAGTCGCCTACGTTAAGAGTCCATACTCCGTTCTCGTCTGCCTTGCCATCCTTTGCACTAATCTTAACAAGATTGGTGTTTGCCATAGGCTTGATATCAGCGGGAGCAACTGCAAGCAGATAGCTGCCGGAGATTTCTTCATAGTAGAATCCGCCTGCTACCTTAGAGTTTGCAGGAACAAAATCAAGAGGATTATCTGTACCGTCAAAGCTGAGTGCATTATCAATTCTGCCGGGTTCAGTAAGATTTGCGAGCTTACCAACGTAGTGCTGAGGAATTACTTCCTTATCGTATACGTTGATATCAACTACGTCAACCTTCATAGACTTTTCAGCATCGACTACGTTGAACATCTTAAAGGAGGTGTATTCTCCCTCGATAGCAACGCTGTCAACTATAAGAATACCGTCAACGTATACGCTGAGCTTTCCACCGTTAACAACAATGTCAAAGATTACGGTATCGTTAAAGTTAAACGTTCTTTTCCAACCGCCGTAGGTAGTAATAGTATTGCCGTCAACAGTAATTACGTCAAGGCTCTTATCAGCACCAACAAGCTTAAATACGTCGTATTTACCGCCGTCTTTACCCGTAATATTTGAGAGAATTGCCTCTATATTTACAGTGTACGTACCGTTAAACTTACTAATGTCAGCAAAGATGTGGCTATCGAAGCCCTCCTCTGCTCCGTCAACACTTGTAGAGCCCGGAACATAATTAAGATATAGCTTACTAACGTCAAGCTTTGCGGTAAAGTTCTGCTTAGTAACAATATTAAGGTCGCCGCAAAGGTCCTTAACAATATTTGTAGTACCATCGAAGAATACGTTGGTTTCCTTTGAAACCGGGAATGCAGTACCATAGTAATCTGCTTCTTCGAGAATGGTATAGATTTCAAAGGAGTTAAGCGTTACGTCCATAACCGCATCCGCATTAGTTACGCGGAACATACGGAGAACACTTTCAGAACCAAGGTTTCCAACCTCAGTGTCATTAAAGGATACGTTTGCAGCAGCTATTTTACCGTTTACATAAAGAGTGAAGGTATCGCCCTTACTTCCATCATTTATAACGATTTCGAGTTCAATTGCCTTAAGGCTATCGGCCTCTTCGGTCTGAACCTCCGTAGTATCATCACCGGCGTCTGCTTCGGGCTCAAGCGAAAGCTCATATCCAGAATTGAACACCTTAAGCGTTCCGCCCTCAACGTATACAAGAGACTGCTTCTTATCGTCGCGGTCAATAGCAAATACGTCATAAGCGCCTGTGGTTGCGTTAGGTGTAAATTTAAGCTTTGCAGCAAAAGTAAGATCCTTGTACTCTGCAAGAGAAAGCGCAAGAGCGGAATCAAACGCTTTATCATCAGCTCCGAAGTGTGTCTTTACGTTGTCCTTATCATATACGAGGTTAAGTGCGCTTCCGGAAATACTTGCGCGGAAGTTAGCCTTATCCTCAATTTTAATACCGTTGCCAAGAGCAACAAGATATTCAACATTTACAGTCTCCTCAAGAATAACGAAGTTACTTTGTTCGGTCTTGTTGCCCTCTACGTCAAACGCATATTCCTTAATAAGGGAAACGTCCTTATCGTAAACGTCAATGTCGCTTACGGTTACACTCATATCATAGGAATTGTTGCGGATATAGAACATACGCATCATACTGGTTCCTGCACCGAGAGTATTTGCGTAATCGCCATCTGCAAAGGACTCACCCTTAACTCTTGCAATACCGTTAATATAGAGGTCGTAGTTGTTTCCTGCTACGCCATCTCTTATAATAGCAACGATTTCAAGCTCCTCGCCCTCGCCTAGCGTATAGGTGTATCCGCCGAGTGCGTTAAGCTTTCTATCCTTAATATATACTAAGGATTCGGATACCGTAGCATTTGAGCGAACGAGCTTTATAAGGTCATATTCGCCGGTGGTCTTATCAAATTTAACGTTAAGCTTTACGGTATATGCCATTCCGTCAAATGCGGAGAGAGGTCCTTCGATATAAGAATCAAAAGCGCCTGTATCAGCATCCTCAACCGAGTTTGTATTCGGGCCTGCATTAATAACCAACTTATCATTTTTAATAGTTGCATTGAAGTTTACCTTATTTTTAATTTTAAGGTCGCCCTTGAAATCGATAAGGTATCCGTTCTTATCAAACTTATTGATATCGGTATCGTTTTTGAAGGTTGTGCCGAACTTATCGGTAGGTGCCTTTTCGACAACGGTATTTACAGGAGTAACTCCTTCGTATACATAAATGTTACGGTAGTAAATAACACCAACACCACTGCCGTTTCTTGCTCCCTGAACGCCGATACGCATACCTTCGGTACCGCCATTTTTACCGTCCTGTTTTGTTGCTTCAGCCTCTGGCATATCAACAACTGCCTTTTTTTCGCCATTGATATAAACTGTATAGTTGCAATAAGTAAAGTCTATCTTAATAGCAATCTTGGTCCACTTATCTGCGCTGATTGTAGCAACCGTTTCGCCGGTTACGCCATAACCCGTATCACTTGTCTTACGTACATAAACCTTTCCGTCAGGAGCAACTCTTACAACGGTTCCTGCGTTACGGAAACCAAGAATAGTACCGCCGGGAACAAATCCTTCGCCAAGATCTGAAAGCTCGCCCTCCGTAGGATGTCTTACGTCTGTTTCAAATATAATCGATTCACCCTTAAGGCCGTATCTATTGTTTGCAGCACGTCCTGCAAAGTCGTTATGTCCGTCAGAACCACTGGACGCCATAAGCATTCTTGCGGTATGGTTATCAAGGTTATCCCACTGTACGTTTTTCCACCCAGTATTAGCTATAACTGTATTGTAATCTCCGCCCTGCCCCATTACCTTTGCATTCGGGTCATCAACCGCGTAAGCCCAGTTGAAAAGCTTATCGCCAAGATTTCCCTTCATAGCACCGAAACTCGGGAACGGATTGTCAAGAGGTACGAACGAGAATGAGTACTCACAGTTTACACAAGAGTTTGTAACCCACTTTTTGCCGTCCTTTTCACCTATCTTTGTAAAGAGCTTATGACCGATAATAGGCTCAGCAGCAATCTCTTCGATTTGCTCAACACCGCAAGAAGCGCAGGTATAAACCTTGCAACCCGCAGTATCACAGGTAGCCGAATGGGTTGTATAAGTAAGCGAATAGTGTCCGAATGCCTTAACAATTGAATTTTCGTCGGTATATTCCTCGCCGCAGCGTTTACATAAGCCGCTGGTATATCCGTCGGTTGTACAGGTAGGATTGGTTACAACTGCTCCCTCGCCAAGCTCGTGTCCGTATGCAGTACCCTTGTCAACGAACTCAAAATAAGTACCGCAGTGAATACAATCGCCCTTAGTGATTGCATTGTCCTCACAGGTAGGCTCGGTGTATTCAGCGTCATCACCGTGCTTGTGCTCAAGCTTAGGAGCAGTCTGTTCAGCCTCCTTAGCATGACATACAGAGCATTCCTTTACGTCGTATCCGGGATTGAAGCAATCCGCCTCGTAAGAGGTGTGAATATCGAACGTATGTCCAACGGGTTCATCCTCATCACGAATTTCCTGTCCACCACACTCGGTACAAGTGAAAACGGTGTATCCTGCAGTTACACAACCGTGGCTAACGGGAGTGCCGCCAACGAAATTGTGCTCACAACCCTTTGCAGGAAGCTTAATGCTTACCTGCTCACCTGTGGAAAGAGTTACGGTAGTATACGACTGATTTAATACATTATCCTTATCGTAGCCTTCTGGAGCTGTGCCTGCATATACTTTGATGTCATCAACACCAAATTCAGTTTCAGCATCACCTAAAGCAATTATTTCAAATCCGCCGAGAGCAAAGCCTGCATAGTAATTATAATCATCACCATAAGTAATTGTCCCCTTAACTATATCAGCTTTTTCGGAATCATCAGTCATGCTCTTTCTTACGAGCGCATCGTTTACGTAAATCTGATACCACTGGTCTTTATCATTGATAAGAAGTGCAATCTTTACTCCGTTTTCATAATCGTCTTCCGTAAGTCCGTAAACTGCGCCCGCAATACCGTCAATAGTGCCGTTAGCCTTATTGTAGGTAATAAAAGGCATAGTCTGACCAAGCTGAGACTTTTTACCGACTATCTGTACGTCGCAACTTGACTGCTTAAGGAACAGAACTGCCTCAAAAATATAGGTGGTATTCTCAAGCGCATAGACGTTAGGAGATATTGTTACACCAAAATTCGTTCCGCCCAAATACGTTCCGGGCGCAGGTCTGGTTACCGCAAGATAGGTGTTATCACCTACGGTCTTGTAGCCTGTATAATCCTTTGCACTCTCTACCTTTGCGGTGTTTACCATAATAGCATCATAGCTGAGGTGAGACCTATCACCCTCCATATCAGCCTTGATGCTCAGAAACTTAGTTTCAGTCTTATCACAGTCAACACATTTCGCTTCACCGATAGTGGGATCATCCTTTGTCGGTATGTAGTGAAGGAAGGTGTGGCCGATTGCAGTACCGGGAACCTCCTCATATTTATCCGCAGTATGTCCGCAAATATCGTATTTGTAGCAGTGAAGAACGTAATGTCCGTTCGTTTCACAGGTTGCATCGTTAAGATAAATCTTCTTTGTGCTATCGTAACGGTGTCCCGTAGGTTTTTTCGATTCATATTGCTCGGTAAAGCCACAGACCTTACACTCCCTTTCTCTGATTTCAGGGGTTGTACAAGTTCCCGAAGCAATCAGCTTCTGCTTGTGCGGTCTGTCCTCGAATCTCCAAGTATGTCCCTCGTCGCAATTAGTTGCGTTCTCGTCATCGCCACAGGCAATGAACATAAGGCAGGGAAGCAGGAGAACTACGAGCAACAATATAAGTACCCGAATTTTCTTCATAATGCCATGACCAATCCTTTCGTATTTTTTACGAATACCCGTAGGCGCATTCGGTTCACCCACGATTGTTTCGCAAATGTCAATTTGGTAATTCACATTATATCATTATAATATAGGTTTTTCAATGTATTTTTTCAATATTGAAATGTATTTTTCAAACATCGATTAATGTTATTCGCATATTAAACAAAGGTTTTTTTAGCTTTTATTGCATTTTAAACAAAATATTTTTAAAAATAAATTAAACCACGCCCACATAATCGATTAAAATACGACGCCCAATTTTATTTAATAAAAAATTAACACTTTATCGCAAAAAAATTCATTGCGATATGTTACAATATCCCTCGAATTTGAAACTCAGTATCATTTTTACCCAAAGGAAACATTTATGGAACACGGATATAAAACGAAACAACGTGAAAGCCTGCTTGAATTTTTAAAGCAAAACTCTCACCGTTGTATGTCGGCAGAGGAAATAATAGACGGCATTTCCACCGATGAAAAACGCGCTTCTAAGGCGACGGTTTACCGCACCCTTGAGCTGTTTACCGCCGACGGAACGGTGTCAAAATTCATCGGAGCAAGAGGACAGAGTGCAGTTTACCGTTACAACGGAGAACACCACACACACTTCCACCTTAAATGCACTGATTGTGATAAAACCGAGTGTGTAGACTGCGGCTTTATCAACCGTATGCAGGGACATTTTCTTGAAAATCACGGCTTTACCGTCAGTGCCACACAAACGGTAATCTACGGACTATGCAGAGTTTGTCAGCTTAAACAAAGGAGGGCAAACCGATGAGAAAGCTTACTATTTTTATTATAGCTGCACTTCTTTTTTTCTGCCTTACGTCCTGTTCGACAGCCGCTCCATATAGCGAGGGCGAGGGAGAGCTTAACATCGTTACGTCAAGCTTTATTCCCTTTGACTTTGCTCGAGCCATAACGGGCGGCAAGGCTAAAATAACCGTTTTGCAAACCAGCGGCGGCGATATCCACGATTACACCCCGACCACCGCCTCGCTCGAAGCGATATCGAAAGCGGACATTTTCATTTGTATCGGTGGACTTTCCGACGATGCGTGGGTTGATGCGGCGCTCAGCGCCTCGGGTAATACCGACGCAACCGTAATCAGACTCCTCGACTACGTAGACGGTAAGCTTGCGGACCTCCAAGGGCACACACATAGTGATTTTTGCCACCAAAACCACTCTCACGACCATAATCAGCACGACCACACGCATAGCACTGACGACGGACATAATCACACAGCCGACGAGCATATCTGGACCTCTCCAAAAAACGCAATTAAATCAGCCGAAATAATTGCGAGTATTTGCGCCGAAAAAGACGAAAATAACGCACACGTATACATCGAAAACGCAAAAAACTACACCGACGCCCTCGCCGTTTTAGATAGCGAATACACCTTGGCATTTGAAAGCTCTCCTCATAAAACCCTCGTTTTTGCAGACCGTTTTCCCTTCGTTTACCTCACAAACGACTATGGTTCTTGCTACTTTGCGGCATTTAGCGGCTGCACAAGTGAAATCAGCGCAAGCTTTGATACTGTGGTAAGACTCAGCGATGCGGTAACGCATAGCGGCGTAAAATATCTCATCGTAACCGAAGGCTCCGACACTCAACTTGCAAAAAGCATTTCGGGTGCAAACAACTGCCAAATACTCACCCTTAACTCAATGCAGGCGGTATCCCTTACCGAAATCAGGGACGGAATAACCTATCTTGACACAATGAAGGCTAATCTGAACGTACTAAAAACCGCACTTGCATAACCAATTCAAGGCACACGTAAACGCAAAAATTAAATTTAAAGACTAAAATTCACATAAAAAAGGACACCGAAAATGGCACTTTTAAAAACCGAAAACCTTGCCCTCGGCTATAACGGAAAAACAATTGTTGAAGATATAAATATTGAAGTTAACCGAGGTGATTTTCTTTGTATAGTCGGAGAAAACGGCTCAGGCAAATCAACACTGATGAAAACCCTGCTCGGCTTAAAGACCGCGCATAGCGGCACTGTTTCCTACCTTGAAGGGCTGAAAAAAACCGAAATAGGCTACCTTCCCCAACAGACACTTGCGCAGAGAGATTTTCCCGCCTCAGTTTATGAGGTGGTACTGTCAGGCTGCCTGAATAAGACGGGACGTCTGCCGTTTTTCAGAGGGGGACACAAAAACCTCGCAAGGCAAAATATGGAAAAATTAGGCATAAGCGACCTTGCACACCGTTGCTACCGTGAGCTTTCAGGCGGTCAGCAGCAACGAGCGCTTCTTGCTCGTGCGCTTTGCGCCTCAAGTGAGCTTCTTTTACTCGACGAGCCGGTATCGGGACTCGACCCGATAGTAACAAACGAGCTTTACGGCGTAATAGAAAAGCTCAATAAGGACGGACTTACCGTTATAATGATTTCTCACGATATCTCGGCGGCGGTAAATTACGCAACACATATACTTCACCTTGCAAACACACCGCTTTTTTACGGCAAAACCGAGGACTACCTCACAAGCGACGTCGGACGGGCACTCCAAGCCCCGACCTGCTGTACCTGTATCCCACTGCTCAGTCCTCTTATGACGGTTGCAAGAGCCAGCACTCCTAAGCCCCCGCAACCACGCAAAAGAGCCTCAAAAACCAATTCAATCGCACCCACAGTTAACCAAATGGGACAAAATACCGTTCCAAGAGTCGCACGAAACAGTGCGGGAATAATTCCGCCGAGCGACACCGATGCAGACGGGGAGGACAACTAAAATGCTTGAAAATCTCATAATTTACTATAAAACCTTCCCCGTAGTCCGATACGCTACGGTGGTAATAATTCTCGTTTCGCTCTGCTCGGCGCTGCTCGGAGTGAGCTTGGTCCTCAAACGCTTTTCAATGATAGGCGACGGACTTTCTCACGCCGCCTTCGGCGCAACCGCAATAGCAACGGCAGTAGGACTCACACCGTTCTATATTGCGCTCCCCGTAACCGTTTTATCGGCGGTCTTATTGCTCCGAGTCAAAAGCAATAAAGTTGTAGGCGATGCCGCGATAGCTATGATTTCGGCAGGCGCACTCGCCGTCGGATACCTTGCCCTGAGCCTTTTCCCCGAAAACGCTTCAAGCATAGCAGGCGATGCTTGCACTACCCTTTTCGGCTCTCAAAGTATTATATCCACCAACCTTAGCGACGTTATAATTTGCTCCGTCCTTGCACTTGTAGTCATCTTATTTATGCTGTTTTTCTACCACAAGATATTTGCGGTAACCTTTGATGAGAGCTTTGCGCAGGCGACAGGCACAAAGACGGGACTTTACAATACCCTGCTTGCGGTAGTAACGGGAATTGTCATCGTTATTTCAATGAAAATGGTAGGCGCTCTGCTCATCTCCGCTCTCATCACCTTTCCCGCGCTTTCGGCTATGCGTGTGTTCAAAACCTTCAAAAAGGTAATGATATGCGCCGCTATCATTTCGGTTGCGTGTGCTATAATCGGACTCCTATTTTCTATAACCGTGTCCACCCCGATTGGCCCCACCGTTGCGGTAGCAAACATCATAGTTTTCGGCGTATTTTTTGCCGTTGGCAAAATAAAAGCCATCAACTGAATTTCCAATAAAAAAGACCGAGCAATGCTCGGTCTTTTTTTATATTTTGAGATACCCTTTTTTTCGATATTCACTTGGAGATATACCGCTCATTTTCTTAAAAAACAGCGACATACCCGAAACAGAGGGAAAGCGTAGACGCTCCGCAATTTTATCAAATGCCATACCCGACGCAATAAAATCACAAAGCCGTTCATACCTTTTACCTTTGATAAACAAAGCAGGAGTTTTACCTGTATTTTGTAAATAAACCCTTGATAAATGCTCACGTGTTACCCCAAGCTCCGATGCAACGCTTGAAACGGTGGGGTTTTCCTCCACGTGCAAGGTTACGTAACGTACAAAATCCTCCACAAGCGAAACGCTCTCCCTTTCATAGCTGCAAATAAGCGAAATAAGACGTGGAAAAGCGGATATTCTTCCCTGCTCGTTGCGGATAGCCTCCCGACAAAGGGTAGTCAAATCATAAGCATCAACCTCATAAATACTTCGATACTCACAAAGCTCTCCCACAACCTCACGCACACCCGCACCGTCAAAGCATAAAACTATAAACTCCCACGGCTCATCGGCACACTCGGGATACCCGTAGCCACAATCAGCTGCATTGATTATGTTAAAAAAGCCCTGACCGGCACTGACAGTATACCTCTGACCGTTATAAATTACCTCGCCCTTACCCGCTAAGGTAAAATGAAAAATACAATGCTCCTCATCACGCCTGTCCTCGCCCCTTGAAGAGTAGGAAACGTCAGAGGCAGTCTGATGAAAAATCTCAAAAATCCTTTGAATACTGTGCGGAGTGCTTTCAACCTCAAAATAAGAATACGGTGGTATCTTGGCGGCGGAAAACATCACATTTTTGCTATCCATTATCACATTTTGCTCCTTTCACCTTAGTAAAATCCAATGTATAATTAAATTATGATAATTCAATTATATCACAAAATAACACTGTATGTCAAGGACTTAATCTTATGTACGAAATTATAGCACAGCTGATAGGATACCTCGGAGCGGCATTTTTAATAATGTCGTTTCAAATAAAAAACGAAAAGAAATTCTTCCTTTGCCAATGTGTAGGCAGCGGACTTTTCCTTATTAACTACCTTATGCTGACGGCTTGGACGGGTGTGCTTATCAGTATAATGAGCGTAACCCGCTCGGCACTCGCGCCCTACGTATCGGGCAAAAAACGGTACGTTTTAATACCTCTTGTCCTCTTTATTCCAATACTTGCAGGCTTTTTTATCTATCAGGGTATTCAAACAATCCTTATGATAGTGGCATACTGCGTCTTTACCGTTGCAATGTTTACAAAGAACAGTAAGCTTATCAGAGTAACTCAGCTTACCGTAGCCTCGCCGCTTCAACTTGCACATAATATCATCGTTTCCTCGCAGGGCGGTATTCTTTGCGAAAGCTTCAATATCATATCAATTATAGTATCATTTTTCAGAATCGGATTTAAAAATTTTCAAAAAGCAGGAGAAAGTAATAATGAAAAGTAACGTAAAAGAGGTTTTGATTGTTTTTAAAACGCACCTTGATATCGGCTTTGGCGATATGGGTGAAGCAGTCGTTAAAAATTACCTTGAACACTTTATACCGAACGCTATCAAAAGAGGCTATGAGCTTGAAAACACCGACACGCCGTTTATATGGACAGTCGGCTCGTGGCTTATAAATGAGGCACTCAAAAGAGATACGGACGGCTCGGTGGCAAAGGCAATCGAGAACGGCATAATAAAATGGCACGCACTTCCCTTTACCCCATTTTGCGAGGCTATGGGAAAAACACTATTTGAATACGGACTTTCCGTTTCACAAGAGCTTGATAACCGCTTCGGCAAAAAAACACTTGCCGCAAAAACCTCGGACGTCCCCGGACACACCGTAGCTATCGTTCCCTTGCTCGCCAAGGCAGGTGTTGAGCTGATGCATATCGGTACAAACGGCGTTTACCTGCCACCAAAAGAGCTTCCCGAAATCTTCCGCTGGAAAAACGGAGATAGCGAAATCACAGTTATCTACCAAAGACACTATGGAAACACCCTTGAAATCGGCGACACAGTGGTAACTTGGGGCTTTACGGGTGATAACCTCGGACCGCAAAGCACAGAGGAAATAAAAGAGCTTTACAAAAGACTCCGAGCCGAATACCCTAACGCAACGGTTAAGGCGGCAACACTCGATGAGGTTGCAATAACCCTACGAAAGTTCCAATCGGAGTTACCCGTATATGAAAACGAAATAGGCGACCTATGGATACAAAACGTCGGCACTGACCCCAAAAAAGTGGGAATTTATCGCGATATGCTCCGTTACATCGACAAAAACGGAATAAATGCAGACTTAACCGACAGCCTGCTTATCGTTCCCGAGCACACTTGGGGCGGAGATACAAAGTCGTTTTACCCTGAATATTCAAGATACACAGTCGCCGAAATGCAAACAAACGAAAATGATCCGTACCGTAAACGCTTTGAGGCAAGCTGGCAGGAAAAAAGAGATTACCTTACCAAAGTCGAGAAGGCACTTGGCGTCAAATTCCCATACAACGTTGAAATTCCAAGCCTTGAAGGCTTCACCGAAATTTCACCAAGCGAGCCCGACTTTGAAATAAGCTGGCAGCTCTTTGACCAAAATGATTACCGTAGATTTTTTGATAGAGTTGTCGCACACGACCACGGTGCGGACTGGTGGTCTATGCTCGATAACTACAAATACGGTATGCCAAAATATAAGGGCGATATCTATACGGCGACAGTTAAAAAAGCATACAATAACGGCAAAACAACCATATATGAGCTTGCCTTTGCTCCTGATATTGCATCTCTTCACGGACTTCCCTATATTTACGCCATAGCTAATAGCGATGCTCTTGAAATACGCACCTTCGGACAAAAGGCAAACCGCCTGCCAAACGCATTTTGGCTTAAATTCAAGGGACAAACCGAAAAGAATTGGCAAATTTATAAGCTTGGTCAGTGGATAAATGCCGAGGGTGTTATCGCCTCTCCCCTGCTCCACGCAACCGATTACGGTGTACAAAACGGTGAGGTTGAAATCCAGTGCCTTGACAGTATGCTCGTCGCTCCATACGGAAGACGCCTGCTTGATAACGAAGCAAATCCGCAGACGCAGGATATGTACTTCAACCTCTACAATAACGTCTGGGGCTGTAACCACCCTATGTGGTATAGCGATGACAGCCGCTTCCGCTTTAAAATAACTAAAATATAAATTAAAATTATCACAAAAAGTCGGGAATCATTCCCGACTTTTTTCACACTTTAAAGCCTCACTGCATATCATAGGAAATAACGCCAAGCGAAAGGATTTTTGCCTATGAACGAAAGTGGATACATCACATTAGCCGTCAGAACGGCTGGCGGAGCTTTGCCCGTTGAAAACGCCGTTATCACAGTAAAGGACAGCGGCGGTAAAATTTTATACGTCGTTTTCACCGACAAAAGCGGACGCACTCCGTCCCTTATCGTCCCCGCACCCCCAAAAGCCAATTCTTCAAGCCCGAATACGGGCGAGCCACCCTTTTACACCTACAATATCGACACCGATAAGGAAGGGTACGTCAGTGTACGAAATCTATCTGTTCCCGTATATCCGGGCATAACCTCAATTCAACCCGTAGAGCTGCTGCCCATAGCCGAAGGTCAAGGTGGAAATCCCGTAACCTTTAACGAAAGCGGCTCACCAAATCTTTAAAAAGGGGGAAAAGCTATGAATAATGCACCGCTTCCCGTAATCCCCGAAACGGTTACAGTGCACCTCGGACGCCCCGAGGCTGCCGCGCGGAACGTAACCGTACCCTTTATCGACTATATAAAAAACGTAGCGTCAAGCGAAATTTACCCCACTTGGCCCGAAAACGCTCTCCGAGCCAATATTTATGCGCAAATCTCATTTGTTCTTAATCGAATTTACACGGAATACTACCCCTCTCGCGGATATGATTTTGACATAACGAACTCCACCGCCTTTGACCAATTTTTCGTACCCGAGCGTGATATTTTTGAAAATATCAGTCAGATAGTAGATGAAATTTTCAATAGCTACGTTGTGCGTCAGGGCACAGTAGAGCCACTATTCACCCAATACTGCAACGGAACAACAAGTACGTGCGAAGGTCTTTCCCAATGGGGTACAGTCCCCCTTGCCGAGCAAGGACTAACACCCTACGAAATTTTGCAACGCTTTTACGGTAACGATATTGATATACGTATGAACGTCCCCGTTATGGAAATAGAGGAAAGCCTACCTCCCCGACCGCTTACACTCGGAAGCACAGGAAACGACGTCAAAAGCATTCAGGTGCGCCTCAACCGAATAAGCACCAATTATCCCGCAATTCCGAAAATCCCAAATCCAAACGGCGTTTTTGACGGTGCAACCGAAAATGCGGTAAGAGAATTTCAAAGAATTTTCAATCTCACTCAGGACGGAATTGTCGGAAAATCAACGTGGTATAAAATTCAGCTTATATATAACGGCGTAAAGCGTATAAGCGAGCTTGACTCTGAAGGACTCACCATCGAGGAAATCTCACGCCAATACCCAACCGAGCTTGGTATAGGCGATACAGGTGATGGAGTGCGTGTGGTACAGTATCTGCTCCGCTACGTCGCCACCTTTGACAACCGTATTCCTGTAATCGAGGTTGACGGCATATACGGTCAGCGTACCGAAAACGCCACGAGAGCCTTCCAAGAGCTTTACGGACTGCAAGCTACGGGACAAATGAACGAGGAAACCTACTCCTTGCTATACGATACCTACCGAGGCTATATCAATTCTTTACCGAACTCGCAATTTATCGGTACTGCACGTCCATATCCGGGATTTACAATCACCGAGGGGCAATCAAACGAATACGTTACCGCCCTGCAAACCTACCTTAATTTAATCTCACGCACCTATCCCGAAATTCCCGAAATTTCGATAGACGGTGTATTTGGACCTGCTACACGAAACGCAGTTATTGCCTATCAAAGCCGCTTTGGCTTAACCCCCGACGGCATTGTGGGACTGAGAACTTGGGAGAGCATAGGCAACCTGTACAGCGACCTTTCGAAAGGAGAAACGGTAACCGATACCCAGCATATCGGCAACCGCTAAAAGGCTATGGAAAGAAATATTTTTCATATAAATAATACGCCCGAATATATAAGAGGTGTGCAATACCGACTTCGTGTAATAGGCAAAAACGATGACCGTATTCCTGAGGTATTTATCGACGGAATTTACGAAAGTGAAACCAAAAACGCAGTACGTGTGCTTCAAAATATCAACGGACTGCCCGAAACAGGTGAGCTTGACAAAAAAACCTTCGAGCTGATAAACACCATCTACGAGGACATTTTAATAAGAGAAACAGTTAGCGGCTTTAAGCCGAACTTCGATAGCTACGAGGGCGGTGTTATGCGTGTGGGAGATGAATTTGACGGTATATACCTGCTGCAAATTTTGCTCCGTGAGTTATCCGTTAAAGACGAGCGTTTTTTCGTTGAAATAGACGGAAAATTCAATTCCGAAACCGAAATTGCCGTAAAACTACTTCAACGCATCCTGCTTTTTGAGGAAAACGGACTTGTGGATATTCCGCTTTGGAACGCCCTTGTACGCCTAACGGAAAATACCGAGGGGTATTTATAAAGCTCTGTGCATTTACTCTTTACTTTTTTGAAAATCTGTGCTATAATCTAAATACACAGATAAAGTAAAGAGGCACACGTTATGAAAACAAAAAACACCTGCAAAACCTACTTTAAAATAGTAGGAAATTTTAAGGTAAGCGATATAGTTAAAATCCTTAAAATCCCGCCGCAGAAATCGTGGAATATAGGCGATACCCGACCAAACGGCACTAAATACGATTTTGCAAATTATCAAATTTGCCGTTGCGAAGAATATGACCCTATTGTAGCAAATATGATGCAAAAAACTATTGCGCCGCTAATGAGCAAAACCGACAAGCTAAACGAAATTCGTGAAAAATTTGACGTGCAGTTTTCCCTTGTAGTAGTACCGTCGGTCTACGCCGAAGATATAACCCCCTGCCTTTCCCCCTCAATGGAAATTATCGACTTTTGCCACGCAACACGCACCGAAATTGATATTGATATGTACGTTTATAACTAAATCAAAAAAGCACCCCGTAGGGTGCTTTTTTATTTTTGTCAAGTACCATAAGCGACTTAACGTACGCTAAATAAGTTTCGCTGTCGGGCGTTCCCGACCACCCCGCAGGGTGCTTTTTTATTTTCCTTTATTGTCGCTCGGCGGTACAAATTCAATAAGCTCCTCAATTTTACAGTCTAGAACCGTACAAAGCCTTGCAAGTACGTCAGTGTCAAGTCTGGTAATAATACCCTTGCAATAATTATTGATTTGTGTACGCTGCATCTCAGCTCTATGGCTTAACTTATTTTTGCTTATTCCTCTTTGCTTTATGAGTTCATCAAGCTTAATTTTTATCGTTCCGTATTCGTTCATAACAATTTACCTATCTTTTAGTATTGACAAATATATTATAAATGAGTTATAATAGAAATGTAAGATGTGAAATATCTTGTCAGACTTCTTACACATATAAAAAGAAAGGTATATGATATGAAAAAAAGTATTGGAGTTACAAAAGAAATAGATAAAAATGGAAGGCTTGTTATACCCAAAGAAATGCGTGAGCTTTTCAATTTTGAAAATACAGTCGAGCTGATTGTAACAAAAGAGGGTGTCCTTGTAAGAAACCCCGAATATATTTTAATAGAAAAGTCCCGAGTAAATTAACTCGGGACTTTTAATAACTTGCTTTTATTTAAATTACTCAAAATCAAACGCAACAGGTGCTCCAAGCTCAGCCGACTTAAAGCAAGCAAGCATAACGGCAAGAACTCTGCGGCTCTCAACGTGCTTTATAAGCTGCTCCTCTTTGCCGTCGATAGCGGCAGTAAAGTTGCGATAGAAATCGTGAACGTCAGAGGTAGGACGCTCCTCATCCCAAGTCCTTACGGTTATCTCGTCGCGAGGTGCCATAGTCTTGGTAATACCTGCGGCGGTCTGTACGGGAACAACGTCGCTCTCGTGCCAAGCGAGGCACTTAACGACCTGCGCCTGCTTGCGCCAGTCCTCTATCATAGCCGAGCCGCCCTTGCACTGCATATAAAAACGGGGGAGTGCGATAAAGTTATATGTACCAACCTCAATGTAAGCGCTCTTTCCGCCCTCAAAGTAAAGGTTAAGACGCATACCGTCATCAACCTCATCGGTTGTTATATTGGTAACGTCGCAGGAAACCTTGACTATCTTTTCGGGGATAAGCTGAAGCATCTGGTCAATAAGGTGAACACCCCAGTCGAGTATCATACCACCGCCATAGGGCTTGTGGCAACGCCAGTCGGAGGGAATACCGCGCGAGCCGTGAATTCTCGACTCAATACGGATAACCTCGCCAATTTGACCGTCCTCGATTATCTTCTTCATAGCAAGGAAATCAACGTCCCAACGTCTGTTTTGATGAACGGTAAAGAGCTTTCCGCTCTTTTTTGATGCCGCAAGCATATTGTCAAGCGACTCCATTGAAAGAGCAACGGGCTTTTCACAAACAACGTGCTTACCTGCAAGTAAAGCTCTTACAACGATATCCTCGTGAACGTCGTTAGGCGTTGCGCAAACGATAATATCGCACTTAGGGTCGGAAATAGCCGCCTCAAAGCTTTCGTATGCGTGGATACCTCTGCTTCTTGCAAGCTCCTGCTTTTTTTCATCTATATCGTAAACACCAAGTAGCGAAACAACGTCGCTGTTAAGTGCGTGATTTGCGTGCCAGCCACCCTGTCCGCCGTATCCGATAACCGTTATATTCTTTTTCATTGCCAAATCTCCATTATATGAATATTTTATCCTAGTTTAAATAATAATAGCACTTTTTTTCTTCAAATACTATAATCTTATTGCTACAAAATATAAAAAATTTGTCATAAACAATAGTACTTATACTATATATAACACTTTATGTTGCTTTTGTCAACCTCTTTTCAAAAAAGCTTAACAAAAACTTTCGTCAGGGCTACCGCTACACCCTTTTGATTTTCGCGTAGCTTCCCATCATCTTTTTCGTTCCGACGGTATCGAAGGCAATCTCGTAAAGCATATCCGTACCCATTTTAGTAACTCCCATTACGATACCGTTACCAAAAACAGGATGACTTACGCAGTCGCCCACCGCAAACGTTTCCCCTGTACCCTTATGAATGGCAGGCTTTACAGTCGGCTTGCGCCCAAACTCACTTGATATATAATCTCCCGTACCGGAAGACGTACCCTTAGGCACAAATCCCGTACCGCCAAAGCGTGGCTTTTCGGCAGGCTTTTCCACGTCAAGCATTGCAGGCGGAAGATTTGAAAAGAACGGCGATAGCTTATTATACGAGGTTCTACCGTAAATAAGACGCTCTCTTGTATGCGTTAAGAATAGCCTTTGCTTTGCTCTTGTTACCGCAACGTAGGCAAGACGTCGTTCCTCCTCCATTTCCACTTGGTCGTAAAGCGACTGCGAGGAAGGAAAAATGCTTTCCTCAAGCGCAGGCAGGAATACGACGGGGAATTCAAGCCCCTTTGCACTGTGAACCGTCATCATTACAACCGCCTCGGCATCGGGGTCGTAGTTGTCAATATCCGCAACAAGCGCCATTTCCTCAAGGAACGCCGAAAGCGAGGCGTCCTCTCTTTCCTTTGCAAACGCAACGGCGTTTGAGATAAGCTCCTCTGCGTTTTCAAGACGGCTCTTACCCTCAAGCTCGTCCTGAGCCCTTAGCATATCACGGTATCCGGTAAGAGTTAAAACCTTGTCGATAAGAACGTCAAGCGGCTCTGTTCTCGCAATCTCGCGAAGCCTTAAAATGAGATTTACAAACTCACCAAGCTTAGTTGAGACCTTTGAAAGCACCGGATACTCCTCGGCGTGTTTCATAACGTCAAACATCGACTTGCCCTCGGCGTTTGCGATATCGTAAACCGCCCCGACAGTGCTTTCGCCAATCTTACGCTTAGGCTCGTTTATGATACGCATAAGACGTACGTTGTCGGACGTGTTATTTATAAGGCAAAGGTAAGCGACGATATCCTTAATTTCCTTACGCTCGTGGAATCGAAGACCGCCGAGCACTCTATAAGGTACGCCGCTCCTTGTAAATGCGCTTTCAAGAGAGTTTGAAAGCGCGTTCATACGGTAAAGAATTGCAAAATCGTTAAGCGAACGTCCCTCGGTACGCTTGAACTCAAGAATTTTATCTACTATGTATCTTGCCTCGTCATTTTGCGTATCAAGTCTGCGTAGCGAAACGGGTGTACCCACATCACCCGCAGTCCAAAGATTTTTGCCGTGTCGGTTGGTGTTTTGCTTGATTATCACGTTGGCAAGGTCAAGAATTGACTTGGTAGAGCGGTAATTTTGCTCTAATTTTACCACCTTGGCATCGCTTATTTCTCGGTCAAAATTAAGGATATTTTCAATATCCGCGCCTCTGAATCGGTAAATACTCTGGTCATCATCGCCAACAACCATAAGATTTCTATGCTTTGCGGAAATGAGCGACGTGAGTACAAACTGTGCGTGGTTGGTGTCCTGATACTCATCAACGCAAACGTACCTGAACTTATTCTGACAGTATTCAAGTGCGTCGTTGTCCTCACGGAGCAGGCGTACCGTTTGCATAATTATATCGTCAAAGTCAACAGCGTTACTTGCCGTAAGTCTTTTTTGGTACTCACGGTAAAAATCCGCCATTTTCTTTTCTCGGAAGTCCTTTGCCTCAAAGGTTACGTCATAAGGCGTCAGCAGTCTGTCCTTTGCGTGGCTTATAAAGCCCTGCACCACCTTTGCGGGGAACATTTTTTCGTCGCCGCCCATATCCTTGATAACGGTGGTTATCAGCTTTTTGCTGTCATCGGCATCGTAAATGGTGAATTCCTTTCCGTATCCAATCCTATCACCATATCTACGGAGTAGCTTTACACAAATCGAGTGAAACGTGCCTGCCCAAATAGCGACAGCCTCTTCCCCGACCTTCTTTTCGAGTCGGGTTTTCATCTCGTTTGCCGCCTTGTTGGTAAAGGTTATTGAAAGAATATTCCACGCTCTTACTCTATCCTCGGAGTATTTTTCAAGGAGTTTTTCAGCATCCTCTTTAGGTAAATTAATTGCGTTTTCAAGCTCCGCTATATCCGCCTCGCTCACCCACGCAGGCATACGCTCCGAAAAATATGCGTTGCCGTATCTTATCATATACCCTATGCGGTTGACAAGCACTGTGGTTTTTCCGCTACCCGCACCCGCAAGAATAAGCAAAGGACCGTTTACAGTATAAACGGCTTCCCTTTGCTTTTCGTTTAAATGGTCAAAAATTCTGTCAAATAAAGCCCTTTTGGCTTTTAAAAATCTTTCTTTCACGCTTTTTGTAAAAAGCTTAGCAAAAACTTCCCTTACGGGCTACCGCTCGTGCATCGTTCCGATTTTTGCGTAAGCTTGTGCTTTCCTTTTGCTTTTTATGATTTAAAATTCACTGTTGGCTTCAAATAGCGATGTCAACCCTGTTTGCAGAAAAGTCCGCATCGCCGTTTGCCTGCAGGCGCGCGCCTGCTTAGAAGTCCCGTCTACCCTCAATAGCACGAAGAAGTGTGAGCTTATCCGCATATTCAATATCCGCGCCGACGGGTATACCGTAGGCAAGGCGGGTAATCTTTACGCCCGTAGGCTTGATAACTCGGCTGACGTACATAGCGGTAGTTTCCCCCTCAACGGTAGCGCCCGTAGCTATCATTACCTCCTCAGCGCCGATTTTCTTGATACGCTCGGGAAGTGTCATTATGTTGAGGTCCTGCACACCCTTACCGCCCTTTGGCGAGATAACTCCGCCAAGCACGTGGTATACTCCGCTATATTCCTTGATTTTTTCAAAGGAATTGACTGCGCGGCTGTCCTCAACCACACAAATTATCTTTTTATCTCTGCTCTCGTCCGAGCAAATCGGACAAAGCGCTCCTGCGGTAATATTTCCGCACTCAGGGCAGGCGTGAATCGTTTTTTTAGCGTTATCTATTGAAGATAGGAAGGCTGCAACCTCTGCTTCTCCCATATCAAGTACGCCAAATGCCATACGCTCCGCACTTTTTCTGCCTACACCGGGCAAACGGCGAAACGCCTCTATCATAACCTCAAGAGGTGCAATAAATTCACTCATAGTTATTAAAACATACCGGGCATTCCGGGAATACCAAGACCGCCCATCATACCGCCAAGACCACCGGTAACCTTACCCATTTGCTCAGCCGCATCGTCCTCAACCGTCTTAATTGCCTCGTTTACCGCCGCAACGATGATATCGGAAAGTGTTTCGATATCATCGGGGTCAACTATTTCAGGAGCTATGTCGATAGATACAACCTGCTTTTTGCCGTTCATTTTTACGGTTACAACACCGCCGCCTGCCTTGACCTCGTATTCCTTAGCCTCAAGCTCAGCCTGTACGCGAGCCATATCCTCCTGCATTTTCTTAATCATTCCCTGCATATTTGCAGGGCCGCCTCTGTATTCGTTTGGAATTCTTGCTTTCATTTCGGTCCTATCCTTTCAGTATAGTTTTATAGGTAAATTATTAATTATCGTCAATGTCATCAAGGTCATCAAGAGGACTTCTTTCCTCTTTGTTTTTGCTTCCGTTTTCTACGAAATCAATCTTGTCCGCAGCTATCGGTGCTGCCGCAAAGGTTACGGAAAGATTAGCAATCAACGCCTTGGTTTGCGGAGTGTCAAGCATATCCTTTGCCATAGCCCCGTCAACTCTTATAACGAGCCGTCCGTTCATTTCATAAGCTCTTGAAACCTTCATAAACGGTGCGAGCGCAGGATTGGTGTCCCCCACTTTTTTTACCGCCTCTGCCCACCAAGGCGCTTGCTTGGGCGCACTCCTTACCGATATGTCGCTGCTCGGCTTAATCGGCTCAACGGGTGGAGGCGTTACCGCTTTTTTATAGGATACGGTAGTCGACACACTCGGCGTTGCAGCTGCGCTTAAAGGCGGCGTAACAGACACTGTGCCGCCCACTATTCGCTCTTCAAGAGCCGTTATTCTCGCCGCAAGTCCCTGTACCCCGGTATCAAGCTTATCATCGCACATTTTGAGCAGCGCCATCTCAGCGCAAAGCCTCTTACTTGCGCCGACTCTGAGCATATTCGTATGAGCCTCCTCAAGTATGGCGCAGTGTCGCATAAGCGTTGCGCCGTTAAAGGACGAGGTAAGCGTCTTTATCATTTCATATTCCTCGCCCGTAAGGTCGAGATAGCTTTCAGGAGTCTTTGCAGTCCTGAAAACAAGCATATCACGGTAAAAATCGGTAAGCTCCTGCCAGAATACTGTCATTTCGGTAGCTGATGAAACGATTTTAGCAACGATATCAAACAACTTGTCCGTATCCTTATCCTTAATCGCCTGCACAACCTCAGCCGACTTTTCACGCCCGATTGCACCCGTTATAGCCTTGACCGTGTCAAGAGTTACGGTGCTTCCGTCGCCTGCACAAAGCTCAAGAAGACTGATAGCATCACGCATACCGCCCTGAGCCATTCGTGCAATAACTTTTGCCGCCGCAGGCTCGGTTTTTATCCCCTCTTGCTCGGAAATATAAAGAAGCCTGTTTGCAATAACCTCTGCGGAAATACGGCGGAATTCAAATTTTTGGCAACGGGAAAGTATGGTCGATGGTATCTTTTGCTGCTCGGTTGTCGCCAGAATAAATACTACTCTTGCCGGCGGCTCTTCAAGCGTTTTAAGTAGCGCATTGAAGGCACTTTGCGTAAGCATATGAACCTCGTCTATTATGTAAACTCGGTTTTTGAGCATCGAGGGGGCGTACATTACCTCCTCACGTATATCTCTAATGTAGTCAACACCCGTATTAGATGCGGCGTCCATTTCAATAACGTCGGTAGTACGCTCCTCATCTATTGCACGACAAGCATCACACTTGCCGCAGGGACTTCCGTCTACCGGTGCAAGGCAGTTTACCGCCTTAGCGAGCAGCTTTGCGCAGGTGGTCTTACCCGTACCGCGTGAGCCGCAAAACAAGTATGCGTGAGAGCATCTATCGTTCTTTACCTCATACTTAAGCACAGAGGTTATATGCTCCTGACCGCAGACAGAATCAAAATCCTTCGGTCTCCATTTACGATATAGTGCTTGATACATAGTTTATCCCCCTATATAGTTTCCTGATTTGAACAGGGATATGGTCGCTTTTTGAAAAAAGCTTAGCAAAAACTTCTTTTACACCGTTGCCATAGACTTTTTTGTAGATTTTACACCTGTTTTTTATCTATGGCAACGGTGTAAAATATCTTTCTTTAAAGCCTTCAAAGAGCCCCCGTCAAAGCAGCAAACATCTTGAAAGCTGAAATACAGTAAATTAAATAGCGACGAAGTGAGCAAAGCGATGCTTTATTTGACATAAAGCGAGCCGCTCACAAGGATGAAACGAAGTATTACACGTTTTTGCAAAGATATAATCTGCCGAAGAAAAATTGCGTAAGACTAGGCGCGACGAAGCGAGCAAAGCGAAGCTTTATTTGACATAAAGCGAGCTGCTCACAAGGATAAAACGACGTATTACACATTTTGCAAAGACATAGTCTGCCGAAGAAAAATTGTGTAAGACTAGGCGCGACGACGCGAGCAAAGTGAAGCTTTATTTGACATAAAGCGAGCTGCTCGCAAGGATGAAACGACGTATTACACGATTTTTCAAAAGCAGAAGGCAAGATACGGGATACGGCCATACACCTCACTCCGAACACGATTATATACACGGTAACCACGGTTCACGCTCGGAACAGGCACTCTCGTGGCACATCAAACATACCCCTTAATGCTGCTCGGTGCGCCCGCCTGACATGGTTCGAGGCCATTGATTGCACAAGACCCATTCGTCAACACGATTCCACATAGTGCAGACTGCACATAATCGGCCCTCGGATCGGAAACCACCCCTACTGTAGCGGATTGTAGGTTACAGGGCACCGCTAGTTCCCCGGCCGGTATGACCTTATTCCGTATCTTGCCTTGCTTATATATTATAACCTAATATAAATTATTTTGCAATACTTTTTTACAATGTTTTCAATTTTTTAACCTTTTTGTGCTTCCAAGATGCCAAAATTTCAAAAAAACACCTCACGTCCCCCTTGTATCATCTGAAAACACCTATATTTTCGCACAAATCAAGGCTTGAATATTGTAACATTTTTTGAAATAATACAAATTCCTCTTGAAAGTCAGACGTATATGTTATATAATATATTTAACTTTTTCAAAGTATTACATAGGAGTTTAAAATATGGAAAGAGTGTCTAAGGAAAACTACTATCTTGATATAGCGCAAACCGTTGCAACGAGAAGCACCTGCTTGCGCAAGTCATTTGGCGCAATAATCGTCAAAAATGACACCATAATTTCAACGGGTTACAACGGCGCTCCCAGAGGACGCCTCAACTGCTCGGATATTGGCAAATGTATCAGAGATGAGCTCAATATTCCGCGCGGCGAAAGATACGAGCTCTGCCGCTCAGTACACGCAGAGGCTAACGCAATTATAGCCGCATCGAGAGAAAATATGCTCGGTTCAACCCTATATATGGCTTGTCTTGATTCTAAAACGGGTGAGCTTGTACCAAACACCTGCTCCTGCGCTATGTGTAAAAAGCTAATCCTCAACGCAGGAATTGAAAAGGTTGTTATCCGCAATACAAATACGGACTATTTAACTGTTCGCGTTCGCGATTGGCTCGAGGACGACGATAGCCTTGAGGGCAGACGCGGTTATTAAATTTTGAACGGAGCTGAAAATGGCAAAAAATAAAGTCAACACTATATTTTCCAATGATAAGCCCCCAAAAAGCAGGACGGGACTTCTAAAATTCTTAGCATTTGTCCTTGCGGTAACGATAATCGTGCTATCTGCGGTACTAATCTCGGAGATATTCGGCACTGAGCACCTCGTTTCAAAGAACGGCGGCGCAACAATGATAGATTCTCGCAACGAGGTTACCTATAATCTACTGCTTCCCTGTCCTTATTGGGTAAACCTTGATATAAGCAAGCCATACGCAGAATGCGGAGATACGTTATTTTACAAGATTATTTACGTCGATACCGACGGTGAAAACAAACACGTTGATCCGCTTAAAATGATTGCTACGGTAGATGACCTTGGCATAGTAGACGTTTATCTTGCTCAAGGCTTTACACTTCCTACTTTAAGAGAAATGAACCCCGACGCGGGCTTTATTTACTACGTCGGAGCTAAGGAAGTACCTGCGGGAGTTTTAACCAAGGAGCACTCAAAAACGGTAACCGACCTTATTTTAGACAAAGAAGGCTCGGTTTACCCTTCAAATATCAATCCATCTTCAAGACGAAATATCTACCTGTCCAGCGTAAACTACATTTACATTAGATACACCGTTGAATTTTTCGTTACCGAGGACGGCGAAATGTATCTACAAGACCCCATAACGAGAAAATGCGTTAAAGCCACCGCCGAGCTGACCGAAATTTTTGGAAGCTCAAAGCAATAAAAGGGAGCTTTGGTTATGATAAACGAATTGCCGGTTCTCCAAAAAAACGATACGCAGACCGACACAAAAACGAGAGTTTGCTTTGTATGTACGGGAAACACTTGCCGTTCCCCTATGGCGGCGGCAACGCTTAACCACCTCGGCAAGGGCGCATATTTTGCCGCATCCGCAGGGCTTTCGGCGGTTACGGGAGACCGTATATCAGAAAACGCCGTAAAGGCACTTGAAAACGCAGGGATTAAAAGCACCCCCGAAAACAATTATAAGGAGCATAGAGCAATCGAAACGAGCGAGGAATTTCTTGAACGCTTTGATAAAATCGTTGCAATAAGCAAAAGCCACGCCTTCAATTTGATATGCTCCTATCCCACCCTCGCAGGCAAAATAACGGTTATGCCAACCGATATCCCCGACCCATTTATGTACGGAGAACAGGTGTATAACAAATGCCTTGACACAATAATCAAATGCATAAAGGAGCTTTTTGCATTATGATAAGATATGCGTGCGGGGACGACCTTGCATTGATAATTGAAGCGGAAAAACAGTGTTTTTTGGGCGACCCTTGGGGTGATAATACCGTTGCTTCAATGATAACTGACGAAAACGTAGGCTTTGCCCTATACTTTTCCGATGATGACCAAAAAAACCTTGCAGCCTACCTCGTATACTCCAAAACCGACCCTATTGAGCTTTATAAAATCGCTGTCCTTCCTGCCCACCGTAAAGGGGGACTCGGCGCTTTTCTTATGAACGTACTCCTTTCCGTTGCTGCCGAAAGTGAGGAAAGACGCATCGTTTTAGAGGTACGCGAGGGGAATACCGCCGCCATTTCACTCTATAAGAAATTCGGATTTAAGATGGACTGTGTGCGCAAAAACTACTACAAAAACCCAACCGAAAATGCGATACTTATGTCGCTCGATTTAAACGAAAGGCAATAAAAATGCTGATACTTGGAATTGAAAGTTCTTGTGATGAAACCGCAGCCTCTGTTTGCGAATTTACAAGCGACGGACAAAAGAAAATTCTTTCAAACGCAGTTGCATCGCAAATAGCAATACATAGACTCTACGGTGGCGTCGTTCCCGAAATCGCCAGCCGAGCACATAGCGAGGCTATCTGCCCGATAGTTACCGAGGCGCTTGAAACATCGGGAAAAACGCTTGACGATATCGACGCAATAGCAGTAACCTCTACCCCCGGTCTTATCGGAGCGCTGCTCGTCGGCGTAAGCTTTGCAAAATCCCTTGCATACGCAACAGGAAAGCCGCTTATAGCCGTAAACCACATAAAAGGACACGTAGCGGCAAACTATTTCGTATTCCCCGACTTAAAGCCACCATTCCTTGCAGCAGTTGTTTCAGGCGGACACACCTCTATAATTAAGGTAAACTCATATACCGACTTTGAGCGTATCGGAAGAACACGCGACGATGCGGCAGGCGAGGCTTTTGACAAGGTAGGACGCGTTATGGGACTTTACTACCCCTGCGGAGCGGAAATGGATAAGCTCGCAAGCGAGGGCGACAGTACCGCGTTCAAATTTCCTCTCGCCGCTATCCACGACGAAACACTTGACTTTTCCTTCAGCGGACTTAAAACCGCAGTGCTTAACACCTTAAATGGCTTTGCACAAAAGGGTACAGAGTACAAAAAAGAGGATATTGCGGCATCATTTACCGCCTCGTTTACCGAATCGGTTGCAAAAAAGCTTGAACAAGCCCTGCACCGTACCGAAATGAATACGCTTGTTCTTGCAGGCGGTGTTTCCGCAAACTCTCACCTTCGCAAAGCCCTTGCCGATATGTGCGAGAAAAATGGCGTACGCTTCTGCTGTCCCCCTCTCTCCCTATGCGGAGATAACGGTGCTATGATAGCCGCACAAGGCTATTACGAATACCTCGACGGCAATATTGCCGACATCGACTTAAACCCCGAGGCATCGGGAACATTTTAGTAATAATTCTTTTACCCCAAAGCAACATACTGAATTTTTATCAAGATTAAATTCCACAGAGTAACCCGGTGGCGTTTATATAAAAGTTTTTGCGAGGCTTTTTTTCAAAAAGCCGAAAAATAAAAAGGAGAACCCAAAAATGAGAAACTACGAAAACGAAATTGCTATTGCAAAAGAAAAATTTGAAGCAGTGCTTCGCTCCCAGCTTGAAAGAAACGAGCGCATTATGGCTAACCGCGAGGACGTCGATTTTGAGCACCTCGACAAAATAGTCATCGGTATCTGCGGAGGCGACGGAATCGGCCCGATTATCACCAACGCTGCTCAAAGAGTTCTTGAATATATGCTTGCCGACGACGTAAAGAGCGGCAAGATTGAATTTAAGGTTATCGACGGACTCACCATTGAAAACCGTGTCGCTCATATGCAGGCTATCCCCGATGACGTTATGGCAGAGCTTAAAGCTTGCCACGTTATCCTCAAAGGCCCCACCACCACCCCCAAGAAGGGCGATCCGTGGCCGAACATCGAGAGCGCAAACGTTGCTATGAGAAAGGCTCTTGACCTCTTTGCAAACGTTCGTCCCGTAAGAGTTCCCGAGCAGGGAATTGACTGGACCTTCTTCCGCGAGAACACCGAGGGCAGCTATGCTGTCGGTTCTCAGGGCGTTGCGGTTACCGACGAGCTATCCGTTGACTTTTGCGTTGCAACCACCGAGGGTACCGAGCGTATCGCAAAGGCAGCCTTTGACTACGCAAGAAAAAACAAGAAGGGCAAGGTTTCCATTATCACCAAGGCTAACATTATCAAGGCAACCGACGGTAAATTCCTTGACCTGTGCTACAAGGTAGCAAAGAACTACCCCGAAATTGAAACCGACGACTGGTTTGTTGACATCACCACCGCAAAGCTTGTTGACCCCAAGCGCCGTACCTCCTTTAAGGTATTCGTTCTTCCTAACCTCTACGGCGATATCATCACCGACGAGGCAGCTGAATTCCAGGGCGGAGTAGGTACCGCAGGCTCCGCTAACATCGGACACCGCTACGCTATGTTCGAGGCAATTCACGGCTCCGCTCCCCGTATGATCAGCGAGGGCAGAGGACAGTACGCAGACCCCTGCTCTATGCTCAGAGCAACCGTAATGCTTCTCTCTCACATCGGCTATCAGGACAAAGCTGACGCTCTTGAGGCGGCTCTTGACAAGTGTATGTTCACCGAAAAGAAGTACGTAATCACGGGTCGCGACACAGGTGCAACCTGCGAGCAGTTCTCCGACTACGTAATGGAAACCATACTTTCTTGAAAGAAAGTAGGCAAAGAACTTCCCTCACGGGCTACCGCCCACAGCACAACTTTAAGTTTATGCTAAATCTCCACTTCACATCACGGCGGCGTAAAGATCCTTCCCCTTTAGGGGAAGGGGAACCGCAATAGCGGTGGATGAGGCTTTGAAAGAAAGTAGGCAAAGAACTTCCTTGTAAAACTCATTCGAGAAAACAGGAGCATCGTTTCACAAAAGGAACTCACGGCATACCAAACAAACACTAATAGAAAGGTAAGCGTAAATGACAGAGCTTTCACCCGCACTTGTGCGCAGACTCCCAAGATATTTCCGCGCCCTGATAAAGTTTTACGCCAAGGGCAAGGAGCGTATAAGCTCCGATGAGCTTGCGGGCGAAATGGAGCTAGTCCCCTCGCAGGTGAGAACCGATTTAAAGGCGCTGGGTTGTATAGGTCAACGCAGCTACGGCTACGGAATACCCAATCTTTACAAAAAAATAGCGGACATTCTTCAGCTTTCCGATAAGTTCACCGCAGTAATAGTCGGCTCGGGCGACATCATACGCGCGATTTCTAAAACCGAGGTGTTTACAAAACGCGGAATTAAGCTCGGTGCGGTCTTTACCGACGAGTGCGAGAGGGACTGCTACGACGCCCCTCTATGTATGCAATATTCGCTTAAAGAGTTTATCCGTTATTTTGAAATTACACCCCCCGATATAGTAATGCTCGGCGGTGAGCATACTCAAGTTGGCTTACTTGAGTATCTTGAGGGCAAGGCGCAGAATAGCGATAAAATGCTTGAAATTTGGAATTTTACAAGCGATGACCTTGCTTCCGACACTGTAACCGTAAAAAATATCCACCTATCCGACTACATTATGCTCCTTTGCTACGACGCAGGAAAAACGAAAAAAGACTAAATTATAGGACTTAAATTATGCAAAAAAAGACATATACCGTAAATTTTGGGAGCGCAGTTGTCGTTTTTCCGAAAAAAGCGGCAAAAAAGATAATAAGCGGTGAGGCTACCGCAATTGATACCCGAGTACTTTGCGCACTGCTTTCCTTAGGGGACAGTAAGATAACCGAAGCCAAGCTTTGCACCCTTACGGGCTTTGACGAAGGCGAGGTTACATCTTCACTTTCCTATTGGCGAGGAGCAGGCGTTATAAGCTGCTCCGACGAAGTAGCTACTGTATCGGAAGAACCTAAAAAAGAGCTTGACGTACCCGTCGTAACAGAACAACCCAAGGAAAAGAGTGTGGACGAGGACTCAAAGAGAAAGATACTGCACTCTACCGCTATGCCAAAATATTCGGGTTTGGAAATTTCCGAAATGCTTGATAAGGACGGCGGACGACTTCGTGAAATGATAGACGAATGTCAGCAAATAATCGGACATATATTCAGACCAAACGAGGTTAACACCGTACTTGGACTTTGCGATTGGTTGGGACTTGAGCCCGACTATGTTATAACGATATTTGCATACTTTGTCGAAAAGAAGCCTGGCTGTAACGTCCGTTACATTGAAAAAGCGGCTATCGACCTTGTAAACAATGATATAATAACCCTTGATGACCTTGATAACTACATAAAAGAAAGAGAGCTTTACGAGGGAATTGCAGGAAATCTTCGTGCCCTTCTCGGCATTGGCGGCAGAGCTTATACTAAAAAGGAAAACGATATGATTAACCGCTGGGCATCTACCTACGGCTACTCCTTTGAAATTATACAGCTCGCTTACGAGATTTGCTGCGACGCAAACGGGAAATTCACCTTTGCCTATGCAGGCAAGATACTTGAAACGTGGTATAACGCAGGTGTACGTACGCTTGAGGACGCCCAAAAGGAGCATAACGCCTTCAGAGAGCAAAAAGAAAAGGGCTCCGACCTTGCAAAAAGCTTCGACACCTCGGAGTTTTTCTCAAGTGCGCTAAGTAGAAGCTACAAAAATATGGGTACAAAGCCCGACGATAAAAAATAATTTTTAGGAGATAGACTTATGCCCTACTCAATTGAAAGCATAAACGAGGCAAAAGGAATAATTGACAGACGCCGTGCGGAGGCTGAGGCTCAGGCGCAGACAAGACTTTTTAAAATCTATGCGCTTTGCCCCGAAATCAAGGAGCTTGATGCGGAATTTCCGAAAATCGGCGCTAAGATAATCGGACTTTTTGCGGAGAGCTCGTCAGCCGAGGAAAAACAGAAAAAAATAGATGAACTGCATAAAAAGAGCGATGAGCTTAACGAAAAAAGAGCCGTTCTGCTCACATCACTCGGTTATCCTGTAAATTATACCGCTCCCGACTATAAGTGCAAGAAATGTAACGACACGGGATACCTTGAATACAAGATTTGCGACTGTATGAAAAAGGAGCTAACGCTGCTCGGCTTTAAAAATTCGGGACTCGGAGCTCTTCTCGGAAAGCAAAGCTTTGAAAACTTTTCTCTTGAGTATTATAGCGGTCAAGACCGTGAAACTATGCGCGCAAATCTCGATATTTGCAAGGGTTACGCCGACACGTTCAGCGATAAATCGGGTTCAATACTGATGATAGGCGGAACGGGACTCGGCAAAACTCACCTATCCACCTCAATCGCCTCGAAAGTAATCGAAAAAGGCTTTGACGTGCAGTACGTAACTGCGCAAAACCTTATTGATGACTTCATTTTTGAACGCTACCACCGTTCCTTTACCGATGACAGTCCAAACCGCACCGATAAATATTTTAAGTGTGAGCTTCTCATAATCGACGACTTCGGTACTGAGGAAAACAATCAGTTCTCGGTATCGGCATTTTATAACCTGATAAATTCAAGATATAACGAATCAAAAGCGACAATAATCAATACCAACGTCCGACAAAATGCCATAGTTGAACGCTACACCGAGCGCATAGCATCAAGACTGTTCGGCGAATATACCGTCCTTGCCTTTCCCGGAAAGGACGTAAGAATGCAAAAGCTTATGAAATAAACGCAGAAAATGCGCACAAAATAAAAAAGACCAATATAAAAGGAGCAAAAAAACTATGTATACAATAGGAATTGACCTTGGCGGAACAAACATCGCCGCAGGACTTGTTAACGAAAGCTATGAGATAATAAGAAAGGCGTCCGTCGAAACCAGAGCTCAGCGCCCTGCCGACGAAATCGTTAAGGATATGGCTGCAATTTGTATGCAGCTCTGCAAGGACGAGGGTATCAGCATTGACGATATCGAAAACGTAGGTATCGCAACCCCCGGCACTGCCGCGCGTGATACAGGCGTTGTAAAATACGCAAACAACCTTCCCTTCCGTAACTACCCAATAGCTGCAAAGCTTAAGGAATTTTTACCTGTAAAGAGCGTTACCATTGCAAACGATGCTGACGCAGCCGCATACGGCGAGGTAGTAGCAGGCGCAGGTAAGGGACACAAGGACTTCATTATGATTACACTCGGTACTGGTGTTGGCGGCGGTATCGTCGCAAACGGTCAGCTTTACAGTGGCTTTAACTTTGCGGGCGGTGAGCTTGGACATATGGTTATCGTTCACAACGGTCAGCAGTGCTCCTGCGGAAGAAAGGGCTGCTGGGAGGCATATAGCTCCGCAACCGCACTTATCCGTATGACTAAAGAAAAAATGGAGGAGTGCAAGGACAGCTATATGTGGGAGTACTCCAAGGGTGATATCAATAACGTAAGCGGAAGAACCGCATTTGACTGTATGAGAGCAGGCGATGCGGCGGCCAAAGAGGTTGTTGACACCTACCTTTCTTACCTTGCAACCGGTACTGCAAACATCATCAATATTTTCCAGCCATCCGTTATGGCATTTGGCGGCGGAGTAGCAAACGAAAAGGATAACCTCATCGTTCCGCTCACCAAAATCGTTCAGGGCGATACCTACGGCACTGACGCCTCTGACCGCACAGTTCTTAAGAGCGCAGTTCTCGGCAACGACGCAGGTATTATCGGCGCGGCGGCACTTCGTTAAGCGTTACCGCAAAAAAATTAAAGAACGCTGCATTTATATCAAAAAACGGCTACCGTTTTCGGTAGCCGTTTTTTATTATATTTCCTCTTGTGAAAGCAGCATTTCAAAGGTTACGTCATTATTAAAATACCTTGTATACTCAATTTCAAGACTCTTGCTTTCTGTGGCAATATACTCAAGATACCTACGCGCAAAGGACTGGTCGGCAATAGTGTACTCATCGGTTACGGGAGTGTAAATATTTTGCTCCACGTATTCTCTAACCAGCGGCAAACGAATAAATATATGCCAGCCGTTTCCCGACCATACAGGCTCACTGTACTCACCATCATCGAGCTTCAGAACCGCATCCTCAAGAATAGCTTCCTTCTGCCCCTTCGCAACGTAAACACCCTCTCCTGCATCGGCAGTCCACTCCGACTTTTGCTTTGCCCTCTCGTCTTTATCGGCAATCCATATTGCGTTTGCAACGTCAACAAACGGCATACCGCTATCAAGCTTTTCTTTTGCTAAAGTTATCTTGGCATAAGCAGCTCTATCCGAAACGCCCGCAGGCACTTCAAAATAAATTTGAGCATATCGGTAAAAATTTCCGCCCATAACGTCATCTATAATAGCCTCGGGAGTCATATCTACACGATTGTCGATACCCGACTGAAGCAGCTCGCGAAGATGGGGGTCATAACCAAAAGTCAGTTCTGCCTGTTTACGGAACACATTACCCGTAATACGGTTTTCTATAAGGTGTTTTTTATATCCGTCAAATCCGCCCCGTAAATCTATTTCCTGCGAAACAAATGCGTCTACAACTTCAGCATCACCGTCGTCCAGCTCTATGTCATAATAGTCGCAAAGCTGATAAATAAGCTCACGTCTGCGGAGCGTGTCCTCGGTAATCGCCTTTACCGTATTAAATTTTTCATCATCTAATTCCGAAAATTTTGTGCCGTATATGGAAACGTAATTTCTAAAAAAGAAATATTTGTATTCGTCATAGGTGATATCCTCGCCGTCTACCTCACATACCGTTTTTTCATTTATAGAAAATTCTCCAATCTCATCAGCGCACGAAGTAAGCGTTGAAATAAGCGTAAAAATCGCAATAATGCACAGCAGTATTTTTTTCATTTTTTTCATATCAGTTATTTCCTATAAATTTATCCGGAAGAGTCGGATACTCCTTATTTACGTCAACAGGCTCATTGTAGGCAACCCTTACCATATTGACAAGAAGTCTGTTTACAGCTCCCGCGCTGACGTAGAAATCGCCATAGCCGTCTATCGTATAATAGCAACTTCCCGAGAAAAGATAAAATACAAAAGTTTGTTTTCTGCCGTCAGTATATTCGACGGTAAATCTTGCATACTCGTGCTCCTTAATATCGTTGAAATTAAAGCCGGGCACGTCGCTTATGTAGCCTTCTATGCGCATAGTCAGCGCAATTTGATAAAACGCAAGTGCGGGGTTTTGTACCTCGTTTTCTCCGTTCAAATCAAACTTAACCTTGCCGTTATCAAACTCAATAGGACAGGTAAGATTGTCCTGCTCGTCATATATGTAGGTTATTTTACCGTCAACAGCATAATCTTTTTGATAGTAGTTTACCTTACCGGAAACGGAAAGCGACTTGACGTCGTCGATATACTCATAGAACAAGCGGTCATTTACGTATTCAAGCAAATCCCAATCAAGGAATGTAACAGACGTCTTTTCAACAAGAACAATCATATCATAAATGAGTGAATACGCATAGTAGTAACCGTCATTTCCCGAATGGGTGAACATAATATGAGAGGCGTTATCGCCGAACTCATAGTATACCTCAAAGGGCGGGTTATCGACATCGTAAAAGCCGTACTCCGACATCAGCTTAGTATTCTTATAAAGAGCCCCCTCAGCAGTGCCGTCGCCTGCGCAAACAACCATATAACCCGTAAGAGAGCCAAGCTTTGCCAGAACGTTTGTACCGTAGTTATCGTCGTTTACGGTATATTTTGCCATAGGCCACTCAAATTCATAGGAGCTCTTGATTACGTCGTTTGTGTTATTTTCAACGTAACGAATTCTTACAAAGCGCTGACCGTTCTTTTTAAGCTCGAAGCAGTTTGCGGTAAGAGCGCTTTGACCGTCCGCTTGAAATCCGAGTATCGGATTAAGCAGATTTTCCGAGGAACGAGTTAAAATTGAAATATTGTCAAGCGGAATAATATATACTGCGTTTCTGCCGTCCTCACGACAGTAATAGCCACCCTCGGCAGGTATTAAATTGCCTATATAATAGGTGTATTTTTCCCCGCTCCTTGTCTCGATAGTTACACTTACAGGGTTATTCTCGGTAGCAAGACCGTACTGCGAGAGATTGGTAGCATTTTCCTCTATACGCTGATTTATAACGGTATTACCTGCAGCCGAAATGACCGAAAGCACCGTTTCACCCTTAATCGGAGCAAGTCTGCCGTGTTCCTTTACGTAGAAGGAGGAATCCTCATCAGTCGCTCTTAATACGGTAAATCCACCATTTTCACCCAGCCTTGGATTGAAAACGGTTACACTTTTTGTGTTTGCTCTGTCAATATAAGGATATAAAAGCACGTCTATACCGTTAGTGGAACGTACCTCTCCCTCAATTAATGTGATAGGCTCAGGCGCCTGTTCGTCAGCATTTTCCTGAGCCTGCTCCTCCATTTTAGGAGCAAGAACAAGCAAATACACCAAAAGCAGCGTAACGAACAAAACCGCAAAGACAGCTATCGCTATCAGCTGCTTTTTTGTCATACCCTTTTTCTTCTTTTTCCCGTCGGACGTCTCGTCCCCCGAGATAAAGGTTTCAAGCTTCCGCTCATCGTCAAGGTCGCCGCCGTCGTACTCGGAATTTTGGATACGCTCCTCTTCCCTTGCACCGTCAAGCTCTTGACTCAGCTTAGATGCCTTTATATCCTTTTTCTTACTGTTTTTACTCATTTTAATAAAACCTATTTAAAATTTAAGATCTCTTTCTACGGTAGCAAATCACCGTACCCGTAACGATAACGCACGTTGGCAGCACTGCGGTAAACAGTATAGTCCAAAAATACGCCATACCAGTTGAAATAGTGAGCGCTTCACTGTCAAACGGTTTTATATCAATACCGACAGGGATAAGCTTTTTGCTCATCTGGTCGGCAAGCATATAAATAATATCGCGGTTGGCAAACTCACTCGACGCAAGATAATTTGAAGCAACGTACCCCTCAGATGTAACGAACATATAGTTCTTTACAGGCTGCTCGGCAATATACTTGGTGCTCTTAACAAGCACTGCTATTGCGTGTTGACCTGACTTGTCGTTAAGGGTTGCGCCGTTGTGCGAATACAGCACAGGGTCATAGCTTCTTCCAAGTGCGGTATTTTCGTCGCCCTTGTCCGCCCAAGTACAGGTGAAGGCAAGCGCATTGTCTATAACTGTGGGAGGAGGATTGTCGCTCTGTCGAATATAATCGTGGAGCGAGGCGGCAAAATCACCCTCGTTTCTCATAGGATAGTCAGCCATTATCGAGGTATCCCCACTGCCTACCATAGAGTTATTGCCGTCAATAACTATCCCCTTTTCTACCGCAACACCCCACTCCGCAAGGAAGCTCTTGAAGTTTACTAGCTCCTTTTTGCTGTCGGTAGTAGTCATAATCTCAGGAGATAGGAAAACAAGCGCATTACCCATCTGGTCAGCCATAAATCTGCGAATCTTCTGCAGCTCCGTATTTCTCTCAAAATCGTAGGTAGGTGAGTTGATGACTATTATCTTTGCATCGTCAAGCGTTGCTTCAGTCTGTCTTAAATCAATACTTCTTACGTCAAAGCCGACGTCCTCAAGCATCTCCCAAATAGCAGGCTTATTTCCTGCGCCGTCCGTAATCTTTTCACCGTGTCCCTCGGTAAAATAACAAATCGGAGCCTCCTCGCAAAGCGAAATAATGTACGAGGTAAAGCAAAGCTCACCCTTAAACGCATATATTTGCTGCGACTCAGAATCATAGGTAAAGAAGTTGTCGTAGTCAAGGACTCTGGGAATTGACGACTTGTTGCTCTCCATAATTATATTGTAGCTGCGAAGCGAAATATCGTGCTGTGTGGTGTACTCGCTTACAAGCTCGGGGTGCTTATTTATATCAAGAAAGGTTACCTTTATGTTGTCGGGAAATCTTCTCTGATACGTTTCAATGCACTTGTAGATAAAAAAGCCTTGCGCATTGTCAAGAATTCTATCCTTTTCCTGACAGAAGATAATCTGAACTTGTACGTCAGAGGTAAGAACACCGTCAAGCAGCTGATAGGAATAATCGGTAATTCCGTATTCCCTCTCGCCTGTCAAATCAATATACCAACCAAATGAATATGTAATAGCATAAATTGCGGCGTTGAATATAATAATAAGTGCAACGAGAAGAACAGTAAGCGTTACCGCAAGCGAGCCGTACTTTAAATTCCTGTTGTTTTTCATTTTACTGAATAAAGAGGTCTTGTTTTTTTCCATTTTTTCTTACCTCCTATTAAGCCCAGCGACGCTTTTCGTAAATTCTTACTGTTACGAAAAGACAGGTAAAAGCAAAGGTTACGTAGTAAATAAGCGAGGCAATATCAAAATATCCCTTTGTGAAATTTGAAAATCTCGCATAAATACTGAGCCAGTTGAATATTACACGAATAGGCGCAAAGCTTATATATGTATTAAGCAGCGATACGCCAAGTAAAATAATAGATACCGCAAGAGTGCCAACCGCCGCTATCATCTGATTTTCGGTTAAAGCGGAAATCAGCATACCGATAGCAATAAACGTAGCGCCGACAAGAAGCAGGGCTATACAGCCGCCAAGCGCCTGAGGAGCATTGTAGGTGTAATAGTTTGTTTGGTCCGAAATGTAGAAAAACATAACGGGCAGATTGATGCAGCTGACAAGGAATGTCAGAACAAACATCGTGTACGATGCAAAAAACTTTGCCGCAACAAAGCCCGATAGCGAAACGGGGCTTGTAAGAAGAAGCTGCTCTGTACGAAGCTTTTTCTCTTCTGAAAACGCCTTCATCGTTAGCAGCGGACTCATAAGAGCAATAACTATAAGCTCAACCGTAAAATAAGTTGAAACACTTGCCTCAGGACCTGCAAGGAAGGTAAACATTGAGAAAACGAAGCTGGATATTGCCCAAAACATCGCTATATAAATATATCCCATAGGGGTTACGAAGAACGAGTGTAGCTCTCGCTTGTAAATAGCCGTCATTTTCTTCCCGCCTTTCTTACGTTTGCTTCTCTTGTAATGCTCATAAATACGTCCTCAAGTGATGAGGTAGCCGTTTCCATACCGAGTATCGGTGTACCCATTTCGGCGCAAAGAGTAAATACATCTCGTCTTACGTCGCATCCGTCCTTGCTTTCTATCTTGAAAACAATTCCGTCGCCCGAATTTATATCCCTTCCTGCCTCAACGTGAGCAACTCCGTCAATAGCCGAAAGCCTTTCGATAAGCTCCTTTCGAGGGCCTGCTATACGTACCGAAAGACGCCTTGCGCCGTTCATAAGCTCGGTGAGCCTGTCGGTTTTCTCGTCAGCCGCTATCTTTCCCTTGTTCATAATAATTATACGGTCGCAAACCGCCTGAACCTCAGAAAGCACGTGAGTACTTAAAATAACCGTGTGGTCGCGTCCAAGACTGCGTATAAGATTTCTTATCTCTATTATTTGCTTTGGGTCAAGACCAACGGTAGGCTCGTCAAGAATAATAATTCTCGGATTTCCTATAAGAGCCTGCGCAATACCAACTCTTTGACAGTAGCCCTTTGATAGATTTTTTATCAAGCGGTCTCTCATATCAACTATTTTAGTAACCTCGCAAACCTCCATTATGTGCTTGTCGCGGTTGAGAGTGCAGCCCATAAGCTCGTAAACGAAGTTAAGATACTCCTTAACCTTCATTTCGGGATAAAGGGGCGGCAGGTCGGGAAGATAGCCTATAAGCTTCTTTGCCTCGGTAGGATTTTCAAGTATTTCGAACATATCAACGGTAACAGATCCGGAGGTGTATGAAAGATACCCCGTAATAATGTTCATTATCGTAGTCTTACCTGCGCCGTTAGGTCCTAGAAATCCTACGACCTCTCCCTTGCCAATCTCAAAGGATACGTCGCTTACCGCATACTTCTTTCCGTATTTTTTTACTAAATTTTCGACTTTAAGCATAACTTACTGTCCTTTATATAAAATTAAATAGTATTCTATAACATTATATCATATAAAAATAAATAAATCTTGTACGCATTTTAACGCTTTTTACAAAATTCAGCCATATTTTACCTTTTAGAGCAGAAAGGCGGTCATTTATGAGCAAAGAAAACACTCCAAATAAAGACTTAAAATATTTCGGTACAGACGGCTTTCGGGGTGAGGCAGGCAAGGACTTAACCTCTCTCCACGCATATAAAATAGGACGGTTTCTCGGGTGGTACTACGGACACGTGGAACGAAAAATGCCCGACATCCGCCCCAAAATCGTCATCGGCAAGGACACCAGGCTTTCAAGCTACACTCTTGAATATGCAATTGCCACAGGAATAACCGCCTCAGGCGCTGACGCCTATATCCTGCACGTAACAACCACACCAAGCGTATCCTTCGTAACAAGACAGGACGATTTTGACTGCGGTATAATGATAACCGCCTCTCACAATCCCTTTTATGACAACGGTGTCAAGGTTCTTAACCGCTACGGAGAAAAGCTGGATGATAAAACCACGTCGCTTATTGAAAGCTACCTTGATAACGACCTTGCCGCGCTTGGCATTGCGGAGAGCGACCTTCCACTCGCAACCAAAGAAAAAATCGGACGCATAATCGACTACGTTTCGGGAAGAAATCGCTATACGGGGTACCTTATTTCACTCGCCTCACACTCATACAAGCACCTGCGCATCGGTCTTGACTGCGCAAACGGCGCATCGTGGATGATAGCCGATGCGGTATTCAGCGCACTCGGTGCGCAGACCTTTGTAGTAGGCACAGAGCCAAGTGGAATAAATATAAACGAGGACTGCGGCTCCACGAATATAAAAAAGCTGCAAAGACTCGTAAAGGAAAAACACCTTGACGTCGGCTTTGCCTTTGACGGCGATGCAGATAGATGTATTGCGGTAGATGAAAACGGAAAAACGGTTGACGGCGACGGTATTATGTATATCCTTGCCAAAAGACTAAGGGAACGCGGTATGCTCAAAGGCGACACAGTGGTTGCTACCGTTATGTCAAATAGCGGACTCACCCTTGCACTTGAAAAAATCGGTATTTCCTGCCTTCAAACGGCAGTAGGCGATAGATTTGTCTACGAAAAAATGCAGGAAAACGACTATACTCTCGGCGGTGAGCAATCGGGCCACGTTATAATAAAAAAATACGCCACTACGGGCGACGGAATTTTGACCGCTATAATGGTTGTCGAGCAAATGTGCGACACAAAAATTCCTCTCTCAAAATTGACCGAGCCGCTAAAGCTCTACCCACAGCACTTAAAAAGCATAAGAGTTGCCGACCAAAACGCCGCAATAAGCGACACGTATGTACAAAAATCACTTGACGAGGTTCAAGCCTCACTCAAAGGCAGAGGCAGAGCCCTGCTCCGAAAAAGCGGCACTGAACCCGTCATACGCATAATGGTCGAGTGCGAGAGAGAAGACGATGCCGTTTCTTATATCAACAAAATCGAAAAAACTCTGCTTGACGGGGGACATATATGCAAAAATTAATAAAAATTACCGACCTTTACAGTGAAATTCCCCAATTCCTCTCTCCACTTTTTTCGCCGCACACCTACCCTTGGGAAATACTGCCGAAAATAAAAGCTTTTATAGAAAATTTTATTAAAAATTCGCCTGACGGGTACGCCGAAATAGAAAAAGGAGTGCTTGTCGGTGAAAACGTCAGCATATCCAAAACCGCCACTATTTTGCCGCCCTGCATAATCGGAAATGATACCGAAATCCGCCCCGGCGCATATATTCGCGGCTCAGTCATAATCGGGCAAGGATGCGTAGTCGGTAACTCCACCGAATTAAAAAACTGTATTCTACTTGATAAAACACAAGCTCCGCATTATAATTATATAGGTGATTCAATACTCGGAAAAGGCTCACACCTCGGCGCAGGCTCTATTTGCTCTAACCTCAAATCCGACGGAAAATGCGTTGTTATTCACGCCGAATCCGAAATCGAAACGGGACTTCGTAAGGTTGGCGCATTTCTCGGTGATAACGCCGACGTCGGCTCGTCCTGTGTCTTAAATCCGGGTACGGTCATCGGCAAAAACACCTCGGTTTACCCGCTGAACGCCCTGCGAGGCGTTTACCCCGAAAGCTGTATAATAAAATCCCCACAAACGGTTATAAAAAGGAGAACGCTATGAAATTCATTAAAGTAGACACATACGCAGAGCTCAGCAAAATCGCAGCCGACCTCATCGCAGAGCAGGTAAAAAATAAGCCTAATTGCGTGCTCGGACTTGCAACGGGAAGCTCTCCCGTCGGCACCTATGCCAACCTTATCAAAATGTATGAGAACGGCGAGCTTGACTTCTCTGCCGTTACCTCGGTAAACCTCGACGAATACGTCGGACTTGACGGTGATAACGACCAAAGCTACCGCTACTTTATGGACCATAACCTCTTTTCTCATATTAATATTAATAAGGAAAACACCCACGTCCCCAGCGGCAAGGCAGAGGACCTGAAAGCCGAAGGACTCCGCTATGACGCTTTTATAAAGAGCCTCGGCGGTATCGACCTTCAACTTCTCGGAATCGGTCTTGACGGACACATCGGCTTTAACGAGCCCGACGAATTCTTTACCGCTGAAACACACGAGGTCGTGCTCGATGAGTCCACAATAGAGGCAAACGCACGCTTCTTTGCATCAAAGGACGACGTTCCCACTAAGGCGATTACAATGGGTATGCTCTCCATTATGCAGGCGAAAAAGATTCTTCTCATCGCAAACGGCGAGAAGAAATGGGACATTCTGCAAAAGTCCTTCTACGGCCCGATAACCCCCTTTGTTCCTGCCTCTATTCTTCAGCTCCACCCCGACGTAACTGTTATTTATTCGGCTTTTTAAAAAAAGCCTACCAAAAATTTTTGTACGGCTACGCCCAAAACTTATTTGTTTTAGCAGTACTCATTTTTTATTCAATAATATAGCATAAAATAAGCACCAAGCCTGCTCGACTTGGTGCTTTTTGTTACCTTATTAAATTTAATCTGTCAGTACGTTATATTCCTATAAACATACTACATTATTAAAGAAAAAATCGGTGTGAAATTTAAGATATAAATCCTTTGCGAATAATATTCCCTGTTTTGAAAGAGCCTTGCAGGAGCTATCGCTTACACCGTTACCTTATCGGTGGCGGTGTAAGCGAAGTTCTTTGCCGAGGCTTTCTTTCAAGAAAGCCGGAAAAATCACTCGTAAAGCTTGCCCATCTTAACAAGACGCTCGTACTTAGCCTTAGCAGCAGCCTCAGCCTTGTCGAACAGAGCAGCAGCTCTCTCGGGGAAGGACTGTGCAAGTCTTGCGTAACGAACCTCAGAGGTAATGAACTCCTTGTAGTCAGCAGTAGGCTCCTTGGAGTCTATTGTGAGTTTGCCCGCCTCAAGGGTGGGGTTGTAGCGGAACATATTCCAGTAGCCTGCGTCAACGGCACGCTTCATTTCGATCTGGCAGTTCTGCATAGAGCCCTTAACACCGTGCATTTCGCAAGGAGCATAGCCGATGATAAGAGAGGGACCCGGATAAGCCTCAGCCTCGTTAAGAGCCTTGAGGAACTGGTTCATATCAGCGCCCATAGCAACCTGAGCAACGTAAACGTAGCCGTAGGACATAGCGATTTCAGCGAGGTTCTTCTTGCCGATAGCCTTACCAGCAGCTGCGAACTGAGCAACCTGACCGATGTTGGAAGCCTTTGAAGCCTGTCCACCGGTGTTGGAGTAAACCTCGGTATCGAATACCATAATGTTTACGTCCTCGCCGGAAGCAAGTACGTGGTCAAGACCGCCAAATCCGATATCGTAAGCCCAACCGTCTCCACCGAATATCCAAACGGACTTCTTGGAGAGGAATTCCTTCTCAGCGAGAATTGCGGGAGCTACGGGGCAACCTGCTGCTGCAGCCTTTTCAAGCTCAACAACGAGTGCTGCGGTAGCAGCTTCGTTAGCCTTGCCGTTATCCTTGGTGTCAAGGTAAGCCTGTGCGGCAGCCTTGAACTCGTCGGAAGCCTTGTCGGAAGCCATCATATCGGTTACCTGTGCGATAAGTCTCTCACGGATAGCCTTCTGACCGAGATACATACCAAGACCGTGCTCAGCATTGTCCTCGAAGAGGGAGTTACCCCAAGCAGGACCGCGTCCGCTCTCCTTGTTTACGGTGTAAGGAGTTGCAGGTGCGGAGCCACCCCAAATGGAGGAGCATCCGGTTGCGTTGGAGATGTACATTCTCTCACCGAAGAGCTGGGTAATTACGCGAGCATAAGATGTTTCAGCACAACCTGCGCAAGAGCCGGAGAACTCAAGGAGGGGCTGCTTGAACTGGCTACCCTTAATGGTGTTGGTGTTGATGATATCCTGCTTTTCGGAAACGTTTGCTACGCAGTAGTCGAATACTTCCTGCTGTGCGGATTCCTTAACCTGAGGAACCATAGCAAGTGCGTACTCAGCCTGAGCCTTCTTTGCAACTTCCTTAATAGCAGCCTTATCCTTAGCTGCAACAGCTGCTGCCATTTCGTCAGCATACTTCTTGTCAGCCTTCTGGTTGATAGGACAAGCCTTTACACAAAGCGTACATCCCATACAGTCAAGGGGAGATACAGCCATTGTGAACTTGTAAGTGGTCTTGATAACGGGCTTTGCGTGGAACTTAGTCTGTGCAGGAGCCTTTGCAGCCTCTTCCTCGGTAAGAGCGAAGGGACGGATAGTAGCGTGAGGACAAACAAATGCACAGCTGTTACACTGAATACACTTGTCTTCAATCCAAGTGGGAACCATAACTGCAACGCCGCGCTTCTCGTATGCAGCAGAGCCCTGCGGGAACTGACCGTCTACGTAGTCAACGAAAGCGGAAACGGGGAGGCTGTCGCCGTTCATTGCATTGGTGGGGTTAACAACGTTGTTTACGAAGTTAACAAGGTCTACTCTATCGCCCTTAACAACTGCCTTAACAGCATCGTCGGAGCAATTCTTCCAATCAGCAGGAACGTCTACTGCAACAACTGCGCCTGCACCTGCATCGATAGCGGCATAGTTGAGGTCAACGATAGCCTGTCCCTTCTTGATGTAGGACTTGTATGCAGCCTTCTTCATATATTCGATAGCGTCAGCTGCGGGAAGAATCTTTGCAAGAGCAAAGAAAGCGGACTGAAGAATAGTGTTCTTAACCTTTGCGTTACCGATGTTCATAGCGAGCTGGGTAGCGTCGATGGTGTAGAACTTAACGTCGTTTTCAGCGATATACTTCTTAACCTTGCCGGGGAGGTTTGCGCTGAGCTCCTCAACGGTGCTCCAAGGACAGTCAAGAAGGAAGGTGCCGCCGGGCTTTACATCGTTAACCATATCGTACTTAGTAAGATATGCGCGGTTATGACAAGCAACGAAGTCAGCCTTGTTGATATAGTAGGGGCTCTTAATCGGCTTGTCTCCGAAACGAAGGTGAGAAATGGTAATACCGTTTGTCTTCTTGGAGTCGTACTGATAGTAAGCCTGAATATACTTGTCGGTGTGGTCGCCGATAATCTTAATGGAGTTCTTGTTAGCGCCAACGGTTCCGTCTCCGCCGAGACCCCAGAACTTGCAGGAAATGGTGCCTGCTGCTGCGGTGTCGGGAGCGGGCTTTTCTTCAAGAGAAAGTCCGGTTACGTCGTCAACGATACCGATAGTGAAGCCTGCCTTAGGCTCGTCCTTAGCAAGATTCTCGTATACAGCGAATACGGAGGAAGGAGGAGTATCCTTAGAACCGAGTCCGTAACGTCCGCCAACAATCTTCTTGTCGTTAATTCCCATAGTAGCAAAGGAGGTAACAACATCAAGGTAGAGAGGCTCACCAAGAGAGCCGGGCTCCTTGGTTCTGTCAAGAACTGCAATCTTCTTTGCAGTTGCGGGAATTGCCTCAACAAGCTTTGCAGCAACGAAAGGTCTGTAAAGACGAACCTTAACAAGACCAACCTTTTCGCCTGCAGCGTTCATATAGTCGATAACCTCTTCGATAACGTCGCAGATAGAGCCCATTGCAACGATTACACGGTCAGCATCGGGTGCGCCGTAGTAGTTAAAGAGCTTGTAGTCGGTGCCAATCTTAGCATTAACCTTGTCCATATACTCCTCAACGATAGCGGGGAAAGCATCATAGAACTTGTTGCAAGCCTCTCTATGCTGGAAGAAGATATCGCCGTTTTCAGCAGAGCCGCGAAGAGCGGGATGCTCAGGGTTAAGGGAGTGTGCACGGAAAGCAGCAACTGCGTCCATATCAACCATATCCTTAAGCTCATCGAAGTCCCAAACCTCAATCTTCTGAACCTCGTGAGAGGTACGGAAGCCGTCGAAGAAGTTGAGAACCGGAACCTTACCCTTGATGGTAGCAAGGTGTGCAACAGCACCGAGGTCCATAACCTCCTGAGGGTTGGTTTCAGCGAGCATTGCAAAACCGGTTTGACGACAAGCGTAAACGTCGGAGTGGTCGCCGAAAATGTTAAGAGCGTGGGATGCTACGCAACGTGCAGATACGTGGAATACACAGGGGAGAAGCTCACCTGCGATCTTGTACATATTGGGGATCATAAGAAGAAGTCCCTGCGAAGCGGTGTAGGTGGTGGTAAGAGCACCTGCAGCAAGTGAACCGTGAACAGTACCAGCGGCACCTGCCTCAGACTGCATTTCGGTAACCTTTACGGGAGTACCGAATACGTTAAGAGCCGGCTTGCCGAGAAGGTTTTTGCCGGTTGCAGCCCACTGGTCAACGTTGTCAGCCATAGGGCTAGAGGGTGTTATGGGGTAAATACCTGCAACCTCGGTAAACGCGTAAGACACGTGAGCGGCAGCGGTATTTCCGTCCATAGAAAGCTTAGTTCTTGCCATTTTTTATTGCCTCCTTAATAGGTATAATTTTTTAACTATTATATTATATCATAAAGATATTATTTTGTAAAGACATTTTGTGAATTTTTTTAATATACGAATATTTTCCGTGAAATTGTGGAAATTTAAATGTACTGTCTAAGGATTGGTGGTGCTTGTTTGCTAAATATTTTACTTCGAACCGTTATAGTTTACACCTTGCTTATTATAGCGATGCGAATAGGCGGTAAAAGACAAATAGGCGAGCTGCAGCTTTCCGAGCTTGTTTCCGCCTTACTTCTTTCCGAGCTTGCCGCAATGCCGATAGGACACGAGGAAATTCCTCTGACCTTTGCGCTCATACCTATAATAACCGTTATTTGTGTTGAAATCATCACAGCCTTTGCCGTTACCAAAAGCAAGACCTTGCGTAAAATTTTCGACGGAAAACCGAGTGTGATAATAGGAAACGGCGTTTTGAATTTTAAGGAAATGGAACGCCTGCGCCTGAGCATAGAGGAGCTTATCGTCGAGGCACGTCTAAAAGGGATTGCCGATATTTCCGAGCTTAGCTATGCTATCTTAGAGGATAACGGTGAGCTTTCGGTGTTCAAAAAAAGCGAAACTCAGGGCGGTATCGCTCACGTAATTATTGTCGACGGTGAAATAAATACCAAAGGGCTCGACACCGTAAAAATGTCAAAAAACGCCCTGCGTACCCGCCTAAAAGCGAAAAACATCGCGCTTTGCGACGTCTTTTTGTATACTGTTGATGATAGCGGAAAGGAATTTTTAATCAAAAAAGAGGGTAAATAATAATGAAAGCTTTCGTGATTGCTATAATAACCCTTACATTGCTTGTTTCAGGCTGCATAGCAAACGACGCATACTGTCATAGCGTTTGCAAGGATATCACCTATGCAGTACAAAACGAGGGGGACGTAGGTGCAAAAAAGGCACTTGACACCTTCAGGAAAAACGAATTTTTATTCAAATGCTCCGTCGATAACGGCTACGTAAACGAGGCACGCGTGAGCCTCGAAAGCCTTACAGTTGCCTATGACTTGCAGGACACTTACGAAATTCAAAGATACGCAGCCGATAGCATCATACGTGTAAACCGAATTAAAACCTCACTGTTTATTTAGCAAAAAAGAGGCTTCAAACTGAAGCCTCTTTTTTTATTTGAATTCCGTTCTGTCAGCTCTTTCCCAGCCGACTCTTTTAATGGAGTAATCAACGTCCCCAAGTGAAAGCTTACTTGCCAGACCTTTGCAAAACAGGTCGGGATTAAGATAACACTCTCCCATTGCGTAAAGCGTACATTTTATCACACCGTCCTCTAAAATTGCGTCTGCAACCATCGGAAGAATATCAATAACCCTTTCTGCGCCCGATTTGGTGCGTTTTGTTATCTCCATTTCACCGCACATAGCCCTGTCGAGCATTTCGTTTGTTATTTCAAAGCCGCTTATCTCGTAATTTGCAAAGAAAATCTCGGTAAATTTTTCACTTGGCGTATACACGTCAAGGACTGCAAGCTCAGGCGCAAGCGCACGGTTAAGCCTTTCCTTTATTTCATCAAAGGACATAAGCTCGGTTATCTTTATATCAAGATACTCGCAGGTGCTCTCGGCAAAAAGCGGAAGCGGCTGAGTAAACACCATTTTGGGGTGAGGGTTAAAGGCCTCGGTGTACCAAATCGGTATCCCCGCCCGAATCATAGCAGGCGTCATAGCTCTGCAAAGGTCAAGATGCGAAACGTAACGCAGTCTGCCTATCTTTTGAAACTTTATTCTGATATTTTCGGGCACCACGCCGTAACACCTCCCAGCTTATTTGCTCCGCAGCCTGCACACTTTTCACGGCAGCTTGGTGTTGCTACCGCATTTCTTGATTTTTCATACTCTCTTTTAAGGAATTCCTTCGTTACTCCGATATCGATTATATCCCACGGAAGCACCTCGTCAAGCGACATTTTTCTATTGGCGTAGAAGCCCATATCAATTCCCGCATCGGCAAAGCACTTCTCCCACTTTGTATAGCTGAAATGCTCATCCCAAGCGTCAAAATGCATACCGCTTTCAAACGCCTTTAAAAGAACCGCCGAGAGCCTTCTGTCGCCTCTTGCAAGAGCCGCCTCGATACGGGAGCCCTTTGCATCGTGATAGTTGTACTTTACGCACTTGTCGGTAATTTTAGAGCGCAAATACTGTTGCTTTTTATCAAGCTCCTCAAGTGTGTCCTGCGCATCCCACTGAAACGCCGTAAACGGCTTTGGAATAAAGCAGGCGCAGGAAAGAGTTACCGTAGGACGTCCTTTGGGACGGTTGGGCGTTTGATAAAACTGCTTAACCACCGTTTGACCAAGACCTGCAATTCCGTCTATATCCTCATACGTTTCGGTAGGAAGTCCCATTATAAAATAGAGCTTAACACCCGTTTTTCCGCCGCCAAACGCAAGTGAGCAGGCACGGAGAATTTCCTCCTCGGTAACGTTTTTGTTTATCGCATCGCGAAGACGCGGCGTACCCGCCTCAGGCGCAAAGGTAAGACCGCTTTGACGAACAGAGGAAATTCTGTCCATCAGCTCCTTTGAAAAGGTGTCGGCTCTGAGCGAGGGAAGTGAAAGGCTGACGCTTTTATCATCAGTCCACTCAAGCAGCATTTCGGTAAGAGAGGAAATATGACGGTAATCGCTTATTGAAAGCGAAAGCAGTGAAACCTCGTCATATCCCGTATTTTCAAACAGACACTTAACCTGCTCGTTTACCTTTTCGGGCGACTTCTCTCTTATAGGACGGTAAATCATACCCGCCTGACAAAAACGGCACCCACGTATGCAGCCTCGGTAAACCTCCTCGGTAATTCTATCGTGCACCGTTTCTATGTACGGCATTATGAATTTGTCGGGATATGGGGCTTTATCCATATCCTTTATGATGCGTTTCTTAACCTTTGACGGCACGTCGGGATATTTTGGGGTGTACGCCTTTATCGTGCCGTCGTCATTGTAGCTAACCTCATATAGCGAAGGAACGTAAAATCCCTCAATATGCGAAAGCTCACGCAAAAAAGCCTCTTTTGTATAAACGCCGCTTTTCTTCATATCAATATAAAGCGACACCATTTCGGGCAGAGCCTCCTCGCCCTCGCCTATCGAAAAGACGTCGAAAAAGTCCGCAAGCGGCTCGGCGTTATAGGTACAAGGGCCACCGCCGACAATTATCGGGAAGCTCTCATCTCTATCCCTTGCAAGAAGTGGAATTTCGGCAAGATGCAGCGCCTCAAGAACGTTTGTGTAGCAAAGCTCATACTGAAGTGTAATGCCCATAAAGTCAAAGTCCTTAACAGGCTCAAGACTTTCAAGTGCATAAAGCGGAATACCGTTTGCTTTCATCTCCTCTGCCATATCGGGCATAGGTGAGAAAACCCTCTCGCACCATACGTTTTCCATTGAATTTAATGCGTGATAAAGCAAACGCATACCAAGATTTGACATACCAATCTCATAAGCGTCGGGGAATAAAAACGCAAAACGTGCGTCGATTTTTTCCTTATTCTTTACCACCTGACCGTACTCGCCGCCGGTGTATCTTCCGGGCTTAAGTACCTTTTTTAAAATCTTTGAAAGCTCCATTTTTACCCTTTAATAGTGTAACTTCCGTATAAAGCCAAGACCTTATACGGAAGTTTTATCCTTTATTTTTTCTTGATTTTTGTTTTAGTATCTATTGCGCTTCTTCTTGAAAACAGGAAGGCTATAAGCGAAAGTCCTCCGTGAAGTCCAAGCGCAAGTAAGGACGAAAATCCAAAGTTAACCCCGATAGCCGAGGTAAGCAGAGATGCGAATACTCCTATGGCACACGCAATACAAGCAAAGAAAGATGCCACACGTACAAGCTTTTTCTGACGCTTGTATTCAAGAAGTGCGGTAAGAAGTCCCTTTGCACCGCTGACCGAGGCAAGTCTGCCCTCGCGGTCCGTTTGTGCAGGACTTATATCGTCGCCCGCCTTATATTTTACTACGCGTAAAAGGTCAGGCTCAAGCCCTGTTGTATAGAAAACAAGCTCTTTGTCGATACAAGGATTGCAGGTTTTCAGTGAAAACACTGTATTAGTATTACGGAGCTCCGCTATCCTTTGAACAAGCACCGCGTCTGGTTTAAAGATAAGGATAAGACGTGCAAAGAATACGCCGTCATCGGCTATATACATAACCCTGCCGTTTTTAGGAAGAAGCTTATCGTATCTTGAAATTCTGATTCCAAGTCGTTGCATAAAGCTCTCATTTCCTGCGCAAATCGGCCTACCGTCAATTTTTGCCTGAATACCGTGCTCACTTATCTCAGTTATACGGATGCTCTCGAAATTATCCACCGTTCCCTCGACGTTATTAAATACCGCCGCAATAGGTCCGCCTATCTTTTTTACAAGCGCCAGTGTTCTGGCAAGATGCGCCTCAACTCTGTCGGAATATATTTCAAGATTAGAGGAGCTGAGCAGATTTGCAGGGAAAAGCTCTCCGTCCTCAATCATAAAGACGTTGTCCTCCGCTTCGTCCTCGCCGTCATCATACTTTATGATAGCGCCGCCCTGCTCTGCCGACACAACGGAGGCGCGGAGTCTGGGAAGCGATACGGCAAGAAACGCGCTTACGGGAGATGCAAACGACACAAGACTGATAGCCGAAATCACGCCGTAAATAACGTCATTGCGTAAAAATCCGAATACCACTCCAGCTATAACCGAAGCAAACACCGTTAAAAGAACTAGTCTGCGTAAAAGTCCAAAGCAATCGTCTCGAACAACCGTATCCGAGTAACAACCGTCGATTCTTGAGGTTCTGTTCATCTTATAAAGAGATGCATTTTCGTCAACGTACTCACCAAACGCCTTACCCTCGGCTGTGTTTCTGAAATCAGCCATTTCAACGTCCGTAAGATAGTCGCCATATGACGAGGCAACGGTAAACGTTGCGTAATCACGCTTTACCGTATTGTATCTGTAAAGCGCCGTAAGGACAATGGAAGCGGCGGCGGCAGTACCAAATAGCATAGTATATACAGAGCTATTTACTGCAAATGAGATAACTATATGATAAATAATGCTCGGAATAACCACACAAGCGGTAAGCGACTCTAATATAAACTCACCCGAAATCATACGCTTGATTCCATCGCGCAATGCGTCAAATATCATTATTGCGCCAACGGTAAGCAGGAGCGCCTCAATTATACCAAATAAGGTCGGCCCGACTTTCATAAGCAGTGCATCGGGATTATCCGCAAAGAATATTCCAATATTTTCAATAATAACAATAGCAAGTAAAATCAGCGATGAGAACATAAGACGCTTACCCGAAACACGAAGTCTTTCAAGCATCTGCGCGCTTCTCTTTTCCTCGCGCTCGTTACAATGCTGTATTTCGCGGTTTTTGTACCCTTCGGTATTCTTACCGCCGTTTCTTCCGTCCTCGAAAAGTGGTAAACGCTCACTTTCCGCAAACTTATACCCGGAGCTTGACGTTTTTTCTGCCGCAGACGGACGCAAAACGTTTTCCTTTGCTATACGCATAGGCGGTATAACAAGACCGTCGCAGAAATCCATATACTTCTTTTTAGCATTATAAAGCTCTCTGTCCGAATCGTCCCACACGTCAGTTCGCACGTCAATTTCATCAGTGCCGCTATCTGCCTGTGCATCGTTTTCGACTTGCATAGCCTCAAGCTCAAGCGCATTTTTTTCAAGCTCAGTTAACTGCTCAGGCGGTATTTCCTCAACGGGCGGCTGTTCAAGCTCATCACTGTCAGTCGTATCAGATACGTTTTCAGACTCAAAGACGGGCATTTCTTCCTCGTTCTCCTCGTCATCATCTGCTTCATCATCGGAATCTTCAGCCGAAAAACTGTCGCCAAAGAAAATCTGCTCCGGTTCTTCGTCATAATAATCATCATCTGCATCGAGGAAGGTAATCTGCACACCCGATGAGGTAAGCTCGTCGCTTCTGGTGTGCTCAGACTTCCCGTTCTCCTCAGGCAAATCTATTCCGCCGAATACCACCTGCTCAGGCTCATCACACTCACTTGGTATAACTTTAATTTCCTCGGCTACCTCGGGCACAAATTCGACCTCTGCAACCTCTTCAACCTCAGCTGCCTCGGGTACAAATTCAACCTCTTCAACCTCTTCGACCTCAGCTGCCTCGGATACAAATTCAACCTCTTCAACCTCTTCGACCTCAGTTGCCTCGGATACAAATTCAACCTCTTCAACCTCTTCGACCTCAGCTGCCTCGGGTACAACTTTTTCAGCCACCTCAAGCGTTTCAGCCTTTGGTTCTCTTGCCTCAGCATCAATAAATGCTATTCCAACGTTTCCAGAAACGCCAAACTTTTCGCGAAGCTCACCCGCCAGCTCCTCCTCCTCAGGGGTAAGCGGCTCGGGTTCGGGAACAAGCACGTCGTCAAACGCTATCTCGTCAAACTCAAAAAGCGCCTCATCATCGGGCAAGGCTCTGTTTTTTTCCTTTTTAGGTTGTACGGGGGTATGCGCAATATCGTTTTTGGGTTCAACAAAAGACGGTGCAAGCTTATTTGCATCCGCTTTGTTGTCGGAAACACCCTGCTCCGTTTTATCGGTAGTAGGAGTGCTGCGAATATATTTTTTCATCTTACTTAGCATTTCGGATGCTTTATTCTTTTCTTCCACTCTCTTGCCATCCTTTCGTACGAATTTTTAAATATGCTATCCACTCAGTTAAAAAAGCGCCTTGCGTGAAACAGTATTACCGCCCCCGCAGAGGATACGTTGAGGGAATTAACCCTTCCCTTCATCGGTATTGATAGCACGAAATCGCTCTTTTCTCTAATCAGTCTTGATACACCCTGTCCCTCAGAACCAAGAACAAACGCAGCGGGGGTTACTATATCTACCGTATCAATATCCTGACCGTCAGCCTCCGCAGCATATATCCAGATGCCCTTTTTCTTTAGGTCATCAACCGTAGTACCAAGATTTGTTACCTTGGCTACAAGCATATGCTCAATAGCTCCTGCCGATGCCTTTGCGACTGTGGCATTAAGCGTAACGCTTCTTCTTTTCGGAATAATTATTCCGTGGCAGCCTGCCGCCTCAGCGCATCTGATAAGCGCCCCTAGGTTGTGAGGGTCATTAATGCCGTCCGCAATAAGTATAAACGGTTCCTCGTTTTTGCTTTTTGCGTATGCAATTATATCATCGACTGAGCAATATTCCTTTTCGGCGGCAAAGGCGATTATTCCCTGATGCGCCATACCGCACGCCATTTTATCAAGCTTTGCCTTTGCGCAGGTTACGATTGGTATACCCTTTTCCTTAGCTAATGCTACGATTTCCTTGATTGAGCCTTCCCAAACGCCGTCCTTTACAAATATTTTATCAACGGCGCGTCCGCTTTTTATAAGCTCGCTGACGGCGTTTCTGCCTACAACGGCATTTTCTGATATTTCATTTTTCTCACTCATAAAAGCTTATACCGCCCCCATAATATACTATTATTTTAATTATAGCATATATTTTCAAATTTGTATAGTACTTTTTTCATAGTTTTTTAAATTTTTTATAAACGAGAAAAAGCGCGAGTCGTTTCAGACTCGCGCTTAGACCTTGTACAGACCGAAAATAATATAGAAGTGTCCCGCCTCATTTATAATTGTATGTACAAATTAAGACCGCTGTGCGTACCTTGAATTAGCCGTTTTTAGCCGCTGCAAAGCATGCGCTGCAAAGAACAGGCTTATCACCGGTAGGCTGGAAGGGAACTCTAGCCTCTCCGCCGCACTGTGTGCAGGTAGTGGTGAAATATTCTCTCTGGGGCTTGGCCGCATTCTTTCTCTTATCGCGACATGCCTTGCATCTCTGGGGCTCGTTCTGGAAGCCCTTCTCCGCATAAAATTCCTGCTCGCCTGCAGTGAAAACGAACTCCTCGCCGCAATCCTTGCAAACTAATGTCTTGTCCTCGTACATTATTGTTACCTCGCTTTGAAATATTATATGTTCCCCCTTGACGGACTTAAACCGCCATCCTCGTGCGCTTGGACGGGCGCACGCCGTTTTTATTAAACCATCGGGGTATTTAAAACTTATTTTTTCGCCTTAAAATGAGCCTTTATCTTTGCTTTGGCTCTTGCTATTGCATTAGCAACGCTTTTAACGCTTTTGCCGAGTGTTGTCGCTATATCGCCATAGCTCATATTGTCAAGATACATCAAGAAAGCCTTCTTTTCATACGGGCTTGTAAGCTTATCAAAAAGCTTTTGCAGACTATCGGTATCATCAGAGTAAAAAACGCCTCTCATACCTTGCTCTCGCCCTGTGTTAGCTTGGGGACGTGAAGCAATTTTCGCCTGTCTTTTTCTCGCCGTACGCAGCTTTCTAAGATAGGAAATCAATCTATTGTGTATGCAAATTTTAGCATATAGTCCAAACGTTACCTCTCCCTCTTTATACGACATCGCCGCATCGTAAAGAGCGAGTCTGCTTTCCTGCTTTATTTCCTCAGCCTCGCCCGAAAAATCGGGAAATTTTGAAAGGACAGAAACACATTCAGACTCAATAAGCGGAGCATAGCTTTCAAGCAGCTGCTCAAAGGCAAGCCTGTCGCCGTTTTTAACTGCCAAAATCAAGCTAGCTGACATTTACTTCCCTTTCATTAAAAAAATACCCCGTCCTAAAACTTACCCAAATACCCGAAGCTTTAAAAACAGAGGCTATAAACAGTCGTTTTATATGCATACAATTATATTAGTTTACACCATTATACATCAAATTTACAAATATGTCAATAGATATTTTAAAAAAATTAAAAAACAATAAAGAGCGTTCGTCATTTTCAACAAAAAACGCCCCTTATTCATTATTTATTTTTATCAAAGTTTTTTACATATTTTTATTAAATTCGCTTTTTAAATGTGAATATTCACTAACAAATTTTAAAAAATTTTATTTATATTTACTACAATATTAAAGCAGGTAATTAATCTCACCTGTCAGTACCGCCATAAGTCCCTTGAAAACGGTTTCCGGTCTGTTTTCAAAGTTATGAAGCATTTTTTCAAGCGTATGTCTGCTATCGATAGTAACAGTGATGCGCATTATCTCGACCTTGCGTTCAAGAATAAAGCAGATAAACTCATACTTTCCATTCGATAGCGGAGTATAATCGCAGCCCGTTTTCCAGCCTTTCTTTTGAAAATCAAGGAATCTCACCGCACTTTTCAAGCTTCGTTCTCTGATATACGGACGAATATCGGTTTGCAGACTATCCGCAACCATTTTTCCCTGCTCTGTTATCTGGTAAAGCATCTTTTCTCCGTCGTTTATCTTCTCGATGTTACCCGCATCTATAAGCTCGGGAAAGCACTCTGCAAAATCAAAGTATCCGACTACCTCGTCCTGAAGCACAACGTCGCTGACGTTATCTAGTTCAAGAGGATAACCGATGTTGCGGAGCAGATACAAAATAAATACCTTAATATCGTTTTTTTCTGTTAGCTGTTGCATTTTTTCACCATTTATTATTAAGAATACAAAAGAGGTCTATGTGTTTTCATAAACCTCTTTTGATTTTGAAATTTAAACCTGACTAAGATTATTATTCCTCAGAGGGCAGATAATCTTCCCAGTTCTTGAGGTCAACATCGTTGAATATCGGATATCCGTAGAAGGTAAACTCTATATCGGACAGGTCGTTGTGGATAAGAATTGACTCCTGATATACGAATATCGGTACAACGGGCATTTCGTCAAGCAGCATTGCTTCGGCAGCGTGGAGCTTTTCCGAAAGAAGCTGGTTGTTTCCTTGAATCTTCGCCGCATACGCCTCATCAATAAGAGTATTGTAAGCAGCAGAGTTAAATCCGCTTATATGTCCTACGGGATTAAAGTTCTCATCACAGATAGAGCCGGAGAAATTAGTTGCATATCTTGAAAGTGCATAGAAAGGATCGTCAAGCGAAAGAACGTTATCAACTGCCATAACGTGAAAATCCATTCTTTCCTTAACCTCTATTTTGCTTACAACGTTCAGACCTGCATCATCGTAAACGTCAATAGGCTTTCTTGTGCCGTAAAGCATTTCGTGTTGTTTGTCGCGGTACTGGAGCAGACCGTAGTTTCCTTTGTATGCTTCTGCGCTTATCGGAACAACCTCAAAATTGAAGCCAAGCTCGTTCCAAGTCTGGGCAACCATAGTAGCAACGACATAGTCAACTACGTCGGTATCAAACGAGGTTTTTGAAAGAACAAGTTCACCCTCGTCGTTAACCTCAGAAACGGAGTTAACCTTAACCGCAATGGTAAGCTTTCCGTAAGATTTGGGATTAATTCCCGCCGCACTAAGCTCAGAAAGAGCATCAGCAATGGAATAAGAGCTTGAAATTTTAGCCGAATTGTTATCTGCAAAGCTGCCGCCGTTCGGGTCGCCTATTCCCTTGGGAACAAATCCGGTTGATGCGTAAGCAAACACAACCTCCTCAGCGATAGCATTACGGTCAATAACCTTGCCCAGAACCTGACGTACTACCTTGTTGTTGAAAGGCTCTTTATTAAGATTGAATATATAAGAGTGGCTTGAAAGTGTATCAAGAACCTCCGCCTTATTCTTATACTGCTGTCTGATTTCCTTATCCATAGGAAGCTCGCTGATATAGAACAGTTTGCCGTCCTCAAAATTTCTGAGCATTTCCTCGCTGTTAAGCTGGAAATCAACCTTTATGCAGTAGGGTGCAACGTACTTATCGGGAGCAGGCTCGCTATCCTCGTCCATAACGTCGCGGCGGTAGAACGCATTTCTTGTGAGTGTCATACCTACGCCAGGATAATAATCACGGAGAGTGAACGGACCGTTGGTTTCAAAGGTGGTACCGGTAGATGCCCAGTCATAGTATGTCTTATCAAAGTTACGGAGCGGTACAAACGCAACGTTTGCTATCTTACGAAGGAAAACCTCGGGGTCGATAGGATGCTCAAACTCAAGAATAAGTCTGTCGTTATCCGCCGAAATACCGACGTCGCTTGGGCTGATACCTGTAGTCTTATAAGCCTTTGCGTTCTTGATATCAAAAAGGAGCGCAGCAGCATCGCTATCGAATTCGTGGTCAAGTATGCGAAGCCAAGCATAAGCAAAGTCATCAGCCGATACAGGACGCTTATCCGACCAAGCAGACGGCTTGATTTTAATAACCATTTGATAAGTATCGTCGCTTGGATCGTCAGCAAGAACGCCGTAATCCTCCGTATAATCGTAATCATCAAGAAGCTGTTCTTCAAGGTCGCCCTCATCATCAAGTGTAACAAGTCCTTCAAAGAGTAAGCTTACAACCTTACTTGCGCTTCTGTCGTTGTAAACGAGCGCAGGATCAAAGCAGTATACCTCGTCCGCGAGATACATGTTTATCTGTGCGCCGTACGAGCTATCCTTTGAGCAGGCTGCCATCATAGGCACAAGCATCACAAGAGCAAGCGCAAGACAAACTATTCTCGTAATTTTTTTCATCTTAATTCCTCCTGAACATTTTAAGGAAATATATTCGTACAAAGTATTATACCATTATTTTTTTTATTTTTCAATAATAATTTTATTTTCCGCGTAAAACCAACCAAACTTTGGACAATTGCACAATTTACCTCTCCATTTTTTGGTTACAATAACAATAATTAATTATACACAAAAAAAGAATGATTTTCTTTATTAGCGCATAAAAAAACTCCCGTCGCAGATAATAAATCGGCAATGCAGTATCAATAACAAACAGGGGAGCATTGAAACGGCACAAAAAATAACGTAAAAATACTATTTCAGGCATTTCAATCGCACCCGTAACCCGTAATAACGCAAATAATCCAACAAAAAGCGAGTCCAAATTTATGAAAAAAATTACACGTTTTTTACTTACCGTCTGCTTTGTTTTAGGCATCGCCGCCCCCGTTTTAAGCCCACACGTGGCACTAATTTATGCGCAAATTGAGGAATTCGCTCTTTATCTGATTCCCGACGAAATCGAGGAGCTCATCTCCGCATTGAACGAAAAGCTAGCCTAAACACTTTAAAATGTCTTAAAACACAAAAAATCGCCATACGTATGGCGATTTTTTGTTATTTATCGTCCGAATTCTTTGGTAGCGACTGCATATATTTGTGCATAGTTTCAGCGACAACCTTGCTATGCGCAACCGCTTCAACAACCGTCCTTGCTCCAAGAACAACGTCTCCACTTGCAAAAACTCCGGGACGGGTAGTGTTACCGAATTCATCGGCTTTAAGCAGTCCGCTATCGCCCGTAACAAGTCCCGTAGTGGACTTAACAATAACGTTTTGTGGGCCTTGACTTATCGAAACGATAACGCTGTCCGCCTCATAAAGCTTTTCTGTACCCTCAATATCGGTAAACGTGCCGTCCTCATTTTCAATAACGTCGCAAAAAATTACACCCTCGTCAACTATCTCAACAGGACGCTTGTTGTACTCAAACTGCACACCCTCAAGCTTTGCGTAGCTATACTCGTAATTACTTGCCGCCACCTTTTGGGTTATAGAAAAGCAGGTAAGGTACTCCGTTCCGTGTCTTATTGCCGTCCTTGCGACGTCCATAGCCGCATTGCCCGCGCCAATAACTATAACCCTTTGTCCGAGCTTAAAGGCACTGGGCTTGTTAAGATAATTTATACCGAAATGCACGTGTCCAAGAGTTTCGCCCTTGATGTGCAGAGCCTTTGGCTTCCACACACCCGTACCTATAAATATTGCATTGTAGCCGTCGCGGAAAAGGTCGTCAATTCCGATAGCACCGCCAATGTGAGTGTTAGGTCTTATCTTGATACCCTTCATTTCAATATGGCGGTACTGAATATCGTCAAGCACTGCCTTTGGCAGGCGGAAATCGGGGATACCGTAACGAAGAACTCCGCCAATCTCACCCTTGTTTTCAAAAATGGTTACCTTGTAGCCGTATCGAGCCAAAATTATAGCAATCGTGATACCCGCAGGGCCTGAGCCGACAATAGCCACACGCATACCGTTCCAAGGCTTTGGGCCCTTTGTCATCTTCGGTGCATATGTGCGTGAAATGTACTGCTCTATCGTCGAAAAATGAACGGGGACTCCCTTTTTACCAAGCACGCAGTGCCCCTCGCACTGATTTTCGTGGTTGCAAATCAGCGAGCAAACGGTGGTAAGCGGATTGTTGTGAAACAGTATGCTACCCGCCTCATCAAGCTTGTTTTCCTTTAACAGAGCGATAACCTGCGGTATGGGAGTCGCAATAGGACAGCCCTTTACACACTGCGGATTTTTACATTGAAGGCAGCGAACTGCCTCGTCCATAACGTGAAGTGCCATATTTTCTTCCTTTTTTACTTTATTTTCAATAATTATTATAACAAATCTATAATTATAAATCAATATAAAAATTTATCCAAATAATTAAAAAAACACACCACACGGTGTGTTTTTTAATTTCAGCTTTCAATTAAAGTAAGCTTCACCGTTCTTTGATGCTTGGCATCAAAGAACAACGCTCCAACCAAACGGATCGGCTACCTTTCCGGTCTGAATACCGGTTACGGTGTCGTAAATTCTTTGGCTGATTGCACCGATACCGCCGTCAGCGATAGTCATAACGTCGTCCTTGTAGCGAAGCTTACCGACAGGCGAGATAACCGCCGCTGTACCCGTACCGAAGCACTCGGTCATAGCGCCTGACTTTTGTGCCGCAATAAGCTCGTCAACGGAAATCTTGCGTTCCTCAACCTCAAGTCCCCAGCTCTTGCAAAGGGTGATAACCGAATCGCGAGTGATACCGGGCAGGATACTTCCGTTAAGCATAGGAGTTACAACCTTGTTATCAATTACAAAGAAAATGTTCATCGCACCGACCTCTTCGATGTACTTGCGCTCAACACCGTCGAGCCAAAGCACCTGAGAGTAGCCGTCATCGTGAGCCTTTACCTGACCTGCAAGAGATGCGGCGTAGTTACCGCCGGTCTTTGCAAAGCCCATACCGCCCTTAACGGCTCTTACGTAATCGTCCTCTATCCAGATACCAACGGGAGCAAGTCCACTTGCATAGTAAGCGCCCGAGGGAGAAAGAATTACCATAAAGAGGTATGTCTTTGAGGGAGCAACACCGAGAAATTCGTCGGTTGCTATAACAAACGGTCTGATGTAAAGCGATGTGCCTGCCTCGGTGGGTATCCAATCCTTTTCGACCTTAACCAGCTCCTTTACCGCCTGAACAAAATCCTCCTCTGGAATTTCGGGAATACAAAGACGCTTGTTTGATACGTTTGCTCTCCTTGCGTTCATTTCGGGGCGGAAAAGTCTTACCTCTCCATCCTCGTTTCTATATGCCTTTAAGCCCTCAAACATAGTCTGACCGTAGTGGAAAACCATAGCAGTAGGAGCAAGAGAAATGTTCTGATAGGGAACAATTCTTGCATCGTGCCAGCCCTTACCCTCGGTATAATTCATAATAAACATATGGTCGGTGGTAATTCTACCAAAGCCGAGCGGAGCGCCCTTTTCGGGCTTTGCTTTAAGCTCCTTTGAAAGCTCATATTTAATGTTAAGCATAGCTATATCCTTCTTTCGTAATGAAATTTACGTTTTTGAAAAGTTGCGCCGTTTGATATGCTCACACACGCTTTGCGACGCCTTTTGCCTGCAGGCGTTTACCTGCTTAATCAACGGTAAGCACCGCACCCTTGTCGGCAGATGTAACCATTTTTGCATACTTTTTGAGATATCCCTTGATGCCGTCCTTAACCTTTATTGGCATTTCAGCCTTACGCTTAGCCATTTCCTCATCGGAAACAAGAAGATTTATGGTGTAATTGGGAATATCAATTTCAATCATATCGCCTTCCTTGACATAAGCGATAGGTCCGCCGTTAGCCGCTTCGGGAGAAACGTGTCCGATTGATGCGCCGCGCGTAGCACCGGAGAAACGTCCGTCGGTGATAAGAGCAACCTCTTTATCAAGTCCCATACCGGCAATAGCCGAGGTAGGCGAAAGCATTTCTCTCATACCCGGGCCGCCCGCAGGGCCTTCGTAGCGTATAACAACAACGTCGCCGCTCTTTATCTTTGCATTATAAATAGCATCGATAGCCTCTTCCTCCCTGTCAAACACACGGGCAGGGCCTGTATGAACGAGCATTTCGGGAGCAACTGCACTTCTCTTAACCGCTGCGCCGTTAGGTGCAAGCGAGCCGAAAAGCACTGCAAGTCCGCCGGTCTTGGAATACGGAGCGTCAATATCCTTGATAACCTCGTGATTTAAGGGAAGAATACCATCAATATTCTCGCCAACCGTCTTTCCGCTAACGGTCATACAGCTACGGTCAAGCATATTCTTTTTGTTAAGCTCACCCATTACCGCATAAACGCCGCCAACGGCAGTAAGGTCCTGCATATGATGATGTCCTGCGGGAGCAAGATGGCAAAGGTTAGGTGTAGCCTCGCTGATTTCGTTTACCTTGTGCAAATCAAAGGTAACGCCAGCCTCGTGAGCGATAGCAACGAGGTGAAGGAGCGAGTTTGACGAGCAGCCAAGAGCCATATCTACCTTAAATGCGTTTTCAAAAGCTGCCTCGGTCATAATGTCGAGCGGCTTTATATCACGCTGCACAAGCTCAAGTATCTTTTCGCCCGCCGACTTAGCAAGACGCTGACGTGCGGCGTAAACCGCAGGAACAGTACCGTTACCTCTGAGAGCCATTCCCAGAGCCTCACAAAGACAATTCATTGAGTTTGCGGTGAACATACCCGAGCAGGAGCCGCATCCGGGACAGGCATTTTCTTCAAAATAGTTAAGACGGTTCTCGTCGATTGTGCCGTTTTTGATAGCGCCGACTGCCTCGAAAACGGAATTAAGGTCCATAGCCTTGCCCTCGTCCGAGCAAAGCGAAAGCATAGGTCCGCCCGAGCAGAATATCGACGGTATGTTAAGTCTTGCGGCAGCAAGAAGCATACCGGGGACAATCTTATCGCAGTTGGGGATAAATACAAGTCCGTCAAAGCAGTGAGCCTTAGCCATACACTCAACGCTATCCGCAATAATCTCACGGGTAACGAGTGAATACTTCATACCCTCGTGTCCCATAGCAAGACCGTCGCAAACACCGATAACGTTGAATTCCATAGGAGTTCCGCCTGCGGCAAGAACGCCGTCCTTTACAGCTCTTGCAATAGTTTGAAGATGAATATGACCGGGTATAACCTCGTTAAACGAGTTAACGATACCGATAAGAGGCTTTCTTATCTGGTTATCCGTCATACCCATAGCCTTAAGCAGTGATCTTTGGGGCGCTCTTTCAACGCCTGTTTTCATTTTATCGCTAATCATTTGTTTATCTCCAATGGTAAAATATTAAGTCCGAAAGCGCAGCAAAAAAACTAAATTTTATTCACCGTCTTTCGGACTAATATGATATTACATTATGATTTCGGGAGCAGATTTCTCCACTCTGTTAATCCGAAAAACTTACTTTATATTTCAAATAGAGCACCGTGCGGTAGCACTATTTGCCTGCAGGTGCGTACCTGCTTACTTTTCCTTGATAATCTCGTTGGTAGTACCCCAGTTCATCTTGGAACGGAGATCGGCGCCAACCTTTTCAAGCTGAATTTCGCTCTGAAGCTTCTTGGTTGCATTGAAGAAGGGGCGGTTTGCCTGATTTTCAAGGATCCAATTGCGTGCAAATGTACCGTTCTGAATTTCGGTAAGAACCTTCTTCATTTCCTTCTTGGTTTCAGCGGTGATTATACGGGGACCGGTTACGTAGTCGCCGTACTCAGCGGTATCGGAAATGGAGTAACGCATACCTGCAAAGCCCTTCTCGAAGATAAGGTCAACAATGAGCTTCATCTCGTGGATACACTCAAAGTAAGCGTTTTCGGGCTTGTAGCCTGCCTCAACGAGAGTTTCAAAGCCTGCCTGCATAAGAGCGGTTACACCGCCGCAGAGAACTGCCTGCTCACCGAAGAGGTCGGTTTCGGTTTCCTCACGGAAGGTGGTATCAAGAACACCTGCTCTTGCGCCGCCGATACCGAGTGCATAAGCGAGTGCGAGCTCGTGAGCGTTTCCAGTTGCATTTTGCTCAACAGCAACAAGACAGGGAACGCCCTGTCCCTTCTCATACTGAGAACGAACTGTGTGGCCGGGGCCCTTGGGAGCTATCATAATAACGTTGATATCATCGGGAACAACGATCTGCTTGAAGTGGATGTTGAAGCCGTGTGCAAAGCAAAGAGTCATACCTGCACGGAGGTAGGGTGCGATGCTCTTCTTGTAGAGAGCTGCCTGCTTCTCGTCGTTAACGAGAATCATTACCATATCTGCCTTTTGAACTGCCTCGTCGGTGTTGTAAACCTCAAAGCCGTCAGCCTTTGCTCTTATAGCGGACTTAGAGCCCTCGTAAAGACCGATAATAACCTTTACGCCGCTGTCGCGAAGGTTCTTTGCGTGTGCGTGTCCCTGCGAGCCGTAGCCAACTACCGCTACGGTCTTGCCGTCGAGAAGTGAAAGATCACAATCTTTTTCATAATACATAACTGCTGCCATTGTTTTAAATCTCCTTGTAAATGGTTTTATATTTATTTTTTAATTTCATAATTTTTGGCTTTGTGTAAATTTTAATGCTCCGGTATATAACCCGAGGATTTCAAGGTCGTTGTTCCTCTGTCAACCGAAATAAGTCCAGTACGGCAAATTTCAAGTATTCCGTAATCCGCCATAAGGTCGATAAATGCGCCGAGCTTATTGCCGTCGCCCGTAACCTCAATTGAAAGAGCGTCCTTGTGATAGTCGATTATGCTGTTTCTGAATACCGTAACCGCATCGATTATCTCGCTTCTCGTTTCGCTTGTGGTTTTTACCTTAATGATTATAAGCTCACGGTTGACCGAGCTTTCGGGAGCCATTTCCTTGATTTCTCTTACGTCGTGTATCTTGGAAAGCTGTCTTATAATTTGGTCGCGAGCCGCATCGTCGCCCATCATAACGATAGTCATTCTTGAAATGCCGGGGGTTTCGGTTACGCCAACGGTAAGGCTTTCAATGTTGAAGCTTCTGCGTGAGAACATACCCGAAATTCTTGTAAGAGCACCCGACTTGTCGGAAACAAGAAGTCCGATTATAAATCTTTTCATGCTCCTCTCCTTTCTGCTGCCGAAAGGCAGCTACACAAATATTAAACGAATTTTCTGTGTTTTGCGGTGCAAAACAAAAGGCGGTGCCTTTTAAGGAAATTCGAGGCGTGAAAAATCTTAATTTTGAATTTACACAAATAAAACTTTCACGCATTTCCTCCTTTAATCAAGCTTAAGCTGCTCAAAGCTCTGTCCGGGCGGTATCATCGGAAGAACACGCTCGTCCTTCTCGATAAGACAGTCAACGATAACAGGGCCGTTGGTTGCAAACGCCTCGTCAAGCGCCGCCGCAAGACTCTCATCGTCGTAAGCGCGAAGTCCCTTTGCGCCAAACGCCTCGGCAAGCTTTACAAAGTCAACCGCTCTGCCAAGAGTTGTTGACGAATAGCGCTTTCCGTAGAACATTGTTTGCCACTGACGGACGTTACCAAGAACAGTATTATTCATTATAACGACGGTAACGGGAAGTCCCTGAGATACCATAGTCATAGTTTCATTTAAGTTCATACCGAAGCTGCCGTCGCCAGTAACAAGTACGGTGTGCTGACCTGTTGCAACCGCCGCGCCGATAGCTGCGCCCATACCAAAGCCCATAGTACCAAGACCGCCGCTCGTTAAGAAGCGTCTTGTCTTTCTTACCCTGTATCTTTGCGAGGTCCAAAGCTGATGCTGACCAACGTCGGTGGCAAGTGGCATATCGGGGGTGGTTCTCTCGCTTATTGCATCGAGAATTTTGTAGGGTGTAAGCTTCTCGCTTATAAACGGTGGCTTATGCTCGTTTTCGTATGCCTTGTAGCGCTTGATTTCCTCGCCCCACTCCTCGTGCTTTGCCTCGGAAACGAGGGGAAGCAGCTTTTCAAGAGCATACTTTAAATCACTCTGAACACCAAGGTCAACCTTTATGTTCTTGTTTATTTCAGCTATATCAACGTCGATGTGAAGTATCTTCTTACCCTTTGAGAACTTTGACTTATCTCCCGTAGCTCTGTCGGAAAAACGTGCGCCGAGAGTTATCATAAGGTCGCACTCCTTTAGCGCCCTGCTTGAGGCGTATCTGCCGTGCATACCAATCATACCGAGATTTCTATACTCATCAGCACTGACTGCGGAAAGTCCCATCATAGAGCAACCAACGTATGCGTCAACCTTGTTTGCAAGGTCAAGAACCTCTTTTTCTGCTCCCGAAATGACTGCGCCGCCGCCGCAAATAATAAACGGACGTTTGCTCTCGTTTATCATCTTTGCCGCCTTTGCTATCTCATCGTCAGTAGCCTTTACGCTCTCGTAAGGCTCAACTACCGCCACAGGCTCGTATTCGCACTCCGCAATTTGTACGTCCTTGGGAATATCCACAAGTACAGGGCCGGGTCTGCCCGATTTTGCAATCTTGAACGCTTCGCGTATAGTGTCCGCAAGCTCGGTTACGTCTGAAACAACGTAGTTGTGCTTGGTAATAGGGAGCGTTACTCCCATTATGTCAACCTCTTGGAACGAATCACGTCCGAACATACTGTGCGGAACGTTACCCGTTATAGCAACCATAGGGACGCTATCAAGATAAGCATTCGCTATACCTGTTACAAGGTTGGTAGCGCCGGGGCCCGAGGTTGCAAGAACAACGCCAACTTTTCCGCTCGCTCTTGCGTAGCCGTCAGCTGCGTGAGATGCGCCCTGCTCGTGAGCCGTGATTATATGCTTTATTCTGTCGGAGTTTAAATACAGCTCGTCATATATATTCAGAACTGCTCCGCCGGGGTATCCGAAAATAACCTCGGTACCCTGCTCGATGAGAGTTTCGATTAATATTCTTGCTCCCGATAATTTCATATTCTTCTCGCTTTCTTGCAGAAAGTCCGGCAAAAGCTTTTATACAGCTTCGCCAAAAGCCTTCTTATGCTGTTTTTTTCTACGATGTGTGTGAATTTCACACTGAATAATTTATATACACCTGCGGTTGCCACTCGGCTTCCGCAAAACGGATTTTATTTTATCACAAATAAATACAAATTTCAACACCTATTTATATAAATTAATAATCGCGAATCATAAATGTTCTTTTTTTGCATCAAGTTGTTAATTTATTTGGATACAAAAACGAATATTCTCATTTTTTATTCATTATTTTTTCTTCTTGTTGCCGAATTTTGAGGTAAGCGCAATCTTATCCTCTTCATTTACTCTTATACCCGCAACCGTTGCGTTTTTGAAAATAATTCCCGGCACAACGCAATCAATTCTGATACTGCAAAAGCGCTTGTTGATTCGGCGGTTGAATTCATCCACCATAAAATCGGTATAGAAAATCGGCTGATCCGCCTCCTCGAACATCTGCACAAGTACCTGTGATGCGCACTTACGAAAGCCTGCGGTTATAGCCGATGCGCACTCGGTAAGATTGACAGTACCCTGCGCCTTATCGAAATACTGATAAAATGCATAAGGGTCATCAAGCCCCGCAACAAGGGTACCGTTTGCGCCTACGTTGATTTTTGCGCCGTCAAGAAACTTGTAAGTAATGGCAAGTGAGCCGATGCCCCACGACATAGCGGTAAACGGGCGGTTGCTGACGTAAAGCACTCTCATTTTTTTACCCAGATGCTCGTTTGGAATAACCCTTGCTAACTTCTTTTTTATACAAACACGCAAGCTTTTTACTACCTCGTCCTCAACGATTATAAGGGCGTGATAGTTAAGCGGAACGGAAATCTGCATACCCTCGTCAAAGATAAACGGTGCGGTCATTTCCATTACACGTCCGCTGTTGACGTCGCGCTCGTCTATGGTTATCAGCTTTTCGTCTGCCATAAAGCTCCCCCCTAAAAACATATTTTCTCACATTTTATATTTTATAATAAATATAAGCAAATGTCAAGTGAATTTATATAAAAATACCTTCTTTACCTTCAAAAGCGAGCAAATCAAAAACGCACCCGAAGGTGCGTTTCGTTATATTTTAAATATTTCAAGGGGGACGTCAGTTAAAATTCCACCCGTTTCCCTTGCAAGCTCGGGCGAAAACGCATAGCGTACCCCCGCCTTGCCCAGCATATCGGCATCGTCGCTTACAACGTCGCCCGCCGCCACTGTTTCTCCCGAAAGCACACCCGCACGCATCATAAGGTCGGATAGCGCCGCCCCCTTAGAGGCAAATCGGTTTATGTACTCCTCAAGACCGTTGCGTGAATACCAAAGCTTCAGTCCGTTTGGTGCACGTCCGAAAATCGGTTCGTTTCCAACGCCAAGAAAGGAAATTTTGTAAATAGGGCGCTTAACCTGAGTCATACAGGTAATTTTCGTTACCCCTCCGTGCTCACGGCAAAGCTCATCATACCGTCCGTTTTGGTCGCCGTATATGTAGACCTCAGCATCGCCCGAAAGCATAACGGCAACGCCTCTATCCCTTGCGGCTTTGAGCGCCAAAATTACGTTTTCTGCGCTGACGGGCTTACTGTAATGCGTTTTTCCGCCTTTAATTCCAACCGCACCGCCGCAGCAGTAATAGTAAATTTCCTCACTGTCAATCGGAAAAGGCACACGCAAGGACGGGTAGCTTCTTCCGGTTATGATAGCAACCTTAACACCCTTGTTAAGTGCCGTTTTTATAGCGTTTTCAACCTCGGTGGATATTCGCTTTTCGCCTCTGGGCAAAAGTGTTCCGTCAAGGTCGCTTGCAATTAATTTTATCATCCGCTTTTCGAGAAAAGCTTGGCAAAAGCTTCTCTCACAACGCCTCCGTCGTGTTTAGTTTAAATTTATCGTTTTAATTTGTGAAAGAATTTAATTAATATTTCGCTGTCGGGCGTTCCCGACCGCCGTCATTTGCCTATCGGTGCTTACCAACTTATTTGCTACCCGTCGAACCAAATCCGCCCGCACCGCGTACGGTATCGGAAAGCTCGTCTACCTCGGCGTACTCAACGGGAATATAAGGCGCAACAACCATCTGTGCAATTCTTTCACCGCACTCAAAGGTTTGCGGCTCAGTTCCGTGATTGTGGAGCGCAACTTTTATCTCGCCACGATAGTCGCAGTCGATAACTCCGACCTTGTTTGCAGGCGCAAGTCCCTTTTTACAAGCCATACCGCTTCTTGCATAAACAAGACCAACCGTACCCTCGGGAAGCTCAACCGCTATACCCGTACCTATAAATTTTGTTTCGTTTGGTGCGATAGTAACCTCTCCGTCAGTAACTGCGTAAAGGTCAGCACCGGCAGCATAAGGGCTGCCGTAGGTGGGCATTTTTGCCCTTTCATCAAGCTTTTTAAAGTTAACTTTCATTTTTTCACACTTTCTGAAGAAAGTGTGGCAAAGACTTCTCTTACTACGCTTCCTTCAACGTTTTATTTAAATTTTATAGCTTTTCGTCCTTAAGCCCTTCCCAGAAGCAGATTTCACCCGCTTTTTCGGTTTTGCGAAGGTCGATAATTCTTTGATTCATTGAGCCTCTAAAACGAAGCCGCAGGTTTTTCTTTTCCGCCACAAAGCGTCCGTCAACAAGAAAATCAATCATTGACAGCATCTCGTCCGTAACCTCGCAACGAGCCCTGCTCTCGCTTTTTAATTCCTTATCGTAAAGATAACCCGTATAGCACCAAACGTCCTTTTCGGGACACTCCTTTTTAAAACGGCGGAGCAGCTTAACAAGCTCCCTTTGGTTGCAGGGCTCAAACGGTTCGCCGCCAAGAAGCGACAGTCCGTCTATTCTGGGATTAGACACAAGCTCAATAACCGTATCCTCGATTTCCTTTGTGTACGGCTGACCGTATTCAAAATCCCAAGCCTCAGCGTTAAAGCACTCGGGACAGTGGTGCGTACAACCCGAAACAAACAGTGAAACTCTTATTCCCTCGCCGTTTGCAACGTCATAATTTTTTATATTAGCGTAATTCATAACTTTTCCTTAAATAAAGGCGAACAAATGTCCGCCTTTATATTTTGCTATTTATTAGATGTGAAGCACACGTGCTCCGATTTCCTTTGTCTTACCTACGTTCCAGAAGTTTTCACCGAGGTATCCGCAGGTACGACGTGTAACGTTCATCTTTGCGTGGTCCTTGTTTCCACAAGCGGGACACTCCCACTCGCCGTCCTTGTTGATAATGATTTCGCCGTCAAAGCCGCACTCGTGGCAGTAGTCGCTCTTAGTGTTGAACTCAGCGTACTGAATATTATCGTAGATAAACTTAACGATTTCAGCCAGAGCCTTGAGATTGTGGCGCATATTCGGGATTTCAACGTAAGAAATAGCTCCGCCGGACGAAATGGTCTGGAACTGGCTCTCAAAGTCGAACTTGGAGAACGCATCAATTTCCTCACGGACGTCAACGTGGTAGGAGTTGGTGTAGTATCCCTTATCGGTAATATCCTTGATAGTACCGTAAAGTTTCTTGTCAATTCTTGCAAAGCGGTAGCAAAGCGACTCAGCAGGAGTACCGTAAAGTGCAAAGCCAAGTCCCGTATCAGCCTTCCACTTGTCAGTAGCGGCTCTCAGACGCTTCATAACGCGAAGCGCAAATTCCTTACCCTTTTCGGTGGTGTGGCTCTCTCCGGTCATCGCAACGGTAACCTCGTAAAGACCGATGTAACCAAGCGAAAGCGTGGAATATCCGCCGTAGAGGAACTTGTCAATGGTTTCGCCCTTCTTAAGACGTGCGATAGCGCCGTACTGCCAGTGAACAGGGGAAACGTCGCTCGTTACACCCTGAAGCGAACGGTGTCTGCACATAAGAGCCTCGTAGCAGAGGTTAAGTCTTTCGTCCATAAGCTCCCAGAAAATCTTTTCGTCGCCCTTAGCGAGAATACCGATTTGAGGAAGGTTAATGGAAACAACGCCCTGATTGAAGCGTCCCTCGAACTTAAAGTTGCCGTTTTCGTCCTTCCAGGGAGAGAGGAAGGAGCGGCAGCCCATAGGACTGAATACGTTTTCGTCGTAGTTTTCACGCATCTTCTTTGCGGAGATGTAGTCGGGATACATTCTCTTTGCGGAGCACTTGACCGCAAGCTCGGTGATGTAGTCGTACTTGCCGCCCTTTAAGCAGTTGTGCTCGTCAAGAACGTAAACAAGCTTGGGGAACGCAGGAGTAATGTAAACTCCCTGCTCATTCTTGATGCCGACAAGACGCTGATTGAGAATTTCCTCGATAATCTGAGCATTTTCCTCAATATACGGATCGTCCTTGTCAAGATTTAAGAACAGAGTTACAAAGGGGGACTGACCGTTGGTGGTCATAAGGGTATTGATTTGGTACTGAATAGTTTGAACACCCGAGCGAAGCTCGTCCTTGGTTCTTTCCTTTGCAAGCTTGTCGATTATCTCGTCGGGAATACCCTCTCCAACGCTCTCTTTTATGCTGCACTTAAATTTCTCGTAGCTCTTGCGCAAATACTTACCAAGGTGGTGAATATCAACACTTTGTCCGCCGTACTGCGAGCTTGCAACCGAAGCGATTATCTGAGTTACAATGGTACAAGCAACTTGGAAGCTCTTGGGGCTCTCAATGAGCTTTCCGTTCATAACGGTTCCGTTGTCGAGCATATTTCCAACGTCGATAAGACAGCAGTTAAAAATAGGCTGCAGGAAATAGTCTGCATCGTGGAAGTGAAGCACACCGTCGTCGTGCGCCTTGGAAATCTTCTCAGGAAGAAGTACACGGCGGGTAAGGTCCTTGGAAACCTCGCCTGCGATAAGGTCGCGCTGTGTTGCCGCAGCGATTGCGTTCTTGTTGGAGTTTTCCTCCATTACGTCCTTATTTGTGTTACGGATAAGACTTAAAATAGAATCGTCCGTTGTGTTAGCCTTACGAACAAGTGCTCTTGAATAACGGTAAATGATATAAATTCTCGCAAGCTGATAGTGGCCATACTCCATAAGCTTGTCCTCTATCATATCCTGAATGTCCTCAACGAGCATTCTCTTGCGTTTCTTTCCTTCTATATATTTAAGTATAGACTCAATCTCCGCCTCACTTGCTCTTTCGTGCTCGTCTACCTCGTTGTTTGCCTTTTGAATAGCAATGATGATTTTGCTTCTATCATAGTCAATGATAGTGCCGTCTCTTTTTACTACCTGCATTTCAGTATCTCCTCTCTTTTTTGTATATATGTTATGGGGCAAATTATCAAGTATATCTATTATATCCTACCTTGTCAATATTTAATGTTGCATTTGCAACACTTCGCTATATCTTGTGTTTTTTCTTGCATTTTCAACATATATCTTGTATGCAAACCGTCATTTTAACTATTTTCAAAATGTTGAATTTTTCCACAAAAACAGTTGTTTGCCCTAAAAAAGCTCCGCAAAAACTTTTGTATAATCTCGGCTCAGCACAAGCACGAAAAGCCGATTATATATATGTTTGCGAGCTCTTTCAGAAGACGAATATACTTACAAAAAAATCAACATTGAACAATAAAAAATCCGACTGCTTACAAAATCGGATTCTAGCTTTTTCATAATGCTTAACCGTAGCTTCACGGTTGAAAGACGGTTCGTCTTTTAAAGAAGCCTACAAAAAATAATTCCCTTACACTGCTGCCTTAACGGTGGCGGTGTAAGGGAAGTTCTTTGCAAGCTTTCTTTCAAGAAAGCGAAAAAATCCTTCGCCCTTGAAACTACCTGCTTAGATATTCTTGTTTGTGCTGCGGAGCATAACGTCGTGGTAACCGCCCTCAACGATAGAGGTTGCGGAAACGAGCGTAAGCTTTGCTTCTCTCTGAAGATCGGGGATGTTGATTA
>JAZOML010000017.1:0-55287 GCA_045653945.1 Eubacteriales bacterium
ATGGTTGCTGGTCTTGAGGAGATTACAGACGGTGAGCTTTATATCGGCGACAGACTTATAAATAACGTAGCACCTAAGGATAGAGATATCGCAATGGTGTTCCAAAACTACGCACTTTATCCCCATATGACCGTTTATGAGAATATGGCATTCGGATTAAAGCTTCGTAAAACTCCGAAGGAAGAAATCAGAAAACGTGTTGAGGAAGCAGCTAGAATCCTTGATATTACCCACCTTCTCGATAGAAAGCCCAAGGCTCTTTCGGGTGGTCAGCGTCAGCGTGTTGCTCTCGGTCGTGCAATCGTTCGTGAGCCTAAGGTATTCCTTCTTGACGAGCCTCTCTCAAACCTTGACGCTAAGCTCCGTGCACAGATGAGAACCGAGCTTACCAAGATTCACCAGAAGCTCGGAACCACCTTCGTATACGTTACCCACGACCAGGTAGAGGCTATGACAATGGCTACCCGTATCGTTGTTATGAAGGACGGTCTTATCCAGCAGGTTGCAACTCCTCAGAACCTTTACGATCTCCCTGTTAACGTATTCGTTGCAGGATTTATCGGAACTCCCCAGATGAACTTCATCAAGGCTATGATTGAAAAGAAGGGCGACGACGTATACTTCACCTTCGGAACCAACTCTCTTAAGGCTCCTAAGGAAAAGGCTGAGAACCCCGCACTTAAGGACTATATCGGCAAGGAAGTTATCCTTGGTGTCCGTCCCGAGTGCCTCCACGACGAGGACCGTTACCTTGAGGCAATGCCCGACTCCATCATCACCGCTAACGTTGAAGTTACCGAGCTTATGGGTGCTGAAATTTACCTCTACCTCGTTACCTCCGGTCTTGAGGATGAGGACCAAAACCTTATCGCTCGTGTTTCTCCTCGTTCTCAGGTTAGAGCAGGAGATAGCGTTAGAATTGCTGTTGAGCTTGAAAGAGTTCACGTATTCGACAAGGATACCGAGCGCTGCATCGTTCACTAATAAAATTATACTTACAAAGGGTTGCCTTATTGGCAGCCCTTAACTTTTGAGGTGCGATATGAAGCTTACATTTAATAAAATAAAGGAAATAACATTTGGTGCAGTGCGTTTTTTTGAGGAAGACGGATTTCTATTTCCTAAAAGATGTACTGCCGTCCAAGAGGAAACATGGGGTAAGTATATACCCGATTCAGGAAAATATTCAAGGATGACAACCGGTGTGCGTCTTGATTTTTACACCAATTCAAGCTTTATACGTTTTTGCTATCCAACCAAGGATACAAGAGCGTATGCTAGTATGAAGGGGGACGATTACGAGCTACTCGTAAACGGCATTTTCGTTGCGCAAACAAACAAAAGCGGTACATTTGAATATAATCTTCCCGAGGGTGAAAACAGAGTTTCCCTCTACTTTCCGATAGGCGCTTACGGCGCTATAAAGGATTTAGAGCTTGACGACGGGGCAACCTGCACTCCCTACACCTACAAAAGAAAATTTATGTTCTTTGGCGATTCAATTACTCAAGGCTTTACCTCTACCTATTCGCATCTTACTTACGCCGCACAGGTTTCTCAGTTTTTTGACGCTGACTTTTTAAATCAGGCGGTTGGCTGCGGCGACTTCTTACCCGCAACCTTTGACGATAGTGTTGAATTTGCGCCCGACTACGTTTTCATAGCATTTGGCACAAACGACTATAACCACTTCCCTACTCTTGAAAGACTTCGTGAGCGCGGCGGCAGATTTCTTGATATGATAAAGGAAAGATACCTTGATGCCACCGTTATCGGTATTTCCCCTATTTGGAGAGGAGATTTTGCGGAGAAACGCAGTATGGGTACGTTTGAGGAGTGCTGTGAAACGGTAAAGGAACTTCACAGGGCAAGAGGCTTTTATCTGCTTGAGGGCGAGGCACTAACACCGCACGAGCCAAGCTTCTATGCAGATGAAAAAGCGCTACACCCCACAACACTTGGATTTGGAATTTACGCAAATAACATTATAAAGCGTATTTCACATATAATTAAATAAGAGGAAATAATGTTACTTTCATTTGATAAAATAAAAAGCATCACAAAGGGTGCAATAGACTTTAAAGAAGAAAACGGTTGTCTTTACCCACGCAGATGCACCGAAAAGCAAACTGAAATTTGGTACACGCAAGAAGAGGTTCGCGGCAGGCGTTCCAAAATGAGTGCAGGCGTGCGACTTGATTTCCTTACAAATTCAAATACAATGTGCTTTGCCTATCCCAAAGGAACGTCATACTCCTTGCTCGTAAACGGAATATTCTTAAAGAAGATAGAAAACGACGAAAGCTGCATTGCAAATATTGACTTACCAAGCGGACAAAACCGCGTAACCGTTGTTTTCCATTACGATCAATTCGGCGGTATCAAAGAGCTTTCGCTTGACGACGGAGCGAGCTGCGAGCCGATATGCAAAGATAAAAAATTCCTTTTCCTTGGAGATTCAATTACGCAGGGTTATTCAACGGAATACGAATTTATAAATTATCCCTTTCTTTTATCCGAGCATTTTGATTACGACTTTCTAAATCAGGCAATAGGTGGCGGAGATTTCTATGCACCGACGCTTGATTTTGACGTACCGTACGAGCCTAACATTGTCTTTATCGCCTTTGGCACAAACGATTGGTCGCATTTTCCGACACTTGAAACGTTAAAGAAAAGATGCTCCGATTATCTTGACGTAATAGTAAAGCTTTACGGCGACAAAATGATTTTCGGTATTACTCCGCTTTGGCGTGCCGACGAGCACGCAGGCAGAGGTATGGGTAGCTTTGCACAGTGTTGCGAGCTTATAAAAAAAGAATACGCCTCTCGCGGCATTACGGTGATTGACGGATACACGTTAACTCCGCACGAAAAAAGCTTTTATTTTGATAAGTATTTACACCCCAACGCCCTCGGCTTTGAAATATATGCTCAAAATCTGATTAAGCAAATAGAAAAGGCAGTCAAATGACTGCCTTTTTTGTTTTATTTATCTTCGCCGTCGGGCTTATTGGTGTCAATTGAGGGCGGTGGTGTGGGAGCACCCGGGGTACGGTAAAGAGGACCGCCGCCTACCATACCGGTCAGGCGTCTAAGCTCCTCCTCGCGGCGGAGTCTTTCCTCCTCATCCTGCTTTGCCTTCTCCTCATTTTCCTTCTTTGAGCGAGCCTTTCTTTCCTCAGAAAGAGCTTCAAGCTCCTCAACGGTAGTAGCCTCTCCGTTCATTACGGACTTGAACTGATATTCGTCCATAATCTCGTTTCTCATAAGGAACTCGGCAATAAAGTGAAGCTTATCAATATTTTCATTAAGAAGTCTTTCAGCTGTGTCGTAAGCATCGCAAACGATACGTTTGATTTCCTGATCGATAATAGATGCGGTTGCGTCGGAATAATCCTTTTGAGAATTGAAATCTCTGCCAAGAAATACCTCATCCGAGCTATGCTGACCGCCGTAAACAACAGGACCGAGTATATCGCTAAATCCGTAACGAGTTACCATATTTCTAGCAATAGAGGTCGCTCTTTGAATATCATTTGACGCGCCTGTGGAAATATCGTCAAGAATTATCTTTTCTGCCATACGTCCGCCAAGAAGTACAACGATTTCGTTGAACATATCCTTCTTTGTGCCGTAGCTTCTATCCTCATTTGGACGGTGGATAGTATAACCGCCTGCACCGCCTGTGGGGATAATGGAAATTTGGTGTACCTGATTATCGGGCTGAAGAAGCGAGGTAAGGATCGCGTGGCCGCCCTCGTGATATGCGGTGAGCTTCTTTTCCTTTTCCTTTACAACTCTTGAGCGCTTTTCAGTACCGACTATAACCTTAATGGATGCGTCCTCAAGCTCCTGCTCGCCTATAAGGTGTTTGCCGCGACGGGCTGCAAGAAGCGCCGCCTCGTTGAGAAGGTTTGCAAGGTCAGCTCCTGTAAAGCCAACTGTGGTCTTTGCAACCTTTTCAAGTGAAACGTCATTTTCAAAGGGTTTGCCCTGTGCGTGAATTTTAAGAATTGCAAGTCTACCCTTAATATCGGGGTAACCGACTGTAATTTGTCTGTCAAATCTACCGGGACGGAGCAGTGCAGGGTCAAGAATATCGGGGCGGTTAGTAGCCGCAATAACTATTACCGCATTTCCTGAGCCAAAGCCGTCCATTTCAACAAGAAGCTGGTTAAGCGTTTGCTCTCTCTCATCGTGTCCGCCGCCAAGACCTGCGCCTCTATGACGTCCTACGGCATCAATTTCGTCGATAAATATAATGGAAGCAGGGTGCTTCTTTGCATTTTCAAAAAGGTCGCGAACTCTTGATGCTCCGACACCGACGTACATTTCAACAAAGTCAGAGCCTGAAATTGAGAAGAACGGAACACCCGCCTCGCCTGCTACTGCCTTTGCAAGGAGTGTTTTACCCGTACCGGGAGGTCCTACAAGAAGTACACCGTGAGGAATTTTTGCGCCAAGCTTAGTGTATTTACGGGGATCGCGAAGGAAGTCAACAACCTCCTTAAGCTCCTCTTTTTCTTCATCAGCACCTGCAACGTCCTTAAAGAGAACTTTTTTCTTTTCGTCAGCGCCCGTTTTAGTCCTTGCCTTACCAAAAGCACCCATACCGCCGTTCTTTCCAGAGGTACGGAAAAAGAGAACAAGGGTGAAAAGTATAAGACCGCCAAGAAGTATATAGGGAATATAGGAAAGCCATACCGAAATTCCCGTAGCAGGCGGAAAGTCGGTTTTTATTGCCGCAAGCTTTTCACCGTGCTGTTCCATAAGGAACTGATATCCCATAGCAGTAAACGTATAGGTTTTTTCGGCTATAAGGGGGTTCCCCTCGGAATCTCTTTCGTAGTCGTTCTTTTCAGCGTTCCAAATCTTTACCTCTACGAAGCACTCGCCGTTTTCGTTTATAGCAAAGGACTCCATACGGCCATTTATAAGATCCGCCTCAAGCTCTTCAAAGGATTCGTAGCTTTCCGTCGTAAAGCTTTGAAGTGTGTTAAATGCGATAAACGCAATAAAGATAGCGATTATCACATAAAAAATTAAGCGTTTGTTGTTCTTTTTCATTTCTTTCTCCGAGTTTTGCTTTGTTTATTTACGTTTGTACGCTTATATGTATTCGGGCTTTATCACTCCTACATACGGAAGCGTACGGTATTTTTCGCTGTAATCAAGTCCGTATCCGATTACAAAATGATTTTCAATTTGTTTGCCGACGTATTCGGGGTTGAAATCCACCTCTCTGCGCTCAGGCTTATCAAGAAGGGTTACTGTTCGTACACTTTTTGCGCCCTTATTCATAAGATAGGCTACAAGGTATTTAAGTGTTCTTCCGCTGTCAACGATGTCCTCAACAATTATGAGGTTTTCATTTGGCAAATTTTTTCTATTAAGGTCAAGCACTATATTTACGTTTCCCGATGACGTTGTAGAGTCGCCGTACGAGGATACCTTCATAAAGTCAATAGAGGCAGGCGTTTTCATCTCTCTCATAAGGTCCGCCATAAACGTAATAGAGCCCTTTAAAACTCCGACAAGCACAACGTTTTCTTTATCCTTATAGTCCTCGTCAATTTGCTTTGCCAAGCGTTTAACCGTTTCTTTTATTTGTTCTTCCGTCAGTAAAATTCTTTCTACGTGCCCGTTCCAATCAGTCATAGCTCTCATCCTTTCAAGTTTAGGCATTTATTAGTCTTAATATTCGTCTTTTATAAAAATTATAATTTGCATATTATTATATATGCTGTTTTTCCGTTTTTTTCAGGTAGGCAGCAATCGGCAACGCGAAGTCCGTGAACCAGAACTATTCCGTCCTGACCGTAAACAACGGGAAGCGTCCCTCTGCTTTGCAGGGGAATTTTCTCGTTTATCAGCTGACGGCGAACATCACGTGTCATTTTTCCATAGACGTATTTATCACCCTTTTGCACTGTTCGTACAAAGAGGTTAAGTGCACCGTCCTTAACTATTTTACCAAAATTTACTTTCACTGATGTTGCCGTACTGTAAATCTTTGTGAAGGAATTTACCGTATTTTCGTCATCAGTGATTAATATCCTGTAACCAATCGATGAAATTATATTTTCACCAAATTCAAGGCGCTCATCCACACTTACATTTTCTTTTGTGCGAGGACAAAATTCGAGTCCACTTGCGCTTATATATGCGGTAGCATCGCCCGTTACGTCATATTTTACCGTTTCACCGTTTTTAATAGCGCCGATTATCAGCTCGGTTGACCTTGCATCAGGGGATTTTCCTTTTCCGAAAACCGCACTGTATTTTCTTCTTACGTATCTTGAAAGAACAGCTTTATCAAGTCCTGACAGCTCTTCCCTACTCATATTTTCGGGCAGCTTTTCTGCAAGCTCATCAAGGTATTTGCTATCACTGTCAAGCGAGGCGCACATCCTATAAAACGTTCTATCCGCGCTTTCGTTAAGGTGATAAATATGAGGTAAAATATTGTGTCTTATATAGTTTCGTGTGTTATAGGTTTCGGAGTTTGTGCTATCGTACACAAACGCATATCCCTTTTCCTGCACTGCATCCACAAGCTCCTGCTTACGGAGTGTAAGCAGCGGTCTGACCAGATTATCTCTTATGGGCGCAATACCCGTGAGACCGCTCAGTCCACAGCCTCTTATGATATGAAGAAGTACGGTTTCGATATTATCGTCGGCGTGGTGCGCAGTGCAAATTTTGGTGCAAGAGCTTTGAAGCGCAATACGGTTTAAAAAACCGTACCGTACCTCTCTTGCCGTTTCCTCAAGTCCCCTGCCGCTTTCCTTGGCTATTGCAGGAACGTCAACCCTCTCGGAAAAGAAAGGTACGCCAAGCTCAGTACAAAGCTTTTTACAAAACGCCTCGTCTCTATTTGCCTCCTCACCGCGAATACCGTGATTTAAATGCGCCGCGTGCAAATTAACGTCAAGCTCATTTAAAAGGAGCAACAGCGCCACCGAGTCAGCTCCGCCCGAAAGAGCACAAAGCACGTTTTCGCCATTTTCTATAAGAGCTCCCTCGTTTATAGCAGACTGCATTTTAGAAAATGCCGACGCAAATGCCCCCGTCATTTTACTATTCTTCATAGTGAGTATCAATGGTGTAGAAGGTTGTGAACTGCGGTGTCCAACCAAGCTCTACCGAGCCCGTAGCACCGTGTCTGTTCTTCGCAACCGTTACCTTTACCTTAAGGTCCTCACCCTCAATTCTTTGAAGGAACATAATGCTATCTGCGTCCTGCTCAATTGAACCCGAATCACGAAGGTCAGAGGGCTGTGGATCACGCTTTTCCTTATTCGTTTCAACGGAACGGTTAAGCTGAGCACAGGTGATTATCGGCACTCCAAATTCCTTTGCCATAAGCTTGATGCCTCTTGAAATAGCACCAACCTCGGTTGCTCTGTTATCTGAGTGTCCCTCTCCCTGCATAAGTTGAAGGTAGTCGATTATAACAAGTCCTAGGTTTTCCTTCATCTTACGAAGCTTTGCCTTCATCATACTTACCGAGATACCCGGTGTATCGTCTATATAAATATTACACTCTGAAAGTGTATTAGCCGCACTTGCGAGTGAAGTCCAGTGATCCTGCTGAAGCTGTCCTGAACGGAGTAGCTTACTGTCGATTTTAGCCTCGCTTGAAATCATACGCATAACAAGCTGCTCAGCCGACATTTCAAGCGAAAAGATTACTACGGTTTTCCCTAAATTTCGTGCGGCTCTCGTGCCGATATTAACAGTAAACGAGGTTTTACCGACACCCGGACGTGCTCCAACAACAACCATATCGCCCTTACCCATACCGACAAGCAGGTTATCAATTCCCGAAAAGCCCGTTGAAAGTCCCGCATACGCATCAGGGTTCTTTGAAAGCTCGTCGAGGTGATGATAGGTTTCTCTGATTACGTCTCTGATATGCAAAAAATCGGTATTATAGGACTTGTCCGACAAGGAGTACATCTTTTGCTGTGTAAGCTCAAGAAGCTTTTGTGCGCTCTCCGTTTCAGATGAGGCACTCTCCTGAATTTCGGCGCAAACGTTAATTAAGTTTCGTCTGATTGCCTTGTCCTTAACTATTCTTGCGTAGTCCGTTGCGTTTGCCGCCGAGGGGACAGCCGTTAAAATTTTGGTTATTTCCTGCTTAGCTCTTTCACTGTCCATTACGCCCTTGGTTACAAGAACATCTATGACCGTAACGTAGTCAATGCTTCTACTGTTGACGAACAGGTCGTGCATAGCAAAAAATATCTCACGGTGCGCCTCAACGTAAAAATCCTCGCCCGAAACGATATTATTAATATCGCCAAAGACATCGGGCTTTAAAAGAACTGCACCGATAACACTCTGCTCCGCCTCATAGGATACGGGCAGATTAATGTTTTGAATATCCATTATGTCTAAATTGCCTTTCAGTTATTTGTAAGGAAATGCTTATTTATTGACAACGAAGCTTATCTTTCCGCTTACCGCAGGGTGAAGCTTTACGGTAACTGTAAATACACCGTAGCTCTTTATGGGGTCGGGAAGAACTATCTTTCTCTTGTCTATATCTATTCCGAACTGAGCCAAAAGCGCCTCGGCAATATCCTTAGTGGCAACAGAGCCGTAGAGCTTACCGTCCTCTCCGCAGGAGCGCTGAATTTTAACGGTAACTCCTTCAAGCTTTGCCGCAGTATCCTTTGCCGCCGCAAGCTCCTTTTCCTCTTGAATACGCTTTTTGGTTTCTGCATTACGAAGCTCGGACATATTTGCGGCATTTGCCTCCTGTGCAACCTTTTTGGGTAAAAGGAAATTTCTTGCGTATCCGTCGGAAACATCAACGAGCTGTCCCTTCTTTCCAAGCGCCTTTACGTCCTGTAAAAGTATAACCTTCATATTTTTATCCTCCGTAAAATCTAATTATATGTATATTATATAATACACCATTTATTAGATTATTAGGTTACTTTAATAAATACATTTTGCAAATTTTTTATAAATAACTTTTTTTGAAAAAACTATTGCTGTTAATAAAGGTATATTGTATAATGTATTCGTATTTTGAGTTTCGAGGAGATTTTCCAAATGAAAACCTATTCAAAGAAAGGAATAATACTGCTTTGCTCACTTGCATATTTTACAAGCTATTTTGCAAGAAAGGACTTTGCCGCCGTTTCCGCAGGAATTCTTGAAAGCGGATTTTTCGATAAGGAATTTGCAGGTCTTATCGGTACTGCAATGTTTGCTATGTACGGTATAGGTCAGGTTACAAGCGGTTTGCTCGGATGGAAGGAAAACATCATCGCTTGGGGTATGATTGCACTACTCGGTGTAATTTGCACCGTTCTTTCATACAAAAAATACACCGCATTTTGCAAGGAAGATGAATAATACAAAACGGCGTTTCCCATTAGTACACGGGAAACGCTTTTTTTATAAAAATTCGCTCTTTAAAATCTACTATGCCTTATCTCATTACAAAAAGATAATTTTTGTCCACCTATTTACAAATTTATTCTTGCTTTTTTTACACGAATTTGCTACAATATTATTGTAAAGAAATAATTTGAGGCTTTTGCTTCAACTTAAAGAAAGGATTTACCGCCATGACCGATAGAAACAATAAATACAGAGAGTATATTTCAAACAAGGAGCATCACGTACTTCGTACCGACAAGGCTCCCGATCCTGCACTTTTCACTACGGGTGAATACCACGTCAGAATGAAAAACCGTTTCAAGGCTTTACTTGAGCTTCAGGATCCGGTATTTATCGAAAACGAGATGTTCATTCCCACCCGCACCTGCATAGCCGACCCCGAAATTCTCACCGAAAATGATCCCGAGATAAAAAATGGCGCTCTTATGCACGAGAGAGGTTGGCTCTCCAACGTTTGCCCCGACTACGGTCAAGCAATCGGACTTGGACTTCTCGGTCTTAAAAGAGAAATTCTCGCTAGTGCTATGGCTACCTCCGACAAAGCAAAAAAAGACTATGCCGACACACTTGTTGACGTAATAGATTCTATCCTAGCTTTCGTTGAAAGATACAAAAAGGCAGCGTGCGAGGCAGGTCAAACCGAAATTGCAAAGGTTCTTGAAAGAGTTCCCGCATACGGTGCAACCACCTATCGCGAGGCACTTCAGTCATTTAGAATTATACATTTTTGCCTGTGGCTTGAGGGCGACTACCACGTTGGAGTAGGTAGATTTGACCAGTATATGCTTCCTTACCTTCTCTCCGATATGGAAAAGGGAATTATTACCTATGACGAAGCGCTTGAAATGACCGAAAACCTTTTCATCACCTTCAACAAGGACAGCGACCTTTATATCGGTATGCAGATGGGTGATAACGGTCAGTCGATGATGCTCGGCGGACGTGATATTGACGGAAACGACCAATACAACGTTCTCTCTGAAATCTGCATTAAGGCTTCTCTTGGCGTACAGATGATTGACCCCAAGATAAACCTCCGTGTTGACAAGAACACGCCCTTTGAGCGTTTCGTATTCGGAAGTGAGCTTACCGCTACCGGTATGGGATTCCCTCAGTATTCAAATGACGATATAGTTATCCCCGCTCTTCTTGATTACGGCTATGAGCCCAAGGATGCGGCAAACTACACCGTTGCCGCTTGTTGGGAATTCATTATTCCCGGTCTTGGTATGGAAATACACAACCTTACAGGCCTTTCCTTCCCCGACGTTGTTAACACCGTTATCCGACGCGACCTTGACAAGTGCGAGGACTTTGCTTCCTTCCTTATCTTTATAGACAAAGAAATCAAGGCAAGAACAAAGGCTATCGAGCAAAAGTATGTAAATATCTTCTGCCGTCCCGCTCCTCTTATGAGTATTATTATGACAAATAATATTAAGACTCTTACCGACGTAACTCTTGGAAACAAGTATAACAACTACGGTATTCACGGTGTTGGCGTTGCAACGGCTGCGGACAGCATTGCGGCAGTTAACGCTCTTGTGTTCAACGGTCATATGAGCGTTGCCGAGCTTATTGATATGCTTGACAAGAACTACGAGGGTTACGAGGAAGTAAGAACGAGAATTCTCACCAAGTTCCCTCATATGGGTAACAACGACGATGCAGTTGACCAGTATGCAGTTATGCTCCTCGACAGCTTTGCAAAGTCGCTTAAAGGACTTAAAAATGACCGAGGCGGTATCTTCCGTGCAGGTACGGGTACTGCAATGTTCTACGCATCGGGTAGAGATACCGGCGCATCAGCTGACGGACGCCGCTCCGATGACTACCTCCCCACCAACTACTCACCTACGCTCGGAGTAAAGCTTAACGGTCCTCTTTCCATTATTCAGTCCTTTGCAAAGCCCAACCTCCGTGAGGCTTGTAACGGCGGTCCTCTTACCCTTGAACTTGCATCAAGTGCGGTTAAGGATAAAGAAGGTATTGAAAAGACCGCATTTATCGTAAAGAAGTTTGTTGAGCTTGGCGGACATCAGATGCAGCTCAACGTTGTAAACCGTGAAAAGCTCACCGATGCTCAGGCGCATCCCGAAAAGTACAAGAACCTTGTTGTTCGTGTATGGGGCTGGAGCGGTTACTTTACCGAGCTTGACAAGGTTTATCAGGATCAAATCCTTTCCAGAACCGAGTACAACGTTTAAATGAACGGTACTGTTTTTGACATTAAAGAATTTTCCGTCTATGACGGCCCCGGCGTAAGGGTAACAGTCTTTTTAAAGGGCTGTCCCTTGCGCTGCAAGTGGTGTCATAACCCAGAAGGACTTTCGAAAAAACCGCAAATTATGGTTTCCACCGCTTGTATAGGATGTAATGCTTGTAAGGTACCTGAGTGCCCTATTTCCGGCTCTCTTGCAAATTTGCACAAGGGCGGCTACGAGTGTACTGCCTGTGGCAAATGCGTAGACAAATGCCCATACGCCTACCGTAAAATAGCAGGCAAGGATTACACTCCAAAGGAGCTTGCCGACGTTATAATGAAGAACGCAATCTTCTTAACCGACGGCGGCGGAGTAACCTTTTCAGGTGGCGAGCCCACTATGCAAAGCGATTTTATGCTTGAGGTCTTTGATTTGTTACCACTACACAAAGCTATTGAAACCTGTGGCTTTTGCAAAGAGGACACATTTAAAAAGGTGCTTGATAAAATCGACTTTCTGTTCTTTGATATCAAGCATACTGACCCCGAAATGCACAAAAAATACACAGGCGTTGACAATGCTCTTATATTGCGTAATTTAGAGCAGGTCAAGATGAGCGGCAAGCCGTTTATAGCACGTATTCCTATGATAAAAGGTGTAAACGACGGTGTCGAAAATCTTGAAAAAACCGCAGAGCTTTTAAAAGATGCAAAAAATTTGCTCCGTGTAGAAATTCTCCCCTACAACGGTGCGGCAGGCGCAAAATACGATATGACGGGTATGGTTTACGGTCAGAATTTCGTCGCCCCCAAAAAGGACGAAATTGATATTACTCCGTTTACAAAAGCAGGTGTAGAGTGCAAAATAATGTAAAAAGAAGCTTGCTTGCAGGCGTATTTTCAGTTGTACTCCTTGCAGCACTGCTAATCGCATATTTCCTTACTCTCAATGAACCGACTCCCGTAATAGATATACCGAGCCAAGACTCGGAAGGTATAAATACAAAATCAAGCGATGGCGTTACATACGTTGGAAACGGGTTTGAGATTGTCGAATATACGCATAGTGTAAAAAAGGGTGAAACGGCAAAAATTACCGTTTCCGCCGAAGACGAGTCCGAGCTTGATATTTCCGTTTACTATACCTCGGGCAAAAGTACCGCCTCTGTATTTTCCTCAAAAACCGTAAATAAGGATACAAGCGCAGAGTGGAAATGGACTGTACCAAGCACCACCACAGCAGATGAAATCCGAATAGTTATCCGTTCAAGCGATACCTACGCAACACTGTATATTGACGTGCTTTGATTTTTATTTACAAAAAATCCAAAAAATTAATAAATATCTACAAAGCGACTGTTTTGTCAAAAACAGTCGCTTTGTACCTTTTGCTTATATTTTTGGTAATTATATACACTTATATTGTGAATTTAGCCATAATGTTGATATTTTTATAAACCTTATATGCAATTATTTACCCTTTACAAATTAGAAAAACTATGTTAAAATATTAATACAAAGTAAATCAATTCACACAATAAATTTAACCCAAAAAGAATATTTTTACAATATTTAATTAATTATTTTCAAAAAGAAGGGAGCAAAACGATTATGAAGCACCTGACACAGTTCAAAATTTTAGCTTGCGTTATATCTGTTTTAATAATTGTTACAGCGATTTTATCGCTTTACTTTGCTCTCTACCCTATTTTCCATTCAAACGATGCGCCGCAGGTGATTTTAAATATACTGCTGATTATGAACGTTACAATTCCCGCACTTGGAATAGCAACGATGATAACATTTATTCATTACAAAAACAAAGATATTGGATAAAAAAATCTGCCGAAATCATTCGGCAGATTTTTTATTTAAGTATATAAATTTTCTTTTTCCGTTTCTTTTAAAGCTTTCGGAAGCAAGTCCAACACAAAGCATTATAACAAATCCAAGCGCCGCAAGAGATATTAAAAGCAGGTACGGAAGTCCAAATTCAAGCAGTATACCGCCAACGTCATTTGGTATATTATAGTAGTTTTTAGGATTGGTTATATAGTTTACGTTACTAATAACCTCAGCGATAACGTTAAGCAAAACATAAACTACACACATAAGCACCATCCCTCTCGTATAAGGATGCGTTAGCATTTTGCGAGAAAAGGTATATTTATCAACACTCATATATGTATTTTTTCTTTTCGCATACACTGAAACGGCAATATACACCATAAGCAACGCAAAGGCGTTTATAATTACAGTGATTATCGGCTCTACAAGCGAAAGTATTCTCTTACTTGCAACAAACTCGCCAAAATACATCGAAAGAAGCTCAATCAGCTTTGAAATAAAAGCAATCCTTATAATCGCCTTCGAGTTAGAGCCAAAATTTATAATTGCCACCGCAAGCACACCAAAGCCAATGTAAAGCGGTACAAACGAAAATATAGCTTGAAGTATCAAAAGCGGAAGTGTTATATAGCCTCGATACGCAATATTTGCATCCACATAGCTCAGTAGCACCTTCAGAACGACATTATTAAATATCGGGCAAAAGATAAACGCAGCCACACCAAGCCAAAGAAGGCTTTTATACATATAAATTTCCGAATAGGTGGGCTTTCGCATTTTTTGTTTCATAATTTTATCCTTAATTTATTTTATCTCGTTTACGTCGTATGGTGTAAGCTGATATACGAAGTAATTAAGCCAGTTGGAAAACAGCAGGTGAGCGTGTCCTCGCCATTTATTGGGAGGAGTATTTTCGGGATTATCGTCGGGAAAATAGTTTACGGGAATATCAATGGGAAGTCCCTTTGCGATATCTCGGAAATATTCCTTTGAAAGTGTATCAAAATCGTATTCTGCGTGTCCCGAAACAAAGAACATATTTCTATCCTTTGCTCCGATAATAAATGCTCCCGCATCCTCCGAGGCGGCAAGAATTTCAAGGCGTTTTTCCTGCTTTATATCCGAAAGTTTTACCTCGGTATGTCTTGAGTGAGGTGCAAGGAAGGTTTCGTCAAAGCCGCGCAGAAGCGGATGCTTAGGACAAAGAGCCTTATGCTCATATATACCGAAAAGCTTTTTATCAAGCTTATGCTTGGGCACTCCGTAGTGATAATAGAGCGCCGCCTGAGCCGCCCAGCAAATATGGAAGGTGGAAAAAACGTGAGTTTTAGACCATTCCATTACACGACAAAGCTCTGGCCAATAATCCACTCCTTCAAACGGAAGCTCCTCAACGGGCGCACCCGTTATAATCAATCCGTCAAATTTCTCGTCGCATATATCATCAAAGCATTTATAAAACGCAGTCATATGCTCGGCGGGTGTGTGCTTTGAAACGTGAGATGCGGTTTGAAGCAGGGTTATCTCGACCTGAAGAGGCGAGTTGGAAAGCAGTCTTGTAAGCTGCGTTTCGGTTACTATTTTTGTGGGCATAAGATTCAGCACCGCAATTTTCAGCGGTCTTATATCCTGACAAGCGGCGCGGTTTTCGGTCATAACGAATATGTTTTCGTTTTCAAGCACGCTTTTAGCAGGTAAACTTTCAGGTATCTTAATTGGCATATCCTATCCCCTTTTCTTTAAAACTTATTTTAATAATTATATACTATATTTATAAAAACAGCAAGGGATTTGCGTTTTTTTTTACAATTTTTTTAACTTTTATGTCAAAAATAAAAAAGAATTAACTTTATATAAAATATTTACACTTGATTTTATGCTTTATATATGTTATCATAACAGTACATATATTAAAAAGGATTTTCAAAATATGAAAAAAATTCTAAAAAATGCTTTAGCGCTTACACTAACTCTTTGCACATTATTTTCGTTTTCTTCATGTAGCACACCACTGGGCACAGGCTACTGGTCGAGCGAGGAATACGATTTGACGGCAGAGGAAGACGCAACGGCGATAACTGAAATTTTAAACAGCGCCGAGGCTAAAAACGAGGCTTTAAGCAATATAAAATACACTTACGATTTTTATATTGAATATGAAACGAACGACGATACCCTCAAGCTTGGCACTAAAAACGTGATAAGCATCAAGGATAAAAATCTTTCCACTATGACGGCGCACCGTCAAAATAGCTATACAAGTCTTAAAAACGGAACAACTCAAAGCACTCAAAACGAAGATTTTTACTATTCAGCAGGCAAAATTTACACAAAACGCTTCGGCAAGAATTACAGTGGTGCGCTCAAAGGCGAAGAATTTTTACCATATACCGAGTATTCGGATATTTCGGTAAACACCGAATTTTTAAGTGAAATATTCTTTGAAAAGGCAACCGTTTACGATTGCTTTGACGGTATAACGGAAATTGTATTCATTGAGGCCCACTCCTACCTTAACACCGCAATCGCAAGCTTTGTCGGTCTTGACAAAACCGACTATAAATACGAGGTCAGCGAGGTTATTCTGACAGTTTCTGTGAATTCCGACGGCTATATGAACAGCCGACAGCTAAAATTCCGTATTGATTATTATAATGAAAGCTCCCCGAACAACGTAATTACCTATTACGGAACCTTTGCATACACCCTTGACGCAACTGAGGACTTTGAGGTTACCGCACGTCCGAGTGGCGTAAGTTACACTGATATTTCTTATATAAACTTGCTATCCTCTCTTTCGGAAAACGGCTACAAAATTCTTTTTGACCACACAGCGATAAGCGCTACCTACAAAAAGAGCATCAAGGTAACCGATACAGAGGATAATGAGTACACCTACACCTCATTTCTTGACATCCGTTCACTTATCAAGGACGGAAAGTATTACTACTCAAGCGTTGATACCGAGAATTTTCTCAAGGATTACCCCGCAAAAGAGGACGAACACTCCTTTGATACGGTTGGAATTTTTATAAACGATAACACTTACAGTGAACGCCGCTACGATTACGTTAAGAGCGAAATGTCTGAGCCGATAGATAGAACTGAGCACGACTACACGGTAACCGAGCTTTACTCCATAATGAACACGGCTCTTGGAGCTGAGCAGCTCTCCGAAAACGAGATATTCTCCTTTGCGGTTGCAGGTGAGGACGAAAACACCGTTACCTTCTCCGTAGTTTTCACAAACTACGCAACAAAGTATTTTGCCGGATATCTTATCGACACCTTCCTTGACGATATTAACGTTGACTCATACGGATTCCGCTTTGATAAATGCGATATCTTTATAACCGTTCGTAAGAGCGACGGTTGTCTAATCAAGCAGGTAATCGACTACAAGGGCTCTATTTTCCAGGTAGCAAGCTCAAACTACACAATTACCGCAGAAGGAAAAGTTGAGCTTACGGTAAACTCCACTGAAAATAACTTTGAAATGCTCACAGAGCAAGATTTCGATAATGAGGTAAACTCAAACAAATGAAAGAACTTACAAGCGGATTAAAGGAAAGACTCGCAAGGCAAATAGAACTCATAGGCGAGGGAAATACCATTAAGCTGATAAACGCAAGTGTTTGTGTTATAGGGCTTGGCGGTGTTGGGGGGTACGTTACCGAAATGCTCGCAAGGGCGGGGATTGGAAAGCTTTTACTTGTTGACTTTGATACTGTTTCAGAAAGTAATCTGAACAGACAAATAATTGCGCTTACCGACACTGTTGGCAAAAAGAAAACTGAGGTAATGCTTCAAAGAGTTAAAAATATTAATCCCGAATGCGATGCCACCGCACTTGATGTTTTCGTTACAAAGGAAAACGCCGACTTGATAATTGAGCAAAGCGGCACGGATATTATAATAGATTGCATCGACAACGTCAGTGCTAAAATTGCTATTATCGCCTCAGCTAAGGAAAGAGGCAAATACGTCTTTTCCGCTATGGGCGCAGGAAATAAGTTAAATATCTCCGATTACACCGTAACCGATATTTCAAAAACTCACACCTGCGGTCTTGCAAGAGCTGTGCGCACTCAGTTAAAAAAGCTGGGAATAGAAAAGCTGGACGTTCTGTTCAGCAAAGAAACGCCCGTTTCGGTAGGCACACGCTCTCCTGCTTCTATTTGTTATATGCCGTCAGCTGCCGGACTTATCATAGCCGAGCATATTATAAAGAAAATTATAAACTAGTTATTTATTGCTATTAATAAAGAAAAATGCGCCATACGGCGCATTTTTTATTATTTTTATTCCCCAAGCTTTACTTTAAGCGCCTCTATTATCATATCAACGCATTGCTCAAAGGTATAAACGTCGGTATTTATGCAAAGGTCAAACTGCCTTGGGTCAGCCCACGCCTGCCCTGTGTAGAAACGATAATAATCTCCACGACGCTTATCTATCTTTGCAACCTTTTTACGAGCCTCGGAAAGCGGAATACGGCTACGCTTACTTTCACGTTCAGCGCAGCTTTCTTTTTGGGAAACCACAAATACTCGAAGGACGTTGTAGCGATCTCGGAGCACGTAATCAGCACATCTACCTATAATAACACAAGATGAGCTATCCGCCAGTCCCTTTATAACCTTTGCCTGATAGTTATAGAGATTGACGTTGGCGGTATTAATTTCGCTTTCGGGCTCTATCGGTTGACCGTCAAAGGCGCTCCTTGATACTCGGTATAGAAGCGATGAGCGAAGGTCCTCATCTGCTCTTTCAAAAGCCTGTTCGGTAATACCGCTATCGCTTGAGGCAAGAGAAAGTATATTTCTATCATAGACTTGAATACCAAGTCTTTTAGCGAGCATTTCGGCGACTATCGAACCGCCGCTGCCACAAAATCTACCTATTGTAATAACGAAATTATCCATATATTTTCCCTGCCTTTCTATCTTCGGTAATAACATTATACTCGATTCGGGCAAAAAATTCAATGGATATTTTATTAATATTAAAAAAAACGGACTGAATCAAGTGTTCAGTCCGTTTTTTCTTATCCTTCGTAAATGTCCTCGCTATCACTTGAAGTGGGAAGTGTGATAAGCTTTTTAGGGTCTATTTTACTACCGTCAAGACGTATTTCAAAATGAAGATGCGGGCTATCCGCACACTCCATCGTTGCAGTATCACCTATTGCACCGATAAGAGCTCCTGTTTCAACGGCTACACCCTCAGTTATGCCCTCGGCAAGCTCGTTTGCTAAATTCATATACACGCTTTTCATACCGTTTTCGTGGCTAATTATAACTGTTTTACCCATAAACGGGTCGCTGTAAACCTTTTCAACCGTTCCTTTATAGAATGCCTTTACGGGATCGCCCATTTTTCCTGCAATATCAATTCCAAGGTGTGTTCGGTGGTCGTTCATCGTTTGTGAAAACACAAGTGTATCGGCACTGAAATCCTTTTGAATATATCCATCGCTCGGTACGGCATATACGGGAGCCTCAGGCTCGTTTACAGGCGGTTCATCCTCAATTTCCCCACCCGTTTCTTTATCGGTGTTGTCTTCTCCCCCAGGCTTCTCCTCATTGGGTGTCTGGTTTTCGTTCTCACTATTTGAGGGTGGAGTAATAGGCTCCTCGGGACGTGCATTGACCGCCGCTACAATCGCAATAACGGTAAATGCAACAATCATTGTTAAAAGCAGAGCAAGTGCAACGTATGCCGACTTGCCTGCAAGCTTTTTCTTGATGTTGACGTTCATATAATTCCTCCTGAAAATTTTTAAGGTAAATATATTTTCGTCAACGTTCTTTTAGTTTATTCATTACCACCTTCATTTCTATAAAAATTTTCCCATTTTGTTAATTTCAATTTTCTTACTAAAAAACTACTAACAATTTGTTGAAATATAACCTATAAATAGTTAAATAAAATAAGTTAAAACAAAAAAATAATATTTGCAAGGTCGCTGCTTTTATCTTTGGTTATTTGCTTTTCTTGTTTTTAACTTTCTATGTTTTAAACAAAATAAACAGTATAAAAAACAGGTCGAGAATATTCTCGACCTGTTTTTTATATTAATGATATTAAACGCCTTCTGTTCCGTCTGTACCCTCAAGCTCTGCCGTTTCCTCAGCCTGCGCGACAAGCGCCTGCTCATAAGCCTCAAGAACCGCGCTTTCAAGCTCTGCTCTGAATTCTGCGTTAATGGGGTGAGCAATGTCGCGGTATGTTCCGTCGGGATTTTTTCTGCTTGGCATTACTATAAATAATTTTTCTCTTGCTGATATTACCTTGATGTCATGAAGCGCAAGCTGTCCGTCAAAAGTTACCGAAACTATTGCTTTCATAGGCTCTTCGCCATCGAATAGCTTTCTTACCTTTACGTCTGTGATTTTCATAAGTCGTCTCCATTTCTACATCTCTATGTAAATTTTTTCGGGTAGCTTTTCTTACCCACGACATATATTATAGTATACTTTCTTTGCCAAATAAAGTAAAATTTGAAAGTAAATATATAAAAAATTTGATACAAATTTATAATTCTTTTTGAATAAATTCCAATTATGCGTTTTTTTGAGTTGATATTAGTAAACAACTGTAATTATTGGGAGGAAAATCTATATGTTTGGCGATTTTGGACTAAAAATAGAAAAAAACAGTAAAAATGTGTTTTTTTGCGGTATCGGCGGTGTTTCTATGTCAGGCTTGGCGGTAATGATGAAAAGCTTTGGTTATACGGTGAGCGGTAGTGATACCTCTCCGAGAGAGAACATCATCAGACTTTGCAGGGAAAATAAAATACCGTTATTTTTTTCTCACTCTGCGGAAAACATTGAGGGTTGCGACCTCGTAGTTTATTCGTCAGCGATAGGAAAAGATAACTGTGAGCTTTGCGAGGCGCAGCGGCTAGGTATTCCCATTTTGAAGCGTTCAAAGCTTTTGGGAGCAATAAGTAACAGCTTTGCAAATTCTGTTGCGATAGCTGGAACTCACGGTAAAAGCACAGTTACAGGTATGCTTTACGAGGCTTTGCTTGAGTGCGGACACTCACCTTATCTGCTCTGCGGCGCACGTTTGCAAAAAAACGGCTTATCTTATGCCTTAGGAAATGAGGATATAATTATATATGAAGCGTGTGAATATGACCGTTCTTTCCTCGATTTCACTCCCAAAACCGCTATAATTTTAAATATCGAGCGTGAACATACTGATACCTACCCTACTCTTTCCGATGCCGAGGAGGCTTATTTTGAATTCGCAAGTAAAAGCGAAACAGTTATTTTGAATTATGATAACGCATCCTGCCAAATGCTCGGTAAACGCCTGCTTGCTATGGGCAAAAAGGTTAGATTTTTTTCACTTTACGGTGAGCGTGGTTCTTTTTTTGCAAAAAATATACAGGAAAGCAAGGGCTATTTTTCCTTTAACGTTGGGAATGGCGCAAAGAAAATTTCGTTAGCTATACCCGGCGCACACAACGTATCAAACGCCCTTGCAGTTGTTCTTACCTGCAATATTCTCGGCGTAAAAGATTTTGAAAAAATTGCGTGCGGAATTTCAAATTTTAAGGGAGTAAAGCGAAGATTTGAGTATATCGGTGCTTTAAACGGTGCTGACATCTACGACGATTACGCTCATCACCCCACCGAAATTAAAGCGACGCTTTCATTTGTAAAAAAGCTTGGTTACGATAAAATCATTTGTGCCTTTCAAGGGCACACATATTCAAGAACAAGGGCGTTTTTTGATGATTTTATCACTGCTTTTGAGGGTTGCGACGAGGTTATTATAGCGCCAATCTACGCCGCACGTGAAAAAAACGATGGCGTTTGCTATGAAAAGCTACTTGCAAATAAAATTCTAAACGGAAAATACATTGAGAGCAATCAAGATATTATTAAGTATTTAGCAAAAAAGTGTGAGCCGAAAGCCTTAATTTTAACTATGGGAGCAGGTGAGCTTGACGAGGTTGCAACTGAACTTTCAAAAATGGAAGGCTTTAACTGACGTGGCAATTTTTATAAACATAAAGCAGGCGTATCGGGGGAAAATAATTTTAAGCAATTATTTTTCTTAAAGGAAGTAACAAAAATGCAAAAAAAATCAAGCTTGGTCTTTTTGAAAATTTTAATGGGCACACTTTTAGTTTTTACTATGACCGTTATATTTTGTGTAATTTTCTTTTCCGTATACGCAAGTACATCACCGCTTTTTGACATAAGCGAATTTTCATATCTTGCAAGGGCGCAGGATAAAACTACTAGATTATATTATATTGAAAGCTCCGACGATAGCACAGAGGTAGCCGTAGAGCTTGAGGACGAGGCTCTTTTCGGTTCTCAAAACAGAGAGTGGGTATCTTATGAAACTCTACCAAGCGACCTCAAAAACGCCTTTATAGCTATCGAGGATCACCGTTTTTTCGAGCATAGCGGAGTTGATTTAAGGCGTACCGTAGGTGCAATTTCGGGTTTTTTGACAGGTAAAAGCTCATACGGAGGCTCAACAATAACACAGCAGCTTATAAAAAACGTAACCGGAGATTCCTCGTATAGCGTAAGTCGAAAAATAAGAGAGATAGTAAAGGCAAAAAAGCTTGAAAAAACACTTTCTAAAGAGGAAATTTTAGAGTTATATCTGAACACAATATACCTTTCAAGGGGAGCTTACGGAGTGGGAGCGGCGGCTGAAACCTACTTTGATAAGGAAGTGGGTGAGCTAACGCTGACCGAGTGCGCCGCACTTGCAGGTATTCCGCAATCGCCTGCAAGGTGGGATCCTATTTCAAACCCTAAAAACAACAAATCACGTCGCCAAACAGTCTTATATCGTATGCGTGAGCTTGGTTTAATAGATGATGAGGCATTTAAAAGCGCCACCGAAAGTGAGTTAATTTTATCTAATGGGCACACCAAAGGGAACGGAAATGGGAAAATATACTCCTGGTACACCGAAAGCGTTATTGACGAGGCTATATCACTATTACTTGAGCACAAAATCGCTTCGAGTACTCAAATGGCAAAAAAGCTTTTGTATACGGGAGGGCTATCCATTATAACCGCTCAAAACCCAAAAATGCAGGGGTACGTGGAGCAATATTTTGAAAATGAAGGCAATTTTTACAGCGCCGACACACTCATACACCCCGAGTGCTCTATGGTTGTAATTTGCCCAAAAACAGGTAATATTCTCGCACTTGCCGGCGCTACGGGGAAAAAAGAAGCCAACCGTATTTTGAATTTTGCAACGGCGACCTACCGTTCTCCCGGCTCATCAATAAAACCTCTTTCAGTCTACGCCCCTGCTATTGACAATGGAATTATAACATACGGCTCGGTCATTGACGACACCCCCGTTAAATTCGTTTCAAACGGCGTGGGCGGTATGAGAGGTTGGCCACAAAACTATCCGCAAGGGTATCGTGGGTTAACAACGGTAAGGGACGCAATTAATCGTTCCGTCAACACCGTAGCGGTAAAAACCCTTGAAGCGGTGGGAAGTGAAAATTCGTTTAATCTTTTATATAACAAAATGGGAATGACCTCGCTTGTCAGCAAAAGTGATAAAAACGGAACAGTTTATACCGATATTGCTCCCTCTCCTCTGGCTCTTGGACAGTTAACAAAGGGTGTTACGGTTGCAAAAATGACCGCAGGGTATACCTCACTTGCAAACGGCGGCGTATTCAATTCGGGCAGGACGGTCCTTAAAATTTTCGATAACGAGGGTAAGCTTATCGTTGATAATCGAAGCAAGGGCGAGCGAATTTTTTCCGAGCAAAGCGCTTGTATAATGACAAAGCTGCTCGAGGGTGTTACCGCAAACGGTACTGCATCGGCTATGACGTTAAAAAATACGGTTGCGTGTGCAGGAAAAACCGGTACTACCACAAGCGACCAGGATAGGTGGTTTATAGGCTATACCCCTGACCTTATCGCAGGGGTTTGGTTTGGCTACGCCACCCCAAAATCGCTTGACGGTTATCCCTCTTTGCCAAGTCCCGCATTAAAAACCTTTGATAACGTTATGAAAAAAATCAACACCAAGGAGTATCTTGGGCGCACTCCCGAAAAGAATTTCACAGACGCAAACGGTGTAGTTACGGCAAAATACTGCAGAGATTCGGGTAAGCTTATAACGTCGGCGTGTCTTTGCGACCCGAGAGGCAGTCGGGTTGAAACGGGATATTTTACGAAAGATACCCTACCAAGTGAATACTGCGATACTCACGTTATGGTAAAGTACGATTATGCTCACGGCGGTATCGCAGGTGCAGGCTGTCCCGACGAAAATTGCAGGTACGTGGGGCTACTAAACGTAAAAAGAAGCTTCCCGTACCCCGTAATAATCGGTGATGCTCAGTACACCTATCAGGCGCTAGAAAACGGTGTTCCACCCTGCCTTGACGCAAGCAAACCGTATTTTTATTTCAATTCGGGCGGTGCAAATTCTGGACTTAGTGCAGCAAGCTTCCCTTTCAACCGATACTGCTCCTGCAATATCCCAAAGCCACCTGAGGAAGATTTTGAAGACGGCGAAATACCAAACGAGGAATAATTTAAAGCGGACTCAACGGTCCGCTTTTAAATTTACAAATTGTATTTGAAATTTAATATTTTATTTGTTATAATATATACTGTATAAATATGTATTTATATTTTAGAGGAAAGGGGGTATTATTTTGACGGAATTTTTCGACGAGCTTTACGGCAATGCGCAGTTAAAGACATATATAACGTCAAGAGTTGCCGATGGCATTCTCCCCCACGCCCTTATTTTTGAAGGTCCGACGGGCAGCGGTAAAACTACCGCCGCGCTTATGACGAGCGTTGCCCTCGCCCCCGATTTTGCGGATAAGATAAAAAAACTGGCAACCCCCGACGTTACACTTCACGAGCCTACCGACGGCAAAAAAAGCATCGGTGTATCCCTTATCCGTGATATAAAAAGCTCCGCTTACATCAAGCCGCAGGAGCTTGACGTGAGAATTTTCATCATACGTCAGGCGCAAACGATGACAACTGAAGCGCAAAATGCACTACTCAAAATTCTTGAAGAGCCACCACGCGGTGTGTTCTTTTTCCTGCTTTGTGATAATGCCTCACTATTGCTTCCAACGGTTCGTTCACGTGCTCCCGTACTTAAAATGAGCGTATTTTCCGATGAGGAGCTTGCCGAATATATGCTATCCGTCAGCAAAAAGGCGGAGGTAATGAACAACTCCTCTCCCGATGATTACCGTATTGCAATAAGGCTTTGCTCGGGCACAATCGGTCAGGCGCTTGAAAAAATAGGCTCGCCGTCCGCCGATGCCGATAAATTAAGGACAAGAGTGATTGAGCTTATTACTCATTTAAGCGAGCGAAAGCGAGATAAAATACTGCTCTTTTTCGTCAAAGGAAAGACCTCAAGAGAGGAGCTGATTGCTATTCTCGATGCACTTGCACACGCTACGCGCGATATGTTAAAGCTAAAGTACGGCAATCTTGAATACCCGCAATTCTTTGTAAGTGAGGATGATGCCGAGGAATATTCTGCCACCTTTGCAAGATCTACACTTATGAGTATTTACGCAGAGTGTGAAAAATTACTCGGTAAATTAACCATTAACGTAAACGTTGATGCATTTCGTGTACGTTGCGCAGACGTGCTCACAGATGCATCTCAAAAATAAAAACGATTTTCTTACCGAAAGGATATAAAATGGACGAAAATTTCGATATAAACGAGAACGAGGAGATAATAAACGAAAACACCGACAGTAAAGGTGCAGTCAACTCCACAAATAAAGTAGACGACGGCAAAAGAACCGAGGTTGTCGGTGTTCGCTTCAAAAAAAGCGGAAAAACCTACTATTTTGCTCCAGCAGGATTTACACTTAAGCTTGGTCAAGCGGTCATCGTTGATACCTCAAGAGGTCAGGAATACGGTTTTATCGCTATGACAAACAGAGAGGTTAAAAACTCAGAGCTCAGCGACCCCTTACGCTCGGTTATCCGTATTGCGACCGATGAAGACGCAATGACTCACAGCGAAAACAAGAAAAAGGAAATAGAGGCATTCAACGCTTGTATTGCGCTTATAGACAAGCACAATCTCCAAATGAAGCTTATTGACACCGAGCTTTCCTTTGATAGAACTAAGATGCTCTTTTATTTCTCATCTGAAAACAGAGTTGATTTCCGAGAGCTGGTACGCGACCTTGCTAGTTCATTCCATACACGAATTGAAATGCGACAAATAGGTATTCGCGACGAGGCTAAGATACTTGGTGGTCTTGGTATTTGCGGACGTCCTTATTGCTGTTCTACCTTCCTTGCCGATTTCGGACAGGTTTCGGTCAAAATGGCAAAGGAGCAAAATTTGTCGCTTAATACCTCTAAAATCAGCGGCTCTTGCGGTAGACTTATGTGTTGTCTACGCTACGAATACGACACCTATCTTGCTGAAAAAGCTCTTACGCCCAAGGTTGATACAAGAGTTATGACTCCAAACGGAGCAGGTGTAGTCGTTGCGGCAAACCCGCTTGCAGGTATAGTTAAGGTTCATCTTGACTCACAGGGTGAAGGTAACGATAGCGTTATGTTTGTACGCGAGGACGTTGTCGAGGAAAGCAAATACGACGGTCAGAAGCTCACGAAAACTGATATTGCAAAGCGCGGTGAAAAGAAAGATGAAATACCATCTTTGACAGAATTTTCAACCACCCAAAGCACACCCGTAGTTCCCGAAAAAGAGCAAAATGCAGCACCGGCACAGACTGAGACAGCCGTTGAAGACGTCAAAAAAGAAAACCACACTCCAATTCAAAATCAAAACGGGGAGCATCGCCACAAAAAGCATAAGCACAAAAAGCACAAGGGCGGCAACGGACAAAATAACGGAAACGGCGGTCAGCAAAAAGACAATAACGCTCCTAAGCAAAATCAACAAAAAAATAACCAAAACAACGGCGTTCAGCCAAAAGCTCCGCAGGAAAATCAAAACGGAGTAAATCAGGGCGGACAGGGTAACGGTAACAAAAAGAAAAAGAAGAAATTTTTCAGACATCACGGCGGAGGAAAGGGTGGTCAAGGCGGCGCTCCAAAGCAGTAAATCCGTTTCTTTACTGTACTGCCAATAAGTTTTATTTAAAAATTTAAAAAAAGACTTGAAAATGCGAGAATATTGTGATATAATGTTCTCGTATCACATAATTACGGAGGTAAATTTACATGGCACACATTATTGACACTGAAAAGTGCATCGGCTGCGGCTCTTGCGCAGGATCTTGTCCCGTTGAGTGCATCGTTGAAAAGGACGGCAAGTACGTCGTTGACGCTGATGCTTGCGTAGACTGCGGAGCTTGCGAAGGCGAATGCCCCGTAGAGGCAATCTCTGCAGAGTAATTTGCACTGTAAAACCAAGCATTTTTGGTGTGCAAGGGGTAACCTTTGCACACCAAAAACTGTTTATACGAGTTTTTAAAATTTACGAAAGGAAGCGTATGCGTAATTTATGGAAAACACAACCACCGATAACGTTTTTAACATAAAGCTTTGCCAATCAGAGGACAGTCTTAAGCTTAGCACCGATGCGCTCCTTCTTTCAGCATATATGAGAAGGCAAAGCAAGGATACCGCCGTTGAATTCGGAGCAGGAAACGGTGTTATATCTCTTCTGGCGGCAGGGCGTACCTGCTTTAAAAAAATTCACGCCGTTGAAGTTCAAAACGAGCTTTTTGAGATAATGAAGACCAACGTTCTGTCAAACGGCTTTGAGGATATTATCACGCCTGTATGCGCTGACGTAAGAGAGGTAAATCCCGAGCTTTTCAAGGGGGCGTCAGTCATTTTTTGCAATCCACCCTATATGAAAACGGATAGCGGAAAAGCCTCAAAAAGCACATCCAGGCAAATCGCAAGACACGAGGTTTTCGGCGGGGTTGCCGACTTTATTTCGGCTGCTGCTAAAATTTTAAAGACGGGTGGAAAAATCTATATAGTCTACCGTCCCGACAGGCTTCAAACCCTTATGAGCGCATTTGCGGAAAACGGATTTTCTCCAAAGCGTATGACCTTTGTTCACGCATCCAAAGACCACAGCCCCTCATCGGTAATTTGTGAGGCGGCGCTTGGCGGCGGTGAGCAGCTCAAAATTACAAGACCCCTTTTCTTAAATGAAAACGGATGCGAAAGCGCAGACTGTATATTTATATATAAAAATGGGGTATTCCCTGAGGAGTTCTTTTAAAACAGAGGTGTAAAATGAAAATTGTTAGATTTTCGGTAGGCGATACACTGGTAATGAAAAAGCCGCATCCCTGCGGCGAAAACAAATTCAAGGTTGCGCGCGGCGGCACTGACGTTCGTATCATTTGTATAAAATGCGGACGAGACGTAACGGTTGAACGCCTTAAGCTTGAAAAAAACATAAAGCAGGTAATTCCCTGCGAGGAAAATTAAGGAGCAAACAATGAGTGGAGCAAAGGACCGCGACGTAATGTACGATAAAAGCGGAAGAGAAAAAAATAAGACCGAGGGCGGCGTGCTTTATCTTGTTGCAACACCTATCGGCAATCTCTCAGACCTTTCCGAGCGTGCGATAAAGGTGTTAAGCGAGGTGGATTTTATTGCCGCCGAGGATACCCGTAATACCGCAAAGTTGCTTTCATATCTTGGGATAAGCAAGTCTATGGTCAGCTACTATCAGCACAACCGCACAGAGCGTGGTGAGATTATTTGCGAGCGACTTCTTAACGGCGAGTCGTGTGCACTTGTTACCGATGCAGGTACTCCTGCAATCAGCGACCCCGGTGAGGACCTTGTTAGGCTTTGCGCCGAAAAGGGAATAAAGGTTACGTTTATCCCCGGTGCTTGTGCGGCAATTGCGGCACTTGCACTTTCAGGACTTTTTACAGGAAGATTTGCATTTGAGGGCTTTGTTTCAAGAGCAAAGGGGGAGCGAAGAGAACGTCTCTCCGAACTTGCAGAAGAAACACGTACACTCATTTTTTACGAAGCACCGCATCACCTCAAGGAAACCCTTGACGATTTTTTTGCGGCATTTGGAGAACGCAAAATTGCCCTTTGCCGAGAGCTTACAAAGCTAAACGAGGAAATTACACGCACAACCTTGTCGCAGGCAATTGCATACTATAAAGAAAACGCCCCCAGAGGCGAATACGTTATCGTAATTGAGGGCGCGGAAAAGGTAAAAAGCGTATTTTGGGAGAATATGTCGTATGCCGAGCACGTTCAGTATTATATTGACAAGGGTATGGACAAAAATTCCGCAATAAAATCGGCAGCAAAGGACCGTGAAGTCCCCAAAAATGAAGTATACCAAGCGGTAATTAAGGAAAAAGGCTGATTCGTAACGAATCAGCCTGTAAAATGCTTAAATGCTTGAGGTTATCTCATCGATTACCTCTTTCATACTGTACATACCTGCCGTCTTGCCTTTCATAAAGGTTGCGGCACTGATAGCTCCGCGAGCAAAAACCTCACGTGAGCGAGCGCTGTGGGAAAGGGTGATTATTTCATCGTGTCCCGCAAAAATAACCTCGTGCTCTCCGACTATATTTCCGCCTCTGACAGAGTGCATACCAATTTCGGTTGGTTTTCTCTTCTCTCTTTCGGTGTGGCGGTCATAAACGAGCTGAGCCTCATAGTCAATCCCCTGACGTGCAGCATCGGCAAGCATTATCGCCGTTCCGCTGGGAGCGTCAAGCTTTTGATTGTGGTGCTTTTCAATAATTTCAATATCAAAGCCCGAAAGGGTAGCGGCAGCTTTTCTAACGAGAGCCATAAGCAAATTTATGCCGAGCGACATATTTCCCGAGCGGAAAACCGCAATTTCCTTCGATGCTTCCTTGATTAACTCAAGCTCCGCTTCGGTATGTCCCGTAGTACAAACGACAACGGCGCATTTCGTAGCCTTTGCGTAGTTTAAAATACCCTCTATTGCGGTATGGTGCGAAAAATCAACTATAACGTCAGCAATAGGTTCGCTCGGAAGCTCCCCTATTCCGTGATAGAACGGAACGCTTGACTGTACGGGAGAAACATCAACTGCGGCAACAATAGAAATGCTTTCCTCGGCTTCGGCAAGAGTGCTTACCGCTCTTCCCATCCTACCTGCCGCACCCGTAAGTATTACTTTTACTTCTTTCATTTTCATATATTCCTATATATTTTTTTAAATAAGTCCGTACTTTTTCATAGATGCCTTAAGAGTTGCAAGATGGTCATCCTCCATTTCGCAAAGCGGCAGACGAATTTCCTCATTACAGAAGCCCATAAGATTCATTGCAGTCTTTACGGGAATAGGATTAACCTCGATGAATAGGTTGTTTACAAGCTCAAGCAGGTCCTTTTGGAGCTTTTCGCTCTCCCCTCTCTTGCCGTCAAAGTAAAGCTGACAAATATCGTGAGCTTCCTTAGGCATAACGTTGGAAAGAACGGAGATAACACCCTTTGCTCCAAGAGAAAGCATATCGAAAATCTGGTCGTCATTTCCACTGTAAACGTCAAGGTCATCGCCACACTCGGCAATTATCTGCTTTACAAGCTCAAGATTTCCACTTGCCTCTTTGGTTGCAACGATATTGGGGTGCTTTGCAAGTTCTCTATAAACGGGCAGAGTTATATTGCAACCCGTTCTTGAGGGTACGTTATAAAGAATTGTGGGAATATCGGTTGCGTCCGCAATAGCGGTAAAGTGCTTTACAAGTCCCTTCGGGGTTGCCTTATTGTAGTACGGCGTTACCTGAAGAAGCGCATCCGCACCCGCTCTTTGCGCCTCGCGTGAAAGCCAAATTGCGTATCTTGTATCGTTTGAACCTGCACCTGCAATAACAGGAACACGCTTTGCAACGTGTCTTACGGTGTAATCAATAGCCTCAACGTGCTCCTCGTCGGTCAGTGTTGATGCCTCACCGGTTGTACCGCAAACGACAATCGCATCGGTTCCCTTTTCTATTTGATCGTCGATTATTTTACCAAGCGCATCATAGTCAAGCTTATCGTTCTTAAACGGCGTGATAATAGCTACGGCTGCTCCCGAAAAAACTGTATTTTTGTTCTTGCTCATAATATTTTCCCCTTTTGAGTGTTTATTTTTACATAAAAAAACGACGCAGGAGCGCCGCACAAAAAATCGCATATTGCGAACAATTTGGCGATAGCACTCCACCGCTAAGCGATGACAGTTCATCGGTTTTTCACCAAGCGCCATTGCGCTGAACCAGAAGCCGAATTCCATCGAAAACACGGCAACTTCGGCGTATTGTACCCTTCACTGTAACCTATTAGCGAGGTCGATGCCTCATCGGTTACGGCTACTCATTACAAAACGCGCCTCTATCAACAAAGTTTTTAATTTAAATTAATATTATCATAAATTTACCTTATTGTCAAGGAGTTTAACAAAAAAATATGCCCGAAATAATAAAAAACATTTTGGCGGACACGCCGCTTACTACATCCGATTTCTTTTATGAGCTACCCGAGGAGCTTATTGCACAGGTTCCTGCGGATAAGCGAGACTGCTCACGTCTTATGGCGCTTGACCGTCAAAACGGTGAAATTCAGCACAAGCATTTTTACGATATAATTGATTATTTGCAGGAAGGGGACGTGCTTGTTGTCAACCGTTCAAGAGTTATACCTGCCCGTCTTTACGGTAAACGTGCGGATACAGGCGCTGACGTTGAAATTCTACTTTTAAAAAAGCTTGAAAACGACGTTTGGGAAACACTTGTAAAGCCAGGCAAAAAGTGTAAAATCGGTGCAAAAATAGTATTTGGCGACGGTTTGCTTGAAGCCGAAATTACAGGTATTACAGACGAGGGTAACCGTCATCTTAAATTTACCGCAAAAAGCGGAAACGTAAGCGATGCTATCCACGAAATCGGTCAAATGCCTCTCCCTCCGTACATTACCTCACGCGCTTCGGAAAAGGAACGGTATCAAACCGTTTATTCAAAAGAAGAGGGCTCAGCAGCAGCACCGACTGCGGGACTTCATTTTACACCCGAGCTTATTGAGAAAATCAAGGCGAAGGGTGTGCAGGTTGTAACCGTTTTACTGCACGTTGGTCTTGGTACGTTCCGCCCTGTAAAGGAACGCGAAATCAAGAACCACGTAATGCACGCAGAGTGGTTTTCAATCTCACCCGAAACAGCCGAAATCATAAATAACCGCAAAGGAAGACTCATTTGCGTTGGCACTACATCCTGCCGTGTAATCGAGAGTGTCGCAGATGAAAGCGGCAAGGTAAACGCCTGCGAGGGAGAAACCGCAATCTTCATTTATCCGGGGTACAAATTCAAGGCTCTGCAGGGGCTTATCACCAATTTCCATCTTCCTGAAAGCACACTAATTATGCTCGTTTCCGCATTTGCAGGACGTGATAACACTCTAAATGCCTACAAAACAGCGGTTAATGAAAAATATAGATTTTTCTCATTTGGCGATGCTATGTTTATCCAATAAATCCAATGTATAAGAGAAAAATAAAAGGAAAAAGGTCGTAAACGCTTTCGTTTACGACCTTTTTTTATTTCACTTTAAAAATAAGACGGAGCAGGGGCTTAAATATCCTTGGCGATTTTACAACCACTATCCTCATAAATTACCTCCAAAAACGGTTTATTTGAGCAAGGCGCAGGTTACTCCCACACCGAGAAACACAAGTCCGCATATTCCGCACAAGGCACACGGTGGCATAAAAACCGTAAGAAGCACGCCTGCACCAAAGGCTGACGCACCAACTATTACCGTCTCACAAGCTATGCTCGGCATATTGCAGCGCTTCATAAATCTACATCCTTTCCTTTAGGTTTAATTCTTAACACCATTATATGCAAAGGACGTTAATTTGTTTCCCGTTTTTTGAGGTATATTATTTTTTCCTTGTTTGCCAAGGACGAAGTGTCTTAATTTCGGTATAAATTTTAACAAAGCTTTCGTGGCGCTCACGGGAAATTTCACCGTTTTCAAGCGCCTGCATTATGGCGCACCCTTCTTCCTTTAAGTGAGTGCATTTTCTATATTTACAATCGCCTATATAATCAGAAAATTCAGGAAATAGGTCGGCAACCTCATCGTAAAAGAGGTCGTCAATGCTTGAAAGCTCAAAAATTCCAAACCCGGGAGTATCCGCCAAAAATGCGCCGTCAAAGGTACAGCTACCGTTTAAGGGATAGAGTGTTACAGCTCTTGTCGTGTGCTTCCCGCGAGAAATTTTACTTACCGCACCCGTTTGTAGCTTAAGGTCGGGAAAAAGTGCGTTCATCAGTGAGGATTTTCCCACTCCGCTCTCGCCGGCAAACGCCGCAACAGAGTTTTCAATCGCACCCGTAACAAAGGATTTTAGTTCTTCTACACCATTTCCGTTCTGCGACGAGGTTACAAAAACCGTATATCCCGCCTTTTCGTAAATACTCTTGATTTCCGAGGATTTTTCGGGATCAAGGTCGCTTTTGGTAACTAAAATTATAGCCTGCGCACCGTAATATTCCGCAGCGCAAAGCAGCTTATCTACCGTTATATATGCAGGCGACGGACTTGCACTTGCAACGGTTATAAAGAGCTTATCGATATTTGCGGCAGGGGGACGGATAAATACGTTTTTTCGGGGAAGTATCTCGCTTATACTGTTTACACCCTTTTCCTCGTGTGTTACAGTAACAAGGTCGCCGGGATATGGCGAAATTCCACTATGGCGAAAATTTCCCTTCGCCCTGCATTCAAGCAGTTCGTTTTGCTCGGTTACAGCCTTATAAAGACCGCCAAGTCCCAAAAGCACCCTTGCTCTTGATTTTTTCTTATCAAACGACATATTTTTCCCCCTTTCTCAAGTTATTGCATATACATTATATTACATTTTATCACTAAAATCAAGAGCTTTTACCTTAATTTGGATAAATTCTTCATTTTATTTCCGTCTAAATATGTTTACAATTTGTCATTAGAATAGTTATTAAATTATGATATAATGTATTTTGTATAGTTATATTGTTATTAATTTCTATCTATATTATTATTTTTAATGGAGGATAACACCTGTGGCAAGCAAAAAGCCTGAGCCTAACAATAAAAATCGCTCACATTTAAGGCTGAATATGCTCGTTGTAGCAACAATATGCATCTCGGTTGTAATTTTTGCGGTGCTTCTTGTCTATTTTTATTTAAATGGGCTAAATGATGCGCTTATACTTATAGTCGCACTTTTTGTTGCATACGTATTTGCCGTTTCAGGCATTTCAGTCTTTTTCTACCTTAAAAAATTTTCAAAAGGCAACACAACACCCACAACCGAAACAGAGGACTTCCCTCTCGGTATCCTTGCCAGACTCAATCAGCCCGCTGCGGTTTGCAACGAGGACGGCGAAATCGTCTGGATGAATAAGAGCTTTTCTTCACGTCATCAGCGCCAGATTCTTATAAGCGACGAGCTTGAAATAACCTCGGTGCTTGATTTTAAAGCGAGTGAATTTGTCGGCTGCTCCGCAACAGTAACGGAAAAACCGTCCGAGCTTGAGCCAAAGACTCTCTTTAATTTCCTTATCGACCACTCCTGCGGAGTTACCGTAAAGGGTGTGCGTACCTTTGGCGGCGAGTTCACTATGCACGCCTATCCGCACGTTTCTGCAAGTACTACTTTCTTTGTAATAGTCCTCACCGAGGATACTGAAAGAAACGCTTGGATTACAAAGCACAATAATAATCTTACTCACATCGCCTACATTGCGGTTGACAACCTTGAGGAGGTTGCAAAGTCCGACCAAGAAAGCTACCGTAATGCCTCCGGCGACGTTGCTGCAATAATCAAGGACTGGTCCACCGAATACGGTGCTTTCCTTAAAGAATACGAAAGAGAAAAGTACGTCGCTGTTATAACTCACAAGTCGCTTATTGAAATTGAAAAGCGTAAGTTTGACCTTCTCGAAAGAGTCAGCACCGTTCAAATAGGCGGCGAAAACATTGCGGTAACCGTTTCTATCGGAGTTTCCTCAGAGAATGGCGGTCTTGAGGAAAAGGATAGAGCCGCACAACAAGCTCTTGAAACCGCACTAGCAAGAGGCGGCAACCAGGCGGCTGTTGTCGGCGATTCTATGAAATTCTACGGTGCAAAGGCGATTACCTCCCTCAAGCGTTCAGGTGTACGTCATAGAGTTTTCGCCGACAAGCTCGTTAATCATATCAAAAAGTGCTCTAACGTTATCATTATGGGACACCGTAGCCCAGATTTTGACGCAATCGGCTCTTGTATAGGTCTATCCAGATTAACACGCGCATTTGACAAGCACACGGTAATTATAGCAAATACCGAAGAACCAAACGTAAGAGAATGTATTTCTCTACTATCTAAAATTCCTGAATACGAGGGTATGTTCATATCTGCTACTACAGCTCAGGAAATGATTGCGGCGGACACACTTGTTATCTGCTCCGACGTTAACAACCCCGACAACTTTGAGGCATTCAACGTTGCCGCCAATGCAGACTATTTATTTATTATAGACCACCACCGTCAAAGCGAAAAAACACCATCAAACTGCGAAACACTTATCGTTCCCTCGGCATCATCGGCTTGTGAGCTTGTATCCGAAATACTTGAGCTTGAGCTTCCTGAAAATGAAAGACTGCTCCCTGTTGAAGCAGATATTATGTTTGCAGGTATCCAGCTTGATACCAAAAACTTTACAAGAAATACTCAGGTTCCGACGTTTGGAGCAGCTATTTATCTACGTAATAACGGTGCAGACCCCAACAAGGCTCACGCACTCTTTAAAATTGATCTTGATAGCTTCAGAACGGAAAGCGCATTCTCAACCGACCTTGAAATCTATCACGATTTTATCGTTATAGCAAAGGAAACGGGTAGCGAATCCTCTCCCGAAAAAAGAATTACCGCCGCTAAAACCGCCGACAGACTGCTTAACATCAAGAATATTAAGGTTTCCTTCGTTGTTACAAAAATGCTCAGCGACGTATTTATTTCGGCACGTTCCGACGGTAGCGTAAACGTTCAGCTTATTATGGAAATGCTTAAGGGTGGCGGACACTACAACGCCGCAGCAACAATGCTTAAAGATATAACCGTAGACGAAGCGGTTACCAAGCTCAAGGAAGCGATAACCACATACTACGGCACCGAAGACGCACAACCTTTGGTTATTAACAAAAAAGCAAAAAAGAGTTCTGTTACAAAAAAGAGAAATACAAGCAAAAAATAAATTCTTTATATACGATAAAACGAAAAAGCCCTGCTTTTAAAAGCAGGGCTTTATTTTTTAATTCCTACAAAATTGCGAAACTTTTTGCGCCCCGCTTTCTGTAGAAAGCTTAGCAAAGACTTTTGTAGCATTAAAAACAGTTAAATTTTTGTGCTAAAGTCAAACTAACGCCGTTCGGTGTGTTCGCACACGGCTTGCGGCGTCATTTGCCTGCAGGCGCTTGCCTGCTTAAGCCCAGGACATTGTGGAAGGCTTAGGCTCCTTAATCATAGACTCCTTGAGGAAGGCAACTGCCTTTTCAAGTCCCTCGTCGATACTCATAAGGCTATCCTCGTGCTCGATAGACATTACCTTATCATAACCTACAAGACGAAGATTTGAGATGAGATCTCTCCAATATTGGAGTCCGTTTCCGTATCCAACTGTACGGAATACCCAGCTTCTATGAATTTCATCGCCATAGTGCTTGGTATCAAGAACACCGAATTTTGCGGTGTTATACTCGTCAATCTTGGTATCCTTTGCGTGTACGTGGTAGATAGCACCCTCAAGCGCTCTGATAGCTGCAACAGGATCCATACCTTGCCAGATAAGGTGAGAGGGGTCGAAGTTTGCGCCGATGGTATCACCTACCGCCTCACGAAGTCTGAGAAGTGTTTCGGGGTTATATACGCAAAAGCCGGGGTGCATTTCAAGAGCAATCTTCTTTACGCCGTGAGCGTTTGCGAACTTAACGGTTTCCTTCCAGTAAGGAATAAGAACCTCATTCCACTGATAGTCAAGAACTGCAAGGAAGTCCTCGGGCCAAGGGCAGGTTACCCAGTTGGGGTATTTTGCGCCGTCGTGGTCGCCGGGGCAACCGGAGAAGGTGATAACTGTATCAACGCCTATCTTCTCAGCAAGAAGAACTGCGTTTCTAAAGTCCTCGTCGTAGGACTTTGCGATAGCCTTATCGGGGTGAACGGGGTTACCATGACAAGCAAGAGCAGCTACTTCAAGACCGTACTTATCAATAGTAGCCTTGAATTCATTAAATTTCTTTTCGTCCGCAAGAAGCTCGGCAGGATTGCAGTGAGCCTTTCCGGGGTATCCGCCCGCGCCTATCTCAACTGCCTCAACTCCAAGGGATTTGAGTCTGCAAAGAGTTTCGTCAAGGGTTTTGTTGCCGTAAAGATTTGCAAGTACACAAAGTTTCATAATATTTTCTTCCTTTCGGTTAAATAATTTTTCTATTTTATTTCCACGCCTCGGGCGTAGTTCTTTTTGATTTAAACCACTCGGTATCCTTTAGCTTGGTGCTGTTTGCCGAGCCTGTAACTGATACCTCACCTTTAGATATAAGCACTGTAATATTTCCGTTCATTGAGGTAAAGCTCTTATTGTCATCGCCTGTGTTTAGGGTGGTAACGTATACCTTATCAGTGTACGGAGCAATATTATCAATAAATTGCTGTGTGGGGAATTTATTTTCCTCCGCCTTGGTATATTCATCACTGCCTGCGCAGCAGCAAACGCATACAACCTCAGGCTTGATTATTTCAAGCATTTCGGGTGAAGATGAGGTTTTCGAGCCGTGATGTCCTGCTTTATACAGTTCAACCTCGGGCAGGGTATTCTTTTCGATAAGCGACTCCTCGCCCTTTTTTTCAAGGTCGCCCGTAAGAAGCACGTTTTTATCTCCGCAGGTGAAAAGTGTGCAAACGGAGTAGTCGTTTTCATCTCCCGTTGTTTCATAATAGAATTTCTGGTCGAGAATCTTCATCATAATTCCGCTTGCGAGCTCGTATTCACTCTTGCCCTGTTCAATACACTCTCTTGCGGTGAGATGTGTTGCGCCTGCGGCAACCTCGGCGTCTCTTTCACGGAGATAATTTTTATAAAGTCCCTTACTTGAATCCTGATTGGTAAGAGCAAAGTCGATTATCATTTCACACTCGAATAAGTCAAAGATGCTATCGGTGTTTTCATTTGTTGCAAAGCCTGCGTAGTGGTCTTGGTGTGCGTGGGTTACGATAACGTATTCAAGAGTACCGTCGGTTACGTAATTATCAAGGTATGCTTTTATAGTTGATACACTGTCCGCACGAGAGCCTGCGTCGATAAGAATATCGGTATCGCCTGCCTTTATGTATGTGCAATCACCCGTATACCAGTTACCAAGCTCCAAAAAGTGCACCTGCATAGCGCCGCTGGTGTAAACCTCGCCTTTTATCGGGTTTAGCTTTTGGTAACCAAAAAATCCACCGACAGCGCCGCCTACCGCTACGATTATCGCAAGGAAAAATGCGAGAATTCCGTTAAATTTCTTCATTTACGCATCACCTCCGACATCCGTTACTCTAAACACACGGTAAACCGTTTGACCTGCCGCGCGTCCTTCGGTGATTTTATAAATAATGTAAAGCTCATTATCGGCATCGGGTGTACCCGTATACTTGCCGTCAACAAGTGTCATATTGGTTTCAATTTCAAATTTATCCGACATATCCTTGCCACCGGAAATATATTTTATACCCTCGTCGGTATAGGAAACGGATTTATTTTGTTCAACGGATGTGATTTTTTGACCGTTCAGCTCAAGGGTATCCTTGCCGTACAAAAAGCTTCCTGCAAAATATCCTGCCGCAACGCCCACGATAAGCGCAACAATAATTATAACAAGATATGCAGGATGTATTCTTTTTAAAGCTTTTTTATTTTTTCTTTTTGCCATTACTTTCCTCACTTATCAAACGTTAAATCTAAACAGCGTTACGTCGCCGTCCTTCATAACATATTCCTTACCCTCACTACGAAGAAGTCCTTTTTCCTTTGCGGCGTTAAGACTTCCGCACGCCATAAGGTCATCGTATGCTATTATTTCGGCACGAATAAAGCCTCTTTCGAAATCTGAGTGAATTTTTCCTGCCGCCTGAGGGGCTTTTGTACCCTTTACTATCGTCCAAGCTCTTACCTCCTTCGGTCCTGCGGTAAGGAAGCTGATAAGTCCGAGAAGCTCATAGCCTGCCGTTACTATGCGGTCAAGTCCCGAGCATTCAAGTCCGTATTCTTCCATAAATATAGCTTTATCCTCGGCATCCATCACCGAAATTTGAGCCTCAATCTCAGCGCATACGGGGATAACCGAAGAGGCCTCTGTTGCCGCTATTTCACAAACTGCCTTGTAATATTCGTTATCCTCCGCACCGTTTATAAGTGTATCCTCATCAACGTTTGCTGCGTAAATTACCGATTTTCTTGAAAGCAGGGGAAGGGTATCCATTATAGCCGCCTCGTCATCGGTAAATTCCATTGTTCTTGCGTTTTTTCCATTGCGCAGATGTTCAAGCACACGCTCGAAAAGGTCAATTTCCGTTTGGAAGGACTTATCGCCCTTAAGCGCCTTTTTCGACTTATCAAGGCGACGCTCGGTAAGCTCAATATCCGAAAGGATAAGCTCAAGATTTATTATGTCAATATCACGCGCAGGGTCAATTCCACCCTCAACGTGTGTGATATCTACGTTTTCAAAGCAGCGGACAACGTGAAGTATTGCGTCAACCTCGCGTATGTGAGATAGGAATTTGTTGCCAAGTCCCTCTCCCTCGCTTGCGCCCTTTACAAGTCCTGCGATATCTACTATTTCAAGTATTGCAGGGGTATACTTTTCGGGGTTATACATTTCAGCGAGCTTATCAAGACGCTCATCGGGTACGGGCGCTATGCCGACGTTAGGCTCTATGGTGCAAAACGGATAGTTTGCCGCCTCCGCTCCCGCGTTTGTTATTGCGTTAAAAAGTGTGCTTTTTCCTACGTTGGGAAGTCCTACTATGCCAAGCTTCATTGATGTTCAACCGTTCCTTTGCAAAATTCTTAAATAAATATTGTTATTACTCTAATTATATATTAAAATTCTAATATTTTCAAGTTTATATTGTAATTAATTGTGAGCATATCCTAAAATTAACATTTTGTTCACCACAAAAGCACTTGACAAAACGGGGAAAATAATATATAATGAACTTAGTCAAGAATTTGACGAAGTTAAGAGAAAATAAAAAAATAATTCATAAAAGGATGGTACAAAATTATGGCAACCAAAATTCTCGTAATTGATGACGAAACCAATATTTGCGACCTTCTCCGCCTTTATCTTGAAAAGGAAGGCTACGAGGTTAAGTGCGCAAACGACGGACCTGAGGGACTTAAGCAGTTTAAGTTCTCCGACCCTGACCTCGTTCTTCTCGACATTATGCTTCCCGGCAAGGACGGTTGGCAGGTATGCCGCGAAATCCGTGAAATTTCCGGCAAGCCGATTATTATGGTAACCGCAAAGTATGAAACCTTTGATAAGGTTCTCGGTCTTGAACTTGGTGCTGACGACTTTATCGTTAAGCCCTTTGATATGAAGGAGCTCACCGCCAGAGTTAAGGCGGTTCTCCGCCGCTACAATGCTCACGACAGTATGAGCGACGAGGAGGTTATCAAGTTCGATAACATCGAAATCAGCCTCCAAAAGTACGAGCTTAAGCTTAACGGCAAGAGCGTTGATATTCCTCCTAAGGAGCTTGAGCTTCTCTACTTCCTCGCTTCCAACTCCAACAGAGTTTTCACCCGCGACCAGCTTCTTGATAAGGTTTGGGGCTTTGACTATCTTGGCGACTCCAGAACCGTTGACGTACACGTAAAGCGTCTTCGTGAAAAGCTTGAGGGCGTTTCCGACAAGTGGACTCTCAAAACCGTTTGGGGCGTTGGCTACAAGTTTGACGTAACTCAGTAATAAAAAGGCGGTTAAGCAAATGAGAAAAAGCCTGTTTGCGCGGTATATAACCGTATTTATGCTGATAATTTTTATCAGCTTCGCTATTTTGGCTTTGGTCATCGGCTCCAATATGACCGCACTGACGGTAGATAGCAAACGCGACGAAATGTGCAGCACTGCCGATAATATTTCGGATATGATCACCAATATTCACGCTCCGAAAGCTCCTGCGGATTTTTCGGAAAGATTTGAAAATACAGATGAAAATATTTCAAAATATATTAAGCATATTTCAAATATTATCGGCGACGTGCGTGTTTATTTGATTGATATTGAAGGTAATGCTCTTGAGTCAGCTAACGAATATGAGGGCGAAACCTTCGGTGAAGGTCAAAAGCTGTCAGGTGCAATTTTAAAATCACTAAGAAGCTCGGGCGATAAGGTTACGGGCTACGATGATATGGACGGTCAGCTCACCGCAAGTTATCTTTACTGCGTTTCTCCTGTTAAAAATAGCACCGGGGATACGGTGGTCGGATACGTATTTGCCTGCACTGCCGAGCAAGGCGTTAACACGATAATCGCAAGTACCGTAAAAACCTTACTTCTTACAAGCCTTTGGGTATTCTTTGCAGCTCTCGTTGCGGTTTATTTCCTCACCGAGCGCATTATCGGTCCTCTTAAAAATATGAGCCGTGCCGCAAAGGCATACGCAACGGGTAATTTTGATATAAGAATACCCGTTCAGGGAAGCGACGAGGTTGCAGAGCTTGCCATTGCGTTCAACCAAATGGCTGACGGTATGCAAAGCATTGAGGATATGCGACGTTCATTTCTTGCAAACGTATCGCACGACCTTAAAACTCCTATGACGTCAATCGCAGGATTTATCGACGCTATTCTTTCGGGTGCTATTCCACCCGAGGAACAGAATGAGTATCTTGCCAGAATCAAAAACGAGGTACTAAGGCTTTCACGTCTTGTACGTCAGCTTCTTGATATTTCCAGAATGCAGGCAGGCGACAGAAAGCTTGAAATCACTTCATTTGACGTTTGCGAGGTTGCACGTCAAATAGTTTTATCGTTTGAAAAGAAAATAGACGAAAAAAGACTTGACGTTCAGTTTGAGTGCGACGAGGACAACATTCTCGTAAGCGGTGATAAGGATGCTATCCACCAAGTTCTTTATAACCTCTGCGACAATGCGGTAAAATTTTCAAAAGACGGTGGCGTATATAGAATTTCTATAAAAATCACAGGTAAAAAGGTAACCGTTTCAGTTTACAACGAGGGACAGGGTATTGCAGCTGAGGACCTGCCGTTTGTATTTGAACGATTCTACAAGAGCGACAAGAGTCGCGGACTTGATAAGACAGGTGTAGGGCTCGGACTTTACATTACGAAAACCATTATAGATGCACACAGAGAAAGCATTAGTGTAAGCAGTGAAATGGGTAGTTGGTGTATGTTTGAGTTTACACTTCCCTTAGCCGAAAGCAAAAAAACGCTAATCGAAAAAAATATTCCCAAGGATTAACCAGAAAAGGCGAAGCAGCTGCTTCGCCTTTTTTATATTGGTCTGAAATAAGAGCCGATTTTCCGTTTTATAAGCATAGCGGCACGCGGAATACTGAAATCGTAGGTTATGTCAAGCGCAGTCCTACCAAGTAAAAGCTCTTCGCTAGGATTTAAGCCTGAGCGCTTCATTTCACGTTTAATAACCCCAATCGGCTCGTTTACCCACACTCCCTCCCCATTTGAGTAATGAACTCCGGAATACCTTGCACCCAAAACCGTATCCTCGTATAAAGCACGCATAAGATTTATACCCGCAACTCGCATAAAATACGATGAGCGTCCCTGTCTTGGATTAAGCTCTAAAAAATAATAACAGTCGGTACGTGTGTCGATTTTTATGTCAATATTGGCAAATCCAACGTAGCCTATTCGGTAAAGAAAATCTGCAACCGCATCACACAGCCGCCTATCCTCCACCGAGCGAATTGCCGCATAATTTCCTATGAGCTTATCACCGCTGTATTCAATAAGCGGCTCACCCACACCGATAACTCTTACCTTACTGCTTTTATCGCAATATGCGTTTATCACCCTTGACGATTTTGCTCCGCCCTCGATATACTCCTGCAAAACCACAGGCTTTGAGTATCCCGTCAGCAAAAGTGCTCTTGCATTTTGCTCAAGCGCTTCGGCGCTCTCGCAAAAATACACCTTTTTTCGTTCCTTTTCCGTGTGCAAATACTCGCTTTCATTACTGTTTGCCGGCTTCATTACAAGCGGAAATTTTCTTTCCTCGCGGCTTGAAATTATTTGCGACGGAAGTATAATTTCGGTTTTTGGATGAGGTATTCCCATTTCACCGCACAGCTTCCAAAATGCAATTTTATCCTTAAATTTATTATATACGTCCTGATTAAGTATCGGACTGTCCACGTACCTTTCCAGATATTCTCTATTGCGTATCACAAGAGCCGCATAATAGTCAGAGCAGGGCACAAGCAGGATTTTTTTGTAGATTTTTTTCAGCTTCGGCAGTGCCGTTTTCATCACCGCAAGAAATATTTCCTCGCTATCAAGCTCTTCTATTACATAGCGAAGTAAAATTTTGCTATAAGAGGTTTGCGGCAGCGCCTTTGCAGAAAAAACAAGCGAGCGTTTACCGTTTATTTCGTAAAACTGTCTTGCGCAGGCGTAGGCATTTTCATCAGCGCCAAGTATTATCGGTATAAATTCTCTCATTTCACTTCACCCTCAAAAAAAATTTCATACCAAAGCAAAAACGCATACACCGTATAAAGGGTACGTGCGTTATTTTTTTGCCCCTTTACGTGCTCATACAGTAAAGAAATGAGCTTGTCCGTGTCAAAAAAACGTCGACCCGCAGCCCCCGTAAACGTTTTTTCCAAAAAAGCGGCGTATCTTTTTTCTCTTATCCACTCACGAAAAGGTACGGGAAAGCCCTTTTTACTTCTATACGCCGTTTGGCTATCCAAATATTTAAGCGCCGTCCGTCTTAGCACGTATTTTCCGTTTTTGGCTCGTATAAGGGTGCTGTCAGCACATTTTTGCGCTATTTCAAGCACCGATAAATCAAGGTAAGGTACACGTAGCTCAAGCGATGATGCCATTGTCATTTTATCCGCCTTATTTAGTATATCAAACGGCAACCACAAACGGCTGTCAAGGTACATTTTCTTGCGAAGCAGCGTGGCGTTGCTTACCTCTTTATATATCGGGGCGGTTATATTTTCGTGAGATAAAATTTCTTTATATGGCTCATTTAGCAAACTCCACGCCGTAACGGGAGTCATTATCCTTGCCTGACCGATAAAATCGCGTCGAGGATTTCCATCGTTTCGCTTTAAAAAATCGCCTATTCTACCTTCAAGCGCTCTATTAGATGCTATTCGACGAAATCCTTGCGGCAATTTTCGGTAGAGCTTACCCACCGCCGAGTCCTGATACCACTCATATCCTCCAAACAGCTCGTCCGCTCCCTCACCGCTCAAAATTACACTAACGTCCTCCTTTACTCGCTTTGAAAGTAGGTAAAGAGGTATTGCGCTGAGGTTTGCATACGGCTCATCACTGTAATATTGCACTCCCCTCACGCTCTCAAAAAAGTCATCTGCATCAATTTCAAGCGAGATTATCGGTATACCTAGCCGCTGCGCAGTATTAAAGGCGTAAGCTCGCTCGTCAAATCCTGCGTTTTTAAATCCAACGGTAAATAGCTTTTCAGGCTCTGCAAGTGTGCATATAAGTCCCGAATCTACTCCTCCCGACAAAAAGCCTCCGACTGCAACGTCAGCTTGCAGGTGCTTTTGAACCGATTTTTCAAGCACATCACTAAGCTCTCCCGTCAGTTTGCCAAGATTTTTACAAAAGGGCTGTTGATTGCTTTTTTTATCAAAAAATGAGTACCCCGTATATGCTTTTTTTGAAAATTCAGGCATTTTAAAGTATCTCTTTACAACAGTTTTACCGTCATTATAGGTTAAAATATGACCTGCCATAAGACGTTTTACGCCAACAAATGCCGTTTCCTCTGTGGGTACATACTGAAATTGCAGGTAATACGGTAAAATTTTGCTATTAAAGGACTTAGCAAACTGAGGATGCGACAAAAAGGCTTTGATTTCCGAGGCAAACATAAGGCAACCGTCAAATATTCCGTAGTAAAGCGGCTTAATTCCAAACGGGTCCCTCACAAGCAAAAGAGTGCAATTTTGAGTATCGTAAAACGCAAATGCGAACATTCCTCTTATTTTTGTGAGAGCCTGTTCTCCGTAGTGAATTAAGGTATAAAGCAATACCTCGGTATCGCCTTTCCCGATAAATTTTTGTCCAAACTCAGCTTCAAGCTCCGCACGCAGCTCTTTATAATTGTAAATTTCACCGTTAAAGCAAAGCACGTACCGTCCGTTTGCGCTTTTCATCGGCTGACGTCCACCATCAAGGTCAATAATTTTAAGCCTTGCAAAGCCAAGGAAAGCATTGCCGTCATCAAAATATCCGCTATCGTCAGGACCTCGGTGCTTAATTTTTTCCACCATAGCCTTAGTTATTTGACGTTTTTGGTCAACGTTTGCAATATTTGAATTGCAAAATCCAACAAATCCGCACATTTTCCCCTCCAAATCCGTATTTTTTATAGTATTCGGCGCAAACGCATTTATATTCTCTTATTATCTTTGGCGTCATAGCATAAAATCATACGCTTAGCTATATCAAGGTCGCTCTCGCAGGGAGCATAGCCCTGTGCTCCTCTATTTAAGGCTTCTTCCCCCTTACCGAGCATCAGGATAACCTCCCCCTCGTTTTTGAGCGCGTTTTCTATTGCAGTTGAAAGAGCCTGCGCTCTGTTTTCAACGTAAGCAACCCTTAACTCTTTATTTTCTAAGGCGGCAGCCTTTTTTACTTTTTCAAAGCATACGGTCATTTCTTTTTTGATATTTTCATACCCCTCGACTCCGCTATCATCCTCGCAAATTATCACGTTATCGACATTTTTTTGACAAGCAAGAGCAAGTCCATACCTTCTACACTGAGCCTTATCGCCCGGACAACCGAAAACAGCTGTTACGGTTTTTGCGCCGAGCTGCTCTTTTGCCATTTTACTCATAGCCGTAAGGCTCATTTCATTATGTGCATAGTCTACCACTATACAAAGTCTTTTATCGTTACTGTATAACACCTTTGACCTTCCGCTTGGGTGCACACCTAATATTCCGAGATAGCTCTCTTTTGTGCCCGCGCCAAGCTCTACCGCTACCGCACAGGCACAAAGCATATTTATAGCGTTATGAGTGCCGAGCAGGGTGGTAGACAGTACAAAAACGTCTTTGCGTATATTATCAAACACCGAAATCTCACATTTTTTATCATCTGCCGCAATACTTTGACACACGTAATCGGCTTCCTTTCCACTTTCTGATACGGTGATTATTTTTTGTCCTTTATTAATCATTTTAGTCAACCTTACTCCGTAAGGCCAATCAACGTTTATTACTGCTACCTTACTTTTTTTAATTATTGCCGCCTTACAAAGAAAATACTCTTCTACGCTTTCGTGTTCACCGCTACCGATATGGTCGTTTCCCAAATTTATAAAGCAGGATACGTCAAATTCTATTCCTTGCACTCTCCCCGTCTTTTGCGCTTGACTTGAAATCTCGCAAACAAGATGAGTGTATCCCTCATCTAATGCCTTTGAAGCCGCTTTTTGAAAATCTATCGACTCTGGTGTAGTAAGGTGTGATACCCCATCGTCTATCATATCGGAAAGAAGCGCGCTTTTAAAATCCGTACATTGATTTAAAATAGAGCTTATAAAATGAGATACTGTAGTTTTTCCCTTAGTACCCGTAACGGCAACTGTTTTCAGCCTTTTAGTGGGATAGCCGTAAAAATGAGATGCGCACTGCGACATAGCGGCAGCTATATCGTCTACCAAAATAACCGTAATGTGCGTATGCTTCAAGACATCATAGACTACTTCTATATACTCTCGCCCCGACACAAATACAGTAGCACCGTTTTCAAGAGCATCGAGCACGTAGTCCCTTTTAAAATTTTTGCCCTTGCAAAAAAAAATAAAGCCGTCCTCACAGCATCTACTGTCATAGGCAAGACCGTTTATTTGTGTTTTTATCTTCCCTTTTAAAATTTTGCATTCAGGCATAACCGCCAATAGTTCTTCAAGCTCCACACTCATCACCTCTTCTTTTTTATATTATTACACAAAATTCACGAAAAACTGCATAAAGAGGTTCGTTTTTTAAAAAATATTATTTGTCGATATATGAAATATATACAAAAAAATGATAAAAAATAAGGTTATTTTGTAATCATAAAAAAGTCAAAAATTTATTGATTTTTTTAAGCGAATTTGTTATAATAAGGTTACCAAGTATAAAACAGTTTTATCGGAGGACCAAAAAACTATGGAAATGGATGAAATTAAGGGTAAATTAAGCGTTATTGGCACGACCGGCTGCGATGACTTTCTTAAAGAGGTTGACTCGTGGCTCAAAACCTGGCAGCTCACTCCCGACACGAGCATTGTTAAGCCCCAGTACATTAGATTTGGTACGGGCGAGGCCAAGGTAGTTATCAACGATTCGATGCGTAACCACGATATCTACATTTACGCTGATATGTTCAACCACGGAGCAACCTTCAAGATGTACGGCAAGGAATGTCCTATGAGCCCCGACGATCACTTTCAGGATCTTAAGCGTGTAATTTGCGCTATTGCGGGTAAGGGACGCCGCATCAACGTTATTATGCCTATGATTTACGAGGGACGTCAGGATAAGCGTACAATGCGTGAGTCGCTTGATGCCGCTTTTTCTCTCAAAGAGCTCGTTGATATGGGTATGGTAAACCTTATATCCTTTGATATTCACAATATTGGTATTCAAAACGCTATACCGATGTGTTCGTTTGACAACGTTCACCCCACCTACCAGATGATTAAGGCTCTTCTTAAAAAGGTGCCCGATATCGCTATCAACCGCGACAGCCTTATGATGATTTCCCCCGACGAGGGCGGTATGAACCGTTGTATGTACTACTCCTCGGTTCTCAAGCTTGAGCTCGGTACATTCTACAAACGCCGTGATTACAGCGTTGTTAAGGACGGTAAGAACCCTATAAAGGCTCACCAATACCTTGGTAAGAGCGTTAAGGGTAAGGACGTTATCATTGTTGATGACATTATCGCATCGGGTGAGTCAGTTCTTGACGTTGCAAGACAGCTCAAGTCCAAGGGCGCAAAGAGAGTATTTATTTTCGCATCCTTCGGTCTTTTCTGTAACGGTCTTAAGAAGATTGATAAAGCGTATGCTGACGGTGCTATCGACCAAATCTTCACCACAAACCTCATCTACCGCACCGAGGAGCTTAAAGCAAGACCTTGGTACACCGAGGTTAATATGGCAAAATACGTTGCGCTTATTATTTCTGCGCTTCACACCGACCATAGCATCAGCTCTCTTCTCAACCCCGTAGATAGAGTTCAAAAGCTTCTTGATACCAAGATTGACGAAAATGGCAAAATTAAGCCTGAGTATCTTGGCACTCTGTAATTTTCTTACATAACAAAAAAGGCAGTTGCCAAATGGCAACGCCCTTTATTTTTTGATTTAACCCGTACAGTTAACTATTGACAGCGCCTTATTCCCAGCACCAACCTTTACTTCATTCCACTGCTCTCTTGTACCTGCAAAATATATCGCAACGGGCTCCTCACATCCGTACATTGCGTCTTTCTCCACCTGCTTCAACGTAGAAGGTAGATATAGTGTTACCTTATCCGCACCCAAAAATACGTTTTTACCGATATAGGTTATACCCTCTGATACCGTTATTTTTTTGGCGTTTCCCACCGTCAGACCACCGTATGCCGCCTCGCCTATTGCGCTTACCTGTTTTCCTGCAAGAGTGCCGGGAATCTCTATGCTTTCCTCACCGTTTCCTGTATACACAACTATCATAACAGTTCCGTCTTCAAGTAAAGCATATTGATAATCTCCAGCTGTATGAATTTCACTATCCGCACGCTTTGGCGGTGTTATAGTAACACTCACCTCGTTTGCAGCGTAAAACACACCCTTTGCTTCAAGTACCAAAAGCACCGAAAGAACAATGATTATTGCAACCATAACAGCTATTGCAATGACCCATTTTCTATTATTTTTTTTAAAAATTTCTTTCATTTTCGTTCCTTAAAATTAAAATACCGAAAAATATTTTATTGCATTTTCTACGATATCAAGGCAAGATTCCTCAGTATATGGAATACTCATTTGCACAAGCACCTTGCCATCTCGTGAGCATACCGAATCTATGCTTGCATCGGCATTAATGCGGTTATACCCTACACCGTACTGTGTAATTATTCTACCCTCTCGCGCCAGCTCGTCAGCATAGTCGACATCGCACTGAAGCTTTTGAGGTTTTCCGTATACGTATGCCTTGTAGCACCCCCCTATTTTTTCGCCTCTTGTAAAGGGAGAAAGCTGAGAGGTGAGTCCAAGCATTACGTATTCACCTCTTAAAATACCGTCGGTAGCTCCAACAAGCTTGAATTTTTCCGTATCAAGCTCAACAAGACCGTTTTTGATAAGAATCTTGGCGGCAGTTCCGTATCCGTATACAAGTCCACCTCTTTCACGAAGTGCATTTATTTCGTTTACTACGCTCTTTTTTGAAAAAACGGTATTCATAAAGCCTTCACTACCCAGAGTGTCTGTCAAAAACAGAATATCAGCCGTTTTAAGTCGCTTAGTAAATTCGGTTACGTTAGGCTCTCGCATATGACAAAGAATAACACTTGCACCAAGGTCATTGAACTTTTTTACGATGCCATCACACGGCACAGAATATCCCGTAACCGGAATAAGCACCTTGACTTTCTTTCCATCAACAGGCTTTATAGTTCCGTAGTCATCGTTTATTTCTTTTAAATAGAGGTATCTCTTTCCGTCAGGATATGCTACGGTGTTTTCGTTTGAACCAAAAATCCTCGTCAAGTCGAAGGTATCCCCATCGCGTATAAGATAAGGCTCGTCGGTTACTCTACCAAGAAGCTTACAACCCCTCGGAATATCTGCATCTTCTTTTATTTCACATACTATTGCACCATATGCGTTATCAAATAGGTCATCTATGGACGACGAATTTTCAAGCTTTACACCCTTTCCTAACGGAAAACACATTTCCATTATAACCGAACAGGGATTTTTAGCAAATACTGATGCTGCACTTACAAGTGAGCCGTTTTCAACAAGCTCTGATATTTTTTCTTTCAAATCATCAATGGAATCGGAATTGGGAAGTCCGTTTTTCTCAAGCTCCGACGAAATTAAAATGACCTTATTGCCTGACTTTTGAAATGACTTTCCAATACCGCTTACTTTATTGCATACACAAAATGCGTATGCGGTAATTGCACTGTCGCACTCGTTTTCGCTGTCCCCTACCGAAATTCTACCGCCAACGGACGGTATCCCAAGCTGCATTTGAGCCTCAAAGCAACCGAGCATAGCCGAAACCGAAACGCCAAGACGTCTGCTTATATTCTTGTGCGCAGGGAAATATTCCTCAAGCGTAAGGTATGTTTTTTGGTTACCGTAGCCTGCCGCTATCAGCTTTACAACCGCTTCAAATACCGATAAATATGCTCCCTTGAATGGGGAATTTTTGCTTATTTCCGGCAAGCTTGCGCAAACAAGCGCTGAATAAAGCTGACCGTTCTTTCCTTGAAGCATCTTACCGTTATAGCGAAGCTTTCGAACCGATGCTTCAAACGAACCGGCAGGAGTGTCAAATTCTTCAAAATCTCCGTTTCCAACACGGTTTAGTCGGTGAGCCAACTCACATTTCATACTACGCACGTCAGATGCGGAAATTATACAAGCCCTTTCAAAATCATACTTAAAGTCTTTAATAAGCTTTTTGAATGGATTTGCCGCATTATATGGCGCCTTTGCAGCCGCAAGAGCCTCGGATTTTGGAAGTGAACCCTCATCGTCGGCATAAGCAACAAGGTGCTTTTCAGCACCGCCCGAAAGCAAAAATGCGCTGGTAAGAGAAGCAACTCTTACGCCTTCCTCGTTATGAAGAACAAAGCGTTTTGTGTCGTTTACCTCGCCTATCTTACAATATCCGACACCCTCGCTCTTGCTCATTTCCTCAAGAGCCGCAGCGCTTTCATTTCTTACGCAAACGACCATTCTTTCGTTGCTTTCACTGAGCATTGCATCAGCAAATGGAAGGTCATAAAAAGTGCTTATGCTCGATACGTTTATGTTTGCGCCATCGGTTATTTCACCCAGAGCACAAATTATTCCGCCGCTGCTTATATCATTAATAGCAACGGAAATTTCGGCGAAATCAGGACGTGTAAACAGGCGAATAAGAGCCTTAAGCGCCGCACTGTCGGAGGTTGGAATGTATTCTCCTACTGAATTTTCCTTAGCTAAATTAGTGCGTGAGCAGTTTTTACCGTCAGATGCGGTTTTTGTACCCAAAATATATATTTTATCGCCCACCTGAGGCTTTTTACTGAGTGCCTTTGTTACGCTTTTCCCGTTAGAAATCGCCAAAACCGCACTTATTTCACTTGCTTTTTCGCTATAAATAGACTCTACGTTTTCAAGGCATTTGCTATAAGGTACACCTAAACCTTGTGCATTATCTGCATATCCGATAGCGGCAACCAGGGCGCGCTTACGTCCTCTTTCCGTTGGAGCGTATCCTACTGTCCTATAAGTATCATATGGATAACCAAAGGCACAAAGCAGGTCCTTTATCGCACCGCCAACGCAACCCGCTGCTCCGTCATACGGAACCGCCTCGGTTGAACGGTTATGACTTTCGCACTTGGATACCAGCAAGAATTCTTCTTCATCATCAGCAACCTCGAGCTTAACACCCGAGAGCTTTTCGGTTGCAGGGGCAATCTCCTTACCCTTAATCTTATCGGGGGCAGCCTTTGTTATATCGGAAAGTGAGGGAATTTTATCAGCACGTAGTTCACGGTATTTTTCCCACGCCGCTCTTATACTCTCGTCCTCGGTTTCCAGCTTATCAAGTATGGTTTCAAACGTTGTATGGCGAAAATTTTCTGAAAAAAAGCTCTCTATTATCTTAAGCTCAGTAAAAGACGGCTCGCGGCTCTCGGAAATGAAATAGTTTTGCACACACATAAGGTCGTCTATTTCTATTTTAAGGTCAAGGTCGCTGCGCAGTGTCATAAGCTCGGTGTAATCAAACTGTGAAAATCCCTTTATTGTCTGACCGTCGTTTACAACGGGAATTTTTACCGCAATATCGCGGATATAAACGTAAGGACTTACGTTATCATTTATAAAGGTGTCTATCATACTCTGCTCGGCATTTTCGACAAAGTAAAATTCTCTGCCGCTTACTACGTTTACACCGCTAAGCTTTAACACCTTGAGTGCATCATACATTTCGCATATAATTCTATCTCGTCTGCCTGCACGCTTTTCAAAGGAAAGCTTTTTAACACCTCCGCTGCTGATTTCACCGTTAAAATCGACGTGCCAAAAGCAGTCCTTTAAGCTTTCAAAGGACTTTGCGTCTATTTCACCCGAAATTTCCGTATAATCGTAGACAGCAAGAAGAATACCGTCAGGGTCGGAAAAGAGGGATTTTTCAACTACCGTATAGAGTCGGTTATACATCAAAATATCTCCTGTTTTGCCCGTCTGAAAATAAAAAAGGGCATCGGTTATATAATAATATAATATGTTTTAAAAATATTTAGGCACATAAATTATACACCTTTTGTCCGTTTTTGTCAAGTCATCATTTTTTAAGCTGAAAATTTTAGTATCTAAAACAAAAAAATAAAATAATATCTTGCAAATTGCAATAAAATATGTTATAATTCCTTGTAAGATTTTTTTGAGGAGCAAAAAGCTATGAGTATAAGAATCGGTATATATGGATACGGTAATCTTGGTCGAGGGGTTGAGTGCGCAATAAAGCAAAACCCCGATATGACGTTAGTAGGAGTTTTCACCAGACGTCCCCCCGCAATGGTGGAAACAGTTTATGAAGATACACCCGTTTATCCTGCTTCAAATATAATCGGTATGACCGATAAAATAGACGTTTTGATACTTTGCGGAGGAAGTGCAACAGACCTACCAAAGCAAACTCCTATGCTTGCAAAATACTATAACGTCGTTGACAGCTTTGACACTCACGCAAAAATTCCCGAGCATTTTACAAACGTTGACACGCAGGCAAAAGAGGGTGGCAAGGTCGCTATAATTTCAGTTGGCTGGGACCCCGGTATGTTTTCGGTAAACAGGTCATACGCGGAGTCAATTTTGATAAGCGGAAGCTCTTACACCTTTTGGGGAAAGGGCGTAAGTCAGGGGCACTCGGACGCTATTAGACGTATTGAGGGTGTGCTCGACGGAAAGCAATATACAATTCCCGTTGAAGCGGCGCTTGATGCTGTCAGAAGCGGTAGCGCGCCTGCTCTTTCTACAAGAGAAAAGCATAAACGCGAGTGCTTCGTTGTCGCCGAAGAGGGCGCTGACAAGGCAAGAATAGAGTCGGAAATCAAAAATATGCCCAACTATTTTGCCGATTATGACACATCCGTTCACTTTATAAGCGCAAAGGAGCTCCGTGAAAACCACTGCGGTATTCCTCACGGCGGATTTGTTATAAGAAGTGGGAAAACAGGCAAAAATCTTGAAAACAATCACGTCATCGAATACAGCTTGAAGCTTGACTCTAACCCCGAATTCACCTCTTCGGTGCTTGTCGCTTATGCAAGAGCCGCATACCGTATGGCTTCCGAGGGACAAAATGGCTGCAAGACAGTGCTTGACGTTCCGCCCTCATATATCAGTCCAAAATCACCTGAGGAGCTTCGCCGCGACCTGCTCTAATATAATATCAAAACAAAAAACCACCAAGACTCGGTGGTTTTTTCTTATATTTTTCAGTTGAATTCTTCAAAATCAATGGTTAGCTCTCCATCGCCGTCCTCGTCTTCTTCATCGTCTACGCTATCAACATTTTCGTTATTTGGTCCAATATTTTCACTAACGGGGGCCTCATTTGACTCATTTCGAGGTTCGCCTGCAAGCATTTTTTGAAGAGCTGCCTGCACCTCTTTGTCATATAAGTTGTGTTCAACCATATATATTCCCGTATAATATTTCGTGTTGTCCTGCGGGTGTAGTTCAAGCAAAGCAGGAAGATTGTAAACAACAAAATTTGAAACAAAAAACGTTTTCTTCGGTTCCCCCTCATAAAAGGAAATGCTATTTCTTATGCTATGAATAAATGCCTTAAATTCCGGGTAAAGCTCCGAAAGTCTATCCACCGAAAGGTCTTTATGAACCTTATTTGTACGAACGGCGTGATTGTAAATTTTAAGCTCGTCTATATCGAATTTTTCACAAACAAGAGGGGCGTATGTATTTAAAAGCTGCGCAGAGAGGAAAATTTTCTCAAGCTCTTCAAGTGTTTTTATGACGCATCGATAGGTTACAATTATCTGCTTTGCTTCACTTCCCTCAGTTTTTTCCTCAACCTCACGCTGCAATTCCACCCCAACAAAGCCGTATAGAATTTTGTTGAGCGCACAAAGCGTTGCGCTTTCCGTTTGTGTTGAGGTGAGCACCTTGACAACAATAAAATCAAGCATCTCAATATCCAAATCGCTATTCTCAATTGCAATTTTTTCAAGCTCAGCACAAAAATCATAAGGATTTCGTATATCAAAGGCTTTTGGTTGCGGTTTTATAACTATTTCCTTGAAATAATAATTCCCACTATCTTTATTTAATGTGTAATTTTTGCCGTTTGCCTTAAACGCCGTTCTTCCAAGAGCCTCGTCAACTGTAAGCAGGCTGGCAATATAGGCGTTTTTACCCTCTGCGGCTCTGCCTTCAACGAAGGGTGCGACTTTCCACGCATAGGAGTTATCCGTCATATATTCACTCTTGAACATTTTTCTTCCGCAAAAGTCGGTTGCCTCGTCTACATCACCGAAAATTTCATTCCACATATCTACGGCTGCGTCTTTTTTTGCTTGTTGCTCCGCTATACTAATGCTATCATTTGCCAAAACGATAATCCATTCGTTTTCATCATCACAGGTGATTTCAAACTTTTTATCAGAGGCTATAAAAAATGGAAAGCCTTCGCCTTTTTCTTGGGCTGTTTCCGTGTGTACGCATATAAGATTTTCGTCCTCTTCTCTGCCGCCCGCGCATCTTGGAAGCAGGGTGCAAAGAGTCCAACCGAGCTTTGAATTCTTTTGACCGTATGCGCTTTTATTCATTTTTCTACCCGAAAAATCGGTGGCATCGACCTTTTTCCCGAAAGCGCTTTCCCAAATTTTAAGCGCCATTTTACGTTCTATTATCATAAGCTTTTCCTTTCTTACCCTTTGTCAAAGTTCATACAGTTTTTGTACTGCTGAAGCCTTTGTAAACAAAGAAAACGTTTATTTTAATATTATTTCTAAGTTTAGTATAACATATATAAAAATGCGTGTCAAGAGAATTTTGTCGGACGTTTTTTCAAAAAAGCGACTGCATCAGCAGTCGCTTTTAATTATAGCAATTCTTTCAGTTTTTCTATCGTTTCGGGGGAGCACTCGGGGGTATTTTCAAGTGGAAACGGAAGGCCTAATTTTTTATACTTTTCGGTGCAAAGCTTTTTGAAGGGCAGAAGCTCTATTTTCTTTAGACTTTTTACGTTTTTCGCTATACGTACCACCTCTTTTAGACTTTCCTCGCTATCCGTCATATCGGGTAC